>JALYLV010000003.1 GCA_030774035.1 Actinomycetota bacterium
GCCAGTTGTCGCGCCAGCGGCACGGCTGGTTAGCCACGTTCGGAAGGGATAAGCGCTGAAAGCATCTAAGTGCGAAGCTCGCCTCGAGATGAGATCTCCCACCGGGTCAACCGGGTAAGGCCCCTCGAAGACCACGAGGTTGATAGGCCGGAAGTGGAAGCACGGCAACGTGTGGAGCTGACCGGTACTAATAGGCCGAGGGCTTGACTCTGCTCGCGCTCGCTATCGCAGTTCCGAGGTGACTCGGAGCTCGCACCCTCGAAGCCTCTCACGAGGCTCGAGGCTCCGTGAGAACCGCCGTTTCGGTGGCCACAGCGGAGGGGAAACACCCGGTCCCATCCCGAACCCGGAAGTTAAGCCCTCCCGCGCCGATGGTACTGCCTGGGTGACTGGGTGGGAGAGTAGGTCGCTGCCGGAACATCTTCAGAACGGGCCGTCTTCGGACGGCCCGTTCTGGTATCTCATGCGCTGCGTTGTCCGGTTCACCTAGTCTCTGGCAGGAGCATCCGATGGCCAAACCACTGCACCCACGCCGATCCGAAAGCGGCCGCCCATCGGCCGTGCGGGTCACGCTTCCTCGGGAGGTCGATGAGGAGATCCGCGCCGTCGTGCGTCCCACGAGCCAGCGAGAGGCGACCTCCCGACTCGGCCGAGCGATCCAGTTGCTCGAGCGCGGGGACCCGGGCGGTGCCGCGGCCGAAGCGCAGAAAGCCAAGGACGTCGCGCCGAGGTCGGCCTCCGTGCGGGAGGTCTTGGGGATGGCCCTCTACGGTCAGGAGCGCTGGCGCGAGGCGCTGGCCGAATTCAAGGTCTACCGACGGATCTCCGGGCGGAGCGATCAGAACCACGTGATGGCCGATTGTCTTCGAGGGCTAGGTCGGGCCGCCGACGCCGTGCCTCTCGTTGAGGAAGAGCTCAAGGCGAAGGTGTCGAACGAGGCCAAGGCGGAGGCGGTGATCGTGGGCGCCTCCGCGCTGGCGGACCAGGGTCGATTCGCGGAGGCGCTCGCCTTCCTCGGCCGGGCACGGACCCGTGAGGACGTCTCGGAGCCGTACACGCTTCGGATCTGGTACGCGAAGGGCGACATCTTGGCTCGAGCAGGGCGCGAGGAAGAAGCTGCGACCGAGTTCCGAAAGATCATGCGGCACGATTCCGCGGCGTTCGATGCTGCGGAACGACTTGCGGAGCTCGGCTGATCCTTCCTAGTCGCTGCTCACAGAGCCGGAGTCCCGTCGGCTTCCAGCCGTTTGCGCCAGTAGCGAGCGAGCCCCGCGGCGTTCATCTCGATCGACCCGATGACGTTGTAGCGCGCGAGATCGATCGGCCCGCCGGCGTCGGCGAAGTAGTCCCCGGCGGCACGTCGATGCAGCGTCTCCGCGATCGCGTCCACGTCGACGGCCGGATCGCGTTCGAGCTCCGAACGAACCGCCTCCGACCATGCGCGGATGCGGTCCGCGCCTCGGTCGCATCCCTCGTCCGCGTCGCGGACCACACCGAAGTGGGACGTCAAGAGGACGCTCGGGCGCTGCGCTCGGATGAGCTCGATGCTTGCGAGCGCCACCTCGACGTCGACCTCGGGCGGCGGGAGCGCCGGACGATAGCAATCCGCCCACGGTAGGTGAGAGCCGATCGCCTCGCCGGTGAACACGCCGCCCCCGGACTCATCGACCAGAGCCACGTGGTGCGAAGCGTGTCCCGGTGTGTGAAGGACCCGAAGCGTTCGATCTCCGAGCGAGATGTGATCTCCGCCGACGACCGCTCTGATCCGATCCGATGGGACGGGGAGCGTCTCACCGTAGAGCGACAGCATGCGTTCCCGGCCATAGGTTCTGGCGGTGCTCGCCACGAGACGCGTGGGATCTGCCAGGTGAGGAGCGCCTCGATCGTGGACGTGCACGACCGCACCGGGGAATCTCGGCATGAGCGAACCCACAGCTCCGGCATGGTCGATGTGGATGTGCGTCACGACGATGTGAGCGATGTCGTGCTCCCCGATACCGAGAAGCTGGAGCGCTTCGAGGACGACGGGAACGTCCGCCCCGGGCCCGGCCTCGACGAGTGTTGGCTCATCGCCGTCCAGCAGATAGACGGCGTTGAACTCGGGCTCTCCCGCGAGCATCGTGTCGATCTGGGTGATCCCCGAGCCGATCGTTGTCAGGGTGGGGTGCCGAGCATGCTCGATCATCGGCGCGAGTCTCCCACGCGAGCGTGTCGGCGACGGATGCTACGGTCGTGGCGCCTCCTCCGCTGGCGAACTGGAGGTCGTTGTGGTGACCGTGAACGTAGTGGTCCTGGCGGGAACGATCGCAGCAGAGCCGGTCGAGCGGCGCATGCCGTCCGGGGACGAGGTCACCGAGCTGAGGCTGTCGGTGCCCGAGGTAGGGAAGCGGCTCTTGCCGCTCCCGGTCGCGGCGTGGCATCAAACCGTCGGCAAGCGGGCGCTGAAGGGTTTGGCGAAAGGTGACGACGTGCTCGTCCACGGAACGCTCGTCCGGCGGTTCTATCGCAGCGGTGCCGGTGCGCGCAGTCTCACCGAGGTCGTGGCAACCGGGATCAAGAAGCTCGAGGGCGAGGCGATCGTGTAACGGGCTCGAGCGGCATCATCACGACGCCTGTTCGAGGCTTCGGCCAGAAGTAGGTGGACTTCTGCGGCAGCCGCTCGCCGCGCTGCACCACCTTGCGGATCCGATCCGGTCTCGTCGCCGGGAGGAACCATGCGGCCACGGCGCTGCCGTCCCTGACGGTCGCGTCAGCCTGATGCGCGTCGGGAACGAATCGGAGCTCCAGCGGCGGGACGCGTCCGTCTAGGACTTCCGCGTGCAGTGCGCGAACGGCGGGGGGATCCCCGTGCAGACGCACGGTGCGGTATTCAACGCCGGCGCCTCGGCCGATCGAGACGCCGATGACGAGATCGTCGTCGGATAACGCGCTGAGAACGTCTGCGAGCGACGGAGCCGGGGTTCCGATCTCCGGAACGGTCCCACCGAGTTGCACCCGATGGAACGGCGACACGGAGATCCGCTCTGAACCCGCGTCGACGACGAACGTGAGCAATCGGTCCCAGGGGCCCGGACCCTCGGCGGCGCGCCGCTCGCTCCGATAGTGAAGCGCCGTCGTGTAGCGATGGTGGCCGTCGGCGATCAGCAGTGGTTCTGCCGCAAGCCATCCGCCGATCGGTTCGTTCCCGGCGATCGGCCACATCCGGTGCTGCACGCCCTGCTCATCCGCGACGACCGAATGGGGTTCGACCGCGGTCACGCTGTCGAGGAGCTGGGTCAACGGCGGACAGGGTCCGTCGACGGTCCCGTACACCGGAGACAGATGCGTCCGGATCGCGCGGAGCAGCCTGAGTCGGTCTTCCACGGGTCCGGGCATGGTCCGCTCGTGCGGAACGACGCCTCCCCCCCAATCTTCGAGTTCGATCGCGCCGAGCACGCCACGAACCCGTTTCGATCGGCCTTCATGCGAGAACCGCATCTCGTAGGCGAAATAGCTCGGTTCCTCGGTCCGAACGAGAGCGCCGCCTGCCTCCCAGGTACGCAGGAGTTCCGCGGCTCGCGCGTACCGGCTTCCCGGGTCGGCCGGATCCGAGCTTCCTTCAGCGAGGTCGAGATGCACCACGCTGAACGGGCTCGCCGACAGATGTTCCCGTCGCCGAGCATCGCTGATAACGTCGTACGGTGGCGCGGTGACGAGTTCGAGCGAGCCGGCTACCGCGGGGTCGTACATGAGGGCTTCGAACGGGAACAAGCGAGGCACGCACCTTGTATAACAGCCGGGTTCGCCAAGAGACCGCGTACGACCTGTATGCGCGTGGTATGTCGCTGCTCGACGGAGGTCACCCGCATCAGGCGGCGATGCTCCTCGCGCGCGCCAAGCTCCTCGAGCCCGAGAAAGCGTCGATCCGGGAAGCGCTGGGGCGAGCTCTTTACATGTCCGGACGACCCCGGCACGCGCGCCGCGAGTTCACGAAGGCCGTCCAGCTGAATCCGAGCGACGATTACGGCCATTTCGCTCTCGCTCTCGCTTGCGAGCGCACGGGACAACGGGAGCGTGGCCTGGGCCACGCGAAACTGGCGCTCGTGCTGCAACCCGGGGTGAGCGACTACGAGCGGGTGCTCGAGCGTCTCTCGGCCTGAATGATCGTCGATCGCTACGACGCCTTCCTTCTCGATCTCGACGGCGTGCTGTTCCTCGGGGATGAAGCGGCACCGGGCGCCCGGGAGGCACTCGCGAGGCTGCGGGCAGCCGACAAGCGGCTGGCATTCGTCACGAACAACTCGAGCAGAAGCCCCCGGGATCTGGCCGAGCGGCTCGTTCGTCTCGGGATGTATGCCGTGCCAGCCGAGGTCGAAACCTCGGCGCTGACGACCGCGGCGGCGTTGGCCGACAGGGGTCTACGGACGGCATTCGTGATCGGGGAGTCTGGGCTCCGGGAGGCGCTCCAGGAGCGCGGGATCGAGGTCGTGGGCGCCGATGCGCCTCGCGTCGATGCGGTCGTCGTCGGCTGGGACCGGGCGGCCGATTACGCGAGGCTCAGGGACGCCTCGAACCTCGTTCAGCGGGGCGCCGCGTTCATCGCCACGAACGACGACGCCTCCTTGCCGGCGCCCGGGGGTGAACGATGGCCCGGCGCAGGTGCACTGTTGGCCGCGATCGAGACGACGACGGGCGCGCGCGCCGAAGTGATGGGAAAGCCCCACCCTCCGATCCTGCGGGCTGCGCTGTCTCGGGCGGGCGGCGGACGCCCGCTGATCGTCGGCGACAGGATCGAAACCGATATCGCCGGCGCCGCCGCGCTGGGCTGGGATTCGCTCCTGGTGCTGACGGGTATCTCGACCGCCGCCGACGCCGCCGCCGCCGGGCCGGCGCCGACCTATGTCGGACGGGATCTGTCGGCGTTGTTCGACGCTGCGTTCGGCTGAGGTCGGTTCCACGCTGCGGGTATGCTGACGCCAGATCGCACGAACGGAGGACCGATCATGCTGCTGGATGACGTGCGAAAGACGATCGAAGCAACCCTCAGTAGCCTGACGCCTCAGAAGGCGCAGGAGCTCGCCAAGGGTTTGCTCGAGCCGGGAACAGCCAAGGACCAGGTATCGAAGACCGCGGCGGAGCTCATGGACTGGTCGCACCGCAACCGCGAACGGCTGCGCGAGTTCGTCGCCACCGAGATCTCCGGCCAGATGAAGACGGTTGGAGTGGCTACCCAAGCTGAGGTCGACGGATTGAAGAAGCGTGTTCGCGCACTCGAGCGAGAGGCCGGGACGACGGCGTCGGGCAAGAAGCCGGCTGCACGCAAGACACCGGCACGCAAGACATCCGCTCGCAAGGCATCCGCTCGCAAGGCCAGTAGCAAGAGCACCGCTGCGAGCCCCACCAGGGCTGCGAGCTAGGCCGGGGCGTCGAGTGACGCGCCGGCGCCTCGACGCCGAATTGGTGCGTCGGGGTCTGGTCTCCACCACTGCCGAAGCCCACGAGGCGGTTCGGTCGGGAGTGGTCAGGGTGAGGGGAGCAGCCGACCCGACCGTTGCCACGATGGTGACCGACGATGAGCCGATCGCGCTCGCAGGCTCGGAGAAACGGTTCGTATCCCGGGGCGGGGAGAAACTCGCGGCGGCGCTCGAGCGGTTCGCTATCGAGCCCGCGGATCGCGCGTGCCTGGACGCCGGAGCCTCGACGGGAGGGTTCACCGACTGCCTCCTGCAGGCAGGAGCCGCCAGGGTGATCGCGGTCGACGTCGGGTACGGGCAGCTCGCATGGCAGCTCCGGAGCGATCTCCGCGTGACCGTTCTCGAACGGACGAACGTGCGCGACCTCACGCCGGAGATCCTTCCCTTCCTCCCGAATCTCGTCGTTGCCGACCTGGCATTCATGTCCCTGCGTCCCGTCGCAGCGACCCTGTGCGACCTCTCTGCGTCCGAAGCCGAGTTCGTCGTATTGATCAAGCCACAGTTCGAGGCGCGTCCCGCCGATGTCGGCAACGGCGGCGTCGTTCGCGATCCCGCCCTATGGAAGCGTGTCGTGGTTTCGGTTGCCGAAGCGTTCGCCGACGAGAGCGCTTCGCCCATCGGGGTCATGGCGTCTCCGCTGCGGGGACCGGCGGGCAACGTGGAGTTCTTGCTCCATGCACGCAAGGGAGCCGCGCGTGAGCCGATCGACGTCGATCGCGCGATCGCGGAAGCACCGCTATCGTGACGCAGGTCGGAGTCGTCGTGCACCACGGCCGTTCTGCTGCGTCCGAAGCAGCGCGGGATCTCGAAGGAGCGTTGTCCGAAGAAGGGGTGGGCTTCATCGAGGTCCAGCGACCCGAGGAAGCCGTCGGGGGCGCGCCTCTCGACCTCGTCGTGTCGGTCGGGGGAGACGGGACGTTCTTGCGGGCCGCCCACGTCGCTTCGGCGGTCGGCTGCCCGGTGCTCGGCGTGAAGGTGGGAAGGCTCGGTTTCCTGACCGAGGTGGAGCCGAACGAGGCGCTCGACGTCGTACGGCTCGTCCTCGCCGGGAAGGCCACGATCGAGGAGCGGCTGGCGGTCGCGGCCGAACCGGAGGATGGGGTCACGTTCGAGCCGCGCTGGGGGATGAATGAGGTCACCGTCGAGAAGCACGCGCGTCACCGACTCGTTCGGCTGGCGGTCGAGGTAGACGGCGAATACGTGACGACCTTCTCCGCCGACGGGGTCATCGTCGCGACTCCCACGGGTTCCACCGCCTACTCCTTCTCCGCGCGCGGGCCGATCGTCACTCCCGCGGTCCCGTGTCTGGTACTCACTCCGATCGCACCGCACATGGTCTTCGATCGATCGTTCGTGCTCGGGGCGCAGCAGCGTGTCGTCCTTGAGGTCGTCGGCGACGAGAGCGGGGTCCTCTCCGCGGACGGCCGGGAGAGCATCGAGATCCCGATCGGCACGAGGGTCGAGATCCATGCCTCGGACCACCCCGCGCGCTTCGTTCGGCGGGGAGAGGGACCGCAGTTCCTGGCTCGCGTCAGGGAGAAGTTCGGACTCCCCGGGGACCCGGTCCGCGCGGAGGCGGAGCGAGATGGTTGACGGACGGCGCGGCGTGGCCGGATCGGTTCGCCTCGATCGATTTCTCCTCCCGGACGCCCGGCGTGTCCGCGCCCTCTGCTAGAGTCGACTTCCGTGGTGAGGGCACAGCCGAAGTTCATCTTCGTCACGGGGGGTGTCGCCTCCGGACTCGGGAAAGGCATCACCACCGCCTCCCTCGGTCGCCTCTTCAAATCCCGCGGGTTGAAGGTCGTGCTCCAGAAGCTCGATCCGTACATCAACGTCGACCCCGGAACGATGAATCCGTTCGAACACGGCGAGGTGTTCGTGCTCGACGACGGCGCCGAAACCGACCTCGACCTCGGACATTACGAGCGGTTCATCGACGCCGACCTGCACCGGGGTTCGAACTTCACGACCGGCGCCGTCTACAGCAGCGTGATCGCCAAGGAACGTCGCGGCGACTACCTCGGCAAGA
Source organism: Actinomycetota bacterium (assembly GCA_030774035.1). Lineage (GTDB taxonomy): Bacteria > Actinomycetota > UBA4738 > UBA4738 > HRBIN12 > JALYLM01. The sequence continues at coordinate 7,483 of JALYLV010000003.1, forward strand.
CGGTTCAGGTGATCCCGCACATCACCGACGAGATCAAGGAGCGCGTCAGATCCCTTGCCGAGGCGGAGCAGGCCGACCTGGTGGTCGTCGAGATCGGCGGCACGGTCGGCGACATCGAATCCCTGCCCTTCCTCGAGGCGATCCGCCAGCTCCGCAACGAGGTCGGTCGGAACAACTGCGCCTTCGTACACGTCTCGTTGATGCCGTTCATCGGCCCGTCGGGCGAGCTGAAGACGAAGCCGACGCAGCACTCCGTCAAGGAGCTGCGCTCGCTCGGCCTCCAGCCCGATGCGATCGTCTGCCGGTCCGACCGGCCGATCGGACGGAACCTGAAGGAGAAGATCTCGCTCCTGTGCGACGTGCCGATCTCAGGCGTGATCAGCGCGGTGGATGCCGACTCGATCTACGAGGTTCCGCTGATCCTCCACAAGGAGGGGCTCGATAACGAGCTCGCCGTGCACCTCGGGATCGATCAGGAGCCGAACCTGACGGAATGGGAGGGGCTGGTCCGAAGCATCCGCGACGCCACAGACCCCGTGACCATCGCGGTCGTGGGCAAGTACGTGACCCTCCGCGATGCATACCTCAGCGTGATGGAGGCGCTCCGTCACGGCGGGTTCCATCACGGCGTGAACGTCGAGATCGACTGGGTAGCCTCCGATGACCTGGGTGGGCGCGCAACCTCGGAAGCTCTGGCTGCTGCCGACGGCATCTTGATCCCCGGAGGATTCGGCGTCAGAGGCGTCGAGGGGAAGGTGGCTGCGGTCCAATTCGCACGTGAGCAACGGGTTCCGTTCCTCGGGATCTGTCTCGGTCTGCAGTGTGCAGTCGTCGAGTTCGCACGTAACGTGTGCGGCCTCGAGGGTGCGAACTCCTCCGAGTTCGATCCATCCAGTCCGCATCCGGTGATCGATCTCCTTCCTGAACAGAAGGATGTGATCGACCTGGGAGCCACGATGCGGCTCGGCGCGCAGCCCTGTTACCTCGTGGAAGGGACCTTGGCGGCCAGCGCCTACGGTGAAGCGGTCGTCGAAGAGCGGCATCGGCATCGGTTCGAGGTCAACCCGAACTATCACCGGGCGCTCACCGACGCCGGCCTCGTGATCTCGGGACATTCGAAGAACCGCAGGCTCGCGGAGATCATCGAGCTCAGGGATCATCCGTTCTTCCTTGCGGGGCAGTTCCATCCGGAGCTCAGGTCGCGCCCGACGCGTCCGCACCCCTTCTTCCGGGACTTCATCGGGGCCGCACGAGCCGAACGGCACGCGCGATCCCAGCGCTCGGTGTCAGTCCCAGGCTGACGGCGACATGCCCGAGCCCGGCGACACGCGAACCGCGTACGCCGGCCGCTGGCTCCGCGTCGACATCGAGAGCTGGCCCGGATTCGAGCCCTACGAGGTCGTGTATCAGCACGACGCAGCAGGGGTTCTGCCCGTTACCCCGGCCGGGGACGTCATCCTCGTGAAGCAGTTCCGCCCGCCGGTTCGGCAGGTGCTCACGGAGATCCCGGCCGGCAAGCTCGACGTCGAAGGCGAGGACGCGTTGTCGTGCGCCGCTCGGGAGCTGTTCGAAGAGACGGGGTACCGCCACCGAACGATCGAGTTCCTCGCCGGTTACTACAGCTCTGCGGGATGCATGGGTGAGTATGTCCATATGTTCTGGGCGCTCACGGAGTCGGAGCCCGAGGCGGATCCCGAGGAGGGGATCGAGGTCGTGCTGGTGCCGTTCGAGAGGATGCTCGATGCTGCGCGGAGCGGCAAGATCCGTGATGTGAAGACCGCTATGGCGCTCCTGCTTGCCCCGGCGCGCGCCTTTCCGGAGCCAAGACGAGGCGGAGAGGCGATGCAACCGTGAACATCGGTATCCCTGCCGAGGTGAAGGACAACGAATACCGCGTGGCCGCGACGCCCGAGGGGGTTCGGGAGCTCGTTCACGAGGGTCACCGCGTGTTCGTCCAAGCCGGGGCGGGGGAGGGCTCGGCGATCGGTGATGCCGACTTCGCCGCAGCGGGCGCCGAGGTGCTGGCGAGCGCGGACGCGGTGTTCGAAGCCGCGGAGCTCATCGTCAAGGTCAAGGAGCCGCAGCCCCAGGAGTACGAGCGGTTCCGCGCGGGACAGTTGCTCTTCACATACCTCCACCTGGCCGCCGACAAGAAGCTGACGGACTTCCTCGTGCAGCGCACGATCGCCTCGATCGCGTACGAAACGGTTCAGACGCCGGACGGGCGGCTGCCGTTGCTGGCGCCGATGTCTGAGATCGCCGGGCGCATGGCTCCCCACGTCGGGGCCAATTGCCTCGAGCGTCCTCAGGGAGGGCGCGGCGTGTTGATCGGTGGCGCCTCGGGCGTTGCTCCGGCTCGCGTAGTGGTCCTGGGCGCGGGGATGGCGGGCACCAACGCGGCGCAGATCGCGGCGGGCATGGAGGCCGTGGTGACGATCGTCGACAACAACGTCGAGCGTCTTCGTCAGATCGATCAGGTGTGGCACGGCAGGATCCAGACGGTGATGTCGTCCGCGCTCGCGATCGAGCGGCTCGTGCTCGACGCCGACCTGGTCGTTGGTGCCGTGCTCGTCCCGGGGGCACGAGCCCCTCATCTGGTCGGAGCGGAGCTCGTTTCGCGGATGAAGCAAGGCGCCGTGCTCGTCGACATCTCGATCGACCAGGGCGGTTGCTTCGAGACCTCTCATATGACGACGCACTCGAACCCGACCTATGTCGTCGATGGGGTCGTGCACTACTGCGTCGGGAACATGCCCGGTGCCGTGCCCCGTACCTCGACCTACGCGCTCACGAACGTCACGCTTCCCTACATCAGCGCGATCGCGGGGACGGGTCTCGAGGGAGCTATCCGCGCCGATCACGCGCTCGCGCTGGGGGTGAACGTGTACGACGGTCAGGTGACGAACGCGGGCGTGGCCGAAGCGCACGGCATGGCTTCGACCACGATCGGCGAGCTGGTCGACGGCGACGGCTGAGCGCCGGACGCGATGACGGCCCCGATCGCCATCGATGCCCAACGGTATCTCGACCATCTCGCGGTGGAGCGAGGGCTCTCCGACAACACGCTCCAGGCGTACCGAAGAGACCTCGCCCGGTACCTCACGTTCCTCGAGAAGCGCGACGTGGGCAAGGCGGGGGAGGTCGACGAGACGATCGTTCGATCCTTCCTCGCCTCGTTGTCGGCATCGACGCACGGCGAAGACGATCGTGCCTATCGCGCCACCTCGGTCGCCCGAACGCTGTCGGCGGTGCGGTCGTTCCATCGGTTCCTCCTGCGCGAAGGGATCACGCTGGGCGACCCCGCTGCCGGTGTTTTGCAGCCGAAGATCCCGCGCTCCCTTCCGCGTCCCCTCTCCGTCGATGAGATCGCGCGGCTGCTGGAGGCGCCGGACCCTCGCACGCCTGCGGGTCTGCGCGATCGTGCGATCCTCGAGCTGCTCTACGGCGCCGGCCTCCGGATCTCAGAGCTCACCGGTCTCGACGTCGACGACCTCGACCTCGACGAGGGAAGCGTTCGTGTGCTAGGAAAAGGAGGGAAAGAGCGAGAGGTCCCCGTTGGCCGGTTCGCTCGTGAGGCGGTGGATGCCTACCTCACTCGCGGTCGACCGGCCCTTGCCTCGCGCTCGAGCCGGGCCGCGCTGTTCCTGAACCAGCGCGGAGGGCGCCTCACCAGACAGAGCTGCGCCAGGCTCTTGGGCAGGTATGCGACGGTCGCCGAGATCTCGCGGCACGTGAGCCTCCACACCCTGCGACACTCGTTCGCGACACATCTGCTCGAAGGGGGCGCCGATGTACGTGTGGTGCAAGAGCTCCTGGGACACGCGAGTGTGGCGACGACGCAGATCTACACGCTCGTGACCAAGGAGCATCTGCGGGAGGTTTACTACACGTCGCACCCGCGAGCCCGTCGTGGGTCCGGAGAGGGAAGGTGACCGTGCTCGACGAGGTGACGCTCGGTGCGCTTCGACGTCAGCTCGAGCGACAGAACACTGAGCTGCGCAAGGAGATCGAGTCACAGGGTGCGGATCCGGAGAGTGACGACGTCGCCCTCGTGGAGGACGCCGGGTTCTCGGATCGCTCCCACCGCACCGAAGAGAGGTCGCGGTTGATCTCCGTGGTTCGAGCCCTCCGTTCGAACCTCCGAGATGTCGAGCGGGCGCTGGCCAAGATGGATGCGGGCACGTACGGCACCTGCGAGAGCTGCGGCAAGCCGATCGGACTCGAACGACTCGAGGCCTTGCCCTGGGCGGTCCTGTGCATCGACTGCAAGCAGAAGGGGATCGCGGGTTGAGCCCATCCCTGGTACCGCGGGTCCTGGTGCTCGTCTGCGACTCCTGGGGAGTGGGCGACGCACCCGACGCGGCAGCATACGGCGACGAGGGGTCGGACACGCTCGGCAACGTGTCGAGAGCGGTAGGCGGGATCCATGCGCCGAATCTCGGGGCGCTCGGGCTCGGCTTCCTCACCGAGATCCAGGGTGTCCCTGCGGCGGCGGCACAGGGGAGCGGATACGGGCGCGCCACGGAGCGCTCGGCCGGCAAGGATTCCACGACGGGTCACTGGGAGATGATGGGGATCAGGCTCGACACCCCATTCCCGCTGTACCCGAATGGATTCCCCGCGGACGTGATCGGGGCGTTCGAGTCCGCGATCGGTCGAACGGTCCTGGGCAACAAGCCGGCGTCCGGCACCGAGATCATCGCCGAGCTGGGCGAGGAACACATGGCCAGCGGCCGTCCGATCGTCTACACGAGCGGCGATTCCGTGTTCCAGATCGCGTGCCACGACGACATCGTGCCGCTTGAGCAGCTCTACGAATGGTGCCGAATCGCACGACGTATCCTCGACGGCCCGCATCGCGTCGGACGGGTGATCGCCCGACCATTCGTCGGAACGCCCGGCCACTTCGAGCGCAGTGCCGGGCGGCGGGACTTCTCGGTGCCGCCCCCCGGCCCGACCGTCCTGGACCACCTCGCCGATGCGGGTGTGCCCGTTTATGGCGTAGGCAAGATCGCCGACATCTTCTGCGGGAAGGGGATCACGGAGTTCAGCTACTCGGACTCAAACGACCACGGCATCGAGCTCACGCTCCGCTATCTCGAGCTCCTCCCTCACCTGCGTCGGCGAGAGCCAGCGCTCGTGTTCACGAACCTAGTCGACTTCGACTCGAAATTCGGCCACCGCAATGACCCCGTCGGCTATGCCGCAGCGGTCGAGGCGCTCGATCGACGGATCCCGGAGTTGATCCGTGCGCTAGACGGCGGCGTGATGCTCATCACAGGCGATCACGGGTGCGATCCGACGACCCGGCCGACCGATCATTCACGCGAGCGCACTCCTCTGCTCGCAGCTGGCCTTCCAAGCGGCCCGTATGACATCGGTTCACGCGACAGCTTCGGCGACCTCGGCCAGACGGCTGCTGCTCTACTGGGCGTCGATGCCGGGGAGCTCGAAGGGTCGAGCTTCCTGAACCGGATCGGCTTCCCTTGAGGTCTCAACCTCAACTCAAGGGAGCGGTCAACGAGCGAAGCAGGGAAGGGAGACGCCGAGCGTGACGGTGCGCGACCCGAGGACGATCGTCGCAACGAAGCGCGACGGGCGCTCCCTGGCTCCTGCTGACATCCAGGTCTTCGTGAACGGGTTCTTGAGGGGTGAGATCAGCGACGCGCTCGCGGCCGCCTTCCTGATGGCGTGTGCGACGCGCGGCCTCGACCCTGAAGAGACCCTGGCGTTGACACGTGTGATGATCGCTTCGGGGGAGACCGTCTCCTTCACCGGCCTGGGTCGCTCGACCGTGGACAAGCATTCGACGGGAGGGGTGGCCGACGGGGTAACCCTCATCTTCGCGCCGCTCGCCGCGGCGCTCGGGTTGGCGGTTGCGAAGCTATCCGGCCGAGCCCTCGGCCATACCGGAGGCACGCTGGACAAGCTCGAGTCGATCCCCGGCTTCCGAACGCAGTTGTCCGCGGATGAGATCGAGCGGCAGGCTGCCGAGGTCGGGTGCGTGATCGCAGCCCAGTCAGCGACGCTCGTTCCTGCCGACGCGGCCCTGTACGCGCTGCGCGACGCGACCGCGACCGTGGAGTCGATCCCGTTGATCGCCGCGAGCGTCATGTCGAAGAAGCTCGCCGTGCAGACCGACCTCATCCTGCTCGACGTGAAGGTCGGGAGCGGCGCGTTCATGAAGACACCCGAGGAGGCGACCGCGCTCGCCGAGGAGTGCCTCAGCCTGGCACGCGCGTTCGATCGCCCCGCACGAGCCGCGGTCACCGACATGTCCCAGCCGCTCGGTGACGCCGTGGGCAACGCCCTCGAGGTCGCCGAGGCCGTCGAGGTCCTGCGGGGGGCCCGCCGAGGAAGACTCCGCGAGCTGGCCGTCGCGTTCGCGGCTCGCGCTCTGGACGTCCTCGAGGGACTGGCTCGCGACGACGCCGTTCGTCTCGCCGAGCGAGCACTCGACGACGGGCGGGCGGCGGAACGATTCCGGGCCATGGTGTCGGCTCAAGGCGGGGACGAGCGGGTGCTCGACGATCCGTGGGCGGTCTTGCCACGAGCTCCGGTCGTGCGCGCGATCCTCGCAGAGCGCGCCGGGTCGCTCGCCGGGGTGGACGCGGAGGTGATCGGTCGCGCGAGTGCAGCCCTAGGCGCTAGCGGGTCGAAGAAGGGCGACCGCGTGGACCCAGCCGTCGGTATCGTGGTGCGTTCTAAGGTAGGGGATCACGTCGATCGTGAAGAGAAGGTCGGGGAGGTTCATGCTCGTGATGAGGCCTCGGCCCACGAGGCGGCGAGTCGGGTGGTGGCGGCGATGACCTTCAGCGAACAGGAAGTCGCGCCTCCCTCCCTGGTGCACGGCTGGCTCGCATGAACGGGGACCGCTGATGGGGAACTTCACCGCGCTCGGGATCCGGTTCTCCCTGTACCTGCTCCTCGGTATCGCCGTGGGCATGATCGTTCGCGAGTATGCGAGAGCCTTCGTTGCATCGAAGCTGGGCGATCCCACGCCGCGCCTGTGGGGTCGCCTCACGTTTCGCCCGAGCACCTGGTTCGACCCCTTCGGCAGCGGGTTGCTGCCGATCCTCGTGGCAGTGTTGTGGGCGGCCGGGCAACATCCACCACCTTTCGCGTACGCGAAACCAGCGCCGATCGATCCGAATTACTTCAAGCGTCGCACGCGCGACACGGTGCTCTGTTCGGTCGCCGGGCCGATGGCCAACGTTGCGGTAGCGCTGATCGCAGGTGTCCCGATCCGAGCCGGGATCGGCGACGAGACGACGCTGTTCTTCGCCGCCATCATGTTGGCGAACCTCTCGCTCGCTGTGTTCCATCTCCTGCCGGTCCCTGGGCTCGACGGGGCGCGACTGGTTGGCCTCCTGCTTCCGCCTCCCGCGGCTCGCGCCTATCGTAACTTCGACCAGTACCTACCCCTGTCGATCCTCGTGCTCATGTTCATCGTGAGCGGGCCTATCAACTCGATCGTCTACTCCTTCGTGGACGCCCTCTGCCGAGTCTCGGCAGGGATCTCCTGCGTTGGGTCCTGATGATTTGCGCTACCGCTTCGCTGCTTGAGCGCTTTGAAGATTGCGCTACCGCTTCGCTGCTTGAGCGCTTTGAAGGTCTGCGGTAGCGCTTCGCTGGCCAGGTCCCGCGTTATCATCGCCGGCATCGACCAGCCCACTTCCACTCCGACCACACCAGCCGCCGGCCTCGCACGAAGGGTCTTGACGGGATATCGGCCGACCGGGCCGCTTCACGTCGGTCACTGGGCGGGCAACATCGAGAACATGCTGCGCCTTCAAGAAGATGCCGCGTACGACTGCTTCTATTTCATCGCCGACTGGCACATGCTGACGACGCATTACGATCGCACGGACGAGCTCGCTGGATGGACCGAGGGGCTCGTGCTCGATTGGCTGGCGGCGGGGCTCGATCCAGCGAAGGCCACGATCTACCGGCAGTCCGACATCCCCGAGGTGGCCGAGATGGCGCTCCTGTTCGGCATGACCACACCTCTCGGGTGGCTGGAGCGGGTGCCCTCGTTCAAAGAGCGGCTCCGCGACATGGCGGAGCGGGAGGTCGCGAACTACGGGCTTCTCGGATATCCGGTGCTCCAGGCCGTCGACATCACGATCATGAAGGGCGAGTTGGTTCCGGTCGGTCAGGATCAGGTCGCGCATCTGGAGATCTCTCGCGAGATCGTCCGACGCTTCAACGGCACCTATGGCGAGGTTCTCATCGAGCCCCAGCCACTCCTGTCGGAGACCCCGATGATCCCCGGGAGCGACGGGCGCAAGATGTCCAAGTCGCTCGACAACTACATCGGCGTGCGGGACGATCCGGACACGATCCGAGCCAAGGTCCGCTCGTTCATCACCGATCCCGAGAAGGTTCGCCGCGGCGATCCCGGCCGGCCGGAGATCTGCCCCATCTTCGCACTGCACCACGTGTTCTCACCGGATGAGCACGTCGAGGAGGTGGCGCTCGGCTGTCGCGCAGGCACGCTCGGATGCGTGGACGACAAGATGGATCTCGCTGATCGGATCATCGACCGCTTCGCCTCGTACCGTGAAACGAGGGCCGAGCTCGAAGGCGAGCCCGGCCTCGTGGAGAAGGTCTTAGCCGAGGGTGCACAGCGTGCCCGCCCGATCGCCCAGGAAACCCTCGCCGCGGTGCGCTCCGCGATGCACTTCGCATGAATAGCGGCTCGCAGACACCGGCGCCACGCGAGTTCGCGGTCGAGCTGCCGGTCTTCACGGGCCCGTTCCGCCTGCTGGCAGATCTGATCTTGGAACAGAAGGTCGAGGTCTGCGACGTGAGCGTGGCTGATGTTACACACCGCTACCTCACGCACACCAAGGACGTCGCCGCGTGGAACCTGGAGGAAGGCACGTGGTTCCTCGCGATCTGCGCCGTGCTGTTGGAGTTGAAGGTCGGCCGCCTCATGCCGAGGAGAACGGAGCTGGATGAGGAAGACATCCTGGGCGCCTCGCCCGATCTCGCGTACGCCAGGTCCATCGAGCTCGCCGCCTTCAGACGCGTAGCCGTCGAGATCGCCCGGCGACTGGAGGACGAGGCCTCGTACTTCGCACGCGACGTCGGTCCGGGTCCGGAGTTCTCGCATCTGTACCCGGATCCTATGGAGAAGCTCCAGCTCGTCGATCTCGCCCGAGTAGGGGCGCAGCTGTTTCGCCCTCCGCCCACGCTCGACCTCTCCCACGTGACGCCCATCCGGTATTCGGTCGCAGAGGCGATGAGCACGATGCAGGACCGGATCACCGAGATCGGGAGGTCGGCGTCCTTCCGGGAGATGGTCTCGGACTGCAACGACCGGATCCACGTCGTCGTGAGGTTCCTCGCTCTGCTCGAGCTGTACCGTGAGGGGAAGGTCGAGATCCAACAGGCGGAGACGTTCGGCGAGATCCAGATCGAATGGCGGGGGTGAATCTCGAGTGACAGAGCAGGTGCACGCGCAGGTTCATGACACGCGAGCGCTGGAGGCGCTCTTCTTCGTGTCGGATGAGCCGTTGGCCGCGACCGTGCTGGCGCAGGCGCTCGATCTCGATCGCCGCTCGGTCGAGTCGCTGTGCGATCGGCTTGCGAGCGAGCTCGACGATCGAGGCTCCGGCCTCGTCCTGCGCAACGTGGCGGGGGGCTGGCGCCTGTACACCCATCCCGACACCGCGCAGATCGTGGAGCAGTTCGTGCTCTCGTCGCGTCAGGCACGACTCACCAAAGCTGCACTCGAGACACTCGCGATCGTTGCGTACAAACAGCCGGTGACCCGTCACCAGGTCTCCGGGATCAGGGGCGTCAATTCCGACGGTGTCTTGCGCGCGCTCGTCGACAAGGCCCTCGTGGAGGAGGCCGGGCGCGACGCGTCTCCCGGGCGCCCCGTCCTGTACGCCACCACCCCCGGGTTCTTGGAACGGCTCGGGCTTCCCTCGCTCGCAGCGCTGCCCTCCCTGGCTCCGCTCCTCGGCCTGGAGGAAGAGGACGACGGCGGCGGCGGGCGCGACCGGACCCCGTTGGTCCTCGGGGAGGCCGAGGACGAGGTGTCCGAGAGTCAGGGAACCGCCGGGTCCGAACCGAGCTGAGTCTTGGCGGAAGAGCGCATCCAGCGCGCGTTGGCCCGTGCCGGCTACGGCTCTCGCCGAGCCTGCGAGCAACTCATCGTCGAGGGTCGGGTCACCGTCAACGGAAGCGCCGTCACCCTGGGAGACCGAACTGACCCCGATCTGGACGAGGTCCGGGTCGACGGCCTGAAGGTGAACCTCGATCCGAGCGTGAGGTACTACGCGTTGCACAAGCCTGCCGGAGTCGTGACGACCATGAAGGATCCTCAGGGCCGCGCCGACATCCGCGACCTCCTACCCGCGGACGCCCCGCGGGTGTTCCCGGTCGGCAGGCTGGATCGAGATACCGAGGGTCTCCTACTCCTGACGAACGACGGCGACCTGGCGAACCGGTTGTCGCACCCGAGCTTCGGCATCGAGAAGGAGTACCTGGCTGAGCTCGAGGGGCAACCGAGCGCGAAGCAACTCGCGAGGATCCGGGCCGGGGTCGAACTCGAGGATGGCCCTGCCCATGCCGCGGCCGTGAGGATCGTCGCTGCCGCCCGTGGACGCGCCGCCGTTCGGATCGTCATGACCGAGGGGCGCAAGCGCGAGGTTCGACGATTGCTCGCTGCGGTGGGGTTGCCCGTCACGCGCCTCGTGCGTCTGCGTGTGGGTCCGGTTCGACTCGGCAGTCTTCCCGCCGGAGACGTTCGCCCGTTGACGCACGAAGAAGTCATCGACCTCGCGCGAGCTATCGGCAGGTAGCCTTGGGGCTCGGGGCTACCGCCTCGGCGTCGAGATGTTCGGAGGGGTCGGGGTGAGGGTTCGAGCTGCGCGAGGCGCGATCGTCGTGGGGGAGGATTCCCCTGAAGCCGTCCTGTCCTCTACCGAACGTCTGCTTGCCGCCATGCTCGACCGCAACAGCGTAGCTCTCGACGACCTGGTCAGCATCCTGTTCACGGCGACGGACGATCTTCGGGCGATATTCCCTGCCGAGGCAGCTCGCAAGATGGGACTCGGACTCGTCCCGCTGATGTGTGCGAGGGAGATCCCGGTCGAGGGGTCGATGTCGTCGGTGGTGCGGATCCTTATGCATTTCTACACCGAAGGGGCGCTCGACGAGATCGCCCACGTCTACATGGACGGGGCGGAGTCGCTTCGTGACGACCTCGAGTCCCCCTGAGCGCATCGCCGTCGTCGGGACGGGATTGATCGGAACGTCGGTGGCGCTGGCCTCGGCGCGTGTCGGGTGTTCGGTGAGGATCTGGGACGAAGATCCATCCACGCTCGCCCGCTCGGCCTCACGCGCAGGTTTGGAAGCTGCGGCGACCTTCGAAGCGTGTGTCGAGGATGCCGACCTCATAGTCATCGCGACCCCGATCCCGACCATCCCGGGATTGGTGCTTCGTGCGCTCGCTGCCGCTCCCGGGGCCCTGGTAACGGATGTCGCAAGCATCAAGTCGCACATCGTTGCGGAGATCGAAGCGACGGGGGATCCCTCCGACCTGTCGCGGTGGATCCCGGGACACCCGATGGGCGGAAGCGAACGATCTGGCCCGGACCATGCCTCGGCGTCCGTGGTGGACGGCATCGTCTGGGTGCTGACCCCGATCGAGGGCGCTGCGACCGAGGCGATCGAGTCGCTCGAGTCGTGGGTCGCGCTGATCGGCGCGCGGCCGATCCGGATGGCACCCGATCGTCACGACCGCCTCGTCGCCTTCGTCAGCCATCTGCCGCAGGTTGCCTCGACCGCCCTCATGGGCCTGGCCGCCACCGAAGAGGCCGATGAACCCGAGATCCTCTTGCTGGCCGCCGGGGGATTCCGCGACCTCACACGGCTGGCGTCGTCCAACCCGACACTCTGGAGCGACATCCTTCTTGCGAATCGGGAGGCGTTGGCGGAGGCGATCGATCTCTACGTCGCCAGGCTCGTTGTGCTTCGCGACGGTGTTCTCGAGGGCGAGGCGGAGCTGGTTCGCTCGACGTTCGCAGAGGCGAAGCAGGCCCGCCTTCGGCTCGCTGCGAAACCCACCGTCCGGGCCGGCGTCGCCGTGCTGCAGGTCGTCGTGCCCGACCGTCCGGGGGCGCTCGCCGAGCTCACGAGCGTGCTCGGGACGGGGTCGGTCAACATCGAGGATCTGCAGATCGTCCACTCTCCCGAGGGAGGCCGCGGCACCGTCCACCTCACCGTCGCAGCCACCGATGTCGACGCCGCGTCGCGCGTGCTCGCAAAGCACGATTTCGACCCGACGCGGCTGGCCTGAGGAGGCGTCGTGCGCATCCGGATCGATCCGGGGTCCCGGCTCTCGGGTCGACCGACGGTCCCGGGCGATAAATCCATCGCCCATCGCTGGTTGATCCTTGCGGCGACGGCGAGCGGGGTGAGCCGTCTCGAGGGGCTTCCTGTCTCCCTCGACGTGCGGTCTACAGCGGCCTGCCTGTCGAACCTGACCGGGTTGGCTGGACCTGCACTCGAGGCTTGGCGTCGCAACGGTGGCACCGTCGTGGAGGCCCACCGTTCCACGTGGAACGGAGGCGGCCCGCACGAGGTGGATATGCCACTTGAGGTCGAGGGTGAGAGCCGCGACGGGTTGCGGGAGCCGCCGAGTGACCTCGACTGCGGGAATTCGGCGACGGCGATGCGGTTGCTGGCCGGGGTCCTCGCAGCAGCCCCGTTCCGGAGCGTGCTGACGGGCGATGAAAGCCTCGGCTCGAGGCCCATGGATCGCGTGGCCGAGCCGTTGCGGTTGATGGGTGCCGGGGTTTCCGTCACGGACGGCCACGCGCCGCTCGTGATCGAGGGTGGGCGTCTGCATGGCATCGAGTATCAAACGCCTGTTCCCACCGCCCAAGTGAAGAGCGCCGTCCTGCTCGCGGGTCTCGCCGCCGAGGGGCGGACGCTGGTGCGAGAGTCGGCTTGGACGCGCGATCACATGGAGCGCGCGCTCGTGGCGCTGGGAGCCCCGGTCATGATCGAGGGGAACGCGATCCGTGTCGAGGCGTTTCAGCACCAGGGCTTCCGCGGATCCGTCCCCGGTGATCCCTCCTCTGCGGCGTTCCTCGTCGCCGGCGCGGCGCTGTGCGGCTCCGAGATCACGGTCGCGAACGTCGGGCTGAACCCAAGCCGCCTTCGGTTCCTCGAGGTGATGGAACGGATGGGGATCAGGACGGAGCAGCGCGTGTCTCGCGAGGAGATCGGAGAGCCGGTCGGCGACCTCTGGGTCGCACCATGCGACGGCATCGTGCCGGTTCGCGTCGCGAAGGAGGAACTGCCACTCGTGATCGACGAGGTCGCGGTGCTCGCGTTGCTCGCCTCACATGCCCCAAGCGACTCCTGGTTCCTGGGCGCCGGCGAGCTCCGCGTGAAGGAGAGCGATCGACTCGACGGGATCGCGAGGGGGATCGCATCCCTTGGGGGGCACGCAGCCACCGAGGGGAACGACCTCGTCGTGGCCGGAGGTGGCCTGTCCGGTGGCATGGCGAGCCCCGGAGGTGATCACCGGTTGGCGATGGCGTTCGCCGTGTCGGCGCTGGGTGCGTCGGGGCCGTGCGAGATCAGCGAGATGGAAGTCGCCGACGTCTCGTTCCCCGGCTTCGTCCAGCTGCTCGGTTCCCTCGGTGCGCGGATCGACGTGATCGGCTGATGACAACGAAGGCGATGATCATCGCGATCGACGGGGCAGCGGGAAGCGGGAAGAGCACCCTCGCTCGCGGGCTGGCGCGGACCCTGGGGCTTCCGTACGTGAATACGGGGCTGATGTATCGCGCGTTGACGTGCGCCGCGCTCGAGGGCGGCGTCGACGCCGACGACGAACGAGGCCTCGAGGAGGTCGCGCGCGACTTGAGGTTTACGCTCGCTGGCGTCCGGCCCCGTGAACTCTCGATCGAGGGTCTCTCGCCGGGCGCCGACCTCCAGAGCACGCTGGTCGAGGCCGCCGTTTCCCAGGTGTCTCGCCATCCCCGTGTTCGGTCGCTCATGCGGGAGCTGCAACGACAGCTGGGGGAGGGGGGCGTCGTGATGGAGGGTCGAGACATCGCGTCGGTCGTCTTCCCGGACGCCGACGTCAAGCTGTATCTGGTGGCCGACGCCGACGTTCGCGAGCGAAGACGGTCGGAGGAACGGAGCGGCGATCCCTCCGTCCCGAAGTTGGGAAGCCGCGATCGGAAAGACGCCTCGGTGAACCCGTTCGTGCCGCAACCCGGTGCCGTCGTGATCGAGACGACCGACGTGGACGTCGAGGAGACACTGCGAGCGGCGATCGACGTCGTGGCGCGAGCACGTGAGAGGCGATCGTGAGCGACGAACGCACGCCGAAGGTTGCCGTGATCGGCCGACAGAACGTCGGGAAGTCGACCCTCGTCAACCGCCTGTTCGGTCGCCGAGAGGCGATCGCACACGGTTCCCCGGGCGTGACGCGCGACCGGGTCGAAGTCGAGGCGACGTGGCGGGGTCGCCGCTTCAGCCTGGTTGACACCGCGGGGTACCTGGGCGGCGCGACCGGTATCCATGCGCTGACGACGAAGCAGGCGGACATGGCCTCGGCCGAGGCTGATCTGATCCTGCTCGTCGTGGACGCCCGAGCAGGGATCACCGAAGAGGACGCGACGCTTGCCCGAAGACTTCGGAGATCTCCGGTCCCGGTGGTCGTCGTGGCGAACAAGGTGGACACGCACGATGACGAGGCCGACGCGGTTGCCTTCAATGACCTTGGGCTGGGGGAACCGCTGGCGATCAGCAGCCTTCACGGCCGGGCAGCCGGCGACCTGCTCGATCGGATCATCGATCTCTTGCCGTCTGCGCCCCGCGAGACGGGTGCGCAGGTGGCGGAGGTTCCCCGCTTCGCGATCGTCGGGCGTCCGAACGTCGGGAAATCGAGCCTGTTCAACAAGCTGGTGGGGGAGGAGCGATCGGTCGTCTTCGAGGAAGCCGGCACGACGCGTGATTCGGTCGACGCCCTCGTGCAGTGGCCCGGGGGAGCGGTCCGGTTCATCGACACAGCGGGCATGCGCAGGGAGGTGAAGGTGCGGGGGCTCGAGTACTTCAGCTTCGTTCGAGCGACGCAAGCGATCGAACGTGCGCACGTGGGGGTGCTCGTGATCGATGCGACGGAGGGCTTCGCGGGGGAGGACAAGAAGATCGCGACGCGCATCATGGAAGCGGGGAGAGCGTTCCTGCTCGTTGCGAACAAATGGGACCTGGTCGAGCAGAAGGACCGCACGTACAAGGAGCTCAGCGACACGCTCGTTCCGTTCGCTCGGGCGAGCGTCCTGCGGACATCGGCGATCAGGGGGCAAGGTGTCCCGAGGCTTCCCGCTGTGTTGACTGACCTCCACGCGCGCTGGGCCCGGCGGGTTCCCACGGCCAAGGTAAACGAGATCATCCATCGTGCCCAGGCTGAGAATCCGACCCCCCGCCGCGCAGGAACGATGCACTACGCGACGCAGGTGAGCAGCGGCCCCCCCACCTTCGTGATCTTCGGAGGCGCGGCGCCCGATGCCGGATACCAACGGTTCATCGAGAATCGGCTCCGGCAGGAGTTCGGCTTCGGAGGCGTGCCGATCCGCCTCCGGTTCCGTCCTAGAACGGGCAACAGGCGTCGGGCGGACCCCTCCACCTAGTCCGTCACAGACTAGTGGAACCACCCGTGACTCGCGCGCGACCCGAGAGCCTGCCGCGTCCCGAGGTCGCCGCGCCGGTACAATCACGCACACGGGCCGTGGCGCAGCTTGGTTAGCGCGTCTGACTGGGGGTCAGAAGGTCGGCGGTTCGAATCCGCCCGGCCCGACCGATGAGAGGAACGGCAAGCTCCGAACGAGCATCGTCGGCGATCCTGACCGTCCCGAACGCTCTTTCGGCAGTGCGGATCCTGTTCATCCCGCTGTTCTTCTGGTTGATCGTTCGCCAGGGTTCTCCGATGACCGGGTTGCTCGTGTTCGCGTTCGTCGTGTCGACCGATTGGGTCGATGGATATGTGGCTCGGCGCTTCGACCAAGTGACGGAGCTCGGGCGGATGCTCGACCCTGCGGCCGATCGACTGGTGATCGTGGCGGGACTCATCGCTCTCGTCATCCGCGGCGTGTTCCCCTTGTGGGCGGCGGTGCTCGTCCTGTTGCGCGATGTCGCTGTGCTCGCGGTCGGCGCGGCCCTGCTGGCGGAGAAACGACTCCGGATCGACGTGCGGGTGGTGGGGAAGGTTGCGACGTTCTCGCTGATGGCAGGGGTTCCTGCGATCGCCTGGGGCACATCGGGTCTGGCGCTCGCTGAGCTGGCACTCTCGGTGGGCTGGGTCCTGTTCGCGGTGGCCATCGTCGAGTACTACATCGCGGCGGCCGTGTACATGGCAGACATCCGTCGAGCCCTCGCGTCCGCGTGAGCCCGCGACGACGTCGTTGGCGCCGAGCGATATCGTTGCCGTAACAGCACCGGCCCTGACGCACCTCGGAGAGGAAGACGACCGTGGAGTTCCCTGACGACCTTCGCTACTCGAAAGAGCACGAATGGCTGCGCCTCGAGGGCAGCCGCGCGCGCATCGGCATCACCGACTTCGCGCAATCGGCGCTCGGAGACGTGGTGTACGTAGATCTCCCCGAGATCGGAGCGACCGTCAAGGCGGGCGAGCCACTCGGCGAGGTCGAATCGACGAAATCGGTCTCCGACGTGTTCAGTCCCGTATCGGGAACGGTGGTGGAACGCAACCGACTGATCGAGGATCGCCCAGAGCTCGTCAACGAACAGCCGTACGGCGACGGGTGGCTCGTGGTGGTGGATCCTTCTTCGCCGTCAGAGGCCGACTCCCTGCTCGACGCCGCCGCGTATCGGACGTTCGTGGACGAAACGTCCGATCGCTCGTAGGGAAGCTGCATCGACCGGGGGTTGAGGCTCAGGCGCTCCCCAACTCGAGGGTTGCCGCTGTGTCCGATTGACCCTTCCATCACGCTGCGATAACGTCCACGGGCCAGTGAGGGTCGAGGGCCTTCCCTCGACGAGGACCCTCGGGTGGAGCTGAGACCTTGGGGGAGCCTGACGGTGTTCTGTACCCGCTGTGGACATCGCAACAGTGATGACGCGCTCTTCTGCGCGGAGTGCGGGGCTCCACTGCAGCAGGACCCAACGCTCGCCCTCACACCCGTCGAGCCTGTCGATGAAGGACATGACGAGTTCCCATTCCCTCATGATGGCCTGGAGACCGGACAGGCTCTGCTTCTCGTGAAGCGTGGGCCGAACGCCGGGTCGACCTTCCTGCTCGAGCCCGGCCAAGTACCGGCTGGGCGCATGCCTGACAGCGATGTCTTCCTCGACGATGTCACGGTCTCGCGCAAGCACGCGGTGTTCGAGCGACACGACGATGGGTCGTGGTTCGTGCGTGACGTCGGCAGCCTGAACGGGACCTATGTGAACGGTGAGCAGGTTGAAGAAACGAAGCTCGCGAACGGCGACGAGGTTCAGATCGGGCGATTCAAGCTGACGTTCTTCGCAGCAGGGGAGTGAGGCAGATGTCGGGCACGCGCAACTATCAATCCATCGGAGAGGTCTTGGTCTCGGTCAAGGCGGAGTTCCCGGACATCACGATCTCGAAGATCCGCTTCCTCGAAGCGGAGGGGCTGATCGAGCCCGAGCGCACACCCTCGGGCTATCGGAAGTTCTACGTGCAGGACGTCGAGAAGCTCAGGTCGATCCTGCGGATGCAGCGCGACGAGTACCTGCCGCTGAAGGTGATCAAGGAACGTCTGCTGAAGCAGGTTGCCGACGAGGCCGCCGACGACCTGGGCGATGGTGAACGCTCCGCCTCGGGTGGGGATGAGGCCGAGGCGAGCGCCGTTGCCGAGATCGCCGAGGCGCCAACCGGTCTGCAGATGTCGATCGAGGAGATGTCGGCGGCGACCGGGGTCGACCGCGAGCGCATCAGGGAACTCGAGTCGTTCAACATCATCTGTTCCCACGGGCCCGACAGCGCGAAGTACTACGACGGCGAGGACTACATCCTGCTGTCGATCGTGAAGGACTTCTTCCGATACGGGATCGAGCCGCGGCACCTCACGATGTACAAGCACTTCGCCGACAGGGAATCGGACTTCTTCGAATCGATCGTCGCCCCGACGCTGCGTCAGCGGAATCCCGACGCCCGACGCACCGCGTCCCAGACACTGGCAGAGCTCTCCGTCACATCCAGGAAGTTCAAGCAGGCGCTGCTGCGGACCAATCTCCGAGAGAACCTTCAGAGCGCGTGAGGGGCCGGCGGGCCCGCTCGTTGTCGGCTGCTAGGCTCGCCGCGGGATGATGGAGGTCGCGAACGTCCTGTTCGGACGTGAGGACATCCGCCGCCGGGTTCACGAGCTCGGCCGCGAGATCACCGATGACTACGCGGGGAGAGACCCTGTGCTCGTTACCGTCCTCAAGGGCGGCGCGGTCTTCCTGGCGGATCTCATGCGTCAGATCGGGCTCCCCGTCGAGCCTCATTTCATGGCGACGAGCCGGTACGGCGACGCGGAGGAGTCCTTCGGGCGCGTGCAGATCCTCCTCGACGTCGACGTCGACCTCGCGGGGCGCGACGTGATCATGGTGGAAGACATCGTCGATACCGGGCTGACGTTGCGGTATCTCCTCTCCTCGCTTCGCGCCCGGGGGCCGGCCTCGCTCGAGGTCTGCGCCCTGTTGGACAAGTCCGTGCGCCGCATCGTTCCCGTCGATGTTCGCTACGTGGGGTTCGATTGCCCCGATCGCTTCGTCGTCGGCTACGGGTTGGACTTCCGGGAGCGGTACCGCAACATCTCCGACATCTTGCAGGTCGAAGATCTGCCGGCGTTGACGCTCGACCCCGATGTCCTTGCGCCGCTGCTCGTCGCGAACGCCTGACGCGCAGGTTGCCCGACCAGAAGGCCACGGCTACAGTGGCCGAAGGCCATGATCGAGATGGAACTCACCGGCGTGCGTGTCGAACTGCCGACCAATCAACCGATCGTCTTGCTCCGCGAGCGCGAGGGCGAGCGATACCTTCCGATCTGGATCGGAGCGGCGGAGGCGGCGGCGATCGCGCTCTCCCTGCAGGGGGTCGCGACGCCGAGACCGATGACGCATGACCTGCTGAAGAACATCCTCGACGATCTGTCGGTCCAGGTGCAGCGGATCGTCGTGACCGAGCTCCGCGACAGCACCTTCTACGCGACGATCGAGCTGAAGCGACTCGATGAGAGCTTCGAGATCTCCGCTCGGCCGAGCGATGCCATCGCATTGGCGGTGCGCACGTCGACGCCGATATTCGCCTCCGAGGACGTCTTGTCCGAGGCATCGATCCTCATCCCCGGTGACGAGGAGGAGGAGGTCGAGAAGTTCCGCGAGTTCCTGGACAACGTGAGCCCCGAGGACTTCCAAGGCTGACGTCGCCGCTCGGCCGTTGACACGGCATGAAAGGTGCCTTACGCTGCCGAAATACAACGTCGTGATTACGGGGCTGTCATGAGCGAGCAGGGGTTTCGAGCACCGGAGGCGAAGCGGATCTCCGGCATCACCTACCGTCAACTGGACTACTGGACCCGCACCGGGCTCGTCACGCCCTCGATCAACGACGCGCACGGCTCGGGAACCCAGCGGCTCTACTCCTTCCAGGATCTCGCAACCCTGCGGGTCATCAAGAGCCTTCTCGACACCGGTGTGTCGCTGCAGCGGGTCCGGAAGGCCGTCGAGCACCTGCGATCGATGAGCCGGCGTCCGCACGGTGTCACGTTGATGTCCGACGGGCGTGGCGTGTACGAGGCGCACACGCCGGAGGCAGTGATAGACCTCCTGCAGAACGGACAAGGCGTGTTCGCGATCTCGCTCGATAGGGTGTGGACCGATGTCCAGGACAGCATCACCAAGGCGGCCAAGAAGCGGCCGTCCAGGGTCGCCGCCGGAGGCTCGTGAGCGCGCAGAGGGCGACCTCCGAAAGCGAGCTACAGAGTGACACCGTTCGTTTCGCCCACGGCTCCGAGCGACAGTTCGCTCGGTTGCTCGACTTCTATGAGATCGAATGGGACTACGAGCCGACGTCCTTCGACATCGAATGGGATCTCGAGGGACACGTCACGCAGCGGTTCACGCCGGACTTCTACCTTCCCGACTTCGACCTCTACATCGAGATCACGACCCTGAACCAGCGGCTCGTCACGAAGAAGAACCGGAAGGTTCGCCGGCTCCGTGAACGCTACCCCGAGGTCCGCTGCAAGATCTTCTACCAGCGCGACTACCTCTCGCTGGTGACGAAGTACGACCTGGAAGACACCTCGGGCTAACGAGGCAGGGCCTCCGGCCGCTCCCTCCGTACACTTGCGAAGGTGAAGTTCGCCCCGCACACCCAGGATGAAGTGCGCGACATGCTGCGCACCGTGGGGCTGTCCTCGCTCGACGACCTCTTCGACCAGATCCCGCAGCAGGTCAGGCTCGATCGCCCGCTCGACATCCCGGACGGGGTCTCTGAGATGGAGCTCGTCGCCGATCTCGGATCCCTCGCGAAGCGCAACCGAACCGTCGAGGACGTGATCTGTTTCGCCGGCGGAGGGGCCTACGACCATTACGTGCCCTCGCTCGTATGGGCTCTCGCCGGTCGCTCCGAGTTCACCACCTCGTACACGCCGTATCAGCCGGAGCTGTCGCAAGGTGTGCTGCAGGTGCTGTTCGAGTTCCAGTCGATGGTGTGCCAGCTGACGGGGCTCGAGGTCTCCAACGCCTCGCTTTACGACGGCGCGACGGCGCTCGTCGAGGCTGTGAACATGGCTCGCTCAGCTGGCCGGCCTCGTGTGCTCGTGTCCGGTGGCGTGGACCTGCGGTTGGTGGACACGCTGCGCGCGTACGGGCGGGGGAGCGGGTACGAACCCGAGATCTTCCCCATCCCCGAGGGACGCGGAGGGGTGCCGCCCGTCGATCAGGACGTCGCCGCCGTCGTGGTGCAGCACCCGAACGTCTATGGAGCACTCGAGCCGGCGCGCGACCTGTTCGCCCAGGCCCACGACGGCGGGGCCTACGCGATCCAGGTCTTCGACCCGGTCTCGCTCGGCGTGCTGGCACCGCCGGGGGAGCTCGGAGCCGATATCGCGGTCGCCGAAGGTCAGTCGCTCGGCAACAACCTGAACTTCGGGGGGCCGTACCTCGGCCTCCTAGCTGCGCGTCTGGACGACGTTCGGAAGATGCCCGGACGCATCGTCGGCGAGACCCTCGACGCAGACGGCCAGACCGGATATGTGTTGACGCTGCAGGCGCGCGAGCAGCACATCCGACGCGAGAAGGCGAACTCGAACATCTGCACCAACCAGACGCTGATGGCGGTGGCGGCCACGATCTACCTCGGGTGGCTCGGCCCCCAGGGGCTCGTCGAGGTCGGGCGTCAGTGTCTGTCGCGCGCCGCATATGCGGCCGGTCGACTCGCGAGCGTCCCGGGCGTGTCGATGCTGTTCCCCGATGCCCCGTTCTTCAAGGAGTTCGCGCTGAAGCTGCCTCGGCCGGCGATCGAGGTTCGTGACGCGCTGCTCGAGCGGGGGATCCTCGCAGGGGTTCCGCTGCCCTCGTTCGGCGCCGATGTGCTTGTCGTCGCGGTCACCGAGAGGCGCGGCAAAGAGGAGATCGACCGCTACGCCTCTGCGTTGACGGAGGTGCTCGTCACGTGAGCAGGGGAGCGCCGATCCGAACCCAGGACGCGGGCGAGGGTGGCACGATCAAGGATCGTTCCGTGGCGGGGCGGCGTGCATTCAGCTTCGGAGCGCTCGATCTGCCCGAGGCCTCCGTGCCCGAAGAGCATGCTCGCCGGGTGCCCCCGGATCTTCCGGAGGTGGCCGAGATCGACCTGATCCGCCACTACACGCGTCTGTCCCAGATGAACTATGGGCTCGATACGGGGTTCTATCCACTCGGCTCCTGCACGATGAAGTACAACCCGAAGGTGGCGGAAGAGGTCGCGTCTCTCCCGGGGTTCCGACGCCTGCACCCGCTGCAGCCGGACCACACGACACAGGGTGCGCTGGAGATGTTGTGGCGGCTCGAGGCGTCGCTCTGCGAGATCACCGGCATGTCGCGCGCCACCTTGCAACCCCCGGCGGGAGCGTGCGGCGAGCTGACGGGTCTGCTGATCATGCGCGCCTACCACGCGGATCGTGGGGGACAGCGCTCGAAGGTGCTGATCCCCGACAGCGCGCACGGAACGAACCCGGCGAGCGTGCGGCTCGGTGGGTTCCACGCCGTGCCCGTACCGTCGGACGCGCGAGGTCTCGTGGATGTCGGGGAGCTCGCGAAGCTCGTCGACGAGGACGTCGCGGGCCTGATGCTCACGAACCCGAACACGCTCGGCCTCTTCGAGGAGGAGATCGTCGAGATCGCGGCGCTCCTGCACGGAGCGGGCGGACTCGTGTATTACGACGGCGCCAACCTGAACGCGATCCTGGGTCGATGCCGGCCGGGCGACATGGGCTTTGACATCGTGCACATCAACACCCACAAGACCTTCGCGACGCCCCACGGTGGGGGAGGACCGGGCGCCGGACCCGTCGGGGTCGTCGAGGAGCTCGTCCCGTACCTGCCGACGCCGACGGTCGAACGCGACGACGGGACGGGCGCACTCCGACTCGATCACGATCGCCCTCGGTCGATCGGGCGTCTGCACGGCTTCAACGGCAACTTCGGGGTGCTCGTGCGCGCCTACGCGTACGTGTTCCTACACGGAGCGGACGGATTGAAGGCCGTGAGCGAGCTCGCCTCGCTGAACGCGAACTACCTCGCCGCGCTGATCGCGCCCGACTTCCCGTTGGCGCACCCCGACGTTCGTCCGATGCACGAGTTCGTCGCCACTGCCAAGCCGTTGAAGGACGAGACGGGCGTTCGGGCGATGGACGTCGCCAAGCGGGTGATCGACCTCGGGTTCCATCCCTCGACCGTCTATTTCCCGCTCGTGGTCGAGGAAGCCATGATGGTGGAGCCGACCGAAACCGAGACCCGAGAGACCCTCGATGCGTTCGCCGAGGCGCTGCGTCACGCCGCAGCCGACGCACGTACGGATCCCGAGCTTCTGCGACAGGCGCCTCGAACCACCCCGGTGCGGCGACTGGACGAGGCACGTGCCGCCCGGCATCTGAAGCTCCGCTGGGGGGCATGACGCGGGAGGGCGCAGCGGAAGCCGGGCCCTTCCTGGACAAGGCGACATAATGACCGTTATGGGGGACTGACCCCGGAAACGGGCTGCGAGGGTCCGCCACCTCTCAGCCTGTCGCGGATGCCCCATTTCGTGACCAGCCAAAGCGCCTCGACGATGATCCGGCGGGAGATCTTGGACTCGCCATACGTCCGTTCACGGAACGTGATCGGCGATTCAGCGACGGTGTAGCCCAGGTTCCACGCGCGCATGACGAGCTCGATCTGGAACCCATATCCGCCGGCGCGGAACGGTTCGGCGGTGAGCGCCTCGAGGGCTTTCCGTCGGTAGACGCGATACCCGCTGGTGGCGTCGTGGAGCGGTATCCCCAGCATCAGCCGGGCGTAGCGGTTCCCGGCGCGCGAGAGGGCGACGCGTGAGCGGCTCCAGTTCGTGACGGCTCCGCCAGGGATGTACCGGCTGCCGACCACGAGGTCCGCGGTGTCGACGGCGCCGAGAAGCGAGCCGAGCTCCGTCGGATCGTGCGAGAGATCCGAGTCCATCTCGACGACGAGGTCGTACCCCTCGTCGAGTCCAAGGGCGAAGCCGTCCAAGTAGGCGCTCGCGAGGCCGGACTTCGCAGGGCGCTCCCGCAGGCGAAGGCGAGAGCCGAACTCGTCGATCATGGCGCGGACCGCGTCGGCCGTCCCGTCGGGCGAGCTGTCGTCGACGACGATCACGTCGATCGACCCCGGTGCTGCCATGACACCCCTGACGACCTCTTCGATGGTTCCGCGCTCGTCATACGTCGGAAGCACCGCCAGGGTCCTGGCCCCCGATGGCAAGGGCTCCGGGGCAGGCAGGATCCTCCTGCGCCGCCTCGGGACGAGGAGGAGGCCGAGGACCAGGAGGATCGCGAGGTACGGGACCCAGTCCCCGAATCGGACGTAGAGGGTCATCGCGCTCGATGACCGGATCGTCCCCCGAAGGATCCCGGTTCGGAACAGCCCAAGGCGCTGGGTGACTCGCCCGCTGGGGTCGATGAACGCACTGATCCCCGAGACGGCAGCGTTCACAACCCACCGGCCGGTCTCGACAGCGCGCATGCGGCTCATCTGTTCGTGCTGAGCCGACGCGGCCGTGAACCCGTACGACGCGTTGTTCACGGTCACCACTAGGAACTGCGCGCCCTCGCGCACGAACGCCCGGGGGATCTCCGGGAATGCGTTCTCGAAGCAGATCGGCGTCCCGAACCGAGGGAGATCGCCGGTCGACAGCGTGTGGATCCGGTCCCCCGGTGCGCGATCGACCGGGATCTGCTGGAGCGCCTGGAACCAGGAGAGCTCGTGGCGCCAGGGGACGTACTCCCCGAAGGGAACCAGATGGACCTTGTTGTATCGGTCCACGAGCGCGCCGCTCGCGTCGAACAGCAGCACGTCGGTCCGCTGGTGCCCGTCGGCGTCGTCGGTCACGGCTCCGATCAGGGTCGGTGCCCCCACCTGCGAGACCGCCGTCGCGACGTCGGCCATCGTCGCGGGATCTGCGGCCGCTCCGGGGTCGAGGGCTCCTTCGCCCCAGACCACGAGATCGGGTGGGTCGGCTGCGAGCGTCCGATCGGCCTGGATATTGAACCGGGCGACCCCCAGATCCTCGGCAACCGGATCCCCCGCCGACCTTGCTTGACGGACGTCGACCTGCACGGTCGCGATCCGGACCGGGGCACCGCTTGCCGCGGGGAACGGGATCAGCAGCGGGGCGCCGAAGACCGTGGCGGCCACGAGGATGCGCCCCGACCGCCGGAGCCTCGCTCCCCCGCCGGTGAGCCCGGCCAGCAGCAGCGCGTTGATCAAGATCATGGCGAACGTGACGCCCCAGACCCCGGTCACGCTCGCGAGGCGAAGGAGCGCGCGGTCGTCCACCTGGCTCACTCCGAGGTTCCCCCAGGTGAAGCCCCCCAGCGGCCAGGCCCAGCGCAAGCGATCTACGGCGGTCCAGAGGGAGGCGGCACCCAACGCGCTGAGGAGTGGTCGCCCTCGGCGACAAACGAGCGGATACCCGAGTCCGAACAAGGCGGTCGACGCGGCCGAAACCAGCGTGAGCGCCGTCCATGCCGCAAACCCGAAATCGAACATCCAGTAGAGCGTGGAACCGAAGAAGCCAACCCCGAATGCCAGCCCGAGCACGGATCCTCGTCGGGGCCGCGCCTGCTCCAACAGCCAGAGCAGCGGCATGATCGCGATCAGCCCAACGGGCCACGCCCCGACGGGGGGGAACGCGAGAGAGGTGAAGACGCCGCTTGCGAGCGAGAACGTGAGGGCTGCTGGGAGCCGGGGACACGCCCTCAGGCGCAGTCGCGGCACAGCATCTTCTTCTTGTCTTTCAGCTGGCTGCGGTGCTTCACGAGGAAGCAGTTCTTGCAGACGAACTCCGTGGTCTGGATCGGTACCACGCGGGTCTCGAGCGGTTCAGCCAGGCGCTCTTCTCGCGTGAGGGCAACGACCGGATCGTCTTCCTCCTCGGCCTCTTCCTGCTCGGCTCGGGCCTCTTGCTTCACCAACAGATCCTGGATCGACTCCACGTCTGTTCCCGTGGCCGGGTCGGGCGGAACGGTCGCCTCGACCAACTCCGCCTCCGTGGGCTCTATCTCATCAAGCTCCTCGGCCTCGGCGACGACCTCGTCGTCGAGCGGCTCCTCGATCTCGTCTACGGTTTCCTTCATCTTCAAGCTCCTCCGAGGGGCGCACCCCTTCGAACCGCGCGCGGATTGTACTGCCAGGGCGTCCAGATGCAACCGTTGCGGGAGAACGCGCTGGAGGGGGCGATCCATTCCCGCGGAGCGAAGATCGTCGCGCGGAGATGAAGTGAGGGCCCAAGAGACCTTTGGGGCCGCGACGCCGGGGCGCCGCGTTCTCTACTCAGCCTCTTGGACCCTCGCGCGCCTCCGCCGGGGCGGGGACGCAGCCGCACGGTACGTCACGCTCGCGAGGAGGGTCAAGGCCCGATCTGGAGAAAAAGTGACAAACGGGATCGCAGCGCGTGCGCGGGAATGGATCACGCGGCGAACACCTCACGACCCAGCGAGACCGTGAGGATCGGCCGGACGGTCTCAAGCGTTTCAGCTTCGAAGGGGTCCACTTCGAACGCCGCGAAGTCCGCGTGCATGCCGGGCCCGAGCGCCCCCTTCTTCTCCTCGTGGTGCGCGAGACGCGCGCTGCCGATCGTGTGGAGTCGGATCGCCTCGAACCTCGACATCCGTTGCGCCGGGTCGTGATGACCCTCGAGAGCCATGAGGGTCAGCATCGGATCCAGCGGTGTGACGGGGGCGTCCGAGCCAACGCCTAACTCGACGCCGCGCTCGAGCATCGTCCTGAACGGATTCATGGAGCCGGATCTGTCCTCGCCGAGACCGATCTCGTACAGCCCTCCCGCGCCACCCCACAAGCGATCGAAGGTCGGTTGCACCGATACGGCGAGCCCCAACATCCCGGCGCGCTCCACCTGGCCTGCAGACGTCATCTCGAAGTGCTCCACGCGATGTCGACGGGCTCGGAAATGCCTGCGCTGCCGGGAATCCAACGCTTGATAGACACGTTCCCACGCCGTCAGGACCTGTTCGATCGCCCGGTCCCCGATGGCGTGCACGCCGACCTGCAAGCCGGCGCCGTGCCCGTCACCGAAGAACCGCTCGAGCTCGTCGTCGTCGTAGTAGGCGATGCCGAAGGCTGAGCCGTCGGCGTAGGGAGCGGCAAGTGCCGCGGTGCGTGCCCCGATGGATCCGTCGACGGGGAGGTCGCCGCCGATCGTTCCCAGGCCCAGGTCGATCACCTGTGGGATGTCCATCGTCGCGACGATCGGCACGCAGTCGATCGGCAGGCGCTCCCGCTGCCGCAGGAACACTTGGAGGTCACGGATGCCGAACTCGTGCGGCATCGACATCTCGTGCACGCACGTGATACCGCGCGACGCGGCAAGCGCCGCCGCCCTCAGCTGGAGCTCCTGCACGTCGTTATCCGACAGGCGCTCCGTCTCCCATCGATCGAGGCGGTGGACGGCCTCGAGGGTGATGCGCCCGGTCGGCTCACCGTCCGCCGCTCGCTCTGTGCCCGGTTCGGCCGCGATGTCGGCGGCGGCGATCGCTGCGCTGTTGGCCAGAGCCATGTGTCCGTCGGTCCGGTGGATCACGAGGGGACGCTGAGCCAGCTCGTCGAGGTCCTCGATCGAGGGAGGACGGGGATCGTCCCAGAGCGTCTCGTCGTAGCCTTGCAGGATCACCGGCTCGTCTGCCGGCGTCTCCCCGACGCGCCGCTTCGCGACCGCGAGAAGTTCCTCGCGCGACCGTGCGCCGTAGACGTCGGTGTCGGCGAGAGCCCGTCCCGTTGGCGTCAGGTGAACGTGGGTGTCGATGAAACCCGGCACGATCGTGGCGCCTGGCAGTTCGACCAGCCGATCCGCCTCAGGCGGTGTTCCCGACCCCACTCGCTGTACGTGGCGCTCGTCGATGAGGATCCACTCCCCCACGGCGGGAGAGGAGAGCGAATAGACACGTGTTGCGCGGTAGAGGGTCCTCACGGCGCGGGAATCATGCCACGTCGGACCCCGCCGCGAAGGAGCAGCGCCTCCTCGTGAGGAGCCGGCGTGCCTCGTCGCGATCGAAGAGGATCCGGGTCTTCCCGTCGTGGAGCTCGAGCCCGGCCGAGGAGAGCGCTCGCTGCAGCCCGTCGAGTGCCACGATCGCCTGGCGGCGGTCTGGCATGAACGCCACGATGTCGTCGACCCATCGCCAGAACGGCGTCCCGTTCTCGCGCAGCGCCCGGTCCGCCACGGCCAACACGGCATTGGCCAATACGGCCGAGGGCTCGGGTCCGACGGGCAACCCTTCGACGCCTCGATCTCGGAACCAGTCGTGCCAGGTCAGGATGGGCGCGATATCGGTGTCACGCGCTCCGACGTGTCGGAGGGCCCGTTCGAGCGCGCCGAGGCCGATCGAGGGGTAGCAGCGTCGGACGTCGGCCACGATCACGACGGGAAACGCCGCTTCATCCAGCTGTCGCTCGATCTCTTCGCAGCGCTGCGCCCACGCGGGCCGCCACGGAAGAAGGTCTCCTGGCCGGCGGCCGGCCCGATTCGCCAGCACCTCCGGGCCCATCGATCGCTCGATCGCCGGAGCGACGCGCCACACCGAGCGGGCGAACGCCGCTCCATCGACGGCATCGAGGCGCACGAGTTGGCGACGGCCGGTCTCGGATCCCTCGGCGTGCGACATCCCCGACTCCTCTCGGCTGATCCGGAGGAGGTCGGAACGATCCATGTAGGTGTACCCCAGGTCGCTCCGTTCGGACAATCGTCATTCCGGGGTCATCTCGCTCCCCCGCGCTCGGCCGCAAGGGTCCCCCGTTCCCGAGGGCCACCTATGATGTGCGCGTGCTCGACGACCGAGATCTCGACATCATCGCGGCGCTGCAGCGAGATGCCCGTGCGACGTACGCGGATGTCGCTGCCGGTGTGGGCATGAGTGCGAGCGCGGTACACGACCGGGTCCGCAAGCTCGAACAGACCGGAGCCATCAGGGGCTACAAGGCGGTCGTCGACCCCGCGGCGATCGGGCTGTTCGTGACCGCTCTGATCTCGGCGGCACCGCTCGACCCGATGCAGCCCGACGACCTGCCGGAACGCGTCGGCGAGTTCCCGGAAGTGGAGGACTGCTACTCCGTCGCCGGTGAGATGAACTACGTCCTCAAGGTTCGAACGAAGACGACCACCGACCTCGAGGATCTGATCCGCCGACTCCGCGAGAAAGCCGGCGTCGCAACGAGGACCACGATCGCGCTCTCGATCCCCTTCGAGGGCCGGCCGATGCGAACCTAGAGCGCTCAAGCAGCGAAGCGGCGGCTATCCTTGGCGGCGATGCGGCTGTTCAACACGCTGACGCGCAGCGTCGAGGAGATCGTTCCGATCGAGCCGGGCCACGTGACGATGTACACGTGCGGGCCCACCGTCTACCGATACGCGCACCTCGGGAACCTTCGTACGTTCATGCTCGCCGATCTAATCCGGGGCGCCCTCGAGCTCGAAGACCTGCGCGTCACCCAGATCATGAACATCACCGACGTCGGACACATGACCGACGAGTCCTCCCCGGAGGCGGTCGACAAGATGCTCCTCGCCGTCGAGGACGAGGGATTGCAGCCAATCGAGATCGCCGAAAAATACGCGAAGGCGGTCTTCGACGACGCGACAGCGATCGGGATCCGCCCGGCGGACCGCTACCCGAAGGCCACCGAGCACATCCCCGAGATGATCTCGCTCACGGAGCAACTGGTCGAACGCGGGCACGCGTACGTGGCCGGGTCCGGCAACGTGTATTTCGACGTCACCTCCTTCCCGGGCTACGGGAAGCTGTCCGGGAACACGCTCGATAACCTCCGAGAGGGACATCGCGACCTCGAGACCGACCCGCTCAAGCACCATCCGGCAGATTTCGCGCTGTGGAAGGTGGCGGGCGCGGGAAGGCTGATGAAGTGGCCGAGTCCGTGGGGCGACGGGTTCCCCGGTTGGCACATCGAATGTTCGGCGATGTCGATGAAGTACCTGGGTGAACGCTTCGATATCCACACGGGTGGCACCGATCTCCGTTTCCCCCACCACGAGGACGAGATCGCGCAATCCGAAGGTGCGGTCGGTCATCAGGTGGTGGACGTCTGGGTACACGGCGGTCATCTGCGCCTCGCCGGCCAGAAGATCGCCAAGTCGTCCGGCAACGTCGTCATGGTTCAGGAGTTGGAGGAGCGAAGCATCGACCCCCTCTCCTTCCGGTGGCTCACCTTCCAGACGCAATACCGCAGCGAGATGGACTTCACATGGGAGGCGATGGAGATCGCGGACCGCCGCGTCAAGCAGCTGCGTCGACGCATGGTCGAGTGGGCTCCGGCCGCCACCTCGTTCGGCGAGGCGTCGCGTGACCTCGACGTCCGGTTC
Organism: Actinomycetota bacterium; assembly: GCA_030774035.1. GTDB lineage: Bacteria > Actinomycetota > UBA4738 > UBA4738 > HRBIN12 > JALYLM01. The sequence continues at coordinate 37,601 of JALYLV010000003.1, forward strand.
CGCGCTGCGGTGGCCGACGACCTGTTCCTCCCCGGTGCCGTCGTGATCGTGAACGAGCTGGTTTCGCGCCCCGACGTTCCCGGGGGCGAGAAATACGCCCTTCTCGCGACGTGGGACCACGTCCTCGGCCTCGACCTCGAGCGTGAGGTTCGTTCCGCGTGGGAACCGACGGAGGAGATGCGCGCCCTGATGGCCGAGCGTGATATCGCGCGGGCTGCGAAGGACTTCGCGCGCAGCGACGAGATCCGTGACCGTCTCTCAGACATGGGCGTCGAGGTCATGGACACCCCCGAGGGGACCCGCGTCCGCCCGAGAGATCCACCGCCCACGGATCGGCGCTAGACGCCCAGAGGGATCCCTAACCTCGCCGCCGCGGCGACCGCCGCATCGGTGAGCAGCTGCGTTCCTCCGAGGCCGGGCAGCGCCCCGATCGTGTCGTCCATCTCCTTGAGCGCGACCACACCCTCGGCGTCGCCGAACAGGAACGTCACCACGAAGTCGGTCTCAGACTGCGGGCGAACGCCGGTGCCGACCGGCGCCCACAGATGATCGAGCGACCAACGCGTGATGCGCCGGGCCTGAGAGCTCCGCGCCAGCCGAGCGCGCGCCTGCGCCCGATAGAAGGCGAAATGGCGGCGTTCGTCCTTGATGATCGCCTGCAGAAGCTGGATGAGGATCGGATGATCGGTCCGGGCGATCAGCCGGTGGTAGGCCGTGAGGGTTGTGAGCTCGTTCACCGCACCCCACGTCATGTGGATCGAGACGAAGTCTCGGAATACGGCCGAGCCGAGCAGCGTCCCGGCATGCGTCACATATCCCTTGCTCCCCACCTTGCGACGGATCCACCGCTGTCGGTCGCGGCGGCTCGGATACGCGTCGTCGTTGTGGAGCTCTTCGTAGCTCGGGGCGACTCGACGGCCCGCCTCGCCGAGGAATCGGCTGAAGGCTTCGCCGTGCCAGAGCTCCTCGTACGCCCAACAGGCGAGGAAGGCAGTGACGTCGGGCTCGAACGAAGCGCGGGTCGCCAGCAGATCGCGCAGGAAGATCACCGTGTGCGACTCGATGTCCATCATGTAGGAAAGGCACCGAGCCTCCTCGTCGGTGAGCGTGTGTTGGGGGATCTGCCCCCAATCGACACCGGTGAGGTCCACGCGTTTGGACGCGCGGAGATAACGGTCGATGTCGAAGTCGTCGGTATCCATCGCTCCTGGGTGGTTCGCTGCTGACGATGCGAAGGATTACACGGTCCGGAGACTTCCGCGCAAGCCGGGCTGACCTCGCTAGGAGACCACCTGGAGCTCTCGGGTCGACCGGTTCAGGCGATCGGCGCCGTCGGTGGTCACGACGACGATGTCCTCGATCCTGACACCGAACCGCTCTTGGAGGTAGATCCCCGGCTCGATCGAGAACGTCGTGCCCACTTCGAGCGGTGTTTGGTCGCCCTCCACGAGATACGGAGGCTCGTGAACCTCGAGGCCGATCCCGTGGCCGGTTCGATGGATGAACCGCTCCCCATATCCACCGTCGCGGATGATCCCGCGCGCCACGCGATCGATCTCTTGCGCGGGGACGCCCGGCGCGACCGCCCGGAAGGCGGCCTCCTGTGCCTCGTGAACCAGGTCATAGACCTCAGCGAATCCCGGTGGCGGCTCCCCCACGACGACCGTGCGCGTCGTGTCGGAGAAGTACCCCCCGAGCTCGCCACCGAAATCAAGGACGACCGCGTCGCGGGGCAGGAGGCTCCGCCCGCCGGGTTCGTGATGCGGGGAAGCGGCGTTCGGGCCACTCGCGACGATGGTGAAATCGGCACGAGCGTGTCCGTTCGAAACGAGGAGCTCCGCCAGTTGGCTGGCGATCTCCTCCTCCCGGCGTCCGAGGAACCGGACGTCGCAGATCTGCCGGAACGTCTCGTCCGCGCCGCGGCCGGCTCGACGCAGTGCAGCCAGCTCGTCGTCGTCCTTCACGGCGCGTAGACGCCCCATCACCGGGGAGGCCGGTGAGAACGATGCATCAGGGAGCGCCGCCTGCAAGCCGATCAGGTGTGCGGCCCACATCCGATCGCCGACCGCGATGCGACCCTTCGCCGGGAGCAGCCCACCGGCTGCTTGGTAGGGGTCGGCCCCGTCCGGCCACGCCACGAGCTCAGCGAGGGTGGCCGCACGCGACGACGCGGCGAGCGGATGCTCCAGCTCCGGTACGAGCATCGTGGGATCGGCGTCGGGTCGGAGCACGAGTAGCGTGGGGCGCTCGCGCGGCTCCAGATCGTAGCCGGTGAGATAGACGAGGTCGGGCGAGGGGGCGATCGCCACGCCGCCGAACCCTTGGGCCGCCGCCTCCTCGATCGCACGGGCGATCCGTTGCGCGTGGCGGCTATTCACAGCTTCACCAGGATCTGTCGGGGAACGACTTGGAACGTCGCTGGCGTGGTGCCGATCATCTCGCCGTCGGCCACGATCGGCATCGGCCGATCCGCGTCGACCGCGACGCGGATCTTCGCCCGGAGCTCCGCGATGTCGGGATCGGGGATGTGGTCGCCGTGGCGGAACAGCTTGGGAAGCATCGTGTAGGCGTTCGATCGTGGTCCGTGGAAGACGAGGGCATCCAAGATGCCGTCGCCCGGGAACGACCGGGGAGAGAGACGTATGCCTCCCGATGTGAATTGCCCGTTCGCTACGACGACGTTGAAGGCAGGGCCCTCATAGCTGCCTCTGTCGGCGTCTACCGAGACCTGCCATGTCTTCGTTCGCGCGTACGCGGACCAGAACGCGATGAAGCGCCGCATACCCTGCGTGCCTCGATGGATCCGGGCGCTGCGCCGCGCCACCTCGCCGCCGAGGCCGGCTTCCGCGAGGTTGTGGCTGTATCGGACCACTTGCTCACCGTCGGGCCCCGAACACGTGATCTTCATGACGTCGAAGGGGTAAGTGTTGTCCCCGAGCAGGTGGTTGCAGGCCGCGTCCGTATCGCCGGGCAGGCCGAAGCTGCGGACGAGATCGCAGCCCGAGTTCGCGGCGATGACGCCGAGGACCGGTTCGTCAACGATGGTCCGCCCCTCGCGGAACATGCCGTTCACGATCTCCTGGACCGTGCCGTCTCCCCCGACCGCAACGAGGAACCGATGGCCCTCGTCGAGCGCGGCGGCCGCGAAGCGCCTCGCATCGCCCGGACCCGACGTGACCACGATCCGATGATCGAGATCGTGGGACGCGAGGCTCCGTTCCAGGATCGGGATCTCGGCGCCGACGCGTCCCTCCCCTGCCCGGGGGTTCACGATGACCGCCAAGGAGCCGAATGGGCTGGGCACATCGAGCATCCTAGCTAGACGCCTGTATACGCAACGACGCCCCGCAGGATCGAGTCGCGAGCTCGCCGTACGAGCTCCGCGGTCTCGGCAACCGAAACGTCTTCGATCTGCCGCAGGAGGTCGATCAACTGCTTGCAGTTCCGCACGAAGTCGCCCGGCGCCATCTCGGTCTCGGTCAAGACGTCCTCGAGTGGCTTGCCTTCAGCCCAATGGAAGACGGGCACAGCGAACCCTGCATCCAGATCGCGGCAGAGCTGCACCTGACGCTCATCCTCGGTGCGGCGGACCCGGTGCCAGATCTTCTGCAGGCGCTCGAACCGCTCGATGGTCGCGGCCGTCGGCATGATGCCGGCCAGGGGCACGCGTTCCCGGCCCTCATAGACCACCGACGACAACAGCGCCGCGACCTCGGCCGGCGACAACCCGTCGAACAGCTTCGACCCGAGCGCCTCCCCGACAAGGATGTCGCCCTCGCCGTAGATGCGAGCAAGCGTTCGACCTTTCGTCGTGATCTTCCAGTCGGAGACGTATCCCAACGCCTCGAGCACGCCGAGGACGCGGTCGAACTGACGGGCGAGGGTCTCGGTTCGCACGCGGATCCGGCGTTCGACGCCCAGGATCTGGAGCTCGAGCCTGCTCGCCCGTCTCGCCCACCGTTCGTGTTTGGCCAGTTCCGGGCATGCGCGACAGGGGTGCGCCGCGGCCCGAGCCTCGAGCTTGGCGGCCTCACGCTCGACCTTCGGGTCGGCCCCGTGCTTGGCAGATCGGGGCGGCTTCACATGGAGCGACACGAGCTTGGCCGCGACGTCGCGGCGGTACCGGGCGCTGCGCGCACTCCCGGCCCGCGGCAGCGCGATCCGTGTAAGCACCGTCGGCGGATCGTTCAGGTCTCTGGCGGACAGGCGGAAGAGCGAACGGTCCTGCGAGAGCATCGTGGGTTTCCCATCTCGGGACGAGACGACCACCGCGAGCCCGCGACGCCTCGCCTGGGGGACGTGGATGACCTCTCCGGGTCGGAGTTTGCCGAGTGCGTCGCGCACCGCATCGCTGCGTGCCTGGACCGCTCCCCGACGATCCTCCTCTCTGAGCTCCTGTGCTCGAGACAGGAGCCGCCAATACTCGTCGAAGTCACCGAGGTCGCACGTCATGTTCTTCCGGTAGCCCTCGAGTGCCTCGTTATCCCTGGCGCGCGCCCGCTCGAGCGCGACGACCCCGCGGTCGGCGAGGAACTGCGCGAACGAAGAGTTCAACAGTCGGTGTGCCTGTTCGGTCGTGTAGTTGCGGACGAGGTTCACGGCCATGTTGTAGGAGGGGCGGAACGACGACGCCAGGTCGTACGTGCGCGTCGCAGCGAGGCCGGCGACCCGCTCGAAAGGCACCTGCTTCTGATAGACCACGACGGCGTGCCCGAGCTCGTCGATACCGCGGCGCCCCGCGCGACCGGTGAGCTGTGTGTACTCGCCCGGCGTGAGGAGCTCGTGTCGCTCGCCTTGGAACTTCCATAGGTCCTCGATCACGACGGTCTTCGCCGGCATGTTGATGCCGAGCGAAAGCGTTTCCGTGGCAAACACGACTTTCACGAGGCCCGCCTCGAACAGTTCCTCGACCGTCTCCTTGAACATCGGCAGCATCCCGGCGTGATGCGCTGCCACGCCCGCCATGAGCCCTTCCAGGAACCCGTAGAAGCCGAGGGTGACGAGGTCCTCCTCGTCGATCCAGGCGGCGCGCCCCTCAGCCACCTCCCGGATCCTGTCGGCTTCGATCGGGGTCGTGAGTCGAACTCCCGACTGTCGGAGCCACTGGACGCTTCGATCGCACCCGGCCCGGCTGAAGACGAAGTAGATCGCCGGAAGCATCCCCTCTTCGGAGAGAACCTCCACGACCTCCTCGCGCCGCGGCACGTAGACGCGGCGATACCCCTCTCGCGGACGGGGGATCCGTTGGTGCTGGGGCAGACCGCTCCCCCGCCGGTAGTAGGTCTTGGTTCTCAGTTCGCTCTGATCGAGGGAGACGACGTAGGGGTTCGCCAACAACACCCCGTCTTGTTCGACGTGCATCGGGTGGAGACGGTGACCGATCATGTAGTGATGCTCGAGCGGTACCGGACGCTTCTCTTCGATCACGACCTCGGTTTCGCCGCGGAGGGTCCGGATCCACTCGCCGAATTCCTCGGCGTTGCTGATCGTGGCCGACAGACATACGACGCTCACGCTCATCGGCAGGTGGATCAAGACCTCCTCCCACACCCCGCCCCGATATGGGTCCTGGAGGTAGTGGACCTCGTCCAGCACGACACTGACGAGGCCCGTGAGCGTGTCGCTGCGCTCGTACAGCATGTTCCGCAGGACCTCGGTCGTCATGACGACGACCGGCGCCTCCGAGTTGATCGTGTTGTCCCCGGTGAGCAGGCCGACGCTGGCAGCGCCGTGTACTTGCACGAGGTCCCCGAATTTCTGGTTCGACAACGCCTTCAGGGGCGTGGTGTAGAAGGCCTTGCCGCCGAGATCGAGCGCCCGCTGAACGGCGTATTCCGCGACGACGGTCTTCCCACTGCCGGTCGGCGCCGCGACGAGCACGGACATGCCTCGATCGACGGCATCGACCGAGGTTCGCTGGAACTGATCGAGCGCGAACGGGAACTGCTCTGAGAAGGTGTCTGGGGAGGTCACCGAGCCAGTCTACGGGGCGCTCTCTGCGCGCCCGGCGACGGTGGTCGACCCGGCGGTACGCGTTTCAGACGGAGATCCCGCAGCGGGTCAGGTGCGTCGCGAGCAGCTCGTCGAATCGAGCCGGCGCCTCCAGGTTGGAGAGGTGCCCGGCGTCCGGGATCACGTTCAAGGCGGCACCGGGGATCTGCTCGGCCATCGGCGAGCTGACCTCCGGGGGGATCAGCGTGTCCTTCGAGGACGTGATCACGAGGGTCGGCACGTCGATCGTGGCCAGATCCGGCGTCGACTCCGGGCGCTCGGCCATGCCGAGCGCCGCTGCGGCGATCGATCCTGCGGGTTGGGCCGCGATGACCGAGCGGATCCGTTCCCGAAGCTCGTTCGGGGCACCGTCGGACAACAACGGCGGGGGGCTCTCGACCAGGAACGCCGATCCTTCGGCGAGCAGTCGTGCCGCCAGGTCTCTGCGTCCTGCCGCTCCCTCGGGCGTATCGGCTCCCGCTCTCGTGTTCGCCAATATCAACCCGACGATCCGTCCTCGCGAGGAGCGCCAGAGTTCGAGGGCGACGTAGCCGCCCATCGAGAGTCCGCAGACGACCGCGCGGTCCACGCCGGCGCCATCCAGGGCCTCGACGCAGCGATCGGCAGCGCTGCTCATCGTCATCACGTCGCCCGCGGGGGCGGTGCCGCCGAATCCAGGCAGGTGCGGCGCTACGACGGGCACTCGGTCGGCGAACCTCTCCACCTGGCCCTCCCACATGCTTGCGTCGAGGGGAAAGGCGTGGATCAGGAGCAGTGCGTCGGTCATCGGATCCCTTTCGCATCAGGCCCGACCACGACGGGCAGGGCTCCGTGAAGCATCTCGAAGATCGCCGGCAGCGGGCCCACCCGCTCGCCGTCCGCGTACACCTGGATGCGCCGATCCGCCTCCACGGTCACTCGACTGCCGCGGTGCATCTGGACCTTCGGGTGGGTCGCGTGTGAACCATTGAACACCCGCGGGAACGCCTTGAGGAAGGCCGGCTTGCTGAGGGCCTCGACGATGCAGACGTCGAGGACGCCGTCGATCAGCGAAGCGTCGGGGAGAACCTTCATTCCTCCGCCGTACGAGATCCCGCTGCCCACGACCGCCAGCATGGCATCGACCGTGATCGCCTGCTCGTCGACGGTGATGTCGTAGTGCGCAGGCGTGAATCGGGATAGCGTCTTTATCACCGCTGCGATGTAGGTGCCGGTGCCGCCGAGGTTCAGGCGCATGGCGTTCGCGGTCTCGTTCACCTCCGAGTCGAACCCCGCCCCTGCGATGTTCACGAAATGGCGGATCGTTGCTCCGGCGGTGACGCGGACCACGTCGATGTCGCGGACCTTCGGGTCCGCCAGCAGCCGGACGGCGGCGTTGAAACGCCCCGCTCCGATCGCCTTCGCGAAGTCATCGCCCGTTCCCGCAGGCAGAACAGCGAGTGCCGCTCTCGTGCCCAGCAGCCCGTTGGCAGCCGCTGAGACCGTGCCGTCACCCCCGAGCGCAGCAACCACCACCGCGCCGTCTTCAGCAGCGCGATGCGCCGTCCGCTCCAGATCCTCGGCCGACTCCGATACCCGTACCTCGTGATCGACGTGCAGCTCATGAAGGATGCGGTCGGCACGCCCGATCAGCTTCCGGGCCTTGCCTCGGCCGGCGGTCGGATTCGCCACGACGACGACGTTCGGTGTGGTCGTCATCGCTCGGCCGCCCCGCCGTCTCAGCCGCCGACGCCGGGCGGCAAGCCTGAGGGGACGGCTGTGCGGATGCCGGCGGCTCCGAGGGCCAGCTCGTAATCGGACCACCCGCTCTGGAACATCGTTGACGCCTCGTCGCGGATCCCGCTCGCCGTTTTCGCGAGGGTCTTGCGAAGGGATCCCGAGGCCGTCACCGCCGATCGTGCAACCTCCGCCGCTTTCTCGTAGAGATTCAGCGCGTCGACGAGCGAGCTCTTCGAATCGGTGAACGCCGTCGCCTCGACCACGACGAATCCCTTGCCGGTGATCGTCCCCGCCAGGTCGAATCCATCGATCGTGCTCGCGGCGGTGGTGGCGTTCGAGACCGCCGTCTTCAGGCTCTTGTCGGCGTCCTTCGGCACATCGCCCTTGCCGAGTGCGGTAAGCGTCGTATCGAGCTCACTGAAGACGGGCGGAGGCGCCCCGTTCTGACTCGCCGGACCGATGCTCGTGAGCGCCCCTTCGACCGTGCTCTTCCACGTCTGACCCGCGGCGAGCTTCGTTTTCGCCTGATCGCTCGCCCGGTTGGCGGCGTGGTCCTTGTTCAAGCCGTGCATCACCCACGTCGCAACCAGGACGACCGCGGCTCCGGCCACCGCAGCCCCGACCAGCTGCACGGACCTGCGCATGAAGAACGGCGCCTTCACCGCAACCGGTTCGCGACGCGGCGCTCGCGCGACCGGCTTCGTCTTCGTCTTCCCCTTGCCTTTGATAGCCATCGGGATCCTTATCTCTTGAGCAAACGACCGATGATGATAGCGGCCTCGTAGAACACGACCATCGGGATCATCATCCCGAGCATCGAGTAGATGTCGGAGCTCGGCGTGATAACCGCCGCGAACACGGCGATCCCCAGCAGCGCGAAGCGGCGGAACTTGCGTAGCTGCCAGGTGTGGAGCACGCCGATGAGCATGAGGAAGATCAGGACGACCGGGAACTCGAAGGAGATGCCGAACGCGATCCCCAGCAAGACAACGAACCCGACGTACTGCTTGACGCTGAGCAGGGGTACCGCCGACGACCCCGCGAAGCCCAGGAGGAACTGCAAGGCGTGGGGTAAGAGCAGGTAGGCGAACGCGGCGCCCACCACGAACAGCACGACCGAGCTCAGGATGAACGGCACGGCCATGCTCTTCTCGCGATCGTGCAAACCGGGCACGATGAACGCCCACAGCTGGTACAGGAGGATGGGCAGCGAGATCGCGATCGCCAGATAGAGGACGACCTCGAGCTTGACGAACATCCCGTCGAGCAGGTTCAGGAAGACGAGGTTGCAGCCGGCAGGTGGTCGAGACTTTGCCGGCAACGTCTGCACGTACTGACAGAAAGGCTTCTGGATCAGTCGCAAGAATGGACCGTAGATGGGCCACGCGAGCCCGGCGGCGACGATGATCGCTATCAGGCAGATCACGATGCGGCGCCGGAGTTCCTCGAGGTGCTCCATCACGGTCATGGAGTCGGTCTCTCGATCCGGCGTGCGCCGGCGTAACACCTTGGGGATGACCCGCATCCGCCCTGCCTACTCCGCGGACGCCTGAGGGGAGTCGTCGGGTTGCGTCTCGGGAACGGCGTCAGACGCTCGATCGGGCAACTCGATGGTGTCGACGGGAGCGTCGGCCGGATTTGGTTCCGACGCGTCGAACACCCTCGTGGGGTGAGGTGTCTGACCGGACCTCGTGTTGATCGAGGTCGGTCCAGCGTCGCTCAGGTCGAACTTGACCATGTCGCGGACCTCGTCTTGCGCCTTACGGAATTCGCTCATCACCCGGCCCACCGTGCGACCGATCTCGGGCAAGCGGCGGGGGCCCACGACGATGAGGGCGACGATCAGGATGAGGAAGAGCTCCGGAGTTCCGATGTTGAACATGGCCGCCTCGCAGGATGCCAGCGCGATTCTACCCTGAGGGGTGTCTCTGGGCGGGTCCTGGGTGTTACGAAGGCTGCTTGGAACGAGGGATCTCGAATCCCCCCGCCCGATCGCTCGCGCGGGCAGCATTCGTTGCGATCTCATCGGCGAGCGGGCCGACCTCGTCGTTGAATCGACGGACGGCACGTCCCACCGACAGCGCGTGCCGCACGAGGGCGACGAGCACGGCGATCACAGCGACCGTGCTGAGGATCGCGACCAGCAACCACGCGAGGATCCACGAACTCACACGGCGATGCTACACGTGGCGACTTTGGGGCGCCGGCGCAGGTTGGGTGCAGCTACGCGCCGTCGCTGCTGGCGAGGAAGTCCCGGATGTGCCGGTCGTCCTCGAGGAGGTAGTGGAACTCGATGATGTCGTCGACCGTGAAGGCAGGGCCCGGCGGGATCCGCTCTGCCCACTCCTCGTCGTCGAAGAGCAACTCGGGGTGCGGTGCGTGCTCGTCGCTCTGGTCGATGCCCACCCCGGCCGAGACGAGCAAGGCGACGATCTTGCGATCTGCCCCCTTCTCGACGTCGTCCGAGCAGCTCGGGCAGGTGAACCGGTAGCTGCCCTCGCGCCCGTTCTCACGGACCGACAGCAGGATGGCTTGGGGACCCATGTCCACCTCGCCGCAACGGGGGCACGTTGTGCGGATCGTTGTCATCTCACACGAGCTATCGGCGCTGACCCCTTCCCGCTTGAGGGGCCGAAAGGCGAACCCTGATGCGATCACGGACGGGCTCCCGGCGAGCCCTCTCGATAGAGGGAAAGCGTTCGCTCGGCGAGGTCGCGAACCTCATCGGCGAGCCCCGGTGGATCGAGGATCTCGGCATCGGGATCGACCCGCAGCAAGAGGGCCGCAACCCAACCCAGCTGCTTGGCGGGCAGTGTGACGTCGAGGCTCCCATCGTCGCGCTCGACGGGATCGGTCGTCACCAAGTACTCCGCGATCCATCGCGCGCCGGAGTGCAGCCGCAGGCGCACGAGCACATCCTGTTCCGAGGGCGTGAACAGCATGCGCCCCGCGCCGGCGAGTCCTCGCGGCGAGAACGACTCGCCGGTATCCGCGGCCTGTCGGATCCGATCGGCGCGGAACAGGCGCTCGTCATCTGCATCCAGATCCCACGCCGCGACGTACCAGTTCCCCAGGCTGGAGAAGACCTCTTCAGGCTCGATCGTGCGTTTCGTCCAGGCACCGGTGGAAGCCGCGAAGTACTCGATCCTCAGGCGCTGATGCTTGCGAGCGGCGTCGCGAAGTTGGGCGAGGTGCTCGGGAGCTTGGGCCGATCGAGTTGCGACCTCGATCCGGCCTTCCGCCTCCCCCAGCGCCTCCTCGCCGAGAGAACCGCGCAGCTTCTCGAGCGCTCCGGCGAGCGCCGAGGCCCCCGGCATGCCCGGGGTCGCCATCAGCTCGGTGCCGCGCAGGTAGAGGGCGAGCGCCTCGGTCCGTGTGAGGCGAAGAGGTCTCGCGAAATGATCCGCCATCGTGATCCAGACCCGGTCGTCCTCATCGACGTCGACATCGATGAGGTCTCCCGGGCCGTACGGCGGAAGTCCCGACATGAACAGCAGGTCAAGATCGCGACGGAGCTGCGCGGGCGCCACCTCGAACAACGAGGCGACCTCGGCGAGCTCGGCTCCGGGGTGTTGTACGACATAGGGGACGATCACGAGCATCCGGGCGAGACGCTCAGCGGTCTTCGGCCCGGAACGGCGGCGCTTCGCCCGTTCAGCCACGAACGGCCTCGAGCCGCCGGATGATGAGCTCCCGCAGCGATCTCGGCGACTCGACGACCGCGTCGGCCCCGAACTGCAGCAGGACCGAAGCGACGGCGTCTTCGTCGGCGAACGGGACCGCGACCTCGATCCATCCGTCGGCCCGGGTCACGGGCGCGATCTCGGCTCCCGCGAGCGATCCCACCGCCCACCACGAGACGTCGGGCGCGAAGGCCACGACGGCGCGGTCCTCCGGAGACGCAGCCCAAGGGCCGGCTTCCACGTGGTCGGCCGCGCGGAACCCGCCCGGGGGTTGGGTACCCGGGCCGGTTTCGACGAGATCGGTCGTGACCCGTGAGAGCCGGAACGCGCGAACGTCCTGCCGGCCGTGGTCGTAACCGACCAGATACCAACGACCGCCGCGGAACACCGTGGCGAACGCGTCGACGTCGCGCTCCGCCGTCTTGCCCTGCGAGGTCCGATACCCGAACCGCGTTCGCCGCCTGCCCTGCGCGGCCTCGGCCGCGGCCATGACCAGATCGCTCCCGGCATCGGATCCGCTCGCGAGCGGACCGCCGGCGAGCCTCGCGAGCACTCCGCCCCCAGCCCCGTACATCAGCTTGCGGACCCCTCGTTCGGCGAAGTCGTCTCCGCCACCGCTCTGGGCTGCCACGAAGAGCGCGCCCAGCTCCTCGGGTGTGAACGAGATCTCCGGCAGGTAATAGCGGTCCTTCGGGATGATGTAGCCCTGCTCGCCCCCCCACGCGTCCATATCCACGAGCTCCAAGGGGATCCCGTACTCGCGAAGCACGTCCTTGTCCCGTTCGAACATCCGCTTCGCCGATTCGGAATTCTCGCGCCGGTAGGGCTCGAGGGCTCGCTGGATCTGCTCGAACGTGAGCGGGGTCTGCGTGTCGAGCAACATCCCGACCAGGTTGAGCAGTCGCTCGAGCGGCTCCATCCGGTCCTCTCCTCGACCCCGGATCGACCGGGGGTCCCCGGCCGTCGAAGCGGCATCATATCGGCGGCTGATATCGCTAGAGTCGACGATAGTGAAGGCCCGAAACGAGCCGCTCGGTGTCAACTTCCGCAAGCTCTGGATGGCGACCGGCATCTCCTCCCTCGGAGACGGCATCCGCGAAACGGTCATCCCGCTGCTCGCGGCGTCGATCACGCGCGATCCACTCGCTGTCGCGATGATCACTGTCGCTGGAAGTCTGCCGTGGTTGATCTTCTCCCTGATCAGCGGAGTGGTCGTAGATCGGCTGGATCGGAAGCGCTTGATGTGGCGGGTCGATGCGTTCCGGGCGGCCGCCATGTGCGGGTTGGGCGTGGCGGTCGTGACGGGGTGGGCGCGCCTGCCGCTCCTCGCCGTCGTGGCGTTCTTGATCGGAACCGGGGAGACGCTGTTCCAGAACGCCTGGCTCGCGATCTTGCCCTCGGTGGTCGCCAAGGACCAGCTGGAGCGCGCCAACAGCCGCCTGTACTCCGCCGAGATCGTTAGCAGGCAGTTCTCGGGTCCGCCGATCGGGAGCTTCTTGTTCGCAGCCGCGGTGACCCTCCCCTTCTTCCTGGATGCAGCGTCGTTCGCCCTGTCGTTCATCCTCATCCTCTCGCTCCGCGGTTCGTTCCAGGCGCGCGGGGTCGATCCCGGGACGGTTAAGCCGTCGATGCGCTCGGCGATCTGGGAGGGGCTCGATTGGTTGTGGCACCAGCGACTGCTGCGGACGCTCGCGCTGATGCTCGGGGTATGGAACCTGTTCGGCACGGCCACCTTGGCCATCTTCGTGCTCTATGCCCTCGAGATCCTCAGGTTGCACTCGGCCACCTACGGGGTCCTGCTCACGACCTTCGCCGCAGGAAGCTTGATCGGGAGCTTCTCCGCCCGCCGGATCGGGGTTCGGCTCGGCACGGGAACCACCCTGTTGATGTGCATATCGCTTGGGGCGGTCAGCGCCGGCGTCCTCGGTCTCACGTCCTCAGCGATCGTGGCAGGCGCCATGATGGCTCTCGAAGGGGTGGTCGGAACGATGTGGAACATCCTGACGATCTCGCTCCGCCAAGCGATCATCCCGGACCGGCTGCTCGGGCGGGTGAGCAGCGTCTACCGCCTGGTCGGACTCGGGGTCGCTCCGATCGGAGCACTCCTCGGAGGTCTGCTCGCCCGACCGTTCGGACTCCGCTTCCCCTTCTTGCTGACCGCGGGATGTCTCGCGCTGATGGCGATCCTGGCGATCCCGATCCTGAGCAACGAGAGCGTCGAAGCCGCTCGGGCCGCGGTCTTCGAGTAGCGATCGCGCGGTTCGTTCGGGTCACATGTGGGCGATCAACTGATCGACGCGCTCGTCCACGCTCCTGAAGGGGTCCTTGCACAGGACGGTTCGCTGAGCCTGGTCGTTCAGCTTCAGGTGCACCCAGTCGACCGTATAGTCGCGGCGCTTCGCCTTCGCCTGCTTGATGAAATCGCCGCGGAGCTTGGCTCGGGTCGTCTGGGGAGGCTCGCGCATCGCCTTGCTGACCTCGGCGTCGGTGACCGCGCGCTGAACGTTCCCCGCCTTCTCAAGTAGGTAGTAGAGACCGCGGGTGCGGTTGACATCGTGATAGGCGAGGTCGAGGAGGGCCACCTTCGGAGACGACAGCGTGAGATCTCGCTTGGCCATGTACCGATCGATCATGATGCGCTTCGTGATCCAGTCGACCTTTCTGCCCAGCCGTTCCGGATCTCGTGCGGTCAGGGCTTCGAGCGCCTCTCCCCACTCCGCGACCAGCAGCTTCGTCACGTCGTCGGCTCCGCGGCGCTCGACGAACCGAGCCGTCTTCTCGTAGTACTCGGTCTGCATCTCGATCGCCGAGAGCTCGCGGCCGTTCGCGAGCTTCACCTTGCGCGTGCAGCCGGTGTCGTGGCTGATCTCTCGGATCGCTCGGATCGGGTTGTCCAGCGAAAGATCGCGCATGACCGTGTTGGCCTCGACCATGCGAAGGACCAGATCGGTGATCCCGACCTTCAGGAAGGTCGTCCATTCGCTCATGTTCGAATCGCCGACGATGACGTGAAGTCGCCGGAACCGCTCCGCGTCTGCGTGGGGCTCGTCTCGTGTGTTGATGATGGGTCTCGACCGGGTGGTTGCCGACGACACCCCTTCCCAGATGTGCTCGGCCCGCTGCGAGATGCAGTACTGGGCGCCGCGAGGGCCGTGCAAGACCTTGCCGGCGCCGCACCAGATCTGGCGTGTCACGAAGAACGGGATCAAGACATCGGCCATGCGCGCGAACTCACCGTGGCGCGCAACGAGGTAGTTCTCGTGACATCCGTAGGAATTGCCGGCCGAGTCCGTGTTGTTCTTGAACAGGTACACCTGGCCGCTGATGCCCTCTTCATGGAGTCGGAGCTCGGCTGCCGCGAGGAGGCCCTCGAGGATGCGCTCCCCCGCCTTGTCGTGGGCGACGAGCTCCCTGATCGCGTCGCACTCGGGCGTGGCGTACTCCGGATGAGAACCGACATCCAGATACAGCCGGGCTCCGTTCTCGAGGAAGACGTTGGACGACCGTCCCCAGTGAACGACGCGACGGAACAGGTATCGAGCGACCTCGTCGGGCGACAAGCGCCGCTGCCCGCGGAACGTGCACGTCACGCCGTACTCGTTCTCGAGGCCGAAGATCCGTCGATCCATGGCTGAGAGCCTAAGCGGCTGGCTGCGGAACGCGCGGAGCGAGGCTCAAGAGCCGAGGATGCCGGCGATCTCCGTGTCTTCGAATCGCCGGAACTTCCGGCGCTGCGTCCGGGTGCGATCGAGCATGCCCGCCTCGATGGCCTCGGGCGCGATCGTCCGGTTGTCGGGCGATCCGAGCACCTCCACCGCCGCCTTCACGGCGGTCGGCAGGTCCCACCCTTCTCGGTAGCGATCCTGCAGGGTCGTCGTGAGGTCGTCCGAGTGGCCACCGATCGCAACGAACCCGTGCTCGTCGGTGACGCTGCCGTCGAACAGCACGTGGTAGAGGGAGACGCCGGTGTCGTCGCCGTCGACCTCTCCCACCAAGATCTCGACCTCGTACGGCTTCATCTGCTGCGTGAAGATCGTCGACAGCGCCTGCGAATACGCGTTGGCGAGGTCGCGCGCCTTCACATCCTCGCGCCCGTAGGAGTATCCCCGCAGGTCCGCGAGGCGGATACCGGCGATCCGAAGATCCTCGAACTCGCTGTACTTGCCCACCCCGGCGAACGCGACACGGTCGTAGATCTCGCTGATCTTGTGCAGCGTGGCGCTCGGGTTCTCGGCGATGAACAACAACCCGTCCTTGCACTCGAGGCCGATGACGGACCGACCCCGGGCGATGCCCTTGTGAGCGTACTCCGACCGATCCTTCATCAATTGGTCGGGCGAGACGTACGGCATGAAGCTCATCGGGCACGCTCCTCGAGGACCGCGTTGACCGCACCGGCCACATGCTCCTCGGGGATCTCGTCGGCCCCGTCGCGCGTCACGGCCAGCACGATCGGAAAGATCTTCCGACCGGGGTTCGGCCCGCCCGTTGCCACGTCCTCCTCGGAGGCGTCGAGCAACGCTTCGACCGCGGCCTTCAGCGCATCGTCTCGCGAGAGGCCGGGCTTCCATCGCTTCTTGAGGGAGTTCTTGGCGGGCTGGCTACCGGAGCCCGTGGACTGATAGTCCTGCTCCTCCCAGCGACCCCCGGTCGCGTCGTAGTAGAAGAGCCGCCCCTCACCGAGACGGACGTCGAACCCGCCGAACAGAGGAACGACCACGAGTCCCTGCATCGCGAGCGGGAAGTTCGACCGGATCATCTGGGCGAGGCGATTCGCCTTGCCCTCGAGCGACAGACGATCTCCGGTGAGCTTCTCGTAGTGCTCGAGCTCTAGTTGGAAGAGCTTGACCATCTCGATCGCCATGCCTGCCGCACCCGCGATCGCGATGGCCGAATAGTCGTCGGCGGCGAAGACCTTCCGCATCTTGTCGTCGGCGATCGTGTAGCCCGAGGTGGCGCGCTTGTCGCCCGCCATGATGACGCCGTCGGCGTATCGCAGGCCGAGGACCGTGGTCCCCTGGGCGAACTGACTCGCCATCGAGGCACCCGGGAGATCGCCGTCATGGGCGCGGAGCACGATGGGCAGAGACTCGGGCGACTCGCGACGAAGCAAGTCGACGAAGCTCGGGTTCGCACCGAACGTGGAGCCCGAAAGTGGCAGATCGACGCGGTCGGTCACTCGCCGCCCTTCTGAACGTAGGACTTCACGAATTCCTCGGCGTTCTCCTCGAGCACCGAGTCGATCTCGTCGAGGATGTCGTCCATCTCCTCCTTGAGCTCGGCGGCCTTGGACGACGACGTGACCTGTCCGGCGTCGGCGTCCGACTCGCCCCCGCCGCCCTTCTTGACCTTCTTCTGCTCCTGCTCTTGCGGCACGATGTGACTCCTTTCCGTGGAGGCGATTCTAGCCCCGGTTGTGCGAGCGGCCCGTCAACCCTGGAGCAGCTGCACCAAGGTCGCGGCGTCGTCGGCGCGCGACAACAGTTCATCGACGTGGGCTTTCGTCCCGCGAAGCGGTTCGCGCATCGGGATGCGCTGCAACGCGTCCTGACCGATGTCGACGATGAGTGAGTCCCACGACGCCGCCGCGATCGCGTCCGGGTACTTGGCGATGCACCGCCCCCGGAAATACGCGCGTGTGTCCTCGGGTGGCTCCATCACCGCTCGCTCGACCTGTTCGTCGGTCGTGAGGCGTTCGACCTTGCCCGAGGCTTCGAGCCGGTGGTAGAGGCCCTTGTCGCGACGAACGTCGTGGTATTGCAGGTCGATCGCGCGGAGCTTGGGATCGGACCACTCGAGACCGTCGCGGTCCCGGTATCCCTGGATCAGACGGTGCTTCGCAACCCAGTCGAGCTCGCGGTGCAACGAGAGCGGGTCCGACTCGAGGCTATCCAGCACCTGCTCCCACCGCGCGATCACCTGCTGGTTCTCGGGCGAACCGTCTTCGTGCTCCACGTACTTCTTGGCTCGTTCAAAGAACTCCCACTGCAGTTGGACTGCGGATGGCTTCCTTCCGTCGCTCAACGCGATCGGGGTCGTGCAGGTGATGTCGCGCGACACCTCGTGCAGCGCCTGGACGGGATTCGCGATGGCCAGGTCGGGAAGGAACCGATCCTCGATCATCTTCAGCACGATCGCGGTGGTTCCGATCTTCAGGAACTGGGCGACCTCGCACATGTTCGCGTCGCCGACGATCACGTGCAGACGGCGGTACTTCTCGGGATCCGCGTGTGGCTCGTCGCGGGTATTGATGATCGGACGCTTCAACGTCGTCTCGAGCCCGACCTCGGTCTCGAAGAAGTCGGCCCGCTGGGTGAGCTGGTAGATCGAACGGCCTCGCTCGTCCCATTGTGCCTCAGCCCCGAGCTTGCCCGCGCCGCAGAAGACGATCCGCGAGACGAAGAACGGCGTGAGGTCGTGGACGATGTCGCCGAACGGGACGGCGCGGTCGACCAGGTAGTTCTCGTGCGTGCCGTACGAGTTGCCCTTGCCGTCGGAGTTGTTCTTGTAGATCGACAGCCGAGGGGCCGAAGGCATCGATCGAAGGACCTCGTCGAGCGAACGCTCGAGGATCCGCTCCCCCGCCTTGTCGTGCACGACGAGCTCCAGTGGCGTGAGGCATTCGGGTGTGGAGTATTCGGGGTGCGCGTGGTCGACGTAGTACCGGGCACCGTTCGGCAAGATCACGTTCGCCAACCCGAGGTCTTCCTCGGATCCGTCTCGCATGGGCACGGGCTCGAAGCCGCGCGCGTCGCGCAGCGGTGACTCCTGCTCGTAGTCCCAGCGGATCCGTCGCAGCGATCCGGCGAAGGTCGAGATCAGCAGCGAAGAGCTGAGGACGGGATTGAACTCGGGCGCGCCCGGTGCCGCGATCCCGTATTCGGTTTCGGTCCCGAAGACCTTGGGGATGGCCACGCGGCCACCTTACAGGTACTGGCCGGCGTTCACTCGTTCGACCTGCCGACCGTCACCATCATCGCCCAGAAGGGTTCTGACGTAGACGATACGCTCGCCCTTCTTGCCCGAGATCCGCGCCCAGTCGTCCGGGTTCGTCGTGTTCGGGAGGTCTTCGTTCTCCTTGAACTCGTCGCGGATCGCAAGGACCAGATCCTCGCTCTTGATGCCCTTCTCCCCCGTCGAGAGGAACCGCTTGATGGCTTCCTTCTTCGCGCGGCGCACGATGTTCTCGATCATCGCGCCGGAGTTGAAGTCCTTGAAGTACAGGATCTCCTTGTCGCCGGAAGCGTAGGTGACCTCGAGGAACTTGTTGCGCTCGGAGAGCTCGTACATCTGCTCGATCGTCTTCTCGATCATGCGGAAACATGCGAGCTGTGCGTCGCCGCTGTGACGCGACACCTCGTCGGGATGGATCGGGACCGACGGATGCAGGTACTTGGCCATGATGTCTTTGGACTGTGGTGCGTCGGGCCTCTCGATCTTGATCTTCACGTCGAGGCGCCCGGGCCGAAGGATGGCAGGGTCGATCAGGTCTTCGCGGTTGGAAGCGCCGATCACGATGACGTTCTTCAACGTCTCCACGCCGTCGAGCTCCGAGAGCAGCTGCGGCACGATCGTCGACTCCACGTCCGAGGAGATACCGCTGCCGCGAGTCCGGAAGATCGAGTCCATCTCATCGAAGAAGACGATCACCGGCAGGCCCTCTTCGCTGCGCTCCTTGGCCCGCTGGAAGATCTCACGGATCTGGCGTTCGGTCTCCCCGACGTACTTGTTCAGCAGTTCGGGGCCTTTCACGTTCAGGAAGTAGCTGCGCGCATCGTCGCGCCCGGTGCGCTCGGCGACCTTCTCGGCGAGGGACTTCGCGACGGCCTTCGCGATAAGCGTCTTCCCGCAGCCGGGAGGCCCGTAGAGGAGGACGCCCTTGGGGGCCTCCAACTCGTGTTCGGCGAACAGCTCGGCATACAGGAACGGCAGCTCGACGGCGTCGCGGATCGCTTCGATCTGGCCTTCGAGCCCTCCGATGTCCTCGTACGACACGTCGGGGATCTCCTCTAGGACCAGCTCTTCGACCTCTTCCTTCGGGAGGAGCTCGAGCGCCACACCGGATCGAGGGTCGTACAACAGGTTGTCGCCGGCGCGGATCCCGGTGCCCACCAGGGCCCCCGCGAGGGAGGCGACGTACTCCTCGTCGCCACGGCCAACCAGCATCACGCGGTCCTCGCCCAGCCGGTCCTTCACCTTCAAGACCTCGCCGGCGCGATCGGTCTCCAGGACCTCGACGACGTTCAGCGCGTCGTTCAAGATCACCTGAACGCCGGGTCGGAACTTCTGCTCGTCGAGATCGGGCGCCGGAACGACCCGCATCTTGCGCCCCCCGGTGAAGACGTCAACGGAACCGTCCTCGTTCGTCCCGAGGTAGACGCCGAACGTTGCCGGCGGCTGGCTGAGCTTGTCGACTTCCTCGACGAGCGCCTCGATCTTGTCGCGCTCCGAGCGCAGGGCGTCGGCGAGCTTCTGGTTCTGGCCCATCGCCTTCGTCAGCTGGTCGCGCATCTCGATGAGCTTCTCTTCGAGGATCGTGACCTGCCGTGGAGCGTTCGTCAGGCGGCGACGTAGGAGACCGACCTCCTCCTCCAGGAACTTCACCTGGCTCTGAAGATCGTGCACCTGCTTCTCGTACCGCTCGACCGCTTCGTGGTGGTTCGACATCGGTCTCACCTCCGCGCCGGGGCGCCTGAGTATATGTCGGGCCCGGCCTCCTTCTTTGGAGCCCGGGTCGCGTCCGTCATAACTTGTTTACGGCATCCTCGGGCGGAAGGCTTAGGCCTGATTTCGAGTATCTGACGAGATCGGAGAAAACGCTACTCTGCGGCACCGACACGCCGTGCGACCGTGAGGAACCCCGTGTGCCCCTGCATCCGATGCTCGGGACGCACGCTGCGTTCGGTGACGTGCCAGCCGCGCTTGAGCGTTTCGAAGGTCTCCACGTGCATGAAGCCCGAAGCTTCTAACGCCAGGACCAGCTGCAGGATCTGGATCGTGGTCGGGAGATAGGCGCAGACGATCCCGCCGGGCTCGAGCACGCGATGAAGGGCCTCGAGCGGCGTCCACGGCTCCGCCATGTCCAGTACGGCTCGGTCGAATCGCTCCCCCGTCGCGCCCACGTCGGTGAGATCCCCGTCTCGCAGCTCGAGGTTGTCGGGGAGCTTGCCGAAGAACGCCTCGATATTCTCGATGGCTCGATCCCGGTGCTCGGGTCGCAGTTCGTAGGAAACGACCCGGCCCTCAGCACCGACCGCCCTGCAGAGCGCGATCGTCAGGGCACCCGACCCGGTGCCGGCCTCGATCACCTCGGCGCCGGGGTGGATGTCTGCGTACGTGAGGATCTGCCCGAGATCCTTCGGGTAGACGACCTGCGCGCCGCGAGGCATCTTCAGGACGAAGTCCGCGAACCGCGGTCGGAAGGCGACGAGCACCATCCCCTTCGACGTCTCGACACGCGTGCCCTCCGGTCGACCGATGAGCGTGTCGTGAGCCAGCGTCCCGCTGTGGGTGTGGTAGGTGCCTCCCACCTCGAGCTTCACGAGGTAGGTTCGATCGCGCTGATCGATCAGCAGCACACGCTCCCCCGGCTCGATCGGCCCGCTCATGCGTCGGCCGCCGCGTTCCCGTAGATCTCGACGGGCAACACTTCTTCCGCCAGCTCACGAGCGACCTCGCGGTCCTCCGATCCTGCGACGGCCCCCTCGATCTCGCCAGCGGATGGCGCCCCGCCCAATCGCTCGCCCAGGATCTGCGAGCGCGCCCGACAGAACGCACAGAATCGGCCGGTGGTCGGTTGAGCGCACTTCTCACAGGGAACCAGCTCGGCATCGTCGGCGCTCGCGAACAAGGGCGCGCCTCGCTCCAAGTACCCCAGGAAGAACTGTGCCTTCGTGCCGGGCGACGTTGATTCGATCGTGTTCATCGCGTTCTTGTATCGAAGCTGCGTGTTCCCGCCCACCAGCGGGCACTCTTCGACGATGTAGTCGATCCCGCGCAAGAAGGCGAAGGCCGCGGTTTCCAGCTCACTCAGCCGGAAGAGGGGCTTGACCTTCTTCACCATGCCGTCCTTGGAGGGAAGCAGAGGCGATTGACGGGCGATGTATTCGGTGTTCCAGCGGAGCGTGTTGCCGAGCAGGGTCGCCGCCTCGTCGTCGAGGTTATGACCGGTCGCGATCACGTCGAACCCGCCTTCCAGAGCCGCACGGTTGAAGATGTATCGCTTCGAAAGACCACAGACGGCGCACGTCGACCTCGACCCCTTCCGCCCGGCGGTCGGGATGTCATAGCCGTAGTCCTTCTGGAGGTCGACGACCGCCAGCTCGGCGCCGCGATCAGCCGCGAACTTCCTGGTCACGTCCCCGGAGCGGGTCGAGTATCCACCGATCCCGAGGCCGAGGTACAAGCCCGTGGCGTCGTATCCGAGATCGAGGAGCACGTCCCACAACGCCAGCGAGTCTTTCCCGCCACTCACCGCGACGAGGATCCGATCCCGCTGGGCGAACATGTCGTAGTGATGGATCGCCCGCTCCACCTGAGCACGGAAGACGACGAGGAAGCAGTCCTTGCAGAACGCACTGTTGTGCCTGCGGATCTCGATCGCAGCGGGACCGGAGCATCGCCTGCACTTCATGCCGACCCTCCCGAGATGACCGGTCGAACTTCGACCTCATCGCTGTCGGCGATCCGCTCCTCTCGGGTGACGAGCTCTCCTCCGCGGATCACCAGGACCGTATCGGGGTCGACCCCGAGCTCGAGCAGGACCTCGCGGACGCTGCGGCCTCCGGCCACATCGACCTCTCGATCCGGATTGCGGAGCCTCACCCTCACCGACCCAGGCTAACGCAGCCCCGGCTTCCTGCGTCCTGCGCGCTGGTCTTCCCTGCGCTAGGGCAGCTCTGTCGGGAGCGGGCGCGTCCCGAGCGTCACCGTGATCGTTTGCCGTCCACCGCTCTGGTGAATGACATCGACGCTCACTCGATCACCCGCTTTGAGTTTGGCCAAGATGCTGCCGAGATCCTCGGACGTGGTCACCGCCTGACCGTTCACGGCCACGATGACGTCGCCCTGCTTGACTCCGGCCGCACCGGCCGGGCCGTCGCTCGACGCGACCAGCACGTAGGCACCTTCTTTGACGGGAAGGTTGAACTGCAACGCGAGAGCGGGCGTTACGTCTTGCGTCAGAACGCCGATGTAGGCGGCCGGGGCGAGGGGTGAGGCTTCCGCGTGCACGATCGTGTCCTTCGCGGAGTCGATCGGGATCGCGAAGCCGATGTTTTCGGCGGCGGATTCTCCTGCCGAGTCGATGCCCACGACCTGACCCTGCATGTTGGCGAGAGGCCCTCCCGAGTTGCCGGGGTTGATCGCCGCGTCGGTCTGGATCACGTCCGTATACGTCCGGGTGAAGTTCGTGCACGAGCGGCAATTCGGGTCCTGAGCCTCGATGGTGCGGTTCAATGACGACACGATCCCGGCGGTCACGGTGGGACCGCCCTCCAACGCCAGCGCGTACCCGATCGCCACGACCCGCTGACCCAGCTGAAGGGCCTTCGAGCTGCCGAGCTGCACGGTGGGCAGCCCCGTCGCATCGATCTTCAGAACGGCGAGGTCGTGTTGGCAGTCGCCGCCGATCACCCGGGCGGTGTACTTCTTCGGGTCCTTGGCGGAGCTGAGGACCGTGATCTTCGAAGCACCTTCGACGACGTGACAGTTCGTGACGATGATGCCGTCGGAGCGCACGACGAAGCCGGTGCCGACCCCCTGGCCCTGTTGCGCACCCCCGAAGGGATCCGGTTGGTAGATATCGGTGGTGACGTCGACCACCGCGGGAAGGACGCGTGCAACCACGGCCGCGACGGGCTCACTCGCGGCGGGCAGCGGAGACAGCGTCTGGTTCTCGACGTTGGCAGGAGCAGCGCCCTTGGTGCCCAGCGTGACGGAGCACGCCGTCGCGATCGTCGCGAGGAACGCTGCAGGTATGAAGAGGCGTCGCATGCGAGGAACCTCCGGGAGAGTCGATGTCTGCCGGTGATTCGCCGCGGGCGAGCCGCGGGTTCGACGCCTACTTCAGTGCAGCTGCCGGTTTCTCCTTCTTGGGGTCGACGAACGGGATCGAGGCGGTCTGACCGACGAGGTACTCGCCGTCTTCGGTCTCGATATCGAGGCGGGTGCCCGGGGTAGCCAACTCGATGGGAACCCACACGTAGCCGATGTTCTTCTTCAATCCCGGCGACCACACGGCGTCGGTCATGTGCCCGACCTGCTTGCCACCTGAGGAGACGAACCAGTACTCGGACATCTCGGCGCGCAGCTCCTCGCCTTCGATCTCGATGCCGACGAGCTTGCGGTCCACACCCTTGGCCTTGAGCTCTTGCAGGGCAGCCTTGCCGATGTAGTCCTGTGGCTGATCTTCCACGAGGCGCTCGAGGCCCATCACGTGCAACGGCGTATCGCCGAGGTGGATGTCCGACCCCCAGTTGAAGATGCCACCCTCGATCCGCCGTGCTTCGCAGGGTGCGATCGGACGGATCTCGAACTCCTCGCCCGCTTCGGCGACCGCGTTCCATAGGTCGTCGCCTCGGCTGGAGTCGAGGAGGTTCACCTCGAACCCGGGGATCGCGGTCCAACCCGTGCGGCTGATCACGACGGGGATGCCCTTGATCTCGAAGTTCTCGATCCAGTAGTACTTGATGTCGTAGATGGAGGGTCCGACGAGCTTCTCGAGGGTCTTGCCCGACAGTGGCCCCTGAACCTGCATCGGGTGCACGTCGGGGAGGGTTACCTCGACGTCCAGCCCGCTCTGCGCCGCGACACCGAGCGCGTAGAGTCCCGCGTCCGAGTCGGCCAGCTGCATCCACCACGTGTTCTCGCGCACATGCAGGAGAACCGGATCGTTGACGATGCTGCCATCGGGGCCGGTCACGAGCATGTACTTGCCCTGCTTCACCGCACACTTCGTGAGGTCGCGGCACGTGATCAGGTCGATCAGCTTGTCCGCATCGGGGCCGGCGACCTGAACGGTGCGCTCGACACCGACGTCCCACATCGTGACGGCGTTATTGAGCGCCCAGTACTCGGTCTCGGGGTCGTCGTAGTACCCGGGCAGATACATGTGGTTGTAGATGTCGTACGCGGTGCATCCGGCCCGCCGCGTCGCTTCGAAGAACGGCGACTTGCGGTACCACGGCCCGAAGTACAGGGTCGCGCTCTTCTCGATCATCTCCTGGCGCTCGTTTGCCATCGCGAAGCTCCTCCGATCGACCCAGCCGGGCACTGGGCGCCCGCGCAATCCGCTGAATCATCGTTCAAAGCGCTTCAGGATGCAAGTCGGGATCTACAGGCTGACCTGCGACACCCTCCTGAACCCCGCTTCAGGAAGCCCGTTCCGCCTTACGACGGAACGGGCTCCCCCGCGTTTGCGTATCAGGCGAGGGGGATCTGCTTGTTCGGATCCACGAACGGCATCTCGACGACCGTCGCCGAGCTCGGGCCCCACTCGGTGTCGACCTCGACCTTCGCGCCAAGCTCGGACAGGCCGACGGGCAGCCAGCAGTATCCGATGTTCTTCTGGAGGCGGGGTGAGTAGATCGCCGAGGTCACCTTCCCGACGTGAGAGCCCTGGGACGTGGCCGGCCACTTCACGTTGTTGAGGGCGGGGAAGGGGTCTCCGTCGAGCTCGACACCGTTGATCCGCTTCTCGACGCCCTGTGCCTTGATGCGCTTCAAGGCCGCGATCGAGATGGACGCGTCCTCCGCCACATCGTCGACGAGCCGGTCGAGCCCCATCTCGAACGGGTTGTTCTTGTAGGTCATGTCGGCACCCCAGTTGAAGATCGCGCCTTCGATACGACGGATGTCCGACGGGCCGGTCGGCCGCACGTTGAACGGCTCACCCGCCTTCATCACGGCCTCGAAGAGCTCGACGCCCTTAGACGTGTCGGTCAGGTAGATCTCGTAGCCGACCTCGGAGGTCCACCCGGTGCGGGTCACCACGACCGGGATCCCCTGGATCTCGAACTCCTTGAAGTAGTAGTACTTGATGTCGAGCACCTCGTCGCCGACGAGCGCTCGCATGAGGTCCTTCGACTTCGGGCCCTGGATCTGCATCGGAGCCACATCGGCTTCACGGATCGTGACATCGAGGCCCGGGTAGGCGTTCTTCAGGCCACGCGCCCACAGCAGCGTGTCACTGGACGCGAGCGCGAACCAGAACGTGTTCTCGTCCATCCGCGTCAGCACCGGGTCGTTGATGATCCCCCCGTCGCTGTCGACGACGAGCACGTACTTCGCCTGACCGACGGCACACTTCGACAGGTCGCGCGGGGTCATGAGCTGTGCGAACTTGAAGCCGTCGGGTCCGCTGATCTCGAGACACCGCTCGACCGAGACGTCCCAGACCGTCACATCGTTGAGCAGCGCCTCGAACTCGTTCTCGAACGAGTCGTAGCGGATCGGGAAGTACATGTGGTTGTACACGGTGTACCCGATCGGGCTGTAGCGCTGCTCGGCCTCGTAATACGGGGTGCGGCGGTTGCGGGCGCCTCGTTGGACGAGGCTCATGTCGAACTCGGTCATCGGATCTCCTCTCGTTCCGGCGAACGACCCGCCGGCGTGCCGGCAACGTCGACCGGCTGGTGGATACGTCGGCGTATCGTGCGAGAGCCGTGGTTCGGGCGCAAGGCTCCCCGCTGACCCCAGGTCAGCGCAGCAGCGTCATCGACGCACCCCGCACACGTCAGAGGCCCGGTCTCGCGATTGACTACCGGTCAACGACCGGCTTCCTCACGCGCTCGCGGATGTGTACACACGCCCGCCCTCGACGTAGGTGAGATCGACCCGCGCGTCGCCTATCTCCTCCACCGGGTTCTCGAAGATGTTGCGGTCGATCACGGTCAGGTCTGCGTACTTGCCTGTCTCGATCGAACCGGTCTCGAGGTCGAGGTGATTCACGTAGGCGGAACCCATCGTGAAGGCCGCGATCGCGGCGGGGAGATCGATCCGCTCATCCGGCAGGAAGATCTCCTCCTCCCCATGCCCATAGAGGTAGTCGGGTGGCATCACACGGTTCACCGCAACATGCATCTGGTCGAAGGGATCCGGTGTGGACACCGACCAATCACTCCCCATCGCGAGGACGGCGCCCGCTCGTGCGAGGCTCGCGAACGGATACTGCCAGCCGGCTCGTTCTTGCCCGAGGAACGGGATGGTGAGCTCGTCCATCTGTCCCTCGTGAGCGGCCCACAGGGCTTGGATGTTCGCGACGGCCCCGAGCTCGCGGAACCGGTGGAGGTCGTCGGGGTGGATGATCTGCAGGTGCGCGAGATGATGGCGATGATCGTTGGGCCCGTTCGACCTTCGCGCGGCTTCGATCGCGTCGAGCCCTTCGCGAACTGCGCGATCCGCGAGCGCGTGGAAATGCACCTGGAACCCCCGGGCATCGAGCTCCGTCACGTATCCCTTCAACGCTTCGGGCTCCACCATCGAGATGCCGGCGTTCTCGGTCTCTGCGCCGTTCCGATCGAGGTAGGGGGTGAGCGTCGCCGCGGTGAAGTTCTCGACGATGCCATCCTGCAAGATCTTCACGCTGGTCGCTTGGAAGCGTCCCACCGCGGAACGCTTCCGTAGGTCGGCGAGCGCCTCGATCTGCTCGGCTCCACGGTGCCGGTCCCACCACAGGGCGCCGATCACCCTCGCGGTCAACGCTCCTCGCCCCGCCGCGGCGAGATAGGCCTCGAAGTGGCCGCTCGCCGGGTCGACGTTCGCGTCCTGCCAGGCCGTGATCCCGAGCGAGTGAAGGTATCCCTGTCCCCTTAGGAGCCCCGTGTATACCTCGTCGGCGGACGCTTGAGGAACGAACCTGCCGACCAGGTCGTCGGCTCCCTCGTGCAGGGTGCCGCTCGGCCCACCCGCTGCGTCGCGTTCGATCCGCCCGTCGGAAGGATCCGCCGTGTCCTTCGTGAGGCTCGCGAGCTCGAGCGTCTTGCTGTTCACCCACGTGCTGTGGCCGTCGCGACTCGGGAGGAAAACGTATCGGTCGGGCACGACGGCGTCGAGCAGCTCCTTCGTCGGGGAGCCTGCGGGGAACACGTCCATCGACCAGCCGCCGCCGAGGATCCACTCGCGCTCGGGGTATGAATCGGCGTAGCTCTTGATCGCTTCCTGATACTCGGCGAGGCCGTGCAGCTCGTGAAGGTCGCATTGCAGCATGTCGATGCCCCCCGAGACGGGATGGACGTGCGCATCCTGGAATCCGGGAACGAGCATCCGCCCCCTCAGATCGACGATCTCGGTGTGCGGCCCGACGTGCTCTCGCACCGTGGCGTCGGTGCCCACGGCCAAGATGCGACCCCCGCGAACGGCTACTGCTTGCGCCCAGGTTCGCGCGGCGTCAACCGTGTAGACCGCACTGTTCACGAAGGCGAGATCGGCTGCGGCTGCGCTTGCGGTCATACCCTGCTCCCGGCTCTGTGATGGAGCATCCTACGGTGCCGTAGAGGCCGCCGCGGCGAGGTTCAGGCCAGCGCGACGAGGTCGATCAGGTCGTCATCCCAGTAGTCCAGCTCACCATCCGGCATCAGCAGGACCCGCTCCGGCGCAAGGGCTTCCACGAACTCGGTGTCGTGGCTCACGAGGATCATCGCTCCGGGCCAGCTCTGCAGGGCCTCGGCGATCGCCGTGCGGGATGGGGGGTCAAGGTTGTTGGTCGGCTCGTCGAGCAAGAGCAGGTTGTTGCGTCCTGCGACGAGCTGGGCCAATGCGAGCTTCGTCTTCTCTCCTCCCGACAGGGTGCCGGCGTCCTGGAACGCGATCGCTCCCGACAGGTTGAACATGCCGAGCAATCCGCGGAGCGCTTGATCGTCTGCAGCCGACTCGGCTCGCATGTGCGACAACACATCGACGCCCTCGCGGATGCCTTCGTGCTCTTGCGCGTAGTACCCGAGCACCACCCCGTGGCCCAAGCGGAAGGTGCCGGCGTCGGCCGTCGACTGCTCGGCAAGGATGCGCAGCAGGCTGGTCTTGCCGGCGCCGTTCAATCCCATGATCAACAGCCGCTCTCCCCGCTCGACTCCGAAGCTCACGTTCTCGAACACCGGCGGACCGCCGTACCCTTTCGCGAGGCCGTCGGCCACGAGCGTGACTCTCCCGCAGTGCGGCGGCTCAGGGAAACGGAACCGGACGCGTTTCTCGCGTGTCGGGGCGCTGACCTTTCGGGCAACGAGCTTGGCGGCTCGGGTATCGAGCGTCTTCGCCTTCCTGGCACGTTTCTCGGTCTGGCCGCGCATCGAGTCGGCGAGGGTCTTCAGACGGCGGATCTCCTGCTCCTGCCTCGCGGCCAGAGCGCTCAGCCGTTCCTCATCGCGTTTGCGCGCCTCCCGATACTGCGAGTACGTACCTCGGTACTCGACCACGCCGTCGCGATCGAGGTGAAGGATCCGGGTGATGGAAGCGTCGAGTAGCGCGATGTCGTGCGAGACGACCATCAGCGCTCCTTTGTACGAGGCGAGGAAGCGCATCAGCCAGAGCTTCGCGTCGGCGTCGAGGTGGTTCGTCGGCTCGTCGAGCAGGAGGAGATCCGAACCGCCGAACAAGATCCGCGCGAGCTCGAGACGGCGTCGTTCGCCGCCCGACAGCGCTCCGACCGGCAACCCCAGTCGGTCTTGGGCCAAGCCGAGCCCCGCCGTGATCGTGCGGGCTTCGGACTCAGCTTGGTAGCCGCCGAGATGCCGGTATTCCTCCTCCAGGCGTGCGAAACGGGCGACGTTCGGCTCGGATGGGTCCTCTTCGATCCGGAGCCGTTGCTTCTCCAGAGACCGGTTGAGTTCGACGAGATCGCGCGCCGCCAAGATGTGCTCGAGACCGGTGACGCCGTCGTCCGCCCGGTGCTGGCGCGGGTCCTGACGGAGATAGCCCAACGCACCGCGACGTTCGATGGCCCCCGAAAGGGGAGGAGACTCACCGGCGAGGACCTTTAGGGTGCTCGTCTTCCCGGCCCCGTTGCGTCCGACGACGCCCATCTTGTCACCGGCACGCAGGCCGAAGGTGAGACCCTCGACGACGGTGACGCCGCCGGCCTCGATCGAAAGGTCTCGAACCTCGAGCGTGCTCATGTCGCTGCTCCAGGGCTGCGGGATCTGCACGGAAGGACGGTGCAGGGGGGGGGGACTTCAGGCGTTCCGGGACTGGGGCCCAGCCCGGGTCGGGGCTGATCGTCGTTGGCAGAACAAACTATCGCACGGGGCGGATGGCCGGCCAACGACCCGAGTCGGTCCCTCGAAGAGCTGGGACGTTCAGCTCGAGGCTTGGGCTGCCTTGACCTCGGGGTCGTCCAGCGGGAAATGACACGCCGCGACCTGGTCCGGGTGCATGGGTCGCAGGAGGGGCTCCTCCTCCCGGCAGCGCGGGAACTGTGCATTGGGGCAACGGGGGTGGAAATGACACCCCGAAGGTGGATCGATGGGAGACGGAACGTCACCCTGAAGGATGATCCGTCGCTTCGTTGCCGCAAGGTGGGGGTCGGGAACCGGCACGGCCGAGAGCAACGCTCCCGTGTAGGGGTGCTTGGGCGTCGAGTAGAGGCGGTCACCAGGTGCCATCTCGACGATCTTCCCCAGGTACATCACCGCCACCAGATCAGACACGTGCTTCACCACCGACAGATCGTGGGCGATGAAGATGTACGTCAGATTGAACTCGTCCTGAAGGTCCTCGAGGAGATTGATGATCTGTGCTTGGATCGACACGTCGAGGGCTGAGACCGGCTCGTCGAGAACGATCAGCCGGGGACGGACGGCGAGCGCCCTCGCGACACCGATCCGCTGCCGCTGGCCTCCGGAGAAGGCGTGCGGGTACCGGTTGTAGTGCTCGGGGTTGAGACCGACCAGCTCCATGAGCTGTTGGACTTCCCCCTTGATCTTGTTGTGAGGGACCGTCCCGAAGTTACGCATGGGCTCGCCGATGATGCTCGCAACCGTGTGACGAGGATTGAGCGATGCGTAGGGATCCTGGAAGATCATCTGCATGTTGCGGCGCAGGTCGCGCAGATCGCGACCGCGGACGTTCGTGACATCTCGGCCCTCGAAGAGGATCTGACCCTCCGTGGGATTGAAGAGCCGCATGATCACACGAGCCAGCGTGGACTTCCCGCAGCCAGTCTCCCCGACGAGACCGAGTGTCTGGCCTGCCTGAACCTCGAGGTCGACACCGTCGACGGCGTGGACCCGGCCGATGATCTTCTTGAGGATGATCCCCCGACTGATCGGGAAGTGTTTCTTGACACCGGTGATCTTCACCAGAGGCACGGTGTCACCGGCGACGGCCGTCGCCTGCCCCGAGATGAGTGGGTCGCTCACGATGTCGCCAGCGCCTTCTCCTCGACGATGCGCTTGCGCTCGGCGAAGGGCAGATGACACGCCGATGCGTGATGGCCGTCGATGGGCAGCAACTGCGGGACCTCGATCCGGCAGACGTCCATGACGTACGGGCATCGCGGGTTGAAGGGGCATCCGGGAGGAACGTTGATGAGAGACGGTGGCTGCCCCTTGATGGGGTTGAGTCGCTCCTCGCGCGGCTGCTCCATGCGGCTGATGGACTCCAGCAACCCCCATGTGTACGGATGCTGAGGCGTGTCGTAGATATCGAACTGATCGCCGAACTCGACGGGCCTACCCGCGTACATGACCATAATGTTGTCGCAGTGCTCCGCGACGACACCCAGGTCGTGGGTGATCAGCACGACGGCCGCGTTGAACTCTTCTTTGAGCCGGTCGATGAGGTCGAGGATCTGGGCTTGCACCGTGACATCGAGGGCGGTCGTCGGCTCGTCGGCGATAAGGAGGTCGGGGTCGAGAGCCAACGCCATCGCGATCATCGCGCGTTGACGCATCCCCCCGGAGAACTCGTGCGGGTATTGCCGAACGCGTTCCGCGGGCTTCGGGATCCCCACGAGGTCCAGTAGCTCGGCCGCCCTCTTCACTCCCTCTTTCTGCGACATCCCCCGGTGGATCTGGAACACCTCCGCGATCTGGTCCCCCACTCGATGGACCGGATTGAGCGCGGTGAGCGGATCCTGGAAGATCATGGCGATCTTCTCTCCCCGGATGTGTCGCAGTTCATTCTGTTCGAGCTTCAAGAGGTCTTCGCCCTGGAACGTCACCCGACCCTCGATGCGCGCCTCCTTGCGCGTGATGAGACCCATCACCGTGAGGAACGTGACGCTCTTTCCGGATCCTGACTCCCCCACGACCCCAAGCGTCTCTCGGGGCATCACCGACACCGTCAGGCCATCGACCGCCTTGACCAGCCCATCCTCCGTCGGGAAGTGAACCTTTAGGCCCTCGATCTCGAGGACAGGCTGTCCCGTCGGTGTGGGCCCCGGCGTCGCCTCTGCGGTGCTCAAGCGACCTCAGTCACCTTGCCGTGCGGATCCAGCGCATCCCGCAGGCCATCCCCAAGGAAGTTCACGCAGAGCGCAGTCAGCAGGATCATGAGACCGGGGAACCACACACGGTATGGGGAGATGATCGCGAAGCTCTGCGCTTCTTCGAGCAGGTTCCCCCACGATGGTGTCGGAGGCCTGATGCCGAACCCCAAGAACGACAGCGCCGATTCCGTGAGGATCGCGTTCGCGACGCCGAGAGTCACGCCGACGATGATGGGGCCCATGGCGTTAGGGAGCATGTGATAGAAGATGATCCGCTTGTCAGAAGCCCCCGAGGCCCGCGCCGCCTCGACGAACTCCTTCTCCTTCATCGACAGGAAGATCCCGCGAACGATCCTCGCGTCAAACATCCAGAAGAACAGCGTGAGGATGATGACGATATCCACGATATTGCCCGCCTTCAGGATCTGCGACGCGAGGATCAGGATCACGAGGAACGGGATCGCTAGGAACAGGTCGGTGAAACGCATCAGGACGTTGTCCAGCCAACGCCCGTAGAAACCAGCCACTGAGCCGATGACGGCCCCGATCACCCCGGCTGAGAGGGCCACGGTAAGGCCGACCGTCAGCGAGATCCGCCCTCCGTAGAGCACCCGGACGAATTCATCCCGGCCCAGGTTGTCGGTGCCGAACCAGTGTCGGAGGCTCGGTCCCTGGTTGGTGTGCAACAGGTCGAGCCCATGGAACGAGTACTTCGAGATCAGTGGTCCCACGATGGTTGCAGTCGTCAGAAGGATGAGGATGGCGGCGGACCCGATCGCAAGCTTGTGGCGTCGGAACCGTCGCCACGCGAGCTGTTTCGGTGACAGGGCCGCGATCGATTCCCCGCCCACCAGGGCGTCGACCACCAACTCCGCCTCTGGGGCTTCAACCGCTGGGGTTTCGGAGGACAGCTTCTCTTTCTGCTCACGCATAGTGGATCCTTGGGTCGAGGATGGCATAGGAGAGGTCCGCGATCAGGTTGAACACGATCACCGAGAAGACCGTGATCATCATCCAGGGCAGGACCTGCGCGGTGTCGCCGTTTTGGATCGCGTCGATGAAGTACGGACCCATCCCCGGCCACGAGAAGATCTGCTCCGTGATGATGAGGCCCGCCGCGATCGTGCCTATGTCGATCGCGAGTTGGGTGGTCACGGGGATCAGAGCGTTCCGCATCGCATGTCGGAAGATGACGCGGCGCTCGCGGAGGCCCTTCGCCCGCGCGGTTCTCAGATAGTCGCTGTGCAGGACCTCGAGCATGCTCGCTCGCATGTAGCGGCTGTAGACGGCGACGATCTGCACCGCGAGCACGGTGACCGGCAAGATCAGATGTCGCGCGAGATCAACGATAGCGATGTGATCAGCCCCGGGAGAGATCATCCCCGCGACCGGGAGGAACGCGTGCCCCAAGTGGAACCATCTGGTCAGGTAGACGCCGAAGATCAGTTGCAGCATCAGTGCGAACCAGAAGTTCGGGATGGAGATGCCCACGAACGCAGTGGTGGTCGCGATGTTGTCGAACGCTGAGTATTGCCGGATCGACGAGTAGACGCCGATCGCGACGCCGATCACGAGCGACAAGGCGACACCGGTCAACCCGAGGATGGCGGAGTTGAACAGGGCGGTACGGATGTCCGGCCATACGGGCTGCTGGGAAACGATCGACGTCCCCCAATTGAACCGCACGAAGTGTGAGAGCCACGTGAGGTATTGGTGGACCCCGCTCTGGTTGAGACCCATCGCCTCGCGGATGCCCGCGATGTCCTTTGGACTCAGCCGGGGATTCTTCCCGAACGCGGCGAGTGGGTCGACCGCCCACCGAACCACCGCGTACACGCCGACGCTCGCCACGAGCAGCACGGGGATCGAGAACAGGAGGCGGCGGATGATGTAACGAAGCACCCTTGGTCACGACTCCCGTGTTCGCTCCGGTTGTACGGTCGTCCGGAGGGCCGGACACTCGGCGGGTTCCCCCGCCGAGTGTCCAAAAGCATAGCGCCTCCGCGCGTTCTGCGCCCCTACGGCACGTACCACTCTTGCATGTTGTAGAAGAGGCCGTAGTTCGTCGGTCCCCACTTCCCGACCGGCCCTGCCACCTGGTCGGTGTTCCACGCCCACACGTTCGGGAGGTTGAACAGCGGCAACGCGGGAAGCTCGGTGTTCGTCGCCTCGATCTTCCCGAGGTCATGGATCTCGCTGATCCGCTTGGTCTGGTCGACCTCAGAGTCCGAGTCGTGCATCAGCTTGGTGGCATCAGCGTTGCACCAGTAGTCCCAGTTCCCGCCGGTTTGGTTGTTGTCAGCGGACGGGACCTGGTCACAGGCGAAGGACGAGGTCACGGACGGATCGTAGTATCCGCCGCTCGCGTACTCGGCCATCTGGTACTCGCCCTTGGGCAGGAGGTCCTCGAAGTATTGGGTCGCGTCCTTCACTTCGATATTCAGCGTGATGCCGGCATCGGCCGCCCTCTCCTTGACCAACGCGGCGGTGGCGGCCCTGCGGTCGTTGCCCTCGTTGATCTCGTAGCTGATTTCGAGCGGCTTACCATCCTTCGTGCACTGGGCGCCGGTGCAGTCATACCCGTCGCCGGTGAGGATCTCCTTGGCCTTCGCCGGATCGTACGTGTATCCCGCGAAGGTGGTGTCGTCACACCACGGCGTGCCGGGGATATCCAACAACCCGCAGTTGGAGATCTCAGCCGTTGGGTTATTGAGCTTGATGATCGCGTCGATGATGGCCTGCCGGTCGACGGCATAGCTCATCGCCTCGCGGACCTTCGGGTCACTGATCGCACCGTTATTCCCGTCGCAGGAGAGGCTGCCCTGCCCAGTGGTGCACACGTTGAACCAGAGCGCCTCGGTATACGTGCTGTTCGACCCGCCTGTACTCACCGCGGGGTTCGTGGCGAAGGAGTCAGCCAGCGCGCTCGCCCCCGGTTGTGGATAGATCGCTGCCGCGTCCCCCGAGAGCACCGAGTTGATCTCGGTCGTCACGACTGCGCGCTTCACCATGACGACCTTGTCCAGCAACGCCACGCCCCCCGCGAAGTGCGGGTTCGGAATAAGCGTCTCGCTCTGCTTCCCCCAGGAGTCCAGGATCCACGGACCGCCCGAGAACGGGATCTCCGTCAGCATCTCGCCTGACAGATCGGGCGTCTCGGAGTCCATCTGGTCCGGGAACGCGGCTGCCTCGAGGAACCCGAAGTCGTTGCCGCCGAACAGGTCGGGCCAGGGAACGTAGACCTTCTTGAAGTTGATCACGGCGGTCTTCGGATCCGTTGTGTCGATCGACGAGATGTTCTCATAGCCGACCGTGTCGGCGGTTCCCTTCGTGTTCATGATCGCCTTCCACGTGAAGTCGATATCGGCCGATGTCATCGGTGTGCCGTCGGCCCACATGGCTGCGTCAGTGAAGTGATACGTGAGGGAGAAGGGGTCCGCAGTGAGGCCACCGTTTTCGAGGCTCGGCACCTCTTTGATGATGGGCGTTGCCGTCGCCACACCGTCGACCGACCATTCGACCAACCGCGGCATCGTCTCGTTCAGCACCGTGTAGAAGAGCCACGATGCGGACCGACACGTGTCGATCGGGTTCAGGCATTGGGGCCACTGTTCGGCGGCGACGGTTATGGAGCCACCCTTGTGAGGCCCGCTGGAATTGTTGTTACCAGTTCCGCCTCCACTCTTGCATGCGGTTGCCACTAGCCCCAGGGCCGCAACCAGGGCGACCACCCGAACGAGCGAACGAAAACGCATCCGCCTTCCCTCCCCTCTCACGAAGCTGCCTTCCCCGCAGGAGGTTCGATCCGACCCCCGCAGGGCATCCCAATCCTCCCGCGGAATCCGCGGGAGCGCAAACCCGAACGGCCTACAGCACCGTTTCGCGTTGCCTGTGGCACAACCTCTTATACGTGAGGACGGTCAATCGGGATGGGTCTTCATCTACGTGAGGACGGTCAATCGGGATGGGTCTTCATCGACCCACGCCGATACCGGGCCTCGATGGGCGCCCTCGCTTACTCCGTCGGCGGGTGCTTCCGTAAGCCGACCGGCCCGCCTACGCTCGTGGATCGTCGATCGACCTGCTCGATGCAAAGGAGTCGTTGTGGTCATGCCGGAGCGGAAGAAGCCAATTCACCCCGCCCTGCTCGAGGTCGCGGAGGAGCGGGCCCAGAGCACCCAGAATCGGATCGCCGACGCCATCACCACGTTCGCCGGGTCGATGTGGTTCGTCTACCTGCACATCGCCTGGTTCTCTATCTGGATCATCCTGGGCGTCGAGCGCTACCCGTTCGGATTGCTCACGATGATCGTGTCGCTCGAAGCCATCTTCCTGTCGACGTTCGTGATGATCAGCCAGAATCGCCAGGACGACGCTCGCCGGCACCTCGCGGACCAAGAGTGGAAACTGGTGAAGAGCGAGAAGGAGCAGAACGAACAGCTCCTTAGCCTGTCCAACCAGATCCTCGTTCTGACCAAGGCGATCCACGAGCTGACCCGGGCGCACACAGGAGCCGTCGACGGCCCGCCGAGGAGTTGAGGACAGTTGGTGTCGGAGGGGGGATTTGAACCCCCACGAGCCGTAAGGCCCACTAGGCCCTCAACCTAGCGCGTCTACCAAGTTCCGCCACTCCGACTCGGTCGCCGGCGGATTCTACCAGCGGCCTTTTCTCGGGCTTACGGGTGCCACTTCCAGGCGAGCCAGAAGGTACAGAGGCCGAACAGAACCGCGGTGAAGACGGTGATGCGGTCGAGGGTGCGCTCCAGCGAGGTGCCGCCGGACAGGGTGGACCCGCCGCCGAACAGGTCCGAGAGGCCGCTCCCTTTGCCTGAGTGCAGCAGGATCGTCAGGATCAGGAACAAGGCAGCCAGGACATCGATGACGAGGATGACGGTGTTCAGCATGGACACGCTCCGTTCCAAGGACGTCTCGATAGTAGAGGTTTCTGGTCACACATCGACGTAAGCGGCACGCACGCTGCCCGCTCCTCAAGAGGCAGCGAGGGCCACCAGCCGCGGCAGGATCTGCGGGCCGAGCAGCTCCCCCAAGGACCCCTCAGCGCAGGATCGCTCGCCGAACGAGCGCGACCCATCCGGTGTGACCCCTCCCCCGCTGACGAGCAGAGGGACCGGGTCGGCGGTGTGCGCTCGGCGGATACACGACGTGGCGTGGTCCCCAGTAACCGCCACCAAGGTTCGGCGCAGATCGATCCGCTCGAGGACCTCGCCGAAGAAGGCGCGGTCGATCGCCGAGATGACGTCGCGCTTGTCCTCGGCGCGTCCGTCGTGCGCCGGTACGTCGGGACCTTTGATATGGACGTACAGGGCTTGGAACGCGTCGAGGGCATCCGGCGCGAGCGACGCCCACGCGGCGTAGGCGTCCTCGGCAGCACTCCCGAACCCCGCCTCATCCAATCTCGAGGCTGAGACGGGCTCCATCCCGAGCGCCAACGCGATGCCTCGTTCCACGGGC
Source organism: Actinomycetota bacterium (assembly GCA_030774035.1). Taxonomy (GTDB): domain Bacteria; phylum Actinomycetota; class UBA4738; order UBA4738; family HRBIN12; genus JALYLM01. The sequence goes on from JALYLV010000003.1 coordinate 74,885, forward strand.
ATCTCGACGAAGCAGCCCCAGCTCAACCCGAACCGCTCCCCGATCGGCTGGAGTCGCGGTCGATGATCGCCGGCGTCTCGCGTGAGGATCAGGTTGGCGGGAAGCTTGCCGGCCACCCTCCGAGCAACGTTCACCTCGGATGCGTCGAGCACCTTCGCGGATCCCTGCACGAAGCTGTTCGTCAGGTCCGCCGCCTGGCGGGCTTCGTCGCTCGCGTCGAGCGGCTCGCAGGTGACCACGCGAGGTTCGAACGTCTCGAGCGCGATCCCGATATAGCCCTCCCGGCGGTACGCCGGGTCCGTGTTCGTGACGCTCGACGACAGCGGCCGTCCGCTCGTCGATCGGAGCACGAGCGCCCCACGATGTTCGATCGTCGCTCGCAGGTCGAACACCGCTCCGTCGAGCTGCAGCGTCTCGTTCACCTCGGCGGCAAGGGCATGCGCCTCCTCGGACGTAAGGTTCCTCCCCACGCGGCGATCGACGATGTCGGGCCAGTCGGCGGTCGCGAAGTTGATCCGGTACGCAAGGTCGCCGTCATGGAAATCCATCCCGATGCCGAGCGCCTCCAAGACGCCCCGACCCGGGTGCTCCTCGTGCGGGTCATACCCGAGGATGCCGAAGACACCGATGTCCGACTCCGGGGCGATGCCGGGACCCGCCGTGATGACGGTCCCGGTCCGCCCGCGCGAAGCGAGCGCGTCGAGGTTCGGCGTTTCGGCGGCCTCGAGGGGCGTGCGTCCGTCCAGCTCGGGGATCGGGTCGTCGCCGAGCCCGTCCAGACACACGTACAGGAGCTTGTGCACCTGATCCTCCTCAGCGGTACTTCACGATGAGTGCCAGATCCTCGGGGTCGAGGCTCGCACCCCCGACGAGAGCACCGTCGATCTCCGGATGGGCCATGAACCCACGGATGTTGCCGGGCGTGACGCTCCCCCCGTACTGGACCCGGACCGACTGCGCGACATCGTCGCCGAACCGTTCACTGATCGCTGCCCGGATCACGCCGACGACCTCGCCGGCGTCGGTCGGTTCGGCGTTGTGCCCCGTCCCGATCGCCCAGATCGGCTCATAGGCGATGACCGTGGTCGCGGCCTGCTCCGGAGCGACGTCGGCGAACGCGCGTTTCACCTGCTGGGTCACTTTCGACTCGGTGCCGCCGGCGTCTCGTTCTTCGAGGGCCTCGCCGACGCAGACGATCGGGATCATGTCGTGCTTCAGAACCGCCTTGACCTTCTTGTTCACCACGACGTCGTCGTCGCCGAACAGCTGTCGGCGTTCGGAGTGGCCGACGATCACGTGCGTCACGTTCAGCGCAGCCAGCATCAGGGCGGACACCTCGCCGGTGAACGCGCCCTTCTCCTCGAAGTACACGTTCTGAGCCCCGAGGCCGTAAGGGAGCTTGTCGGCGTCGAGGAGCGTCTGGACCGTGCGGAGCGCCGTCGATGGCGGGCAGATCACGACCTCGACCTGTTCGGTGTCGTCTGCGTCCAGGAGATAGCTCAACTTCTGGACGGCTTGGATCGCTTCGAGGTGCGTCTTGTTCATCTTCCAGTTGGCCGCGATGATCGGCCGTCGGTCGTCGGTCACGTCAGTCCTCCAGGATGGCGATACCGGGCAGGGATCTACCCTCGAGGAACTCGAGGGACGCGCCGCCCCCGGATGACAGGTGATCGAACGAGCCCTCGAGCTCGGCCCTCTTCACGGCGAGGAGGGAGTCTCCTCCCCCGACCACCGAGAACGCGTTGGCGTTGGCGATCGCGGTGGCGATGCCACGGGTGCCTGCGCTGAACGGTTCCAGCTCGAAGACGCCCATCGGCCCGTTCCACAGGATCGTTTTCGCGTCAGCGACGATGTCGACGAAGGCGGCGACCGTCTTCGGACCGATGTCGAGCCCCCGAAGGCCTCGCGGGATCGCGGTCGCGGGAACGGTTTCGGCCCGGGCGTCGAACGCCTTCTCCCGCGCGGCAACGACGTCGACGGGAAGCTCGATCAACACGCCGCGTTCCTTGGCTTTTACCTGGGTCGCTCTGACGTCGTCGAATCGGTCTCGTTCGACGAGGCTCTCCCCCACCTCTCCCCCGTTCGCGGCGATCAAGGTGAACGCCATCGCGCCTCCGATCAGGAGGGCGTCGACCCGTTCGATCAACGCGTCGATCACCCCGAGCTTGTCCGAGACCTTCGCACCGCCGAGGATCGCGACGTACGGTCGCTCGGGGTCCTGCAAGAGCTTGCTGAGCACCTCGACCTCTCGCTGGATCAAGCGGCCAGCTACGGCCGAGCGGCCGCTCGCGAGCATCAGCTCGGGCAGGGCCGAAACGCTCGCATGCCTGCGATGCGCCGCGCCGAACGCGTCGTCGACATAGGCGTCCGCGTACTCCGCCAGCCTCCCGGCGAACACCGGATCGTTCGACTCTTCGCCGGGATCGAACCGGAGGTTGTCGAGGAGCACGACCGGCGTGGGTGGCAACACCTCCGGGAATCCTTCTGTCGTCGCAACCACGCCGTCGAGCAGCTCGGCGAGACGCTCCCCGATGGGAGCCATGCGCAGCTCGGCCGTAACCTCGCTGTGTGGACGACCGAGATGAGACGCGAGGACGAGCGACGCGCCGCGGCTCAAGAGTTCCCGGATCGTCGGAACGGTGGCACGGATGCGTGTGTCGTCGGCGATCGTGCGGTTTTCCATCGGCACGTTGAAGTCCGCGCGTACGAAGACCCGCTTCCCGGAGATATCGCCGAGGTCGTCGAGGGTACGCAGGGGCATCAGAGCGAGGACCCGACCAACTCGACCAGGTCGACCAGTCGGTTCGAATAGCCCCACTCGTTGTCGTACCAGCCGATGATCTTCACGAGGTCGCCCATCACCATCGTGCTGAGGGCGTCGAACGTGCAGGAAGCCGGCGACCCCACGATGTCCGACGACACGATCGGGTCCTCCGTGTATACGAGGCGGCCGCCCGAGAGGCTGCCGTTCGTGGAAGCCGCCGCGAACGCCGCGTTGACCTCTTCGATCGTGGTCTCTCGGCCGATCGTTGCGACGAGGTCGGTCACCGACCCGTCCGGCACCGGGACGCGCATGGCGACGCCGTCCAGCTTCCCCTTGAGATGTGGGAGCACGAGCGCTGTGGCCTTCGCCGCCCCCGTCGATGAGGGAACGATGTTCACGGCAGCCGCGCGCCCTCGGCGGAGATCCTTGTGCATCAGATCGAGCAGGTTCTGGTCGTTCGTGTATGCGTGGATCGTGGTCATGAAGCCACGCTCGATGCCGAACGTGTCATCGAGCACCTTCGCCATCGGAGCGACGCAGTTCGTGGTGCAGGAGGCGTTCGAAACGATGTGATGCGTGGCGGGGTCGTACTGCTGGTCGTTGACCCCCATCACGATGGTCAGGTCCTCCCCTTTCGCTGGGGCGCTGATGATCACCTTCTGCGCGCCGGCCTCGATGTGAGCCTGCGCCTTCGCCCGGTCGGTGAAGAGGCCTGTGGACTCGACCACGATCTCGGCGCCGAGCTCCTTCCACGGGAGGTTCGCCGGGTCGCGTTCGGCGAGCATCCGCAGCTCCTGACCGTCCACGACCAGGCCATTCTCGTTCACGCTGACGTCGCCGTCGTACCGACCGTGGACGGAGTCGTACTTCAACAGGTGGGCGAACGTCTTGGCATCCCCGAGGTCGTTGGCCGCGACGAACTCGACGTCGAGGCCGCGGCTGCGAGCCGCGCGGTAGAAGTTGCGTCCGATCCGGCCGAAACCGTTCACGCCGATCTTGACGGTCATGGGTCCTCCTGATGGTGGGCTCGAAGGTCGAGTCGAAGGTGGTTGTCGGGTTGGTTGCGCCGACATGGTAGCCAGCACGGGGGTGGGGCGTCCCAGACGGAGCCCGGCGCGCTCGGATCGTGAACCCGAGCTTCAGCCGCGCTCGAGGTCGCGGTGCGCGACGGTGATCGGCATTCCGTGCTCGGAGAAGTAGCGCGCGAGCTCGTCCGCGGCCACGACGGAACGGTGATGCCCGCCGGTGCACCCGATGGCGATCGTCAGGTATGCCTTCCCCTCCGTCACGTATCCGGGCACGGTGATATCGAGCAGCGCACGCAACCGGTCCATGAACGCCACGTACTGCGGCTGCCCAGCCACGTAGTCGCGCACCCGTTCATCGGTGCCGGGCAGCGGCCGAAGCTCGTCCACCCAGTGGGGGTTCGGCAGGAACCGAACGTCCAAGACCAGGTCGGCGTCGCGCGGGGCGCCGTACTTGAACCCGAACGAGATGAGGGACACCGAGAGTCCCTTTTCGGGCGGAGCGTCGGTGAACGCCTCTCGGATCCTGTCGCGCAACCCGTGCGGGGTAAGGCCAGACGTATCGACGATCAGGTCCGCCTCACCGCGCAGGCTCTCCATCATCAGACGTTCCTTGCGGATGCCCTCGACCACGCGGTCCGCAGGCGCCAGCGGGTGGCGGCGTCGCGTCGCTTCGTACCGGTTCACGAGGTCGCCGTCGGACGCTTCCAGGAACACGATCTGGTAGTCGATGTTCAGTGCCTGGAGCTCTTCGAGAGCGGTCGAGAGCTCACCGAAGAAGACGCCCCCGCGGGCATCCACGACGATCGCGACGCGCGCGGGGCCCCCTGGGCTGGAGGCCAGCTCCACCATCTTGCCGAGGAGCGCCGGTGGCAGGTTGTCAACCACGAAGAACCCCAGATCCTCGAGGCAATGTGCGGCCTCCGAGCGGCCGGCGCCGGAGAGTCCGGTCAGGATGGTGAACCCCGGAACGTGGTGATCGCTGGTCCCGTGGACCTCTGCGCTGACGAACATCAGGCGCTCTGCCTCCGGTCAGCGATCGCGAGCGGCTGGCTCTCGGCGGGCGCGTGCAGCCGTTCGTCGATGGTCCTCGCGAGCTCCGGGCCGACGCCGGGGGTTTCCGCGAGCTCAGCGGCCGTCGCGCGGCGCACTCCCGCGAGCGAGCCGAACCGCTTCAGGAGCGCGCGCTTGCGAGCGGGCCCGACGCCGGGGATCTCATCGAGCGGTGACGCGATCGCGCGCTTCTCCCGCTTTTGCCGGTGGTACGCGACCGCGAACCGGTGTGCTTCGTCCCTGACGTGTTGCAGGACGAACAGGGCTTCGGAACCGCGAGGCAGCACTAGCGGCTCGGGATGGTCTGGGAAGTAGACCTCCTCGAGGCGCTTCGCGAGTCCTACATGCGGGATCGACAGGCCGAGGTCCCCCAGCACCTTGGTGGCTTGCGCCAACTGGCCTCGACCGCCGTCGACCACGACCAGGGCGGGCGGATACGAGAACCGGCGGCGATGTCCGGGTTCCTCCTTCTTATCGGTGAGCAGTCGCGCGAAGCGACGTCGGAGCATCTCCTCCATGCTCGCGAAGTCGTCCTGTCCAGGCACGCCCCGGATCTCGAAGCGCCGGTAATCGCTGCGCTTCGGCAACCCGTCTTCGAACACGACCATTGACCCGACCTTGTCCGTCGGACCGAGGTTCGAGATGTCGTAGCACTCGATGCGCAGCGGTGCCTGATCCAGACCGAGCTGATCGGCCAGCTCGGTCAGCGCTCTCGATCGGGCGCCGAAGTCCGACGCCCGCCTCAGCTTGTGCCGGTGGAAGGCCTCGGCCGCGTTCCGCGAGACCAGCTCGAGCAGGGTGCGCTTCGCGCCCCGCGCCGGGACGGACACCTCGACCTTCGCGCCACGACGCGCGACGAGCCACGATGCGAGCACGTCGAGATCGGCGGGTGCATCGGGAACGAGCACGCGCGGAGGGACCTCCTCGCGTTCCATGTACAGCTGGCGGATGAACGACGCCACCAGCTCCGGGCGATCCAGTTCCTCGACGCGGTCGACGACCCATCCCTTGCGGCCGAGCACCCGCCCGCCTCGGACGAAGAACACCTGGAATGCCGCTTCGAGGTCGTCCTCCGCCATGCCCACCACGTCGAGGTCCTCGGGACGATCGAGCACCATCTCCTGGCGCTCGAGAGCGCGCCGTGCCGCCTGGAGCTGGTCGCGGAACCTAGCAGCCTGCTCGAACTCCTCGCGAGAGGCCGCCGCCTTCATGTCCCGCTCGATCCTGATGAGCTGGGGCTTCGCGTTGCCGCCGAGGAACTCGGCGAGCGCGTCGACGTGGGCTCGGTACGACTCTTCGGTGACGCCGGTCACCTCGGGAACACACGGGCCGGCGCACCTGCCGATGTCGTAGTAGAGGCACGGTCTCTTCGCGCGCGCCCGCTGCTCGAAGAACGCGTTCGTGCAGGTCCGAACCGGAAACACGCGGGTCAACGCGTCGAGCGTGTCGCGGATCGCCCACGCGTGACCGTACGGCCCGAAGTACTTGACCTTCTTCCGCTTGGCTCCGCGAAGGACCTGCGCCCGAGGCCACTGCTCCCCCACCGTGAGGGCGAGGTATGGGTACGACTTGTCGTCGCGATACCGGATGTTGAACCGAGGCCGGTGTGTCTGGATCAGGTTGTACTCGAGCATGAGTGCGTCGACCTCGGTCGACGCCATGATCCACTCGACCGAGGAGGCCGCATCGACCATCGCCTCGGTTCGCGGATGCAGTGGTTTGCCCCAATACGACGCCAGCCGCTTGCGCAGCGACATGGCTTTGCCCACATAGATCACACGACCGTCGGTGTCGCGGAAGAGGTAGGCGCCGGGCGTATCGGGGATCGAAGCGGTTTCAGGCCGAGGGGCGCTCACGAGGCCATTCTAGAAGGGGCCGAGCGGCTCACCGGTCAGCGCAGGGCCGTTACTTCGCCCCGGCGACGACGACGAGGGTTCCGGTCATCTGCGGGTGCACCGCACAGTGGAAGAAATACGTGCCAGCCTTAAGCGGTCCACTTTCCTTCGTGACGTCATAGACGACCTGGTCGGGCCCTGTCACCAGATCGCCGGTGAAGATCGCGTCGGCGCCGGCTTGATCCGTCGAGATGACGATGTTGTGTTGCCCGACGGTCGTGGCTGGGTCCTGATCGTCGAAGTTGATCGAGAAGCTCTTGCTTGCCGGGGCGACGAGGCAGGTGTTCACGAAGGCCGTCCCCTTCGCGACCTCATCGAGCGCAACCGCCTTGTCCGAACCGCACTCAGTGGAGGTCGCCGGTGGACCCTGACCCGGCGGTGCGGTCGGGCTCGGGCACGCGACCTGGCTACAGGGTTCGCTGCCCTGCGTGCCGAGGAGCAGATCCTGCGCGTCGTTCGCGTACCACGTGAGGTAGACCGACGACCCGTCGGGCGTGACGGCAACAGCCGGATAGCGACCTCCGATCGTGTCGCTTGTCGGGATGGGCGTGAACTTCGTTCCGTCGTCTGAAGACGCGAGCTGAACAGCGTCGGAATCGCCGTCGTACCAGGTGACATAGACCTTGCCGTTGGCGTCGACCGCGACCCCCGTGGTTTGAGGAGCAGGCGGGGCGTTGACGACGGGAGTGGGGCTCGGCGTGGTCGCCGTCGGAGTCGGGGGCGTGTCCGAAGCGGCGCTCGATGTGGGTGTCGGCGATGGGCTTGAAGCCACGGTGGGTGCCGGGGTCGGGCTCGGAGCGGCTGTGGCCTCAGGGGCCGGCGGTGGCGCAGCGCTGCCGACCTTTGCGGTCGTCCATCTGGAGCCTGTGTCATTCGTCAGCTGGATCGTGCCGTCGGCCTTGTAATAGGTGATGTACATCGACCCGGTCTTGCCTATGGCGAGCGAAAGCCCTCCGGTAACTGCTGAAACGCTCGGATGAGCTAAGTCAAGAGCCGACGCCACCGCTTGCGTCGTCCAGGTGCCGCCCGCGAGGCTGGCGACGACGACGGCCTTGGTCTTCTCATCGACGTACGCGACGACGGGCCCGTTCTCGGCGACACCGATGTCCGTGACGCCTGGCTGCGGGCAGCCACCGCATTGGGGAAGCGTCGCCACCACGCTCGTCTGCCAGTTCCCGGTCGCGTCGAGTGTCGCGACGCTGACCTCCTGTTGCACGCCGTTCACGGTGTACGCGATCCACGGGATACCCGATGTGTCGACCGCGACGGACGCGCGGCCGATCGGACCGGCCTTGTCGAGAGGGGCCCCCGTATACGAGTAGATCTTCTCGACCGTGAACGACCCTCCGCTCGGCTCCGTCCCGTAATACACGCCGTCGCGCGCGGTCCAGACGACGTGCTTGCTGCCGTCCGTTCCTATCGCGATATCGGTCCCGTTCGTGTTCGCGACCGTGGCGTCCGCGAGGTTCTCCACCGTGGCGGGCCCGTACGGAACGACGATGCCGGGAGGTGTGGCTTGTACCTGGGCGGCCGCACCTCGGGTCCAGATCCCGTCCGTCGACTGGCTGGAGACCTGCACGGCCGGGATGAACGGTGCTCCGATCGGACGAGACGGTGGGATGTCACCCGGCTTCAGTACGGCCGGGAACCCCCAATACGAGATGTATGGGACCCCGTCCTTATCTAGGGAGATCGCGTTCCCAAGGCCTACGTTGTCGACGGAGTCGACGACCTGTGGCACGAACCCACCGGAACCCGGCGGAACGACGGTGCCCTTAGGGATCGTGCTGCACGCGACGAGCAGCGATGCCGCCGCGCACACGAAGGTAAGGGGTCGCTTGGACACGTCGGCGAGAATCCTAGCAAGGCACGTCAACAGGAAGGGTCAACCGCGCCGGCGGGCGCCGACCGCTTCCAGCGGCCGCGACGAGTTCTGCAATACCTCTGCCAGGAACCGGCCCGTGTAAGACTCGGGGTTGCCCGCAACCGCTTCCGGGGCACCAGCAGCCACGATCCGACCGCCACCCTCGCCGCCTTCGGGTCCGAGGTCGATCAACCAGTCGGCGGTCTTGATCACATCGAGGTTGTGCTCGATCACGAGGACCGTGTTCCCGGCGGTGACCAGTCTCTGGAGCACCTGAAGGAGCTTGCGGATGTCTTCGAAGTGCAGGCCGGTCGTCGGCTCGTCGAGGACGTACATGGTGTTGCCGGTGGCTCGCTTGTGTAGCTCGGAGCTGAGCTTGATGCGCTGGGCCTCTCCGCCGGAAAGCGTCGGGGCCGGCTGCCCGAGCTTGATGTAGCCGAGACCCACGTCGGACAACGTCTGCATGTGGCGGTGGATCGGCGGGATGTTCTGGAAGAAGTCGAGTGCTTCGTCAACGCTCATGTCGAGGACGTCGGAGATCGACCGCCCCTTGTACTTGACCTCGAGCGTCTCACGGTTGTACCGCTTCCCTTTGCATTGCTCGCACGTCACGTAGACGTCGGGCAGGAAGTGCATCTCGATCTTGATCTGACCGTCGCCGGCACAGTGCTCACAGCGCCCTCCGCGGACGTTGAAGGAGAACCGTCCCGGTTGGAACCCGCGGATCCGCGCCTCGGGCACCTGGGCGAAGAGCTTCCTGACATGGTCGAAGACCCCTGTATACGTGGCGGGGTTCGACCGAGGTGTCCGACCGATCGGCGACTGATCGATGTCGATAACCTTGTCGATCTGCTCCCAACCAGTGAGGCGCCGGAACTTCCCCGGCAGGATGCGGGACCGATACACCTTCTGGTTCAGGGCCCGGACGAGGACGTCCTGGACGAGCGTGGACTTCCCGCTTCCGCTGACGCCGGTCACGCACACGAAGAGCCCGAGCGGGATCTCAGCGGTCACGTTCTGGAGGTTGTGCTGGCGCACGCCTTCGAGCATCAACCGGCGAGCCCCGGGCACGCGTCGAACCTCGGGCGTCGGGATCTGCCGTCTGCCCGACAGGAACGCACCGGTGATCGACCGCGGCTCCTCGAGCAGTCCCTTCAGTTTGCCGCTGTAGACGATCTCGCCACCGTGCTCGCCCGCCAGCGGCCCGATGTCGACGATGTGATCCGCCTCGAGGATGGTCGCCTCGTCGTGCTCGACGACGATCAGGGTGTTGCCCAGGTTCCGCAGACGCACCAACGTGTCGATGAGCCGTCGATTGTCGCGCTGGTGCAGCCCGATCGAGGGCTCGTCCAGGATGTACAAGACGCCGACGAGTCCGCTGCCGATCTGCGTCGCGAGTCGGATGCGCTGCGCCTCACCGCCAGCCAGGGTTCCCGCTGGGCGGCCGAGTGACAGGTAGTCGAGCCCGACGTCGACGAGGAACCGCAGCCGCTCCCGGATCTCCTTCAACAGTCGCTCGGCGATCATGTGTTCGCGTTCGGACAGCTCCATCCCGTCGACGAACTCGAGCGTTGACCGGATCGACTTCGAGGTGAGAGCTGCGATGTTGATGCCGCCGACCGTCACAGCGAGCGTCTCCGGTCGGAGACGCGCTCCCTTGCACGCTCGGCATGGGATCTCGCGCATGAACTGCTCCAGCCGGTCGCGCTGCGTCTCGGAGTCGGTCTCGGTGTGGCGTCGTTCGACGTTGTTGATGATGCCCTCGAAGGTCGTGTGGTACGAGCGCTGCCGGCCGTACCGATTCTTGTACCGAACGAAGATCTCTTCGTCGGACCCGTACAGGACGACGTCGCGCGCCTTCTTCGGCAGCTTCTTCCACGGTGTATCAACCGAGAAACCGTGGGTCTCGGCAACCGATTCGAGAACTCGCCACCAGTACTCGAGACGCGTACCACCCCACGGAGCCACGGCCCCGTCGGCGATCGACACATCGGGGTCGGGGACGACGAGTTCGGCGTCGACCTCGAGACGCGTGCCGAGCCCGTCGCAGGTGGGGCACGCTCCGTACGGCGAGTTGAACGAGAAGTTCCTGGGAGCCAGCTCGTCGAAGGAGAGGCCGCAGTACGTGCACGCGAGCGCTTGGGAGAAGTGCTGGATCTCCTCGCTGCCGTCGTGCGTGACCACGGCGATCGCCGCGATCCCCTCGGTCAGCTCGAGCGCGGTCTCGATCGAGTCGGCGACCCGGCGTCTGATGTCTCGTCCTGCGACGAGCCGGTCGACGACGACCTCGATCGAGTGCTTGAAGTTCTTCGGAAGACGGATCGTCTCGGAGAGGTCGCGTACCTCACCGTCGATTCGGGCACGAGGGAACCCCTTGCGGGCGAGCTCGCCGAGGAGCTTCTCGTATTCGCCCTTGCGGCCGCGCACCATCGGCGCCAGCACCTGGAACCTCGTGTCTTCGGGGAGCTCCATGACCTGATCGACTATCTGGTCGGGCGTTTGGCGGCCGATCGGACGCCCGCAGTTCGTGCAGTGCGGGTGGCCCACCCGCGCGAACAGCACGCGGAGGTAGTCGTAGACCTCGGTGATCGTGCCAACCGTGGACCGAGGGTTCCGCGACGTGGACTTCTGGTCGATCGAGATGGCGGGCGAGAGCCCCTCGATGAAGTCCACGTCCGGCTTCTCCATCTGACCGAGGAACTGCCGGGCATACGACGAGAGCGACTCCACGTATCGCCGCTGGCCCTCGGCGTAGATCGTGTCGAAGGCCAGGGACGACTTGCCGGAGCCCGAGAGGCCCGTGAACACGATGAGCTTGTCGCGCGGCAGGTCGAGCGTGACGTTCTTCAGGTTGTGCTCACGGGCGCCGTGGATGACGAGGCGGTCGGTGCCCATATGCGGCCAAGTGTAGTGGGGTCCGGGGACACGCTAGTCTGAGCCGGTGAGCGCCACCCCCGAACTCGAGCAGCTGTCGACGAAGGAGCTCCACGACCGCGCCATCGAGATCGCGAAGCGCCATCTGGACGTCGGCTTCCTCTGGCGCTTGCTCGAGGCGCTCCCGGTGGCTGAGGAAGCGATCGGGGACGAGCCGCGGAGCAAGATCGACATCATGCGACCCCTGGCGCTGGTCAACGACTTCCTCGAAGCGGGCGAAGGCAAGCTCGGTGAAGCACTTCGCCCGCTCTACATCGAGTACCTCGTGGAGCACGGCGGCTGAGCGGGCCCGTGCCCGAGACCGCCGCCCCTTCCGCGCCCCCGGTTGCCTTCCGGGAAGCACTGCGGTTCTGGATGAAGCTCGGCTTCATCAACTTCGGGGGGCCGAGCGGCCAGATCGCGTTGATGCACGAGGAGCTCGTCGAGCGAAAGCGTTGGATCGGCGAGGGGCGGTTCCTGCACGCGCTCGCGTTCTGCATGCTGCTTCCGGGCCCGGAGGCGCAACAGCTCGCGATCTACGTCGGGTGGTTGCTCCACAAGATGCGCGGCGGGATCGCGGCCGGTGTCCTCTTCGTCGTGCCCAGCTTCTTCCTGATGATGCTCCTGTCGTGGACGTATGCGGCGCACGGGACGGTCAGCTGGGTCGCCGGCGTATTCTCCGGGCTATCGGCGGCAGTGCTCGGCATGGTGCTCGCCGCCCTGTTGCGGATCGGAGCGCGAGCCCTCACGAATGGCTTCGCGCTGATGATCGCAACGGCATCGTTCCTCGCGATCTTCGTGGTCGGCACGCCGTTCCCCATCGTCGTGGTCGGGGCCGGGCTGATCGGCTACGTCGTTTCACGAGTTCGACCAGGGCTCGTGACGGTTCCGGCTGAGCTCGGGGCCGACGCGGCGGGCGCCGCGATCGACGCGACGACGTTCGACGCTCAGCACACCCGGCCCTCAGCGCGGCGCGCCGCAACGGTGCTGCTCGTCGGGATCGCCTTGTGGTGGATCCCCTTGCTCGGGGTGATCGCGTGGAGAGGGGCGGGTGACGTCTTGAGCACGGAGGCCCTGTTCTTCTCCACCGCTTCGATCGTGACGTTTGGCGGCGCCTACGCGGTGCTCGCGTACGTGAATCAGGCGGCCGTGTACCGATTCGGCTGGCTCGCTCCCGGCGATGTCGTTGCCGGTCTCGGCTTGGCCGAATCGACGCCGGGCCCATTGATCATGGTGGCGCAGTTCGTCGGATTCCTTGCAGCGTACCGACTCCACGGTGACCTCTCACCGCTCACCGCCGGGATCATCGGTGCGACCGTCACCGTCTGGGCGACCTTCGCTCCATGCTTCTTGTGGATCTTCCTGGGAGCGCCCTACGTGGAGCGTCTGCGGACGAACCGGCGTCTCGGGGCGGCGCTCGGTGCGATCACCGGAGCCATCGTCGGCGTCATCGCCAGCCTCGCCCTCACCTTCGGCGTGAACGTCCTCTTCCACCGGGTCGTACTCCATCGGCCGTTCTTCGTGCCGATCTCGGTTCCGGCGCTCGCATCCTTGAACGTCTTCGCGCTCGTCGTTGCCGCCGGGGCATTCATAGCGATCCGCAGGTTCCGATCGAACCCCGCGCTCGTAGCGGTGGCATGCGGCGCGATCGGGTTGTTACGGGCGGTGGTGCGCTAGGCCGCCGTCGGCTCCTCTCAGCGCGTTGGCTCTGCTCTGACGACGACGCGCACTCGCTGCGGCGAGTTGTTGCCGAGACCGTGGTGATTCCACGGCTCATCGACGGGTTGCGCCCCTCCCGCTGCATCGGTCGCTTTAGCCGCCAGCTCGTAGTCGCCGGGGGCCGCGTCCCACTCGAACGTCCACGCGATCCACGCGTGCGGCGACGACGGTTCCGGACCGAGCTCGGCCTCGGTCCAGGTCGCTCCCCCGTCCGTGGTCACGTCGACCCGTCGGATCGGCGCTAGCCCGGACCAGGCGCGACCTTGCAGGATCGTCGCTCCGGCGTCCACCGTGCGCGTCCGGGAGAAGAACTCCGGGAAGCCAGGCGGGATCATCAGGGCGCGCGGTTGGATCCGAGTGACGGCGACACCCGGTTCGTCCTCGCGCTGACGCAGCCGATAGGCCCACATCTGGAAGCCGTCGAACCGCTCCGATACCGCCGTGATCCGACGGAGCCATTTCACGCTGGTCATGCCGTACCAGCCGGGTACCAACAGTCGTATAGGGAAGCCGTGTTGGGGCGGCAGCGGCTGCCCGTTGACGGCGTATGCCAACAAGACGCCCTCCGCCGTCGCTTCGGCGATGGACAGGCTTCGCTCGTAGTCCTGCTCGATGCCGCCTTGGATCCCGTGGTCGGCACCTTGGAAGACGATCTCGACAGCGTCGTCGGCAAGCTCCGCATCGGCGAGGATCGGAGCGAGCGGTGTCCCGGTCCACTCGGAGTTCCCGACAGCTTCGTTGAGCCAGGGCTGGCTGAGCGGTCGAGGGTGAAGCCGGGCGCGGCCGTTACCGGCGCACTCCATCGTCACCTGCTGCGTTACCGCCGGCCGCGCCCTGATGTCGGCCATCGTCAGAGCGATCGGTTCCGCTACCCGGCCATCGATCGCGACCGTCCATGTGCTCTCGTCGGCCTCGGGAACGTCGAAATGCGTCAGCAAGTAATGCATCCCTAGCGGGGTGACGTCGTAGCGGAGCGCTTCCAGGGGCATGCCGTGGTTGCGGGCCGCGAGCTGCAGCTCCTCCAGCGTGATCTCGTCGGTCGACGCGATGCCGGTCGGCTGGTCCGCAACGCTCATGCACGCCTCCTCGTCGCGAGGATACCCACAGCGCCGATCGCTCGCTCGCGAGCTCAGGGTTCGAGAGCGACCACGCCCGCTCGGACAACCAGCAGGATGTCATCGAAGGCATGCAGATCGTCGAGAGGGCTGCTGGAAGTGACGATCAGATCGGCGGGCGCACCCGGTTCGAGTGGAGCGCGAACCATCGCTTCCAGGACCTCCTCGAACTCGAGGCCGGCCTCGGCGAGCAGCTGCGCCTCGCGGACGTGGATCCCCGGTGGGATTCCACCATTGCCCAGGTCCGTGCCGTAGATCACCGTGCCGCCAGCGTCGTGGAACCGACGGAGGTTATCGAGCGCCGTTCGGATCTGCGGCGTGTCGCGCCCGTAAGAAAGGATGTCGAGCGTCGACACGATCCGCATACGCTGCGCAACCGCGTCGATCAGCTCAGCGGAGAGCCTCGTCCACGGCGTGTGCGCCAGCTCGTCGACACCCGCGCCGAGCGCGCGCTCGACCTGCCCTTCCCCTTGTGTGTGCGCGGTCACCGGCAGGTCAGCCCGGTGAGCCGCGTCGCAGATCGCCATCAGCTCGGGATCGCTCGGCGTCGGACCGGACTCGGCGTTCAACGAGATCTTGATCGCCACGGCGCCGAGCTCGGCCAGTTCTCCGACCGCCGCAGCAGCGTCGTCCGGACCGCTGAGCACGCGCCCCGTTCCGGGTGGCGCCCATCGATCGGCGGTGGGATACCCGCCGGGTGCCGTCAACATCGGGCCGACGGCGCGGATCAGTGGCCCGCTGTAGCTCGGCATCTCCGACGCATCGGCGAGCGCGAAGATCCGCTCGGGCGGCCACCCGAGATCCCGCACCGCAGTTACACCACGCGATAAGACGGTCTTCGGATCCGACAGCTCGATGTGGACGTGCCGGTCGGCGACGGCGGGCATGAGGAACCCATCGACCACGAGCTCCTCGTCGGCGGGGGTCACCTCGGCAGCGGGACCGACCGATCGGATCTCTCCCCCGTCGCAGACGACTCGGACGTCGGTGAGATATCGCCCCGGGCCGAGCCATGCGGCCGAGGCGCGGATCGAAAGCGTCACGCGACCCCGGCCTCGCGCATCGCCTTCAGCTCCTTGCGGAGATCCCGAACCTCGTCCCTGAGGCGAGCGGCGTACTCGAACCGGAGATCTTTCGCCGCCTCGTGCATCTCCTCCTCGAGGGTTTGGATCAGCCGTCCGAGCTCCTCCTGCGGCATCTCGGGATGCGCGGCCTTCTTGCGTCGCTCTCGCTTCGGTGTGGTCGAGGCAGCCTCGCCACCACCGATCGTCAGCAGGATGTCGTTCACTTTCCGGCGGATCGTCTGCGGATCGATGCCGTGCTCCGCGTTGTAGGCCAGCTGGATCTGACGGCGTCGCTGTGTCTCGCTGATCGCCGTCTTCATCGAGTCGGTG
Source organism: Actinomycetota bacterium (assembly GCA_030774035.1). Taxonomy (GTDB): domain Bacteria; phylum Actinomycetota; class UBA4738; order UBA4738; family HRBIN12; genus JALYLM01. The sequence goes on from JALYLV010000003.1 coordinate 90,627, forward strand.
ATCTGATCGGCATACATGAGCACCTTGCCGTCGACGTTGCGCGCCGCGCGGCCGATCGTTTGGATCAGGGACGTCTCGGAGCGCAGGAAGCCTTCCTTGTCCGCATCGAGGATCGCGACGAGCGAGACCTCGGGCAGGTCTAACCCCTCGCGAAGAAGGTTGATCCCCACGAGGACGTCGAACTCGCCCAGCCGCAGGTCCCTGACGATCTCGATCCGGTGCAAGGTATCGACCTCCGAGTGGAGGTACCGCACCCGGATCCCCATCTCGAGCAGGTAGTCCGTGAGATCCTCGGCCATCTTCTTGGTGAGCGTCGTAACGAGGACGCGTTGGTTCGCCTCGGCTCTGGCGCGGATCTCCCCGATGAGGTCGTCGACCTGCCCCTTCGTCGGGCGGATCTCGACCTCCGGATCGATGAGGCCGGTGGGACGCACCAGCTGTTCGACGATGCGCTTGGACGTCCGAAGCTCGTACGCGGCCGGTGTCGCCGACATGTACACGACCTGGTGCACCCGTTCGTTGAACTCGTCGAAGCGCAGCGGCCGGTTGTCGATCGCGCTCGGCAGCCGGAACCCGTGCTCGACCAGCGTCGACTTTCGGGAGAGATCGCCCTCGTACATGCCGTGCAGCTGGGGCACCGTCACGTGCGATTCGTCGATCACGACGAGGTAGTCGTCGGGGAAGTAGTCGAGCAGCGTGTACGGGGCGGTCCCCGCCGAGCGACCGTCGATGTGTCGCGAGTAGTTCTCGATGCCGCTGCAGAAACCGACTTCCCGCATCATCTCCAGGTCGTAGGCCGTGCGCATCCGGAGACGTTCGGCCTCGAGCAGCTTGCCCTGGCCGTCGAGCTGCGCGAGGCGCTCATGCAGCTCGTCCTCGATCGAGACCAGCGCCCGCTTCATCCGATCGTCGCTCGCCACGTAGTGCGAGGCCGGATAGATCGTGAGGTCGCCCAGCTCGTCGATCAGCTCTCCGGTGAGCGGGTCGAACCGCATGATCCGCTGCACGGTGTCACCCCACCATTCGATCCGAACGCCGATCTGCTCGTAGGGCGGGAAGATCTCGAGGGTGTCGCCTTGGACCCGGAAGGTGCCTCGAGCGCGGCTCGCGTTGTTGCGCTGATACTGGATGTCGACAAGGCGCTGCATCGCGAACTCCTGTGGCAGTTCGACCCCTTTGTGAGGGCGGAGGATCTGGCCCTCGTATTCGTCCGGCGAGCCGAGGCCGTAGATGCACGAGACGCTCGCGACGATGATGACGTCGCGTCGGCTCAGCAGAGCGGCCGTCGCCGAGTGGCGGAGCCGCTCGATCTCGTCGTTGACGGAGCTGTCCTTTTCGATATACGTGTCGGTCTGCGGTATGTACGCCTCGGGTTGGTAGTAGTCGTAGTAGCTGACGAAGTATTCGACCGCGTTGTCCGGGAAGACCTCTCTAAACTCGTTCGCGAGCTGCGCGGCGAGCGACTTGTTCGGCGCGATCACGATGGTCGGACGCTGCACCCGCGCGACGACGTGCGCGATCGTGAAGGTCTTACCCGTCCCGGTGGCCCCGAGCAGCGTCATGTGCGGCTCGCCCGCGTTCACACCCTCGACGAGCTGCTCGATCGCCAGCGGCTGGTCCCCCGCAGGCGTGAAGTCCGACACGATCTTGAAAGGGCGCACGCACCGATTCTAGGGGAGCCGCCCGACACGCATGGCGATGCTCGGATCAGTCGCGGACCTACCCTCGCCCCTACATCCGACCGGCGTCGACGATGCGCTGCAGGAACTGCTTCGTTCGCTCCTGCTTTGGGGCACCGAAGATCTGCTCCGGCGAACCCTCCTCGAGGATCACGCCCTGGTCGAGGAAGACGATCCGGGTCGCTATATCTCGGGCGAACCCCATCTCGTGGGTCGCGAGCAGCATCGTCATGCCGCCCGTCGCCAGCTCCCGGATCACATCGAGGACCTCGGCCACGAGCTCTGGATCGAGGGCGCTCGTCACCTCATCGAGGAGCAAGATGTCAGGCTTCATCGCGAGCGCGCGCACGATCGCGACCCGCTGCTGCTGCCCGCCGGAGAGCCGATCGGGGTACTCCCCCGCTTTGTCGGAGAGCCCGAACCGCCGCAGCAGCTCACTCGCCTCGGTCTCAGCGCAGGCGCGGGTGGTCTTCAGCACCCTTGCAGGCGCCAACGTGACGTTGTCCATCACCGTCATGTGGGGAAACAGGTTGAACGATTGGAACACGATGCCGATCCGGCGTCGGATCCGGTTGACGTCAACCCCTCGCGCCGTGATCTCCTCTCCATAGACGACGATCCGGCCCGCGTCGACGGGTTCGAGCAGGTTGATGCATCGAAGCATCGTCGACTTCCCCGACCCGCTGGCGCCGATCAAGCAGATCACTTCGTGTTCCTGCACGACGAGGTCGATCCCCTTCAGGACCTCGAGCTTGGCGAATCGCTTGTGGACGTCGTCCAGACGCAGAGCCTCGCTCATCGGGCCGTGCCCGCTTCGCGACGCCGTCTGCCGCGCGCGATCAGCCAGTCGGTGAACCGTGCCATCGGGATCGTGATCAGCACGAAGAGCATGGCGGTTGCCAGGTACGGCGTGAAGTTGAACGTCTCGGCGCTGTTGATCTGCGATCTCCGGAAGGCCTCCACCACGCCGATCGAAGCGACGAGCGCCGTGTCCTTCTGCAGCCCGATGAAGTCGTTCAGGAGGGGCGGGATCACTCTCCGAACAGCTTGCGGCAGAACGACGAACCGCATCGACTGCCACCGGGAGAGGCCGAGCGACCGGGCGGCGGCCACCTGGCTCGGGTGCACCGAGTCGATACCCGCGCGATACACCTCGGCGACGTACGCGGAGTAGACGAGCACGAGCGCCACGACCGCCCAGAAGAAGGGTGACTTCGGGATACCTTGCAGCTGCAGCGACGGCGCCCCGAACCCGAGGATGTAGATGACCAAGATGGTCGGAACCCCACGGAACAGATCCGTGTAGCCCACCGCGAGGGCGCGGATGGGGAAGAAGACCGGCCCGGGCAAGCTCCGCAGCACGGCGATGAACAAGGCGAGCGCCAGGATGAACACCTCGGCGGTGAGGAAGAGCTTCACGTTCGTCCAGAACGATCGCACGATCCCGGGTAGATCCTCCCGGAATCGCGCTCCGTTGAAGAACGCGTGCTTGACCTCGAGCCAGCCCGGTGAGTTCAACACGGCCACGACGATCACTGTGAAGAACACGAGCGTGCTGAGCATCGCGATCAAGACGGCGCGCCGCCCCTCGACCCGGCCACTCCCCGCGCCGAGGATGCGCGAGGATCGGACGGGGTCAAGGCGAGGATCGCCGAGCGGTTGCAGACCGGGCGCCGACCCTGTTGGTTCCACCGGGCCCTGCGTCGCCCTACTGCGTGATCTCGGCGAAGACGATGTCCTTCAAGTACTTGTGAGCGAGCTTCGTCAGCGTGCCATCGGCTTGGAGCGTCGCGATGGCTTGATCCACGCAGGTCGCGAGTGGGTTCCCCAGCTCGAAGATCAGGCCGTAGTGCTCCTGATCCCCGATCGTCGGGAACTGGCCGACGACGACGCCGTTCTTCGCCTCGCCGATGAGGACGTTCACGTAGGCGTCGGGAGCGTCGACGAGGTATCCGTCGATCTGTCCCGCGTTCAGCGCGGCGATCACGTCGTTCGAGTTGTCGTACACCTGCGGGTCGTGGGTGGGTTTGATGTTGTTCGTGATGTAGGTGTAACTCGTCGTGCCCTGCTGGACCCCTAGTGTGTAATCCTGCAGATCCGCGAAGGTCTTGGCGTTGGTGATCGGGGTTCCCGTGTTCGACACGAGCGCCTGCTGCACGTTGTAGTAGCCGTCAGTGAACGTGACCACCTGCGCTCGCTCCGGCGAATACGACACCTGCCCCACGTAGAAGTCGAAACTCTTCGCGCCCGGCTTGTAGGAGTTGTTGAAGTTGACCGGGGTCCATGCCACCTCGTCAGAGGTGAACCCCAGTTGCTCGGCGATCGCATAGGCGATCGAGCCTTCATACCCTTCACCGCTGTAGGGATCGCCGGTGCCGTAGCTCGGGTTCGCCTTCCAGGGAGATCCGGGCGCGCTCTTGCTCCCGGCGAACCACGGCTGATAGGCGGGGTTGTCAGTCGCGACGGTCAACTTGCCTGGAGCGAACAGATGCAGGTTTTCCTTCGTGCACGACGTCGCCGAGGGAGAACCACCGGATGGCGGGTTCGCGGTCACGGTCTTCGCACACGACATCGTGATCAACGCGGTCGCGGCCAGCCCCAAGATCACTTTCCGCATCGCGAACCCCCCTGTGTTGGATCGATGCCGTGGGCTGCGCGTTCTCGTCCCGAGCCCGGGTTCGGAGCCTAGCAGACGGCCTACCGTCGGGGTTCCCATGAGAAGAATCGCGACGCGAGCACGAGCCCGGCGAAACCCCACACCGCGATCACGACCAGGTCGATCCAGTGGAAATGGAACGCGGGAACGCTCAAACAGCGCGGGCTAGTGGTGGGAGGCGCGCAGATCCGGAGGTTCCCCAGATAGCTCGCGCGCATCGCGTCGATGAAATGCTTGACGGGGAAGACCGTGCCGACCGTGCGCACCCAGGCCGGAGCGTCGTCGCCGAGCGGGATGAAGATCCCCGACAGGAACAGCAACGGCAGGATCGAGGCGTTCACGATCGGAGGCGCGGCGTCCGCGTTGGGCACGACGCTCGTCATCGCAAGCCCCAGCGCAGAGAACGTGAGCGCCCCGACGACGAACGTCAGCACGAACTCGGCCAACGGGCGCCCGGTCGGCAGGGCTGAGCTGTAGAAGATCTTCCCGAACACGAGCGTGATGATCACGAGCAGCGCGGCCACGAGCATCGCGTGCACGACGCGGCCGAACAGGTACGCCCACGCCGGCAACGGGGTGCCGCGGGTCCGTTTGAGAACGCCCGCGTCCCGTTGGAACGAAACGCTCATCGCGATGTTCGTGTAGCACGCCGTGATGACCCCGAACGCTGCCATCGCGAACACGTAGTACGTCGCGTTCGTGATCGTCGCGTTGCCGAACGTGGTGCTGTCGTTGCCGAGCAGCGAGGTGAAGATGATCAGGAACATCAGCGGGAACGCGAACGTGAAGAAGGCGCTCGCGGGGTTGCGCCAGAAGGCCTTGTTGGTGAATCGAACCTGACGCAGGGCCAGCGCCGAGTCGCTCACGCTCGTCCCTCCTCCCCGCCCGTGAGCTCGATGTAGACGTCCTCGAGGCTCGGCCGGATCACGTCGATCGTGTCGAAGGAGATCCCGCGCTCGACCGCCCAACCGGTCAGCTCGTACAGCACCTTCGTCGGTTCGTGGGTTTCGATCGCGTACGCGCCATCCGTCTGCGCGACCTGACCGACGTCGGGGGGCAGGGCGCTCCCTTCAGGGAGCCGGAACCTGATCCGCGGCTGCATCCGATCGCGCCCGGCGAGGGAGTCCGGCGTTCCCTCGGCGACGATCTCGCCCTTGGCGATCACCGCGACACGGTTCGCCAGGTATTGCGCCTCGTCCATGAAGTGTGTCGTGAGGAAGACGGTCTTTCCGATCGCCGTGAGGCTCTTGACGATCTCCCACGCGTTGCGTCGAGCGTTCGGGTCGAAGCCGGTCGTGGGCTCGTCGAGGAAGAGCAACTCGGGGTCACCCGCCAGAGCGACAGCGACGTCCAGCCGCCGCTGCTGTCCACCGGAGAGCTTGTTCACACGCGTCGTTCGTTTCTCCGCCAAGCCCACGAGGTCGATCACCTCGTCGACGGAGCCAGGCTTCGGGTAGTAGCCCGCATAGAGCTCCACGGTCTCGCGAACCGTGAGGAAGGGGTCGATGCCGGTCGATTGGAGCACGATCCCGATGCGGCGCTTCATATCGTGATCCCCGCTGGCGGGATCGTGCCCCAACACGCTCGCTTCGCCGGCCGTGCGGACCCGATATCCCTCGAGGATCTCGGTCGCCGTCGTCTTGCCGGCGCCGTTCGGTCCGAGAAGAGCGAACACCTCGCCGACATCCACGTGAAGGTCGATGCCCTTCAGGGCCTTGACGTCGCCGTAGGACTTCGTCAGGCCACGGACATCGATAACGCGCTCCCCCATCGGTGGTCACGCTATCGGCGCCGCCTCGACTGAGCAAACCGCAGTCGAGCTGTGCGTCAAGTGCCCGCAGGGAATCCGAGCCGCTTGTCGACGACGTTCCGCAGCGGATGGCCGGCGATCCATCGCTCGACGTTGTCGTAGAAGACGGCGGCGAAGTCCGCCTGCCAACCCACGACGTTGCCCGACGTGTGGGGCGAGATGATCACGTTCGCCAGATCCCACAGCGGACTCTCAGCCGGCAGCGGCTCTTCCTCGAAGACGTCGAGCGCGGCGCCGGCGATCCGGCCCGTCCGAAGGGCCGCGATCAGCGCGGGCTCGTCAACCGTGCCGCCGCGGCCGATGTTCACGAATCGTGCCGTGGGCTTCATCGACGCGAACACGTCCGGATCGAACAACCGGCGCGTCTGCGGTGTGAGCGGAAGCGCGTCGACGACGACGTCGGCCTCGGCGACGGCGGTGGGAAGGTCATCGACCCCGCGGATCCGTTCGAAGTCGGCGTCGCCCGACCGAGACCGGCGACCGACCGCTTCGGCGCGCATCCCGAGGCCGAGCACACACGCCCGCGCGATCGCTCGCCCGATCGGACCGGGACCCACGACGAGCAGCCGCTGGCCGGAGATCCGCTCCGTGTCGTACTCACCCCACACGTGTGCCTGCTGGTCCTGGAACATGCGGGGGAATCCCTTCGCCATCGCCACGATGAACCCAACGACCGACTCGGCGATCGGTCGGTCCGCTGCTCCGCCGGCGTTCGTGAGGATCACGTCGCTCTCGACGAGCCCACGGAAGAGCATTCCGTCGACGCCGACGTTCGCGGCTTGAACCCACCGCAGCTGTACCGCCTTGGGCCACACGGCTTCGAGGTCCTGCGCCCGGCCCCACCATGAGTAGATGACGTCGGCATCGGAGATAACCCCTTCGAGCATCTCGAGGTCGGGGGCGTAGCGGAGTTCGACGATCCCGGCGATCCGATCGATGCCCGGTGGGGGGTCGGTCTCGTCGACGCCCATCACCGCAACGACCGGCGCGCGGTCCTCGCTCACAGCGGCTTCCGGTTGGCGAACCCGGTGTTCTCCTCGTGATAGAAGCCGACGAGCTCCTCATCCATGCGCCAGCACAGGAAGACGCGACGTCCATCGATCGAGGCCGGGAAGTCCACGAGCCCCGATTCAGGATCACGCAACAAGATCCCGCGCTCCGACAGATCCGTGAGGTCTTCCTTCAGTACCTCCTGCGCCTCGAACCACTCCGTACCAGCCACGCCCCCGCCGTCAGCCGCGACGGCGTCGGTGATGCGCTTGCTCGCGCGGATCAACGCCCTGCGCGCGTCGCGCAGTCGCGGCAGGCGCTCCTGGAGGTCGGCTAGTTCGGAGTTCGCCTCCTCCACCGTGAACAGGCGTTCCTCGTCGGTCACGACGCCTCCAACAGCGAGGGCAGCTCGGACATATCCGTGATCCGCACGCCGTCATGGCCCTCGTGTCGGCCGCGCCGGTCGACGAGAACCGTGAACATGCCGAGCGACCGCGGCGGCACGACATCGAACTCCGGGTTGTCGCCCACGAACACGGCGTCGGCTGCGGCCACGCCGGCGCGCTCCAGCGCGAGCTCGTAGATCCGCGGATCGGGCTTCTCGATCCCCACCAGACCCGATACGACCCGCACGGGGAACGAGTCGCGAACGCCGAGCAGATCGAGGAGATCCTCGAGCCACGCCTCGAAATTCGACACGATTCCGAGCGTGAGATCGGTCGAACCGAGCGACTCGAGCATCGGCTCGACATCATCGAAGAGCACGTAGTTGCCCATGTCGGTGAACGCTCCGTAGAGCGTATCGCGCAGACCGTCACCGTCCGGGAGGTCCAGTTCTTCGAGCATCCCGTCGTAGACGCCCGTCCAGAATCGCCGCGATCGCTCCGGGCTCGTTGTCCAGAGATCGTTGTCGCGCGCAGCTTCGCTGAACCGATGCAGCACGACCCGAGACGCGTTCACGATATCGGCCGGCTCCCGCGTATACCCCTCGCGTGAAACGACGGAAGCGAACAGCTCGGGGAACGACGGCGCCGGGTGCACGATCGTTTCGCCGGCGTCGAAGAGGACGGCTCGAAACCTCACGGGTCGAAGGATACCGGTGGGGCCGGGCGTTACTCCCGAGCGGCCGCGCGAGACCGGAGGTCGGCCCACAGGCTGTCCATCTGGGCCTCGAGCTCATCGAGCGTTCCCTCGTTGTCGAGGACCACGTCGGCTTGGGCGGCTTTCTCCTCCAGCGTCGATTGGGCTGCCATCCGCGCACGCGCGTCTGTCTCGCTCATGCCGGCCGCGGTGAGCCTGTCGATCTGGGTCTCTGCAGGAGCCGCAACGACCACGACCACGTCGCAATCTCGATCAGCGCCGGTCTCGATCAGGAGAGGCGACTCGAGGACGACCACCGTGTCGGTCCCGGCGTTCGCGCTGATCCCTTCGCCGATCCGTCTGCGGACCTCTGGGTGAACGATCGACTCCAGGTCGTGGCGTGCCGCCTCGTCCGCGAAGACGATCGCTGCCAGCGCCTCCCGGTTCAGTTCGCCATCCGATCCGATCAGCCCGTCACCGAAGCGCGCGACGACCGCGTCGAATCCCGGGGAGCCGGCCCGCACCGCGTCGCGGGCGAACGAATCGGCGTCGAGGACGGCCGCCCCGCGTTCGGCGAGCAGTCGCGCGACCGTCGACTTCCCGGAACCGATCCCACCTGTGAGACCGACGAGCAGCATGGGCGGCGTGCCGGCTCCTTCGGGGGCCGGCGGTCCCTTCTACTCGTTGCGGCCCTCGCGCCGCTTCAGGTCCTCGAGGATGGCCTCGAGCGAGACCTCCTCGTCTTCTGCAGCCTTCGCCTCTTCGGTTGTGGTCTCAGCGGCCTCGGCCGACCCTGTGGCTGCCTCCGCCTCGCCCACCTCTTCCGCGACGATCGCGTCGTCGATCGGCTCCTCGGCGGGCGCTTCGACGACTGCTTCTTCGGCGGCAGGAACGATCTCCTCGAGGGGAGCCGGCGTGGCCTCGGCGGTGTCAGAAATCACGACATCAGCCGGGACTTCGGGGGCCGACGTGGATGCCTCAGCGGTGTCGACCGCTTCTGCAACTGGGACGTCCTCAGCGGCTGGGATCTCGGCGGTCGACTCCGGAGCCGCGACCGGTTGCGGCTCTTCGCCTGCTTCGGCCTCAGCTTCGGCGACCGCGTCCACGATCGACTGCGGAACCGCGATCGTTGCCGGCTCCATCTCCGGAGCTGCGGCCACCTGGGCCGCGGGCTCGACCTTGATCTCGGGTTCTCTCGGCGGCGCGCCGCCCCCGGAGACCTGTCGCATCGACAGGCTCACCCGCCGTCGCGTCACGTCGACGTCGATGACCTTCGCCCGCACCTCGTCGCCGACCGAGAGCACGGACTCAGGCGTCTCGACGTGCTCGTGCGAGAGCTCCGAGATGTGCACGAGGCCTTCGATGCCCTGCGCGACCCGCACGAAGGCCCCGAACGGGACGAGCTTCGTAACCGTGCCGTCGATGATCTCTCCGGCCTGGTACTTCCGCTCGAATTCCTTCCAGGGGTCCTCCTGGGTCGCCTTCAGCGACAGCGACACTCGCTCGCGTTCGAGGTCGACGTCGAGCACCTCCACGTCCACCTCCTGGCCGACCGCCACGACCTCACCAGGGTGGTCGACGTGCTTCCACGAGAGCTCTGATACGTGAACGAGACCGTCGACACCACCGAGATCGACGAACGCGCCGAAGTTCACGATCGAGCTGACGGTGCCCTTGCGCCGCTCGCCCTTCTGGAGGTTCTCCAGGAACTTCTTACGGCCCTCGCTCTGCGACTCCTCGAGGAACGCTCGCCGTGACAGCACCACGTTGTTCCGATTCCGGTCGAGCTCGATGATCTTGCACTCGAGCTCCGTGCCGACGAACGGCGCCAGATCGCGAACGCGACGCATGTCCACCAAGGACGCCGGCAGGAATCCGCGAAGACCGATGTCGAGGATGAGTCCACCCTTCACGACTTCGATCACCGGACCCTTGATCGTCTGACCCGATGTCATGACCTCCTCGATGCGGCCCCACGCGCGCTCGTACTGCGCACGCTTCTTGGAAAGGATCAGTCGTCCTTCCTTGTCCTCTTTCTGCAGCACGAGCGCCTCGAGACGCTCGCCGACCTTCACCACTTCGTTCGGATCGACGTCGTGGCGGATCGAAAGCTCTTTGGACGGGATCACGCCCTCGGACTTGTAACCGATGTCGAGGAGGACCTCGTCTCGGTCGATCTTGACGACCTCCCCTTCGACGATGTCGCCGTCGTTGAAGTCGCGGAACGAAGCCTCCATGGCCTCGATCAACTCTTCCGGTGTCAGGTCGCGTTCGACCGCGGCCTGGGCCTCGTTCTCACTCATGGTGCGGTTCTCCCTCCGGCGCGAAGGGCGCTCACCGACTCGCGGATTGGGATTTGCGAGCGGCGCAGGAGCATCCAACGGCCTCAGGGATGGTAGTGGCGCGCCGGAACGGCCGTCAATGCGAATCCGCAGGTCGTGGGCGTCGAGGGCGATCGCGGCTCAATCCGCGTGCCACATCACACCTTCGGATGGCCGCGCTCAGTGACCCGCGGGCGCCGCGACAGCCCAATCCGGGCCCCAACCGAGGTCGGCTTGCAGAGCGACATCGAGTTCCATCGCGTGCTCCATCCGCTCACGAACGAGGGCGGCAGCGGCTTCGACCCGATCGGCGCCGACCTCGAACACGAGCTCGTCGTGCACCGTAAGCAGCATGTGACATCCGAGATCGGGCGCCTCCAGTAGGCCACGGTCGACCGCGATCATCGCGACCTTGAAGACGTCGCTCGCGCTCCCTTGGATCGGGGCGTTCAGCGCCTGCCGCCGGCCGAGGTCGCGAACGCGGGGGTTCGCCGCCCGCAGCTCGGGCACGTACCGTCGCCGGCCCAGGAGGGTTTCGGTGAAGCCCTCCGCGGTCGCCCGAGCCACCTGTTTGTCCAGGTACTCCTTGATCCCGGGGAAGCTCGCGAAGTACGCGTCGACGAATCCCTGTGCCTCATCGGGCGCGATATCGAGGCGGGTCGCGAGACCCCACGCATTCATGCCGTACGCGAGACCGTAGTTGACGGCCTTGGCTCGCCGACGGGACTCCGGGTCGACCTGGTCCAGAGGCAGATCGAACACCCGGGCGGCCGTGGCGGCATGGATGTCCTGCCCCGAGGCGAACGCTTCGCGAAGCCCTGTATCCCCCGACAGGTGCGCGAGGATCCGCAGCTCGATCTGGGAGTAATCGGCCACCAGGAGCATCTGGTCGGGCGCGCCCGGCACGAAGGCTCGGCGGATCTGGCGACCGAGTTCGCTCCGCACCGGGATGTTCTGAAGGTTGGGATTCGACGAGCTCAGACGGCCGGTCGCAGCGACCGCCTGGTTGAACGACGTATGGATCCGCGCGTCCCGGGGATCCACGAGGCGAGGCAGAGACTCGAGGTAGGTCGAGTTGAGCTTGTCGAGCTCTCGCCACGACAGCAACGCGTCAACGATGGGGTGCCGGTCCCGCAGCTTCTCGAGCACGCTGGCGTCGGTGGAGAGCTCGCCTTTCGGCGTCTTCTTCCCCGGCTGGAGGCCGAGCGTCTCGTACAGGATTGTCCGGAGTTGCGGCGGCGAGTTCAGATTGAATTCCTCGCCGGCGTGACGATAGATGTCGGCTTTCAGGGTCGCCATCCGGTCGCGCACCGACTCCCCCATCTCATCCAGATACGCGACGTCGAGACGGACGCCGCGAGCCTCCATCCGCGCGAGGACCGAGGACAGCGGAAGCTCGACGTCTTCGAGCAGATGGCGCAGCCCCTGCCCGTCCACCTGTTCCTCCATGACGGGTGCGAGGAGCGCCACCGCGGCAGCCTCAGCCGTGACCGCCCGCCAGGGATCCTCGGCGAACAGCTGCCCCTCGTCCTCTTCCTCCGCGTCCCCGAGCACGTCGACTCCGAGGTACCGTTCGCAGAGAGCGCGCAGCGGGTAGTCCGCGGCCGCAGGATCCAAGAGATACCCGGCAAGCATCGTGTCGAACGCCACCCCAGCGACCGTTCCGCCCGCCTCGATGGCGATCCGCTCCAGCGACTTCGCGTCGTGAGCCCACACCGGCGTGTCGGCCTCGGCCAGGAACCGCCCGAGTGGCCCTAGCTCCTCGGACAACGTCACGTATGCGGCCTGCGCCCCTCCGGTCGACACGGCCGCACCACCCAGTCGACGCGCCTCGGCGCGGAGACGCACGGCGAGCGGGCCGCCCCTCGCCAGCAGCACGGCGAGCTCGGCTTCGGTCACCTGGCGAAGGTCGAGCTCGGCGATCTCGAACTTCGGCTTCGCGTCGCGGGCGATGTCCTGCAATCGGTCGAACAGGCTTCTGAATTCGAGTGACGTGAACAATCGCCGCACAGCTTCGGTATCCCAGTCACCCATGACGCAGTCCTCCGGGGTGACTTCGAGCTCGAGGTCGGTCACGATCCGGACGAGCTCCTTGTTCAGGACCAAGCGCTCGGTCGAGGCGGCGATGTTCTCCCTCAACCTGCCCTTGAGGTCGTCCACGTGGGCGATGACTCCCTCGATCGACCCGTACTCCTGGACGAGCCTGGCGGCTGTCTTGTCTCCCACCCCCGGCACCCCCGGGATGTTGTCCGACGTGTCGCCTTTCAGGGCGGCGTAGTCGACATAGCTCTCGGGTGGCACCCCGTAGCGTTCCTGCACCGTCGCGGCGTCGAACATGGCGATGTCCGAGATGCCCCTGCGATTGAACATCACCTTGATCAGAGGCCCCACCAACTGGAAGAAGTCCCGATCGGCGGTCACGATCACCGCCTCGATCCCCTGCTCGGCGGCTCCAACCGCCAACGTCCCGATGACGTCGTCGGCTTCGTGACCCTCGACACCTACCACTGGGATCTCGAGTGCCGCGAGCACCTCGTCGATCAGTCCCAGCTGGGGTCGGAACTCACTCGGGGTCTCCGGCCGGCCGGCCTTGTACTCCGCGTCCATCTCGAGCCGAACCGTCGGCGCGCCGATGTCGAACGCGACCGCGATCAGATCCGGCTTCTCTTCGGTCAACAGCTTGATGAGCATCGACGTGAAGCCATACACGGCGTTGGTGACCTGGCCGGTGCTGGTCGCGAGCGTCGCCGGCAGCGCGAAGAACGCCCGGTACGCGAGGCTATGGCCGTCGAGCAAGAAGAGCCGACGAGGGACGAGATCGTCGTCTCCGGCTACCACGTCCGTATCCTAGCCGCGTGCCTCACGCCACCGAGCGGGTGTATCGAATCCGACCGATTTTGTAGGATTCGAAGTCGTGGTCCCTACGTTCATCATCGGGCTTCGGGAAGGTCTCGAGGCGGCCTTGATCGTTGGCATCATCGCTGCGTTCCTGATCCAGCGCGACCGCCGGTCGGAGCTCCGATGGATGTGGGTCGGGGTCGCGGGTGCTTCTGCGCTCTGCATCGCGGTGGCGGCGATCACGAGGGTCGTCGGCCGCGAGCTTCCTGATCGCCAGCGCGAGGGCATGACGGCCGTGATCTCACTGATCGCGGTCCTTGCGATCACCTACATGATCATCTGGATGCGCCGGCATGCCCGGGTCCTGAAGCGCTCAATCGAACGCAGCGCCGAAGGGGCGCTCGCGGGGGGCACGGTTTTGGCGATCGCCGGGATGGCCTTCTTCGCGGTCCTGCGGGAGGGACTGGAGACGGCCGTCTTCCTCCTCGCCGCCTTCCAGGCCTCGTCGAACCCGACCGCCACCGCCGTCGGCGCCGTCCTCGGGATCGGGGTCGCCATCGGGCTGGGGTACGCCATCTACGTGGGGGGCGTTCGGATCAACCTCGCTCGGTTCTTCCGGTTCACCGGGTTCGTCTTGGTCCTCGTGGCGGCCGGCTTGTTTGCCACCGCCGTCGAAGCGGGCACGAACGCCGGGCTGATCAGCTTCTTGAAGGAACCGGCTCTGAACCTGCGATGGTTCGTCGCCGAAGGCACCCTGCCGGGTGCGCTCCTGACCGGGATGTTCGGTGTGCAGCCGGAGCCGAGCTGGGCACAGGTGCTCGCATGGCTCTGCTATGCGGTACCGATGGTCGCGTTCGTGCTCTGGCCTCAACGTCCGGCGGGTCCCCAACGCTCAGCAACCGTCTCGCCCGACCTCTCGGAGCCGGCGCCGTCGGTGTGAGCGCGAAGATGTCAGACTTTCTTCCAAGTCCTCGCGTGCGCTGGCACGCTGCACCGTGTCGAGGCGACCGCGCGTACGCGAGCGTGCTCAGGTTGACAGCCCTCAACCTCCAGTCTATCTTTCGCTCCGGCCACGGGTAGCCAAGGACGGGACCGGGAAACCGCGACCGACCGGGACGCCCTGGCCGTGTTTGACGGGTCGCGTCGCTCGAGACGGACACTCGCGTATGGGGAAGGCGTGGGAGTCCCGAAAGGGCGTCGCGGCCCGTCATCTATCTCGGCGTCTCGATCCATCGGAGTCCGACGGCCCGGTAAAGGGGTGCTCCCGCCGGCGCGGTGAGGGAACCGATCGGGTCGAACCGATACGCGCCTGCGACCCCGTCATAGGTCTCCAGCCGGGCGATCGACGCACCCATCTCGCTCCGCCCGGCCACCCCCGCGCGCACGGCTGCGATGAGGACGCTCGCTGCATCCCACGCCTCGGCGGCGTAGACACCGGGCTCGAGGCCGGTCGCGGCCTGGTAGTCGTGAACCAGCTGTTGTGCTGCAAACCCCACTGACGTGGTCACGTCCGCACATGCGCAGGTCACGAGGGTTCCGTCGGTGTCCTGGGCGTTCAACAGGTACGACCGGGTCTTCATGGCGTCGCCGCCGACGATCGGGACCGCGCCGAGCCCAGCTGCGGATAGGGCGTCGCGCAAGCCGATCGCGCCGGCGGTGAATCCGGTCCATCCGACGACCCTGCATCTCGAGGAGCGCACCTCGGAGACGGCCCGTTCGAGCTCGTTGGCGTCGCCCACGGGCAACGCCAACCGTCGCACCGTCGATCCCCCTAACCGTGTCGATGAGGCTTGCTCCAACGCCAGGGAATGGGAGCTCGCGTCGCCGCCGAGGCAGTACGGGCCGTCGACGCCCACGCTCTGCACGGCGGCAGCGAACGAGGAGACCTGCGCGGTCTCCTCGGGAACGAATCGTCTCCTGATCGCAGCCGGGTCCGCCGCGACGTCGGTCGGAGACAGGCTGATCACCGGGAGCCCAGCGTCGTCGAACAGGCTCGCAACAGCCGACGGTTCCGCCCAGAACGGCGCAACGACGACCGCGACGTACCCCTGGTCGGTCGCGACCTCGTTCGCGAACGTGAGCGCCGTTCCCGCGTCGCCCCGCGTGTCGAACTGATCGATCCGGATCGTTGGAAGCCCCGTCTCTTGGTCGTCGACCGCGGCTTGCATCGCCAGGAAGGACGGCGACACGAGCTCGAGCGGATCGCCGACCGACAGATCTTCGAAGAAGGCGATCTTCACGATGGGACGCGCATGCGCGGATGAGATGGCGGTGCAGGAAGCCGTCAGCGCGGCGATGCATCCGAGCACAGCGAGAGAGCGTGGTTGTCGGGTCAATGAACCGCCTGCGCGGACGGTCCGCGCCTTCCGGCCGGTAGTCTAAGGACCCCTCGCCGGGATGGCGGAATCGGCAGACGCGCGGGTCTCAAAAACCCGTGGGCTTCGGCCCGTGAGGGTTCGATCCCCTCTCCCGGCACTAGCCCGCTGCGCCGAGAACCGTTGAAGGGTACGGTACGGCAGAGGATGGCGGAGCTCCTTCAGCTAGTCGTCAACGGCCTGGTGACAGGGTCGATCATCGCGATCTCGGCGATCGGGCTCACGCTCGTCTACGGGATCCTGCGGATCGTCAACTTCGCCCACGGCGACTACCTCACGTTCGGCGCCTACATAGCGTTCACGATCAACGTGACGCTCGGCGCGAACATGATCGTCGCCACGCTCTTCGCGATGATTGCGACCGCATTCCTCGGACTTGGGCTCGAGTACGTCCTGTGGAGGCCGATGCGCCGAAAGGGAGCAGGCGTCGTCAGTCTGTTCATCACCTCGATCGGGCTCGCGCTCGTCCTTCGCGACGTGAACTTCCTGATTTGGGGGGCCCAGGGCCGCCGATACAACATCGACGTCTTCCAGGTCTATCGGCTCGGCTTCCTGCGGCTGTCTCTGAGTCAGATCGTGACGATCGCGATCTCGGCTACGGCGATCCTGCTCGTTGCGGTCATGCTGGCGAGAACCCGGCTCGGGAAGGCCATGCGGGCGCTCTCCGATAACCGATCGCTGGCCTCTGTCGCGGGGATCGACGTCGACCGCGTCACGGCCTCGACGTGGTTCATCGGGTCCGCCCTCGCGGGCCTCGGCGGTGTGCTCATCGGACTCGTGCAGAGTTCCTTCGAACCGAACACTGGAGCCTCGCTGCTCCTGCCGATCTTCGCGGCGGTGATCCTCGGTGGAGTCGGCAACGCCTACGGCGCACTGGTTGGGGGTCTCACGCTGGGCGTCGCGATGGAGGTCTCCACCTGGAGCGGGCTCGGTGGGGGCATCGATCCCATCTACAAGCCCGTCGTCGCGTTCGTGGTGCTGATCGTCATGCTGCTACTACGCCCGCAGGGACTCTTCGGGAACGCTCGGGTCCTATGAGCCAGATCCTCGACATCGCCTTCTGGACGTTCGTCGGCGTCGAGGCCGGCATCTTCACCATCTTCGCGCTCGGGCTCCAGCTGCAGTTCGGCTTCACTGGTCTGCTGAACTTCGGCAACGTGGCCTTCATGGCGATCGCGGCCTACACGATGGCGATCCTCGTAGTCAAGGCCACCATGCCGTTGTGGCAGGCGTCGCTCATCGCCATCGGAGCAGCGATGCTCTTCGCGGTGATCATCGGGATCCCCACGCTCCGACTTCGAACCGACTACCTCGCCATCACCACGATCGCCTTCAGCGAGATCATCCGGTACGTCGCCCTGAACCAGAGCAACCTGACCGGCGGCCCGCAGGGAACGATCAACCTTTCCGGAGGGGCGACGGTCTCTCTCTACAACACTTCCTGGCAGGCGTTCCAGAAACATGTGCAGCACGGATTGGCACACATCTTCGGACAGCACCTCACCCGCGACCCGAACTTCACCATGCTCATCCTGATCTGGGTCGTGGCGGTGCTGATCATCCTTCTCCTTCGATCTGTGGTGCGCTCACCATGGGGCAGGGTGCTGCGCTCGATCCGGGAGGACGAGGACGCGGCCGCGGCCGTCGGCAAGAACGTGTTCTGGTACAAGCTCCAGTCGCTCACCATCGGTGCGGCGATCGGGGCTATCGCGGGACTGTTCTTCGCATTCCAATTCTCGTTCTTCAGTCCCCCCGACTTCGCCCCCCTCACGACGTTCTTCGCCTACGTCATCGTCATCCTGGGCGGAACCACGAGCACGTGGGGTGTGCCGGTCGGGGCCATCATCTTCGGGGTCATCTTCGCCGGTACGAGGTTCTTCACGTTCCCACCGTTCTCCTTCCTGACCTCCGGGGATCGAGCGTACGTACGGCTCATCATCATCGGGTTGATCTTGATCGGGCTGATGGCGTTCCGCCCTCAAGGGCTCTTCGGCAAGCGCGAGGAGATGATCCTCGAATGAGCAGCGAGGGGTCGATCCTCGAAGTCGAGGGCATCGAGAAGCGCTTCGGGGGGCTCGGCGCGCTGAACGGAGCAACGCTCGACGTTCTTCCTCGATCGATCACGGCGCTGATCGGGCCCAACGGCGCGGGAAAGACCACGCTGTTCAACGTGATCTCGGGCTTCTACCCCCGCGATCGAGGCGTCGTTCGCTTCCGTGGGGAGCGGATAGACGGCAAGCCGCCGCACGCCATCGCGCGACGAGGGCTGATCAGAACGTTCCAGATCACGAAGGCGCTCACACGGATGAGCGTGTTGGACAATCTGATGCTCGCCGGGGCGGACCAACCCGGAGAGCACCTGTGGCGACTGTTCGTGACGCCTGGGGCGTCCCGGCGACGGGAGGCCGCGCTGGAGGCGGAGGCGATGGAGCTTCTCCATCTCGTTCGACTGGATACGCTCGCCCACGACTACGCGGGGACGCTCTCGGGTGGTCAGCGGAAACTCCTCGAATTCGCTCGCGCGTTGATGGCGTCGCCGACCATGGTGATGCTCGACGAGCCGACGGCAGGCGTGAACCCGTCGATCGGCGTCGAGCTCCTTCGGCACATGCAGACGCTTCGCAGCGATCTCGGCGTTACGTTCCTCCTGATCGAGCACGATATGGAGGTCGTCATGGCACTGAGCGACCGGGTGATCGTCCTGAACGAGGGAAGGGTGATCGCCGACGGCGCGCCCGAGGCGGTGCGCACGGATCAGGCGGTGATCGACGCGTACCTCGGGGTCCATACGTCGGCTGAGCCCGAGGAGCCGGCCACATGAGCGTCGAGGGACCTCGAGGATCCGCCGTCCCGATCCTCGAGACGATCGGGCTGGAGGCCGGGTACAGCGAGGTGAACATCCTTCACGGCGTCTCGATATCGGTGCTCCGTGGCAGCTTCGTTTCGGTGATCGGTCCCAACGGGGCGGGGAAGTCAACGCTCTTGAAGGCCATCTACAACCTCGTGCCGCCGAAGCACGGTCGGGTGTTGTTCCGCCCGGCCGGAGTCGAGCACGACCTGACCGCCCTCTCGCCTCACCGCATCACGGAGCTTGGGATGAACTACGTGCCACAGCTCGACAACATCTTCCCGACGATGTCGATCCAGGAGAACCTGGAGATCGGCGCGTATCCGATCCGCGAGCCTATGGACGAGCAGCTCGCGAAGATCTTTACGTGGTTCCCGCTCTTGAAGGACGCCCGTAGACGCCGCGCCGGCACACTCTCGGGCGGACAGCGGCACATGCTCGCCCTCGCCCGGGCGCTGATGACCGGCCCTTCGCTCCTGCTCCTCGACGAACCCTCTGCCGGCCTCGCGCCCGCGGCGGTGGACACCCTCTTCGAACGGATCTCCGAGATCAACCGAGCGGGCGTCTCGATCGTCATGGTTGAACAGAACGCGCGACGTTCGCTCGCGATGTCCCGCTACGCCTACGTCCTCGACATGGGTCGCAACCGATTCGAGGGTCCGGGTCGCGACCTCCTCCACGACGAGAACGTCGTCGAGCTCTACCTTGGAGGCAGGGGCCGGCTCGCAGCCGCCGGTGTCATCGCCGACGACTACGAGTCCTCCGGAGAAGCCCCATGATCGCGACCTCGGGTCAGGATTGAGCGACCGCTGTCTGGTCCACCACGATCTTGCCGTTGGTGTAGCTGTAGACGTCGTAGAGGCCGGCGGGATCCCCTTCCGCCGTGAAGTCGATGGGGCCCGACGCCCCCTGATAGTCGACATCCTTGCCGGCGAGGATGTCGGTGATGGCCTGACCGAGCTCCGAGAACGTGTATGCCGTCCCCGGCGGCCCGGACACCGCTATGAGGTTGTCTCTGATCGCTGTCGGGTCCGACGATCCCGCCTTGAGCGCCGCCAGGAAGGCCACCATGACAGCGTCGAACGCGTTCACGTCGAAGGTCCCACGGTCAACCTTGGTCGGTGCGGTCTGCTTGAACACTGCGTCGAACGCGGTGGCGGGGTCGGTGGGCGCCGTGGTCGGTGACGTCCCACGGAGTCCCTCGGTCGCCTCCGTCCCTGCGACCTTCGGCAGCGTGGCGTCGCGCAGACCATCCGTCACGAAGGTCTTGGTCGGATCCCAGTTCCCCGTGCGAACCAGCGCCGGTCCCACCTTCGCGTAGGTCCCCGGGAAGTCAACGATTAGCCAACCATCCGGGCTGCCGCTCGCGACCTTCTGCGCCTCGGTGTCGAAGGTCGCGGCCTCGGGGTTCCACGTGACCGATTGGCCGATCGTCCCACCGTTGGCCTTCCACGAGTCCTCGAACGCGCCCTGGAGGCCCGTGCCGTAGGCGTCGTTGCGGGCCCCGGTGTTGATCGTCGCGTCCGCCCCGAAGGCATCGGCCATCGTGTTGACCAGCAGGTGAGCCTGCGCGAGGTCGGAGGGGGCGGTTCTCCACACCCAGCCGTCGTCCTGCAGGTTCGTGATCGCGGGATCGGTTCCGGAGGGTGTGATCTGCAGGATCGAACCGGGGACCGTAACCGACGTCGCGACCGACTCCGTATCCGTGCTGCCGAGCGGGCCCATGATCATGTTGACGTGATCCGTCTGGACGAGCTTCGTGGCGTCTTCGACCGACGCCTTCGCGTCGGTCTGTTCGTCCTCAGTCGCCACGATCTCAACCGTGATGGTGTCCGACAGCCCGGCCGCCTCCAACGCCGCGTTGATCTGATCGATCGCGACTCGGGCGCCCTTATCGATGGGAGGCCCGTAGGTGGCAAGGTCTCCCGACAGCGCCACGATATCCCCGATCTTCAGGTCGAAGGAAGGATGATTCGCGCTGCCGGAAGGCGTGTTGCTCGTCGAACTCTTCGAGCACGAAGCGGCGACGAGCATCAGCACGCTGATCAGCGCCACGGCCGTGAGTGTCCTGCGATGCTTCATGTCGCACCCTCCCATCAAATGGTTGGAACCCACGTGTGCGTACCACATCCGGGCTCCGCGGGCGAATCGGCTCGGAAGAGCCCTATCACTCATACGACCGACACAGGCCCCGCGGATGTCCCGCTCTACCCGGGGATCGCCGATCGGAACGCCCGGGCCGAAGAGATCGCGCCATTTCCGTCACCGTCGACCAGCCGCGACATCAAAGCGCTACCAACGATCACGCCGTCGGCGAACCCGCACGCGGCCGCAGCCTGCTCCGGCGTCCCGATACCGACGCCCACGAGCAGCGGAAGATCGGTGAGCGGTCGCAGGGATCCGACGACGTCGCGGGCGACGTCGGTAAGTCCGTCCCTGGCTCCAGTCACTCCGTATGTTGCGACGCAGTAGACGAAGCCATGAGCGGCGGCCGCGATCGCCGCGAGCCGCGATGGCGCGGTGCCGGGGGCTGCGAGCAGCACCGCATCGATGCCCCGGAGGGAACACGCCTCGTCGAATTCACCGGCCTCATCGACCGGAAGGTCGGGCACGATCGCTCCCGAGACGCCGGCCGCAGATGCGTCATCGAGGAACGCGTCGATGCCGTGGCGCAGCACCGGGTTCACGTAGGTCATCACCGCAACGGGGACCGTGAGCGCCGCCTCGCGGATCATCGCGAGCACGTCGGAGGGATGGGTGCCTGCTTCAAGCGAACGTCGCGAGGCCTCCTGGATCACACCACCGTCCATAACGGGGTCGGAGTGCGGGATGCCGACCTCGATCGCATCGGCTCCTGCCGACTCGAGCGCCCTGAGGAACTGCGGGTCAACACCAGGGAACCCACCCGTGACGTAGGGGACGAACGCGCGCCCACCGCCGTCACGGCGGGTGCGCAGCGCCTTCTCGAGCTCACCCACCGGAGCCGCCCAGCGCCTTCATCACCGTGTCCAGGTCTTTGTCGCCCCGGCCCGACAGACACACCAGCACGGTCGAGCCTTGCGGGAGCGGTCGAGTCATGAGCCACCCGATGACGTGGGAGGGCTCGAGCGCCGGGATGATCCCCTCGGTTCGCGCCAGCGCCTGGAATCCCTCGAGCGCCTGCGCATCGGTGGCGCTGACGTAGCGCGCGAGACCCGCGTCGTGCAGATACGCGTGCTCCGGCCCGACACCCGGGTAATCGAGGCCAGCCGAGATCGAATGCGTTTCGACGATCTGACCATCGGGGTCTTGCAACAGATACGACAGGGCGCCGTGCAACACCCCGGGCTGGCCCTGCGTGATCGACGAGCAATGTTCGCCGAGGTTCATCCCGCGCCCACCCGCTTCGACGCCGATCAGGGTGACTCCCGGCATGCCGACGAACGCGGTGAACATCCCGATCGCGTTCGACCCACCACCGACGCACGCGACCACGAACTCGGGCAGCGTGCCGGTGCGCTCCTCGAACTGTGGGCGAGCCTCATCGCCGATCACGCGCTGGAGATCGCGTACGAGCCCGGGGAACGGATGCGGCCCCACGACCGATCCGATGATGTAGTGCGTTGTCTGCACCGTTGCCGCCCAGTCGCGCAACGCCTCGTTCACGGCTTCCTTGAGCGTCATCGTGCCGGCCGTGACGGGGACGACCTCGGCGCCGAGGAGCTTCATCCGCGCGACGTTCGGCGCTTGGCGGCGAGTGTCCTCCTCCCCCATGTACACAACACACGGCAGGCCAAGAAGGGCGCACGCGGTGGCTGCGGCAACCCCATGTTGGCCGGCTCCCGTCTCGGCGATGATCCGTTCCTTCCCGAGCCGCTTGGCAAGGAGGGCCTGGCCGAGTGCGTTGTTGATCTTGTGGGCGCCCGTATGGGCGAGGTCCTCGCGTTTCAGCCAGATGTCGTAGCCGAGCTCGGCCGATAGGCGTCGCGCTCGCGTGAGCGGTGTGGGACGCCCGACGAAATCTCGGAGCAGGGAGCCGAGCTCATCGCGGAACCCCGGGTCGTCGCGAAGCTCCGTCCAGGCGCCGGCGAGCTCGTCGAGGGCCGGGATCAGTACCTCCGGGACGTACCGTCCTCCGTAGGTGCCGAAGCGCCCGCGGGCATCCGGACCAGCCGGCGTCGTGCGCTCGGCCACGCTCATCGTTCGATCTCCTCTCCTCGCAGCTCACGAAGCTTCGCGATCGGGTCGGGGGCACGCATCAGCGCCTCGCCGACAAGGATGCCAGACGCCCCGGCGGCAACTGCGGCCTCGACGTGGGCGCGGGTCGAGATCCCGCTCTCGAGGACCGCCACACGATCGGCCGGGATCATCCTGAGCCGCTCCAACGCGCGTTCGATATCGACGTCGAGCGTTTCGAGATCACGTGCGTTCACGCCGATCGCGGGGGCTGAACTCGCCACGGCGCGCTCGACGTCGTCGTCACTGTGAACCTCCACCAGCACCCCCATGCCGAGATCGCTCGCACAGGCGAGCATCGCAGCGAGATCGCCGTCGTTCAGGCACGCGGTGATCAGCAGCACCGCGTCGGCGCCGTGAGCGCGCGCCTCGATCACCTGCGACGGCTGGATCAGGAAGTCCTTCCGAAGCAGCGGCAGGTCGACCGCGAGGCGAACCGCATGGAGGTCGAGCAGGGATCCGTGGAAGTGCGCAGGCTCCGTGAGCACCGATATCGCCGCCGCTCCCCCTGTCGCGTATGCCCGTGCCTGCACGACAGGGTCGGCATCGTCCGCGATCGTTCCGGCAGACGGAGACGCCCGCTTCACCTCCGCGATGACGGAGGGGGCGCCGTCACGTAGCGCGCGAACGAGGTCGAGGGGCGGAGGAAGCAAGGTCGCCCGAGCGAGGAGCATTGAATCGTCGAGCGGCCGCCCCTCGAGCCGGCGCCGAACATCGCCCACGACATCCGTCAGGAATCCCATCGCGGCGGAGTCTAGTGGTACCTCAGGCGGTACCGAGGTCCAGCGCGAAGGCCGCACGCAGGTCGAGCGTCCCCTCGAGAGCGGCGCTTCCGACGACGGCACCCTCAGCGCCTGCGCCGGCAACGTCGCGAAGATCGTCGATCGAGGCGATCCCGCCCGCGACGATCCACGGCCGTCCGAGGGAGGCGATCCACCGTGACGCCGAGAGGTCGGGACCGCCCAGGCCTCCCGTGCGCTCCACCGATGTCATGAGGAACCGCAACGCATCCGTTCCATCCAGCCACGCCAGCGTCTCCTCGAGTCCGAGATCGACGGCAGTCCGTCCCCGAGATCGGATCCGGCTCCCCCACAACTCGATGCCGACAACCAGGCGTTCCCCATGTCGCGAGACCAGATCCGCTACCACCGCCGGTTCTGCCAGCGCGCCCGAGCCCAGAACGACCCGGTCGGCACCGGCGTCGAGGGCGGCACGGATCTCGACGTCTGCCGCCACGCCGCCGCTCGCTTGCACGCGAGCCCCCAGCTGAGCGATGGCGCTAAGCACCGCATGATCGCCCGCCTCGCCGGAGGTTGCGAGGTCAACGTCGACGACGTGCAGCCATCGGGCGCCGGCCGCGACGAACGCCCGAGCCGCCTCGACAGGGTCGCCTCCGAACACGTCGACCGGCGCGGCCGTCCCCGCCCGGAGCCGGACGAGCCGGCCGCCGGCGATATCGATGGCGGGGATCGTCTCGAACGGCACGCGCGAACCTTACCGGCCGCCCGAGGGTGTGGGCAGGTGGTCGTTCGGCGATCGAAGGGTCGGTCAGACCGGGACCGGATGCTCGACCCGGGCAGCGTCCGAGCCCAGCAGCGATCGCAACTCGCCGAGGAGCGGCTGCGTTGCTTCGACCCGGAAGCTCCCCACCGAAAGCGCCGTCACTCCTTGCGAGGTCAGGAAGCGGACGCGAACGAGAGCACCACCCGGATGGGCTTCGAACAGTTCCTTCAGCTTCGAGAGCACCGCCGGGGTGCAGGCGGCGGCCGGCAGATCGACGACCAGCTCTTCGAGGCCCCGGTCGGACGTCCCGGCGCCGAGATCCGGCTCCTGCACCTCGTTCGCGCGGATCTGCAGCTCGCGACCCCGCCGGTCGATGCGTCCAGTCGCCAAGACGATCCGGTCGGTTTCGATGGATCCCGGGGACGCCTCGTAGACGCTCGGGAACGCCACGACATCGACGCCCCCTGCCAACCCCTCGAGGCGGAACTGTGCATAGGGTTCGCCGCGCTTCGTGTACTTGCGGGAGACCGCGCCGATGATGCCGCCGATCGTCACGAGGTCGCCGTCACCCAGGCCTTCGAGATCGACGATGTCGTTCGTCGTCAAGGCCGCGAGCCGATCTCGGACGTCCAGCAGCGGATGGTCCGTGACGAACTGTCCGAGCACCCCTTTCTCGAATCGGAGAAGCTCGCGCTTGCCGAATTCCTCACCTTCGAGCACGGATCCGTCGATGTGCCCCGCCTCGGACCCCTGGCCGCCTTCGAAGAGCGAGAACTGTCCGGCAGCCTCGGCCTTGCGCTCAGCCAGGATCGGACCGGATACCTTCTCCTGATTCTCCAGCAGCGCGCGACGCGCCAACCCGAGTGAGTCGAAAGCCCCGGCGAGGATCAGCGACTCCAGCACGCGCTTGGTCAGGACGGACGGCTCGACCTTGCGGCAGAAGTCGGCGAACGATGTGAAGTCTCCGTTCTTCACTCGCCCGTCGATGATCTGTTGCACGGCGCCCTCGCCGACGTTGCGCACGGCCGAGAGGCCGTAGCGGATCGCCGGCTCCTCGCCGGGCGCCGGTGCGAAATCCATCTGCGATTCGTTCACGTCGGGCGGGAGGACCCGGATGTTCATCCCCCGACAGGCGTAGAGGTAGTACGGCTTGCGATCCTTGTCATCCTTGACGGAGGTGAGGATCGCCGACATGTACTCGACGCGGTGATTCGCCATGAGATACGCGGTCTGGTAGGCCACATATCCGTACGCGCACGCATGAGCCGCGGGAAAACCGTAGTCGGCGAACGGCTCGATCATGTCGAACAGGTCCGTGGCGAGACGCTCGGGATGGCCTTGGGCGACGCAGCCGTCGACGAACTTGGTGCGTTCGGCACCGATCAGCTCGCGCTTCTTCTTCGACATGACGCGCCGGAGCTCGTCGGCTTGACCCATCGAATACCCGGCCATTCGCACGGCGATCTGCATGATCTGTTCCTGATACACCATGACCCCGTAGGTGCTGGATAGCACCGGCTCGAGGATGGGATGCGGGTACGTCACCTTGCGCCGGCCGTGCTTGCGCTCGGCGTACTCCGTATGAAGACCGTTGTTCAGCGGTCCGGGTCGGTACAGAGCGACGAGGGCCATCAGATCCTCGAACCGGTCGGGCTCGAGCAGCCGGATGAGGCTCCGCATGCCCGCCGATTCCATCTGGAACACGCCCGTGGTCTCGGCTCGCCGCAGCATGGCGTACGTCTCGGGGTCATCCAGCGGCACGTGGTCGATGTCGAGCTCGACGCTGCGATCGCGAAGATGCTGCAGCGTGTTCTCGATGACGGAGAGGTTGCGCAGCCCGAGGAAGTCCATCTTGAGCAAGCCGAGCTGCTCAACACCGTGCATGTCGAACTGCGTCACGATACGCTTGGAGTCGTCTCGGGAGTCCTTCGAGAGCTTCAGGGGAAGGTAGTTCACGAGCGGCGCGTCACCGATCACCACGCCGGCCGCGTGGACCGAGTCCTCGCGGCGCAAGCCCTCGAGCGCTCGGGCGGTCTCGATGATCTCCTTCGCCTCTGGCTCCCGCTCGTAGGCGTCGCGTAGGTCGGGTGAGACCTCGAGTGCGCGGTCGAGCGGTTCGTCTCGGCCCATCACGTTTGGGGGATACATCTTGCAGAGTCGGTCCCCCACCACTGCGGGGAATCCGAGCACGCGCGCCGCGTCTCTGATGCCCTGCTTCCCCTTGATCGTTTGGAACGTGACGATCTGGGCCACGTGATCGGCGCCGTATTTCTGCGTCGCATACCGGATGACCTCGTCACGACGACGCTCGTCGAAGTCCATGTCGATGTCGGGCATCTGGATCCGTTCGGGGTTCAGGAACCGCTCGAACAGGAGCCCATACCGCAACGGGTCCAGGTCCGTGATCCGCAGGCAGTAGGAGACGACCGATCCGGCCGCCGAGCCTCGCCCGGGCCCGACGCGGATGCCCGTCTCGCGAGCGAACCGGATCAGATCCCACACCACGAGGAAGTAGCCCGCGAACCCCATCTGGATGATCACGCTGAGCTCGTGCTCGATCCGTGCCACGATCTCGGGCGTCGGCTCGCCGTAGCGCGCATGCGCCCCCGCTCCGACGAGTTCCCGGAGGTAGACCTCGAGCGACTTGTCGCCGGGGGTCTCGAAGCGAGGCAGGTGGTACCGCTGGTCGATATCGACGCGGTCGCCGTAGCGCAGATCGAACTCGACACGCTCCGCGATCACCAAGGTCGCGTCGCACGCTTCGGGCGATTCGGAGAACACGTGGCGCATCTCCTCGGCGCTCTTCAGATAGAACTCCTGGGAATCGAACTTCAATCGCTTCGGGTCAGATTGGAGCTTCTGTTGCTGGATGCACAGCAACACGTCGTGCGGCTTCGAGTCCTCCTGCAACGTGTAGTGGAGGTCGTTCGTCGCAACGAGTGGGATGCCCAGCGCTCGTCCGAGCTCGACCTGCTTGGGCAGGATCGCGCGCTGATCGGCGAGCCCATGGTCCTGCAGTTCGATGAAGAAGTTGGAGGCACCGAAGATGTCGCGGTATCGAGCGGCAACCTCCCGGGCCCTGTCTTCTCGGCCCGCGAGGAGCGTCACCCCGACCTCGCTCGACAGGCAACCGGATAGGCAGATCACGCCCTCCGCATGTTCGGCCAAGAGCTCCTTGTCCATGCGAGGTCGGTGATAGAAGCCCTCGAGGTGGGCGGCCGAAACCAGTTTCAGCAGGTTCCGGTACCCGCGCTCGTTCTCGGCCAGCAGGGTGAGGTGGTGGTACCGCTCGTCGCGTTCCCCCGGGTCGCGATCGAACCTCGAGCCGGGTGCCACATATGCCTCGACCCCGATGATCGGCTTCACTCCGGCCGTTCGTGCTGCTTCGAGGAATCGGAGCGCTCCGAACATCACCCCGTGATCGGTGAGCGCGAGGGCGGGCATCCCGTGGCGCCGAGCCTCGGTGAAGACGGTCGGCGCCGCGGCGTTCGACGCGGGCGGCTCGATCCGTGCGGCGCCATCGAGCAGTGAGTACTCGGAATGCGTGTGAAGGTGAACGAAACCCTTGTCGGTCATCGACGCTGCTCGGACCCCTGTGGAAAGAGCTATCCCCTGCTGCCCCGGCGCGGTGGATAACTTACATCGGTGTGATTCGAGGACCCAACGTACGCCCGCTCCCGTGAAGCGTCAAGGGCGCAGGTGGTCCCGGTTCGGGCCTGCCCCGTCTCGGCGAGCTATCGCGAGCGCAGCGGCGAGCTCCTCCGGGAGCGGCTCCTCGAACGCACACGGTTCAGCCGTCATCGGGTGTTCGAAGGAGAGCTTCCACGAGTGCAGGAACGCTCGCTCGAGACCGACCCGTTTCGCGTCGTCCCCCGCCCCGCCGTAGGCGCGGTCACCCAGGATCGGGTGGCCGATGGCGGCGAGATGCACCCGGATCTGGTGGGTGCGCCCCGTGCGCGGGGCCACCTCCAGCAGCGTCGAGCGCGGGAGGCGCTCGACGACCTCGAAGGCCGTCTCCGCGTGCCGACCATCCGTCTGGTCGACGATGATGCGAGCGGCGCGGCGCCCGAGCGGAGCATCCACCGTGAACACGTCGTGCTCCACTGCGCCTCGAACCAGCGCCAGGTAACGCCGCTCGATGGCGTGTCGTTTCAGCGCCGAAGCGAGCGCGCGATGCGCGTCATCGGTCTTCGCGACGATCATCAGGCCGGACGTCCCCACATCGAGCCGATGCACGATCCCCGGCCGAATGGGGCCGCCGAGCGTGGATAGCGGCACCTCCATCCCGAGGAGTCGATTCACGAGCGTCCCCGTTCGCCGCGACGTCGTCGGGTGGGTCACGAGGCCGGCCGGCTTGGCAACGACGAGGAGATAGTCATCCTCGAACCGGATAGGAACGGGTGGTCCTTCCGGCGGGACGGCAAGCTCGCCGACGACGCTGACGACCAGCCTCTCGCCACCGGCGAGGCGGTGGGATTTCGTGCGCTGCACCCCGTCAACCGTGACGTGCCCTGCGGCGATCGCACGTTGGACGTCGGCTCGCGGCGTTCCCGTCAAGGTTGCGACGACGGCGTCGAGTCGGCCCGGCGTGGCAACGAACTTCTCAGGGTTCATCGCCGGCGATCTCTCTCGCATCCTTCGTTCCCGCCTCCTGAGGCCGTGACCTCGGCATCGATGAGATGGCGAGCACGATGGCTCCGACGACGATCGCAGCGTCCGCCAGATTGAACACCGGCCACCAGTGCAGGTCGATGAAATCCACCACCCGCCCCGAGAACAGCTCGCCTCCGCGGACGAGACGATCGGTGAGGTTCCCGAGCGCTCCCCCGAGCACGAGTCCGAGCGAGGCCGACGTGAGCGCGCGATCGTGCCGGAACGCCGTTGCCACGATGGCCACCGCAACAACGATCGTCGCGGTGGCGAAGATCCACGGAGCACTCTGCCCGAACGAGAACGCGCCGCCCGAGTTCGTCGTGTAGCGGAATGTCAACACCTTCGGGATCACGTCCAAAGGACGTCCGGGGAGGGTGTGTTCAGCCCATATCTTCGTTGCCCGATCGGCTACATACGCGAGCCCCGCCGCGAGGAACAGGAAGGTCGCCGCCCGCCGCTTCACGCGGTCCACGGGTTCTACCGGCGCGATCGCGCCTGTGCGTCCTTGATGCAGAGGTCAACGTACGGAAGCGCCTTGATGCGCGCCTTCTCGATCGGTTTGCCGCAACGATCACACAGGCCGTACCTGCCCGCCTCGATCCGCTTGAGGGCCCTGTCGATCTTCTGCAACAGGTCACGCACGTTGTTCTCGATCGAAAGGTCTTTCTCCCGCTCGAACGTGGCCGTGCCGGCGTCGGCGGACTCGTCGTCGAGACCGACATCGCCCGACGATTCAGACTGCGTGGCAGCGAAGGTGTCCTCTTCGATCGTGCTGAGCTGCGCCTGCAACTCGGCACGCTCCTCGACCAAACGCGCCTGGAGATCTTGGATCTCTCGCTTCGTCAACTTCGCTTCGGCCATGGTGGCGCAGGGTAGCAGATGGGTGTCTTTGGACCGCGTCGTTGCAGCTCACAGGGCCCGCAAGCGCCGTTCGACCTCCTCGGAGGAAAGGCCCGTGATCTCGAACGATTTCGTGCGCGAGCGTGCCCCCGTGCGCAACCGAACCGTCGAGCGCGGAACGCGCAGCGCGCTCGCCAACGTCCGCGCTCCCTCCTCGGTCGCACGCCCGGCCGCGGGGGCCGAACGGACCCGAACGACGATGCCATCCGCGCCCACCTCGACAACGCTTCTGCCAGACCGCGGAGTCACGCGAACGGTGATGGTGCTCATGTCCGCGTGTAGCATGCCCGGTCACGGGCGACGGTGACGCCGCAGCGCGGCCGTCGAAGCAGGCTGAGCGTCGGTAGGTTCGGCGAGAGGATCTGCACCGTAAGGCGTCTTGTCTGCTTGGTAGGTGGATCGCTCATCGGAGCGGAGGTAGAGATGGCGGCGTTCGAGCCGGTGGATCCGAAGGTCAGCTTCCCCGAGCTCGAGCGCGGGATCCTCGCGTTCTGGAAGGAAGCAGACATCTTCCGCAAGTCGCTCGACGCGAGGCGGGACGCGCCCCTCTGGGTCTTCTACGAAGGCCCGCCGACCGCGAACGGCATCCCCGGCGTGCATCACGTCGAACCGCGCACCTTCAAGGACGTGTACCCGAGGTTCAAGTCGATGACCGGGTACCGGGTGCCGAGGAAGGCCGGATGGGATTGTCACGGCCTGCCGGTGGAGCTGGAAGTGGAGAAGGAGATCGGGACCACCGGGAAGCGCGATATCGAAGCCTTCGGTGTGGCGGAGTTCAACCGTCGGTGCCGGGAGTCGGTCACGCGCTACGTCGACGAGTTCGAACGACTCACCGAACGGATCGGGTTCTGGATCGACATGTCTGACGCCTACTGGACGATGTCGACCGACTACATCGAGAGCGTGTGGTGGTCGTTGAAGCAACTCCACGCTCGCGGCTTGCTCGTGGAGGCCGACAAGGTGAACGCGTACTGTCCGAGGTGCGGCACGGCGCTCTCCGACGCCGAGGTCGCCTTGGGCTACCGCCCGGTCGAAGACCCAAGTGTGTTCGTGCGCTTCCCGCTCGTCGAAGTTCCTCGGGATCCCTCCCTCATCGGTGCTTCCCTCGTCGTGTGGACGACGACGCCGTGGACGCTCCCGTCGAACGAGGGAGCGGCGGTGGCGCCCAAGGCGGACTACGCCGTGGTCGAGTTGAACGCTGAGCGACTCGTGGTGGCGGCGGATCTGCGCGAGCGGGTCCTCGGTGGCGACGGCGCGGTCGTGGCGACGGTTCCGGGCGAGATGCTGGTAGGTGCCCGTTACACGCCCCCGTATCCGAACGTCGAAGAAGCACACCGCGTCGTGGGCGCGGGGTTCGTCTCCACCGAGGACGGCACAGGGGTCGTGCACATCGCGCCGGCCTTCGGACCAGAGGATCTCGAGATCGGTCTGCGCGAAGGCTGGCCGGTCTACAAGCCGGTCGATGACGCGGGCCGGTTCACCCGTCCTGCCCCTGAGTTCATCCACGGTCGAGCCGTGAAGGACGCGGACCCGCACATCATCGAGGACCTTCAGGCTCGCGGTGTCTTGTTCAGGACCGAGGTGTACGAGCACTCGTACCCGTTCTGCTGGCGATGTTCGACGCCACTCCTGTATATGGCACGCAAGTCCTGGTACGTGCGGACCACCGCGGTGAAGGAACGGCTCCTCGACGTGAACGGGACCGTGGCGTGGTTCCCCGAACACATCCAGAGAGGCCGCTACGGGAACTGGCTCGAGAACAACGTCGATTGGGCGATCTCCCGCGAGCGGTATTGGGGCACGCCGCTCCCCATCTGGCGCTGCACCGGCGCCCACGAGACGGCCATCGGCTCCCTCGCTGAGCTCGGCGAGCTCACGGGCCGCGACGTCGCCGGGGTCGATCCGCATCGACCCGCGATCGACGACGTCACGTTCGCTTGCCCTGATTGCGGACTCCCATCCACCCGCGTTCCCGAGGTGATCGACGCGTGGTACGACTCCGGCGCGATGCCGTTCGCACAGTGGGGGTATCACCCGGAGCTCGGGCGGGGCCTCGAGGAGTTCGCCCAGCATTTCCCAGCGGACTTCATCTCCGAAGCGATCGACCAGACCCGAGGGTGGTTCTATACGCTGATGGCCGAGGGCGTACTGCTCTTCGACACGACCGCGTATCGAAACGTCGTCTGCCTGGGGCACATCATCGCGGCCGACGGCCGGAAGATGTCCAAGTCGCTGGGGAACATGTTCGACCCATGGGACGCCCTGGATCGTCAAGGAGCCGATGCCCTGCGTTGGTTCATGGTGACGAACGGCTCACCGTGGGCGTCGCGCCGGATCAGCCACGAAGCGCTCGATGAGGTTCTGCGCCAGTTCCTCCTTACCCTGTGGAACGTGTACTCCTTCTATGTGACCTACGCGAACGCCGGCGGGTTCGACCCCGCGGCGGCAGCGCCCCCGCGAGCCGATCGACCACTGATGGACCGATGGGTGCTCTCGCGCTTGGAGCGGACCGTCGCGACAGCGCGTGAGGGACTCGAGAGCTACGATGCCACCGGCGCGGGCCGCGCGATCCAGTCGTTCGTCGACGATCTCTCCAATTGGTACGTGCGCCGATCGCGTCGACGCTTCTGGGATCCGGGTGGTCGTGGCGGCGGTGACTCGGCGGCCGCGTTCCACACCTTGCATGAATGCCTCGTGACCGTGGCGACGCTGCTCGCCCCGTTCACGCCGTTCCTCGCCGAGACGCTCTGGCGCAATCTTTCGGCAGGGCGGGACGGTGGGGCCGACTCGGTGCACCTTGCCGACTACCCGACGCCGGCGGACGAACAGATCGACGAAGAGCTCGAGGACACGATGGCCGTCGCGCGCGCGATCACCGTCCTGGGCCGGACCGTTCGCGTCGAAACGAAGACGAGGGTCCGTCAACCACTGGCGGAGGCCGTCGTGCACCATTCCGGGGACCATGCCGCCCTTTCCCCGCTGCTCGACCTCGTCGCCGAGGAGCTGAACGTGAAAGAGATCGTGTTCGCGGAGTCCGCGGGCGGGTTCGGCCGGTGGCATGCGAAACCCGACTACCGGGTCCTCGGCCCCCGACTCGGCCCGACCGTGAAGGACGTCGCCGAGGTGCTGGCGGGCGATGACGGCACGTTGGCCGCCACCCTTGCTCGGGGCGAGTCGGTCGTCCTGTCGATATCGAAGGGACAGGTCGAGCTGCAACCCGGGGACGTCGACCTGACGCAGGAGGTTCGGCAGGGTTGGGGCGTGGCATCGGACGGAGGGTTGACCGTCGCCCTCGACCTGGAGCTAACGCCGGAGCTTCGCAAGGAAGGCCTCGCCCGCGAGCTCGTTCGCGTCGTCCAGGACGCGCGCAAGGCGGCGGGCCTCGATGTCAGCGATCGCATCGAGCTCGGGATCGAAACGTCGGGTGAGATCGCCGAAGCGCTCGCCGTGCACCGAGACCTCGTGGCGGGGGAGACGCTCGCCGTCACGATCGGGAACGACGCCCTATCCGACGGGTTCCATCAAGATGCCGACATCGACGGAGATCCCGTGATCATCACCGTCCGGAAGTCGGCGACGAACGACAAGGTTCCCGCGCGCTG
Organism: Actinomycetota bacterium; assembly: GCA_030774035.1. Lineage (GTDB taxonomy): Bacteria > Actinomycetota > UBA4738 > UBA4738 > HRBIN12 > JALYLM01. The sequence continues at coordinate 124,097 of JALYLV010000003.1, forward strand.
ATCTGCGAGCAACCTGGCGCAGCGCGCGCTATGTCTGAGCCCTCAGTTGTCGCCCCAGAACAGATCGCGAAGAGATCCGCCTTCTCCTTCTGCTGAAGAGTCGTCGTCGCGATCGTGCCCGGCCACGGCAGCCGGTTCCGGCTCCTCGAGCCTCACGGGCTCCTCCTCTTGCCGGTCTTCCACGACGGGGACATCGGCAGATCCGTCGGCGTGTGATGTTTCCTCCGCCGGTGTTTCCTTGGACACGGTCGGGGTATCAGCCGGTGGCTGGGCTTTCTTCGCTTCCCCGACCGATACGGCGACCCCGCTCGACGCTGACGCGCGGCCGCGGGCAACCTTGGCCATCGCCTTCATCGTCTCGGCGTGATCCTGCACGAGTCGCGCAAGGCTCTCGAGGAACGTTCGCTCCTGTGTGAGGAACCCACCGATGGCCGCTCGATCCACGACTGGCGGGGACCCTCCCCCGCTCGCGGTTGGTGCGGCCGATCCCAGGCGCGCGTCCGCAACGATCCGGGCCGCCTCGGCCCGCGCTCGCTGGATGATCTCGTCCGCCTGCCGCCCGACATCCTCGAGATCGGGAACGCCGACCATCCCCTCCCCTGCCGGCCGAGACCGGAGCCGATCGATCTCCGCGACCAAGGCCGAGAGCGAATCGGTGATCTCGTCGAGGAATTCATCGACATCGCGCATCTTGTATCCGCCGAAACGGGAAACCCGCAACTCCTTCTGTTGGACATCCGACGCGGACAGCCACGCGCCCTTCGTCGGGTTGTCGCTGTGGGACTCCTTCATCTCAACCTCCTTCCCTTCGGGTCCTCAGCAGAACACTGCTTGCAACACGAGGATGATGACGAACGCCACGATGACCGATATGTCGAACATCCCCACCGGCGGGATGATTCGCCTGAGCTGCTTGAGGATGGGTTCCGTGACGTCGTACAGCAGCTCGTACCCCGCTCGCAACGGGCCTGCCGGCGGCGGATGCACCCCGGCCAGCTCGAGCCAGCTCAACACGACGCGCACGAGCATGATCACCCAGTAGATGCGGAGCGCCTGGCACAGCAGGAAAGAGAACGTATCGGCGGCCACGACCATCGGCGCAGAGGCTATCAGCAGCGGCCGAGAGAGCGCCGGTCGCCCGTTCGATGGGGATGCTCGACGCTGAAGGTCAGAACTGGTTGTAGAAGGCGCCTCCGGCGATCCGCTCCCGCTCTTCCGCCGAGACCTCGACGTTCGCCGGCGTCATCAGGTACACGCGGTTCGCGACGAGCTCGATCTTGCCGTCGAGGCCGTACACGAGCCCCGAGGCGAAGTCGACGAGGCGCCGCGCGATCGCGTCCTCCGTACCTTGGAGATTCATGATGACCGCTGTGCCTTCCTTGAATCGATCTGCAACGTCGCGGGCTTCGTTGAATCGCTTGGGTTCGGACTTGTGGATCGACGACGACACGGCGACCGCGCGGCCAGGCGCAGCGATCGTGTGGACGACGCCCTGCCCCTGCGAAGACATCTCGCGAACCGGCTGGGGGCGCATCCGGCGAACGGGCGCGGGCTCCACCTCGGGCATGTCGTCGACGAACTCTTCGTCGTCTTCAACGAGCCCGAGGTAGCTCAATGTCTTCTTCCACACGGCGGCCATCACTTCCTCCTTGCGTTACGGCTTGCGTCTCTAGGACCTAGGACCGAACAGCGCCGTACCGATGCGAACCATGGTAGCGCCTTCCTCCACAGCAACCGCGTAATCCAACGACATCCCCATCGACAATTCCAGCACCTGGGGATGCTTCTCGCGTACGCGATCGCGGAGGTCTCGCAGCTTGACGAACCACGGTCGCGCATCCTCAGCGTTGTCCAACAGGGGCGGTAATGTCATGAGACCGACGATGTCGATCCCCTCCAGATCGACGACCCGGTGTGTGTAGGCGAGCGTCTCTTCGGGAGCGACGCCCGCTCGCTCACCGGTGAAGTCGACCTCGATCAACGCCTCGAGCGTCCGACCCGCCTCCGCCGCTCTGCGCGCGAGCCGCGTCGTAGCGTGCTCGCTCGAGAGGGTCTCGACGACGTCGGCAAGCGCTGCCACATGGTGCGCGGTGTTCGTCTGGAGGGTCCCGAGGAAATGCCAGCGAACCGTCCCGCGAACCGCTCGGCGTTTGTCTCGCAACTCCCGCACGTAGTTCTCGCCGACGGCTCCGACGCCCGCGTCGACGACGAGCTGAACGAGTTCCGGGGGCGCAGTCTTCGCCGCAGCGACGAGCAGGACATCGGAGGCGTCGCGACCGGAACGATCACACGCCGCCTCGATCGTCGCGCGGATCCGCTCGAGGTTGACGAGCGCATCGTGTTCGGCCCCAAGCGTCATGCGGCTAGCCTAGACATGGCCAGCCCAGACATGGCCACCCAGACATGGCCAGCCTAGACATAGAAGGAGGGCGAGGAGGCCGCTCGGCCAAGAGGCGGGGGAAGGGCGCCTCTTCGCCTCGAACCTCCCCGCCCCAAGGTCCCGCAGGGCCGCGCGGGGCGGTCGTCCGTCGGGTCAGCTCTTCAGGAAGTCCGGGATGTCCAGGTCCTCCTCGGCGTCGAACGAGACTTTCTCTGCCTCACCGACAACGAAGATCTCCTCATCCGTGTCGTCGGCAAGGATCGAAGGGAGTGGCTCCCGCTCCTCGGTGTTGATCCGGATCGGCTCCTCCAGGAGCCTCGAGAGCCGACTCTCGAACTGGTTCGTCGCGCTCGTCGTCGTCACCGCTTTATCGAAGCCTGCTGCAACGACGGTGACACGGACCTCTTCACCGAGCGCGTCGTCGACCACGGCTCCGAAGATGATGTTGGCGTCGGGGTGTGCGACCCGAGTGATGGCGTCGGCCGCCTGGTTCACCTCGTGCAGCGTCAGGTCGGTGGGCCCAGCGATCGAGAGAAGCACGCCCTTGGCCCCGTCGATGGACGACTCAAGCAAGGGTGAGCTGATCGCGGCCTTCGCGGCATCGGTTGCCCGGTCCGCCCCTGAGCCGATACCGATCCCCATCAGCGCCGATCCTGCTCCTGACATCACCGACTTGACGTCGGCGAAGTCCAAGTTGATGAGCCCGGGCGTCGTGATGAGAGACGTGATGCCGTCGACCCCTTGGAACAAGACCTGGTCCGCCATCCGGAACGCGTCGATCATGGGGGTGTTGGGGTCCGCGACTTGCAGCAGCCGATCGTTCGGGACCACGATGAGGGTGTCGACAGCCTTCTTCAGCTCGGTGATGCCGATGTCGGCTTGCGTCGCCCGCTTGAGCCCCTCGAATCCGAACGGCCTCGTGACCACGCCAACCGTGAGCGCCCCAAGGCCGCGGGCGACCTCGGCCACGATCGGGGCACCACCGGTTCCGGTACCCCCGCCTTCGCCGGCCGTGATGAACACCATGTCGGCGCCCTTGAGGATCTCCTCGATCTCGTCGGCGTGCTCGCTCGCAGCTTCGCGGCCGACATCGGGGTCCGAGCCCGCTCCGAGACCGCGGGTCGTCTCACGCCCGATGTCGAGTTTGACCTCGGCGTCGGACATCAGGAGCGTCTGCGCGTCCGTATTCACGGCGATGAACTCGACGCCCCGGAGGCCTGCCTCGATCATCCGGTTCACCGCGTTGACGCCGCCCCCGCCGATCCCAACGACCTTGATCACGGCGAGGTAATTCTGGGGAATGTCCATCCTGGCTGCCCTCCGAACCCCGGGGTCCCGCCCCGGCGCACTGGCGAAACGCGAATCAGAGCCCACGAACCATAACCATGAAGTACAACGTTATTGTTATATCTACCTCACGTTAAGAACGGCAACGTACTAGGAAACCCCTGGTCCGTCAAGCCTGCAACGCGACCGCATTGTGGGTTCGGATAGCAGTCACTGCGAGGCTGGTTAGGGCGTGAGGACCGCTCCCCCGACGAGGGTTGCCGTCGGAGCCGATGGCACGCTGACATCGACCGATGCGAGGGTCCCGCTCTGGGTCACGGCCCACCGCAGCACCCCCTCAAGCGCCTGTCCCTTCTGCAAGATCTCGGTCGGCTCACCGAGAGACGCCGTCACTCCGGACCGCAGCTCGAGCTCGAGAGAACCGCCGCCTTGAACGACCATGCTTCTCACCTGCCGCCGAAGGATGAGGTCCATCGCGCCGGCCGCCGCCGCGGAGCTCCGCAAGGCATCCGGGTCGAGCGATGCCCCATCAGCAGCCACGATCGCGGGCAGCTGCTCGTTCCCCGTTGCAGGTCCGATCACGACTCCGTCCGCGCCGATGAGGTCGGAGCTCCCTGCTCCTTCGGTCACCACCGCCACCGGGAGGCGTTCCGTGATGGTGACGACCACGGTCGAGGGGAGGTCGGTCGAGACGCTCGCCACAAGGACCCGAGGGTCCGCCTCGAGGTTGTGTTCCGCGGCCGCGGTATCTAGATGGAAGACGTTCACGCCCGTTTCCAAGCCAGCCAGTCGCTGCACCTGTTCGGTTCCGATGCGGTGCTGGCCTTCGACGCGGATGGTCCGGGCTCCGAAGATGGCCGTGAACGTGGATGCGTACGAGCCGGCGCCGAGGGCGACGACGGCGAGTGCGACGATCGCTGACCGTCGAAGGCGTCGACCTTCGTCACCGGGGTGCACGGTCGAACTCCCCCACGAGCTGAACCTCAGGCTCCAGCCGGATGCCCGTTTCGCTCTCGACGAGATCCTGCAGATCCCGGATCAACGTCAGCGCATCGATCGCCTGAGCTCCCGTCTCGGCAACGATGAAGTTCGCGTGCTTCATCGACACGGCAGCGCCACCGACCCGGCGACCCTTCCCCCCAGCGACTTCGATGAGCCTTGCCGCATGATCGCCCTGAGGATTCTTGAAGACACTGCCGCAGTTGGGCTCGGCGAGTGGCTGGGTGTCCCGGCGCCAGGCGCGGGCTGATTCCATCTCGGCGCGGATCTCCTCAGCGGCGCCGCCGTGCAGCTCGATCTTGACCCCGACCACGACTCCGTCCCGCGGCAGGCCCGATCGCCGGTATGCGAACGTGGCGGCCTCCGCCGGGATCGTCTCGCGGCGCCCGGCGCCGATCCGGTACACCTCGATGCTTCGGACGACGTCTGACATCGACCCCCCGTGCGCGCCGGCGTTCATCCGAACCGCTCCGCCGATGGTCGCGGGTATCGCGACCCCGAACTCGAGACCCGATAGCCCGTGATGGAACGCGACGCCAGACAAGGCCGGCAGCGGCATGGCGCCGCCCGCCGTGAGAACGACGCCGTCCCTCGCCGCCCATCGGTAGCCGCGACCGAGTCGCAGCACGAGGCCGTCGAAGCCGAGGTCTGAAACGAGCACGTTCGACCCCTTGCCGAGGACGACGACGGGGATGCCAGTCTCCTTCACCGCCCCCGCGACAGCCGCGAGATCGCCGTCCTGTTCAGGTTCGAGGAACAGGGCGGCAGGGCCACCGATGCGGAACGTCGTGAGCGGCGCCATCGGCACCTCGGTGCGGAGCCGCTCCCCACATGCCGCTCGAAGGAGCGACTCGGCTCGTTCGGTCTTCGCGTTCATCGGTCTGCTTCTCTGATCCGTGCGAGGGCCGCGTCGCCGAGCATCCACACGTCCCCGCACCCCATCGTGATGACGAGGTCGCCCTCCCGGACCTCGTTCGCGAGGAACTCGACGACGTCGTGACCGTGAGGGAAGTACACGACCGGTGTGCCGGGCGCGGCGAGCTCGACCCCTTCGACGACCATCCTGCCCGTCACTCCGGGGATCGGATCCTGGTTCGCGCCGTACACCTCCGTGATGAGGATCAGATCCGCGCCAACGAGGCTCGCGCCGAGTTCTCGCCAGAGCGCTTGCGTCCGCGAATATCGGTGCGGTTGGAAGAGGGCGATCACGCGCAGCGGTCCCGTGCGCCGAGCGACATCGAGCGTTAAGGCGAGCTCCGTCGGCACGTGTCCGTAGTCGTCATAGAAGTTCGCGCCGCGCACGGTCCCACGATGTTCGAACCGCCGCTGGACACCGGAGAACGTGGCGAGCGCCTCGGCGGCGAGCGCCGGGTCAACGCCGACCAGCGAGGCCGTCAACATCGCGGCCGCCGCGTTCAGAAGGTTGTGGCGACCGTCGACCTGTAGCGCGAGATCGACTCCCCCGCGCGCCGCGATGAAGACACGGCCCCGGGCGCCTCCGGGGCCGGGTGAGACGATCTCGAGCCGGGCGTCGCTTCCCGGCTCGACCCCATAGGTCAACGCGCTCATCCCCGCTCGCCCCACCGCCGCGCGGGCGCCTTCGTCGTCTCCGCAGATCACCAACTCCGTGCATCTGCTCGCGAACTCCGCGAACGCGGCCTCGATCTCGTCTCGGCCACCCGTGTAGAAGTCGACGTGGTCGACTTCTACGTTCGTGACGATGCCGATGTGCGGCCTCGTCAGCAGGAATGAGCCGTCGCTCTCGTCGGCCTCGAAGAGGAACAGGTCCCCTCCGCCCGCCCGAGCGCCACTCCCGCTCTCGTTCAGGTCACCCCCCACGAGGAACGTAGGGTCGAGCCCGGCACGCTCCAGCACGACCCCGAGCATGGAGGTGGTCGTCGTCTTCCCGTGGGTGCCGGCCACGGCGATGGCGCGGTGGCCTTCGGCGATCGCCGCCAACGCCTGTGCCCTCGCCCACACGGGAAGGTCGCGTCGCCTCGCACCCATGAGCTCCGGATTCCGCTCGGGGATGGCGCTCGAGATCACGACGGCATCGGGCTGGCCCACGTGTGCCGGGTCGTGTCCCACGGAGATCTCGGCTCCCAGATCCCGAAGTTGCTGCAACCCCTTGGAGTCCTTCAGGTCCGAGCCGCTGATCCGCACGCCGCGCGCAAGGAGCAGCTTCGCCAGATTGCGCATACCGGCCCCGCCGGCGCCGATCAGATGTACCCGGTGGATCCCGGTAAGTGACGGCACAGGAAGCGTCGGGATACTGCCTGGCGGCGGCGCGTACGTGCGTCCGGTCACCCGCTTCGCCTCCTTCATAACGAGCGAGGCGAGGCGTTCCGCCGCATCGGGCTTCCCCCACGCTGTCGCTCGCGATGCCATCTTCGAGCGAAGGTCGGCATCGTCCACGATCCTCACGATCCGATCGGCCACGACCTCCGGCGACAGCTCGCGGTCGAGCAGCACCTGCGCGGCGCCGGAACGTTCGAGCTCACGGGCATTCGCTTCCTGATGGTTCGCCGTTGCGTGGGGATACGGAACAAGGACGGAGGGGATGCCGCAGACGGTGAGCTCGGCGATGTGACCCGCTCCAGCGCGCGAGACGGCGAGATCTGCAACGGCGCAGGCAAGCTCCATCCTTTCCAGGAACGGGAGTACGCGGACGAGCAGCGCCGTTGCGCCCGCATCGGGACCGGGGAAGACGTCGAGGTGCGCAGGTCCGGCGAGCACCACGAGCTGAAGGTCACGGCGATCGCGGAGCTCGGGCCGCCGCATCGCGCCGGCGACCGCCCTGTTGAGGTTGAGCGCGCCTTGGCTCCCACCGAACACGACGACGGTTGTGCGCTCACGTTCGAGGCCGAGCGCTTCCCTCGCCTCGACCCTGAGTGCCTCGCGCCGGGCAGGAACCCCGACGATGGCATCGCGGACCGGGTTCCCGGTGAGCACCACCCGCGCCCGCCCGGAGAAGCGTGCCCTTGCATCCTCGAACGCGACGCCCACCGCCCGAGCTCCCCGGGCAAGGAGGCGGTTGGCGAGTCCCGGGATCGCGTTCTGCTCGTGAAGCACGACGGGAACACGCATACGCCGGGCGGCGATCACCGCCGGAACGCTCACGTACCCGCCCATCCCGACGACCGCGGCCGCGCCTTCCACGATCGGCCGGCAGGCCCGCACGGATCTCAGCGCGACGACCGGGGCCCAGGCAGCACGGATCGACACCCCCCGAACGAGCTGTGTCGCATCGATCGGGTGGAACTCGTAGCCGGCTGCCGGAACGAGCGTGGCCTCCTGGCCCGTCGGTGATCCGATGAACTCGACGCTCACCCCGTGATCGTGGGTCAGTCGCTCGGCGAGCGCCAGGGCCGGGAAGATGTGTCCCGCCGTTCCCCCACCTGCGACGAGGACCCTCACGCCTTCGCTTTCCGGGCCGGCGAGGCTCCGGGCCGCGAGGCCGGCTTCCTGCCGCCCGGCGTAACCCCGGCTCCGGCGAGGTTCGCCAGGATCCCGATGCCAGTGAGGGTGACGACGAGCGCGGTCCCGCCGAACGACACCAGGGGAAGCGGGACGCCCGTGATCGGCAGGAGCCCGGTCACGGCACCGAGATTGATCACCGTCTGCAGCGCGATCCACGAGGTGATGCCGGAGGCCAAGAGGCGGCCGAACGTGGTGGGAGCCCGCACGGCGATCCGGATACCCGCATACAGAAGGAACGCGAACAGCAGCAGCACGACGAGTGCGCCGAGCAATCCCAGCTCCTCGCCGATGATCGCGAAGATGAAGTCGCTGTGGGCGTTGGGCAGGCCCCACTTCTGCCTGCTCGCACCGAGCCCGACCCCGAACCACCCCCCCGATCCGAGCGCGATCAAGCCCTGCACGAGCTGGTAGCCCGCCCCCTTCGGATCGGTCCACGGATGCACGAACGATTCGAGGAACCGCGTGCGCCGGTAGGCCTCGCCGAAGATCAGGAGCGCTGTCGCGAGCAGACCCGAGGCCCCGATCACGGCGAGGTGCCGCAGGCGCACTCCGGCGGCGAACAGCAGGAGGAAGACGCTGCCGCAGAGGATCAACGCCGTGCCAAGGTCGCGCTGCAAGATCACGATCCCAGCGATGATCATGACCACCGGCGCCAAGGGGAGGAGCACGTCGCGGATGTTGCCGATCCTCTCCCGCTTCGCGGCGAGAACACCGGCCGTGAATGCGATCAGCGCGATCTTCGCGAATTCCGAGGGCTGCACGGTGACGGGCCCGACGTCGATCCATCTGGACGCGCCGTACAACGACGTACCGGTCGAGGAGTGGAACGTCAGCAGCATCAGGGGCACGACCGCCACGAGCATGGGTGTCGCGAACCTCTTCCACACGGTGTACGGCAGGCGCATCGCGACGACGAGTCCGACGAGACCGACGACGGCATAGATCGACTGTCGCTCGAAGTACCAGAAGCTCGTTCCATACCCCTCGATGGCCGAGATCGATCCCGCAGAAAGCACCATGACGAGCCCCACCACCGTGAGCGCTGCCGCGGGGACGAGCAGGAGGAACAGGCTCCGGCGGTTCTGCAGGGCGTCATCGTCTTTTCGGGTTCGGCGTTCCTCGGGAGGGTGAACGATCCGCAGGCTCGCGCGTGCCGGCTCTGTGCGAACGCCCCGTCGGCGAGCTCCGGCCGGCTCACGACCGGTCATGCGTCACCCGCTGGGTCAAGGCGCGCGCGGCGGCCGTGAAGCGATCGCCACGCTCTTCGTAGTCGCTGAACTGGTCCCAGCTCGCGCATGCCGGTGCGAGCAAGACCGTGCCGTTCGGCCCTGCCGATGCGAACGCGACCTCGACCGCCGCCTCGATCGAGGCGACCACGCGGATCGGCACCGCACCGTCGAACACGCGCACGAGCTCGTCCGCCGCCTCGCCGATCGCCACCACCGACTTGAGTCGCACGGCTCGGGTTCGGAGCGGCGAGAGATCCACACCTTTCGCCCGACCGCCGGCGATGAGGACGGCGTCGCGGACACCGTCGATCGCGGCCAGTGCCGCGTGGACGTTCGTCGCCTTCGAATCGTCCATGAAGCGAACGCCGTCGACGATCACTGACACTTCGCCTCGATGGCGAGCGGGCCGGAACCCTGCAAGTCCAAGGGCGACCGCGTCCGGGCCCACACCGAATGCGAGCGATGCCGCAGCAGCCGCGGCCGCATCGGCTCGATAGGCCGCGCGCTCATCCTCGACGACACCGAGACGCGCCTCCTCGCCGAGTCGAGCGACCAGCTCCTCACCTTCATAGCCGACCTCGCCCTGGCTCGGCTCGCCCAGCCCGAACCAGATCCGATCGCAGGGAGCCGTCATCGAGAGCTCGGCAGACGCGAAGTCGTCACGATTGCCGACGTGCGTGTCGCCGGAGCTCTGCACGGCGAATATCTTCGCCTTGGCTGCGATGTATGCATCCTCGGACCCGTGCCAGTCGAGGTGATCCGGCGCGACGTTCAACAACACCGAAACCACCGGATGCAACGACGACTGGGTCTGCAGCTGGAACGAGGAGCATTCGACGACGAGCGCGTCGTGGTGCTCCCGAGCGGCCGTGACGAACGGTCTCCCGATGTTGCCGCACGCGACGGCGTCGATCCCCGCAGCTCGAAGACATGCTTCGATCATCGCGGTGGTCGTGGTCTTTCCGTTCGTGCCGGTGACGGCCACGTACGGGATCCGACAGAGGCGGGCGCCGAGCTCCATCTCGCCCCAGACCGGGATCCCCCGCGAACGCGCCCAACCCAAGACCGGTTCGCCCTCCGGCACGCCGGGAGCCGTAACGACGAGCGTCGCCCCGTCGAGATGGGCTGGTTCGTGCCCCCCGGCCAACAGCTCGATCCCCAGTGAGTGAAGTTCCGTGGAGGCTTCGACCTCTCCTTCGGGGCGACGCTCCGTCACGCGGACGGTCGCGCCCTCCTCGGCGAGGGCGCGCGCCACCGCGATCCCGGCCACGGCGGCTCCCACGACGACAGCTCGCTCTCCATCGAAGGCGCCGCTCACCCCAAACCTCCGCGCGCGATGAAATCCGCGTAATACAGACCGAGCCCGACAGCGACACACAGCCCGGCGATGATCCAGAACCGCACGATCACGGTGAACTCGGGCCAGCCGAGCAATTCGAAATGGTGGTGGATCGGCGACATGCGGAAGATGCGCCGGTGGAACCCCCTGAAGGAAGCCACCTGCAGGATCACCGACATCGTCTCGATCACGAACAACCCACCCAGGATCACGAGCAGGAGCTGGGTGTTCGTCGTGATGGCGAGCGCTCCGAACAGCCCACCGAGCGCAAGCGCCCCAGTGTCACCCATGAAGATCCTCGCCGGCGCCGCGTTCCACCATAGGAAACCTGCAACGCTCCCCATCATGCCCGCGGCGACGATCGCCGTATCTTGCGCGTCGCGTAGATTCACTCCGTAGCAAGCACTTCCGGGGATCACGCCGCACGTGTGGCGGAACTGCCAGAAGGCGATGAAGAGATATGCCGACAAGACGAAGATCGACGAGCCCGCGGCGAGCCCGTCGAGGCCATCCGTGAGGTTCACCGCGTGCGAGGACGCGGTCAAGATCAGGAAGGCCCAGACGACGAAGAAGATACCGAGGTGGATCCCCGTCACTCGGAGGAACGAGATGTTCGTCGACGTGCCGGTCTGGCTTGAGTAGTGCGCCACGATCGTGGCGAACAGCACCGACACCACGGCCGTTCCCAGGAACTTCTGCGATTTCGACAGGCCGAGCGAACGGCGCCTGCGCACCTTCGTGAAGTCATCGAGGAACCCCACCACTCCGAACCCGACGGCCGTGAGGACGAGCGAGATGCCCGCGGGTGTGAACCTGCCCAGGGTGACCCGTGTTGCGAGGTAGCTGAGAACGAGGCCGATGAGGACGACGATCCCTCCCATCGTCGGCGTTCCCATCTTCTCGAAATGCGTGTGGGGACCGTCCTCCCTGATGCGCTGACCCCAGCCCCAGACCGTGAAGGCGCGGATCGCGAGAGGGGTACCGAGGAGCGCGACTGCCAGACCGACGGCTGCCGCGACGAGGATCGAGATCATCGGAGCGCCTCCGCGAGCTTCTCGAGGCCGCCGACACGGGACGCTTTGAAGAGCACGACATCGCCCGGACGGGCGACACGCCGGACGTCCTCCAGAGCCTCGTCGGGGTCGTCGTAGCTCGCGACGTTCTGCGGCTCGACGCCCTCGCGCAGCCCGGCGGTGGCGATGGCCCGGGCGGTTTCCCCGACCGTGATCAGCCGGTCGACCCTGATGCGGGCGGCGAGCTCACCGAGCCGCTCGTGCTCCTGCTCGGTGATCGGACCGAGCTCGGCCATCGCGCCGAGGACGGCGATCAGCTGGCCCTCCCCCGCCATCCACCGGGCGGTCTTCAGGGCCGCCACCATCGATTCCGGGTTGGCGTTATATGCGTCGTTCACGACGCAGACACCCGCCGGGGTGGTGAACGTCTCCATCCGCCACCGGGAGAGCGAGACCTGCGAGATCGCCGCCGCGCAGTCGACGAGGTCGATGCCGAGCGTCGTTCCGATCGCCGTGGCGGCAAGAGCGTTCGCGATCATGTGTTCTCCGGGCACGGGCAGCCGCAACGGGGTGCGCCCACCGGTTCCCACGAGATCGAAGGTCGCGCATCCGTCGGAACCGAGCGAGACGCCTTCGGCTCGGACATCGGCGCTCGTGCCGATCCCGAAGGTCACGACGTCCCCTTTGCAGAGGGCTCGGTAATCGCTCACAACGGGGTCGTCCGCGTTCAAGATCGCGACCCCATCAGGTTCGATCGCCTGCACAGGTTCCGCGGATGCTTCGACGATCCGATCCCACGAGCCGAAGATCTCGAGGTGGGCTACCCCGACGTTCGTCACTGCAACGAGTTGCGGGCGGGCAACCTGGCAGAGCGCTGCGACATCGCCCACCCTGCGCGCGCCCATCTCGGCAACGATCACTTCCACGTCGGGTGACGCACCGAGCAACGTCATCGGAAGCCCGATCTCGTTGTTGAAGGATCCGGGGCTCGCGTATGCGCGGAACCGGGTCGCCACGATCGCGGCCGTCATATCTTTCGTGGAGGTCTTGCCGTTGGCGCCCGTTATCCCGACGACGGTGACATCGCTCCCCACGCGTTCGTCGGCCGCGAGTTGCAGCAACGCCGAGCCCGTGGACCGGACCGACACGACGGGACCCGCGTCCACATCGAGGCCCTCCGGCACCAACGCCCCCGTTGCCCCGTTCGCGAACGCCTCGGCCACGAACCTGCTTCCGTCGGTACGTGTCCCGGGCAGCGCAACGAAGAGTGCGCCCGCATCGGTGAGCCTCGAGTCGGTGACGACCGATGAGATGGCTGCGTCCTCACCCCGCAACCACCCATCGACCGCACGCGCGACGTCGGACAGCCGACGTGGCCTCACGCTCCGGCCCTCATCGCGACCAACTCGCGCTTCGCGACCTCGCGATCGTCGAAGGGGATCGTGCCGGACGCAAGCTCCTGATAGGTCTCGTGTCCCTTCCCGGCGATAACGACGACGTCGCCTCGCCGGGCCTCTCGAAGCGCCAGCCTGATCGCGCTGCGGCGGTCGGCTTCGATCACGTAGTCACCTCGCCTTCGTTCGTCCGTCGCTCTCGCCCCCTGCTCGATCTGCGCGATGATCGCCAGCGGGTCTTCCGAGCGCGGGTTGTCGCTGGTGATGACCGTGAGATCCGCAGTCTCCGTCGCCGCCGCACCCATCAGCGACCGCTTCGCGCTGTCCCGGTCCCCCCCGCAACCGAACACGACGATAAGCCGCCCCGACGCGAGGGGGCGCGCGGCCTGCAGCACGCCTCGGATGCTATCCGGCGTGTGCGCGTAGTCCACCACCACGAGGAAATCCTGGTCAGCCACAACCGGCTCGAATCGCCCGGGCACGCCCGCAAGCCCTTCGATCCCGCGAACGATCGCACCCTGGTCGATGTCGAGCGCGCTCGCGACCGCGTAGGCCCCGAGGCAGTTCGACACGTTGAAGCGCCCCCGCAGGCGCGACTCGATCCGGACGCCCTTCACGCTGAAAGCCGATCCGTCGCCGGTCGACACCACGTCGGTCGCGCGGAGCTCGGCGGATCCGTCGATGCCATAGGTCGTCATCGGGATCGTCGGCGCACGGAGCAGCCGGCGACCCCATGGGTCATCGGCGTTGACGAACCCGCGCCCCGCCAGCAGTGGCGTGAACAGCCGTTCCTTGGAAGCGAAGTACCGCTCCATCGTCCCGTGGTAGTCGAGGTGGTCTTGAGAGAGATTCGTGAACAGAGCGACGTCGAAGCGAACACCGTCGACGCGGCGCTGAGCGAGCGCGTGCGAGGACACCTCCATCGCGACGCCGCGGACGCCGGCCCCGCGCATCTTCGCGAGCAGGCGCTGAAGGTCCGGCGCCTCCGGCGTCGTGCGAGCGAGTGGTTCGGACTCGCCGGCGATGCGTGCTCCGTTCGTCCCGATCACGCCCGGCGTCATCCCGGCGGCCGAGAACACGGCCTCGATGAGATAGGTCGTCGTCGTCTTGCCGTTGGTTCCCGTGACGCCGACCATCGCCAAGGACGCCGCGGGGTGTCCGAACACCACGGCCGACATCGGCCCCATCGCATCGCGCACCGACGGCACACGGATCTGGGGGACGGCGAGGTCGTCGAGCCATCGTTCCACGACGAGCGCCGCAGCTCCGCCGGCAACCGCCGCGTCGGCGAAGGCGTGTCCGTCGGTGTTTTCGCCCTTCACGCAGAAGAAGAGCGCCCCGCTCGCCACCTCTCGCGAATCGAGCGAGACGTCGGCGACCTCGAAGGCACCGCGGGTCTCGGCACCGGGCACGGCGGCGGCCACGTCTGCGAGCGGAGTGCGGGGAAGCGAAGGAACCACCGGGTCCGAGCTTACCCGCGCGCTCCCGCGTGGGCGGGACCACGTCATGGCTCGAGCTGCAGGGCGTGCGGCGGCAGATCCACCGGCGGAGCGGCCGGTATCCCCAGGCGCTGGATCGCGTAGCGTGCGACTTCCTGGAATACGGGCGCTGCGGCCACTCCCCCGTACACCGTGCGCGGCTGGTCCAACGTGACAGCGATCACGAGCCTCGGCGCAGCAGCCGGCAGGAATCCCACGAACGACGCCATGTACTGATCGACATAGTGGCCGCTCGAATCGACCTTGCGAGCCGTGCCGGTCTTGCCGGCCACCTGATATCCGGGGATCTGCGCATTGATCCCGGTTCCCTCGGACACCACGTAGGCGAGCATCCTCGTGACCATCGCGGCGGTGGCGGGGAAGATGACCTCGTGGGTGGGTGACGCGGGAGCGGCCTGGAACGATCCACCGTCGTCCTGGAACCCGGCGACGAGGCGAGGTTGCACCCACGTCCCGCCGTTCGCGATGGTCGCGTACACCGTGGCCATCTGAAGCGGCGTGACGGACACACCCTGCCCATAAGAGGCGGAGGATCGCGTCACGTCGTTCCACTGTGAGATCGGGGGCACGACGCCGGACGCCTCACCGGGGAACCCGATCCCCGTCGGCTGTCCGTAGCCGAACTTCCCCATATACGACGCCAGGTCGAGGCTGCCGACTCGTGCGGCGATCATCGTCGCGCCGATGTTGCTCGACTTCGCGATGATGTCGCCGAGCGTCATCCGCTCCGGCGCGTGGTAATCGGAGTCGTGGATCGTGTAGCTCCCGATGTGTAGTTCGTCGGGGACCATGAAGGTTCGCGTTGGCGAGACCTTCTGCGTATCCAGGGCAGCGGCCGCCGTGATCGTCTTGTTCACGGACCCCGGCTCGAACGTGTCGGTCACCGCACGGTTCCGCCATGCCTCTGGATCCGCTGTTGAGAACCGGTTGGGATCGAACCACGGATAGCTCGCCATCGCGAGAACGTCGCCCGTCGCCGGATCCATCACGACGATGGTGCCGCCTCTCGCACCGTTCGAGCGCACCGCTTGCTCGAGGTAGCGCTGCGACTGGTACTGCATCTGACGATCGATCGTCGAGACGAGGGTTTGGCCGGGGATCGGTTCCTGCACGGTGTCGACGCCGTTGGAGATCGGCAACCCGATCGACGTCAGCTCGGCCGTGCTCGCCCCCTTGATCCCCGCGAGCTCCCGGTTGTATTCGTACTCGAGGCCGGCGAGGCCTCCATCGACACCGACGAAGCCCAGCACCTGCGGCGCGAGCGCCCCCGCCGGGTAGTAGCGCTTCTGGACCGGAAGCAGCTGGATCCCCGCGAGGTGCATGCTGTCGAGCCGCTCAGCAACGTCGAGATCGACCTGTCGTGACACGTAGACGAACGTGGCGGTTGAGGTGAGCGATCGTTCGACATCGCTTGCCTTCAAGCGCAGGACCTTCGCGATCTTTCGGGCCTCTGTCACCGGATCCGTGACCTCGCGCGGATCGACGTAGACATCTCGCGCGTCGAGGGAGAGCGCGAGCGGCGTTCCCGTTCGATCGAGGATGGCGCCCCGATCGGCTGGGATGACGATGGTGTGCAGTCGTTGTTCCACCCCGATACGCGTCAGCGCGCGGCTATCCCGAACCTGCAATGACGCGAGGCGCACCACGATCCCACCGAACGCCAGGAGGAAGACCGCGAGCAACGCGACCAGTCGGTGACTCGGCGGCCGCGTCACGCGCCGCCGGGGGACTCGGGATCCCCGGGCGTCCCCGTTCTGGGGATCCGCAAGATGACGACGTTCGTTGGGATCACCATCCCGTGGCCGTGCGCCCAGCCGGCGACGCGAGCGGGAGACGAGAGTTGCGCCACCTCGTCGACCAAAGAGCTGTGGGTCGCCTGGAAGGCCGCCGACTTCTGCTGCTCGGCACGCGTCGCGTACTGCGCTTGGACGAGCTCGGCGCTGAGGGCCACGACTCCGACGACCAAGCACGAGACAACGACGGCGGAGAAGAGCAAGAAGGTCAGGTGGAGGCCACGGCTCGCGGGTCGTTCTTGCTGCGTGGTCCGAGAGGGCCGAGGGAGCGCGGACGGGCGCCGCGCCGGTCTCGCCACGCGTTCGCGCGGCTGAAGAGAGGGGGCGACGGAGCGCGCTGGGACGCTCACGCCGCCTCGTCGATGCGCTCGGCGGCGCGAAGCAAGGCGCTGCGAGCACGCGGGTTCCGGACGACCTCTTGCTCGGTCGGGCGTTGAGGTTTCTTCGTGAGGACCGCCAGGCGCGGCTCGTCGCGGAAGGTCCGCTTCACCAGGCCGTCCTCCAAGGAGTGGTACGAGATGACGACGACGCGGCCACCGGGAACGAGGAGATCGACCGCCTGAGGCAGGGAGGCAGCGAGCTCCTCGATCTCCCGGTTGACCGCGATGCGGATCGCCTGGAACGTGCGACGCGCGGGGTGGGGGCCCCCCGGCCGTCGTCCTACAGCGCCCGCAACCACACGGGCGAGCTGGTCGGTCGTCGTGATCGGCCGGTTCCGCGCGATCGCGCGCGCGATCCGTCGCGACAGCCGTTCTTGCCCGTATTCGAAGATCAGGTTCGCCAGATCGTTCTCGGGAAGCTCGTTCACGAGATCGGAGGCGGTCGGCCCGTCGGCGCCCATCCGCATGTCGAGCGGCCCGTCCACCCGATAGCCGAACCCTCGCTCCCCTTCGTCGAGTTGCATCGACGACACTCCGAGGTCGTACAGGACACCGTCCACTCGACCCCCAACCGTCGTCGCGTCCACCTCTGAGAATCGAGCCGCCACCTCACGGAAGCGATCACCGAAGCTCGCAAGGCGTTGCCGAGCGACAGACAGAGCAGACGGATCACGATCGACGCCGACCACCCGGCCGACGCCGGCCTCGAGCAGCGCCGCCGCATGCCCACCGGCGCCAACGGTCATGTCCACCACGGTCTCTCGCCGACCGAGGAACTCGGTCACCTCGTTGACCATGACGGCTTCATGCAGTGAGCCGAGGTCGTCCGTCGTCACCCGACGTGCCCGGCGAGGAGGCCGATGCCGATCGACGCGAGGAGCGTCAGCGCGGTGATACCGATCAATGACAGGCTCTGCCGAACTTCGGCGCCGAGCTTGGTCGGGGAAGAAGCCATCCGATCCCTACCTCCTCTTGGTTTTTGGCTGTTGGTCAGTGGTTGCCGTTACTGCGGTCAGTGCCGCGGGTCGCGTCGCGGTTCGAGAGAGCCCGTTTGATATGCGTCGGCGTGAGCCTGCTCGTATCGCTCGTACGTTGCCCGATCCCAGATCTCCATCCGGTCCCGAACGCCGAGGACGACAACATCTTTCGAGATCCCGACCCGCTCTCGGAGCCTGGGCGGGATCGTCACGCGGCCCTGGGCGTCGACCCGCACCTCATCGGAAGAACCGAAGAAGAGGCGCGAATACGCCAGTCCATCGCTGTCGGAAAGGGGAAAGGACGTGACCTCCTCGGAACGCCGCTCCCATTCGGCCCTGGGGAAGGCATAGAGGCAGCGGTCCTGGCCGAGCGTCAGCCAGCAGCCGTCTGCGAAGGCCTCACGGAACCTCGACGGCAACGACACGCGCCCCTTGGGGTCGAGCTGATAGCTGTGCGTGCCGAGCAGTGCCGCCACGCCCGCTCCCCTTTCCTCCATTGAGTCCCACGTTTATGCCACCCTCCCTCCACTTCGTCAACTGGGAAGCGGAAGAAAAGGGTGCCGGAGGCGAAAAAAGTTGCGAGGGATCGAGGGGTGCGGCGTCGATCAGACCCGGCCTACCGGGTCGGTCCGGTCAGATAAGGAAGGGTTCCCAGCCGGGCTCGAGGCGTCCCAATGTCAGGTGAAACCCGTCGGAGGGCGCGAACGGCTGTCGAACCAAGCGGAACCCGGCCTCCTGCGGAGCACGGTCTTCCTTCTTCGCGTTGCATCGTCGGCAGGCCGCCACGACGTTCTCCCAGATGTGCAATCCGCCACGCGAACGGGGCACGACGTGATCAAGGTTCTCGGCCGGGGCTCCGCAGTACTGGCACGTCCACGCGTCGCGCGCGAACACGGCTCGGCGGGTCAACGGTGCGTGCGGGCGGTACGGGATCCGAACGTAGCGCCGGAGGCGGACGACCGACGGCGCCTCGAGCACTAGGTGCTCGGAGTGGAAGACCATGCCGTTGGACAGGACCACTTCAGCCTTCTCCTTCAGCACCATGACCACCGCGCGGCGCGCGGGCACGACCGCGAGCGGCGCGTCGGTTGCATTCAGGACGAGTGCGCGTCCCATGCAAGGCAGTGTAACGGCAGCCGCTCACGAACGAGGAATCGTGTCTTTCGAATCACAAGCGTGTAATCTTTCCAATCGAGACGGCGGCCGGCCGGTCGGGATGCCTGATGTGTTTGCGAACAGGGGCCGCGCGGGGCGTCCCCGACCGAGCCGGACGTCGTTCTCGCCTTCCACCTCTGACCTCC
The DNA here is from genome assembly GCA_030774035.1 of Actinomycetota bacterium. GTDB lineage: Bacteria > Actinomycetota > UBA4738 > UBA4738 > HRBIN12 > JALYLM01. The sequence continues at coordinate 143,168 of JALYLV010000003.1, forward strand.
GCTCCCTTGGCTCTTCGAGCACGACCCGAGTGCCTATCCCCACAACCTAGGGATGCCGTACGATGGCGATTCAGACCCGGAGGTTCGTCCGTGGAGGTACGCGCCCAGTCGCAAGGATGGCAAGCGTTCGCCGCTCGGTTCCACGAGATCGAGGGCAACGTCGAACAGGTCGTTCGCGGTAAACATGCGGAGATCCGTTTGGCCCTCGTCGCGCTCGTCGCCGAGGGTCATCTGCTGATCGAGGACGTCCCGGGTGTCGGCAAGACGATGCTGGCAAAGGCGATCGCGCGCTCCATCGACTGCTCCTTCCGGCGGATCCAGTTCACCCCGGACCTCCTGCCCACCGACGTCACCGGAGTGAACGTCTTCAACCAGGAGCAGCACGACTTCGAGTTCAAGCCGGGCGCGATCTTCGCCAACATCGTCCTGGGAGACGAGATCAACCGCGCGTCGCCCAAGACGCAATCGGCCCTGCTGGAATGCATGGAGGAACGGCAGGTCACCGTCGATACGCAGACCCATCCCCTCGGGATGCCGTTCATGGTCATCGCCACGCAGAACCCGATCGAGCACGAGGGCACGTATCCCCTCCCCGAGGCCCAGTTGGATCGTTTCATGCTGCGGCTGTCGATCGGGTATCCGAGCCCCGAGATCGAGATGGAGATCCTGTCGAGCCATACCGCCAGCGCTCCCCTTGCCGATATCCACGCGGTCACCGACGCACCTGGCGTCGCAGAGATGATCCACCAGGCTCGCGAGGTCTATGTCGCACCCTCGATCCGCCGCTACATCGTTGACCTGATCGGAGCGACGCGCCGCCACAGCGACATCTACCTCGGGGCGAGCCCCCGCGCGGCGATCATGATCCTGCGCGCCTCCAGGGCGATGGCGGCAGCCGCTGAGCGTGACTACGTGGTCCCCGACGACGTGAAGGCGCTGGCGGTTCCTACCCTCGGACACCGGGTCATCGCCTCCGCAGACGCGGTGATGAGCGGTCGTTCGCCGGATGTGATCATCCGCGAGCTCCTCACCGAGGTCGAGGTCCCGGTGGCGGAGGAGCCGTGATGCCCTCCGGCCGAGGACTCGTCGTCCTCGGCGCTGGGATCGGAATGTGGTTCGCCGCCAGGCTGATCGGCTCACCCGGCCTCGAGGTGGTCGGGTTCGGCCTCGCCACGTTGCCGTTCCTGGCGGCCGCGTACATCTGGCGACGGAAGCCTCGCATCGCGGTGCGTCGACACCTGTCGGACGTGCGCGTGGCCCCGGGCACCCGGGTGACCATCACGCTCGATGTCGAGAACCGGTCGGTGGTCCCGACGTCGCTCCTGCTGATCGAGGATCGGTTGCCCTCAGCGCTCGGACGACCTGCTCGTCTGGTCGTTCCGGGTGTGCGTTCGCGGGGCACGGAGAATCCCTCCTATAGCGTGCTCGCGCAGGTTCGTGGGCGATACCGCCTGGGGCCGCTCTCCGTCGACGTCTGCGATCCCTTCGCGTTGGTCCGCAGCCGCATCGAGTTCGATATCGGCGACGACCTTCTCGTGATCCCAGAGATCGAGGAGCTGCTCGGCGCTCCAAATCCGGCATTCGGGCCCAGCTTCGGTGCTTCGAGAACGCGCCAGCTCTTCCGCACGGGCGACGAGTACTACACGATGCGCCAGTACCAGGAGGGTGACGATCTTCGCCGGATCCACTGGGCGTCGGTCGCTCGCACCGGCGAGCTCATGATCCGACAGGATGAGTCCTCTCGTCGTGCCTCCGGTCTCGTCCTCCTCGACACGAGGTCGTCGGCCCTCGGACGGATGCACGGCGAAGCCTTTGAGCGAGCCGTCTCGATCGGCGCCACCCTCGGGATGTTGCTGGCGAAGCGCGGGTTCTCCCTACGCGTGGCGACCGCCGACCTGTCGCCCGCCCTCATGACCGAGGAACGGTTCCTCGACACGCTGGCATCGGCCTCTCACAGCAACACCAAGTCGATCGAGCCCGTGTTGGGCCATCTTCGGGCGGGCGCCTCCTCCGAGACCACGCTCGTCTTCGTGAGTGCCCCGCCCCTTCCGAGCGAGATAGGTCCTCTCCTGCGAAGTGGAGCCGGCTTCGGATCGAAGCTCGCCATTTTGGTGTATCCGATGGATCCATCCGCGTTGCCCGCCGACCGCCAGGCTCAGGTGGAGGGCCGCGCCACCCAGGCGCGACTCGCGCTCACCCGCGCGGGCTGGGACTGCATCGTCATGCCCCCGTCGACGAAACTGAAGGAACGATGGCGCGAACCCAGAGAACGCCTGCTCGTGCACAGCGGCTGAACGCCGTCCTCGCCGTAAGTCTCCTCGCGGCGGCGACGGCGCTTGCCCTCGGCCGTGTCTTCGCCGGCACCGCCCCGACCGCCAAGCTCGTCGCCACCGGCGTCGCTTCCGGACTGTTGGCCTGCGCGATGCAGCGGCGGAACCTGTTCCTTGCCGCTCTCGTGAGCGGTGTGGGGATGATCGCAGCGGTCGGCGTGCTCGTGTTCCCGGAGACCACCCTGCACGGGTTGCCGACGATGGAAACACTGCGTGCGATCGGCAGCGCCGCCCGGCTCGTCGGCGATCAGGCTCAGATGCAAGTGGCCCCTACGATCCCCCTGCCACCGCTGTTCCTTGCCGCGATGACGGCGACGTGGGCGGCGGTCTTCTCGGCCCACGCGCTCGCCTTCCGCGCCGGCAGTCCCCTGCTCGCGCTGATCCCTCCGGGCGCACTCGTGGCGTTCCCGGACACGGCGATGGAGGGCGGGGTGCGGTTGTTGTACGGGCTCGCGTTCCTCCTGGCTGCGCTCGTCCTCGTGCACGCCGATGGACTCCGTCGGGTCCGGGCGTGGGGACCGGTCTGGAGCAACAGGCGTGCCGCACACGCGTCGGGGATCGCCGGCGCCGGCGCGACGAAGGTGGCAGCGACGACGCTCGTGATCGCGTTGATCGCGCCCCTGTGGTTGCCGGGGTTCGGCTCGAAAGCGCTGTTCGATCTCAGCCACGAGTCGGGGGGTCTCATCCAGATCGATCCGCTGGTGAAGGTGGGCGCGTGGCTCTCGCAGGACGCCGGTACCGAAGCGTTCAAGGTGGTGACCTCGCGCCCGTCGTACTGGCGCCTCCTGGCGCTGAGCGACTTCTCGGACGGGAAGGCCTGGAGACCCGACCCGAACCCCTCGACGATCCCCTTGCTGGACGGGGTGGTGCCGTCATCTACGCCACTGCCCCCCGGTGGCACCGCGGTGCAGACCGAGTTCCACGTCTCGAATGAGCTCGCGATCCCATGGCTGCCGACCCCTTTCCCGGTCACGTCGGTCGACCTCACCGAGGATCCGCTGTCGTACGACCGAGCATCGGGGGCCCTCATCCTCGGTCATGCGCTCGGTGCGGGTGCCACGTATCAGACGTCGTCGGTGCTGGTACAGCCGACGGCAGACGAACTCCGTGCGGTTCAACTTCCTACCGCGGCACAGGATCCGGTCGACACCGAGCTTCCCGTCGACGACAGCATCACTGCCATCCGGGCGCTCGCGACAAGGTGGGTCCAAGGCGCCCCGACCGACTATGACGAGGTCATCGCGATCCAGGATCGCCTGGCTTCCTCCGATTTCCAGTACGACGTCGACGTGAATCAGCGAGATGACACCCTCACGCTCCTCGACTTCCTGACCAAGACGAAGAGGGGGTTCTGTCAGCAGTTCGCGGCAGCGATGGCCGTGATGCTGCGCTCGATCGGCATCCCCGCACGCGTGGCGATCGGCTTCACCTCCGGAACCAAGGATCCGGTCACGGATACGTGGACGGTGACCACGAAAGACGCCCACAGCTGGGTGGAGGTGTTCTTCCCTGGCTCCGGATGGCTCTCGTTCGAGCCCACGCCCGGCAAGGGTGACCCGAGCACGACGTCTTATACACACCCGACGACCACTGGCCACTGCGCCTCGGCCAAGGTAGATCCCGGCGGCTGCCCCATCGACGGCGGATCACAAGGACACCCGGGTGGATCTCGTCGTCCGGATAACCAAGCAGACTTCCTCAGGCACCGGGGTGACGTCGGAGCGGGGAGCTTCACGCCTCCTCCGCCGCCCGGGCGACGCTGGCCGGATCCGCGGAAGATCGTCCTGGCTGCGCTGCTCACCCTGCTGTTGGTTCTCGCGCTCGTGCCTCCCGCCCGGGCGCTGCGTCGGCGGGCACGTCTGCGACTCACGGCCCACGACCCTCGACGCCTGATCCTTGCCACTTACGACGTCTTCACCGAGCGTCTCGGCGAGCTCGGATTCCCGCGCGCTCCCGGGGAGACCCCTGAGGAGTATCGCCACCGGCTGACATCAGCCGAACTGCCGGTGGATGGCCACCTCGACCGCCTCACGGCGATCACGATCGGCGCGGCGTATGCGCCCCGCGATCCGACGGCGGACGACGCCCGAGCCGCGACCGAGGCGGCCTCGGCGGCCTGGCACGACGTGAAGAGCGCAACCCCGATCGTCAGCCGGCTGCTCGGCGCCTATCTCCCCAGCTGAGGGGCTTGGCTCAGGTCCCGGTGGCCGTCTGCACAGCCGCATCTCGCAGGGCGCGCACGAACTTCTCTCGGTCCTCCTCGAACTGGCGAACGTTGGTTCGCACGCCCGTGGCGATGTCGTCGATGGCCACGAAGAACGCCATCTGACCGTCCTTCAACGCGTCCATCACTTCACCGTCGCGCCGGCAGATCTTGAAGATGCTCTGACCGTCGGTGACCAGCTTGACCTCAGAGAGATGCCTGTCGAGGCCGGCCTTCTTGTTGAGGAATTCCCATGAGCGGCGGACCCGCTGGAGCGACATGCCACCGTCGATCAACGATTTCACGACCCGGAGCGCGATGAGGTCGCGGAACGCGTAGAGGCGCGGCACACCGGGTCTGCCGCCGGTTCCCTGCACGGAGGGGTGCACCAACGCGATCTGATCCCAGTATCGGAGTTGCCGCGGCGTGCACCCCGTGAACTTGCAGGCCTGATGAGTCGTGAACCCTTCCATCGGACGCGCACACCTTTCGACGTTCTTCACACCAACGACCGGACCGCGGCACGGCACATCGCCACGGTCAATGGCCTCACGCCCGGGGAAGAGTGCTCGTTGTACAACACCCCGTGAAGAGGTGGCAAGCCGGGAGGTCATCGCAGGCGACGGATCACGACTTCGCCGCTCGATCTTGTCGGTAGCGGCGACGAGTTACCGCTCGCTCAGGCGGACGGCGGCGGCGAGGGAGGCCGGAAGCGGGCCGCGAGGCGGCCGAGGAACCCGGTCAACGACATCCGGCCGCCTTCTTGCATCGCGCGGATCTGGTCGCGCCCGAGTTGGCCCAGGTAGTGGTAGATGAAAACCGCCGACAGCACCATGAGGACGAAACCCAAGGCGCCGACCAATTCCGACACGTAGAAGAACAACAGCAACACGATGCCCGCGAGGAACCCGATCGTGGCGATGCGGATCCGGCGAGCGAGATGGGTGTAGAGGTCGGTTCGGCCCACCTGCTCGACGAGCTTGGGGTCCTCTTCGGCGAGACGACGCTCGATCTCGTCGAGGATGCGCTGTTCGTGGTCGCTGAGAGGCATCTTCCTGACCTTCGCGTCGCGGGGATCGACCGCTGGCTCGATTATAGGGACGCGTACCCGAACATCGGAAGGTTCACGCTCATCTTCGCGTTTTGCGATCGAGGAGCGACGCCGGTTTCGTTGCTCCTTGGCCGAACCGCCGCTCGATCCGGTCGACGGCTCGTTCGACGTCGCCCCATCGCTCGCCCCGCAGGAGCGCCAGCTGCTCCGCACCCGCCGCGAGCAGCCCGGATGCCTGAACGCCGAGCAACCGGTAGCGACGCCGCTCCCCTGGCAGCGCACGGTAGAGCTCCGCCATGACCTGGTAGATGTCGGCGCCGACGTCGGTTGGATCGGGGAGCGTCCGCGATCTCGTCAGGGTGGTGAAGTTGGCGAGGCGGGCCTTGAGCGTGAGCGTGCGAGCCCGGTATCCGTCGGCGCGGAGCCTCGATGCGACCATGCCCGACAGGAGCAGGAGCTCTCGCAAGATCTCGGCAACGTCGTCGAGGTCGCGTTCGAACGTCTCCTCGTGGCCGACGGACTTCGGTGCCTCGTACGGCACGACGGCGCGCTCATCCACGCCGTGGGAAAGCTCAGATAGATGTCGGGCAGCTGCCTCACCGATCAATCGCTCGAGGATGGTCTCGGGTGTTCGGCGAAGATCGCCGATCGTTCGGATCGCGAGCCGACCGAGCACCTCGGCCGTCTTCTCGCCCACGCCCCACAGCCGTCGGATCGGCAACGACTCGAGGAACACCGAAACGCCCTCGGCGTGCACGACGAGCATGCCGTTGGGCTTGCACAGGTCTGAGGCGAGCTTCGCGATGAACTTCGTGGGAGCGACACCGACTGAACAGGTCACGCCGACTTCGCGCTCGATGTCGGCACGGATCTTCGCGGCGATCGTGGCGGGAGGGCCGAAGAGCCTCGTCGCCCCACCGATGTCGAGGAAGGCTTCGTCGAGCGAGATCGCTTCGACGAGCGGGGTGTGGGAGAGCAACACCTCTCGGAATCGGTTCGAGTGGGTTCGATACGCCTCGAAGTCGGCCTGGAGGAAGACCCCGTCGGGACAGAGGCGTCGTGCGCGGACACCGGGCATCGCCGAGTGGACACCGAACCGCCGGGCTTCGTAGGAAGCGCTCGCGACCACCCCGCGCGGGCCGGTCCCGCCAACGATCACCGGCTTTCCCTTGAGGCTGGGGTCCTTGAGGACCTCGACCGAGGCGTAGAACGCGTCGATGTCGACGTGGAGCATCGGCTCGGGCGGGCGCTCGGTCACGGGTCACCGGTCGCGATCAACCTGCGGAGCCCCCGCTCGCATGCCACAGCTTCCGACTGGGCGCGGTCGGCTCTGTTCCCGAGGCCATCGCCTCCCGAAGCTCGCCGCGACCCCATGCCCGATGCAGTGCGGTGAGGTCCCAGACATCTTCGGCGATGATACCGACGCCCCCCACGCCGGTGCGGCGCAACTCGCCCCCGACGGCCATCGCGTATGCGTGGAACACCGTCTTCGCGACCTTCGGTTGAACGCTCTCGAAGATCGTCACCTCGACAGGACCCGTCGCGTCATCGAGGGTGAGGAAGATGATCCGCTGCCCGCTGCGGATCGCCGGCGTCTGCGACGCCACCTTCACCCCGGCGACGATCACCTTCTCCCCCCCGCGATGCCGCCGAAGGTCCTTCGCCCGCACCACCCCAAGATCCCGCAACAACGGCTCGAAGAAGCTGACGATATGCCGACTCGCATCCAACCCCAACACATCCAGCTCGGCCCGAACGACCTCAGCATCCGAATAATCCTTGAACCGATAGTCCTCGGCCGCTGCTGCTTCTCCGAACGTGAGCTGATCCCCTTCTCGAACCACCTCGGTCGTCATCGCCGCGAACAGATGCCCGCGCCGTGCACCATCACCACGAAGCTCATCGAATCCCCCAACATGCGCCAACGCCTCGGTAACCGGCCGCGACACCGTCGTCCGTCGCATGAAGTCCCCCACATCCGCGAACGGCCGCTCCGCGCGAGCTAACAAGATCGACCGTATCTCCGCCTCCGAGATCCCATGCACATCCTGCATAGCCAGACGGATCCCAAACGTCGGTGATGAGCCTGACGGATATGGCGCGGGGAGGGTGTCGTTCCGCAGCGTCGTCGAGGCGGCCCCGAAGGGGCCGTCCGAGCAGCGAGGAATGACCCCGACCTCAGCGCTGTTCCCACCGCCACCGACCTCTTCCACGACGTACTCGCGTTCGCTCTTGTTGACGTCGAGTGGCAGGATCGGGATGCCGTGCTGCCGAGCGTCTTCAAGGATCAAGCGCCGGGGGTACATCCCGGGGTCGTGCGTCAGCAGGCCGGCGATCATGTGCGCCGGGTAGTGGGCTTTGAGCCAAGCCGATTGATATGTGGGAACGGCGAAGGCGGCAGCGTGCGCTTTGCAGAACCCGAACGATGCGAACTGTGCGACGGCGTTCCAGGTTCGTTCTGCGGCATCGGCGTCGACACCGCGTTCGATGGCGCGTTGGAGGAAGTCGGTGCGAAGGGCGGGGAGCATCTGTTCGTCGTTGAGGTTGCGGCGGATGTGGTCGGCGTAGGTGAGGTCGTAGCCGGCGAGGGCGGCGAGGGTTCGCATGACTTGCTCGTGGTAGACGATCACGCCGTGGGTCTCGCGGAGCGCGGCCTTGAGGTCGGGGTGGACGTAGGTGGGGGGTTCCATGCCGGCGCGGCGGCGCAGGTACGGCGCGATCATGTCGGACTTCACCGGCCCCGGACGGAACAGGGAGATATCGACGATCAGGTCCTCCCAGCGTTCGGGTTGGAGCTTCTGGAGCAACTCACGCTGACCCGGCGATTCGATCTGGAAACAGCCGATCGTGTCGGAGGCGCGGATCAGCTCGAAGGTCGCGGCGTCGTCGAGCTCGATGCGATCGAGGTCGACCTTCTCGCCCGTCGTGCGCGCGATCTCGTCCAGCGCGTGGCGCATCGACGAGAGCATCCGGATGCCGAGGATGTCGAGCTTCAGGTAGCCGAGCAGCTCGACGTCGTCCTTGTCGGCCTGGATCATGCGGTGGCCGTTCGCACTCCGTTCAAGAGGAACACGCTCCACCAGGTCGTGCGAGGCGAGCACGATGCCGCACGGATGCAGCGCGATGTGGCGCGGGAACCCGTCCAATCGTTCCGCTACCCGGAACAGCAACTCGAGTTGTTCGAATCGAAGGTTGATGCCCTGAAGCTCGGAGAGCTTGTCCATCGCCTCGCGCAGGTGTCGCGCCGAGATGTGCGGGAAGGACTTCGCGATCATCCCGACCTCGACCTCGGGCAGACCGAGCGCCTTGCCGACCTCGCGGAGCGCCGATCGCGCGCGGTACGTGTCGATCATCGCGACGCAACCGGCGCGCTCGGTGCCGTGGCGCGACAGGATCATGTCGTAGACGTCCTCGCGTCGTGCCGATTCCACGTCGATGTCGACGTCGGGAAGCTCGTCACGCATCGGGTTCAGGAACCGTTCGAACGACAGATCGTGGCGGAGCGCATCGACATCGGAGATCCGCAGGAGGTAACAGACGAGCGAGCCGGCGGCGCTGCCCCGGCACGCGCAGCGGATCCCCATCGCGCGGATGTCGGCGACGATGTCGGCGACCGTGAGGAAGTACGCCGCGTAGCCCATGCGCCGGATCATCGAGAGCTCGTGGTGCACGCGATCGCGGAGCGCTTCGGTCTCGGGCACACCGCGGTCGTGAACCCCGCGCCAGCACCGCTCGGCAAGCAACGCGTCGGCGCTTCGACCCGCCGGCGTCGGGAACTCCGGGAAGTGGATCTGCTTCAACCCCAGGTCGAACGAACAACGGTCCGCGATCTCGAGCGTCGCATCACACAGGTCCGGCCGCTCGGCGAACAGCGCCCGCATGTCGGCGGGCGGCTTCAGGTATCCCTCGGCGTTGGCCCGAGAGACGTTCGTCGCCGCCACCGGAACGATCGCGCGCATGCACTCGAGCGCGTCGGCGAGGAACGCATCCCCGGGCACGAGATACCGCACCGGGTTCGTCGCCACAGCGCGAACATCGGCGCGCTCCGCGAGCCGCAACATCGCCCGCACCTCGTTAGTAGACCCGAACTCCATCCGGTTCTCGACCGCGACGAACAACCGCTCCTTTCCGAACGCCTCGCGGAACGATCCGAGCGAGCGCGCACCGGCGTCGGCCTCACCGCGCACAGCAAGGCGCCCTGGATGCGACCGCGGCCCTACGAGCGCGATCATCCCGCCGGCATGCGCGCAGATCTGCTCGGTCGCAACCCACGGGTCCCCCCGGGTGCCGAGCATGTGCGCGTCTGTGATCAGGCGGCAGAGATTCGCGTACCCGATGTCGTCGGTAGCAAGCAGCACGACGTGGTCATCGCTTGAAAGGGAGGGTCTCGGGTGGGCGTCGACGAGGCGGCCCGAAGGGCCGTCCGAGCAGCCCGCCCGAGGGCCCGACCGCCCATCCGTGATCCCCCCGCCCTCTCGAACCGTGAGCGAAGCGCCGAGAAGGGGCTTCACGCCTTCCTGCTCGCATGCTCGGACGAAGCGGGCGGCGCCGTAGAGACCGTCGCGATCGGTCATCGCGACCGCGGGCATGCCGAGCTCGGCCGCACGGCGCGCGAGCTGTTCCGGCGTGAACGCGCCCTCCTTCAAGGAGAAGCACGAACGCACGTCGAGATGCACGAAGGGACGTTCCGCGGCCATCGCCGCTCAGTCCCAGAGTCGTTCCATGTGCCAGTGGTCGTTCTGACGATCGAAGTACAGATCCCAGACCGCACCGCCGCGGGCCTCGACGCGCCAGTACTCCCGGTCGCGGCCGTCGTCCCACCAGCGGCCCTCGATGCGCCACCGGCCGATCACGTCGACAACCTCGTAGCGCCGCCCTCGCCACTCGAAGACCGCCGGCATCCCCGCGTCGCGCTCGACCCGCACCTCCTCGTCGTACCGCTTCACCATCGCCACGCCGCCCCAGTCCCTTTCCCCTTGTTCCGAACATATGTTCGAGAGGGATGAGCACTGTATCCCCGAGTTCCAAGATCAGTCAAGACCCAAGAACAGGCCTGCTGACGTTGCCTGACGACGGAAGGTCCGGCGCCGGTACGGAGCGGGGGTTGGGTGGGACTGGCCCGCGGAGGACCGGCGCCGGGCCACACGCGCGAGCACCGGGCCACCCGCATGAGCACCGGCGTATCGTCCGGCCATGGAGCAACGGTGGCAGACCAGCGAGACCGTGGCGCTCCGCGAGATCTACCGAGGCCTGATCTGGACCGCTCGCCCCGCGATCCTCGTCGAGGATCGGTTCGACTACCGGAGCTTCTTCGTGCCGCCCCGGAACCGCTATCGCTCCCCCGTCGGACCGATGGGCGAACCGTTGCGACTGCCAACCTCTGAATGGACCCTCGCCGACACCGAATCGGGCGCCAAGCGGATCCTGTCGTTCGCCTTCCCGGATACGCCGTACGCGGTGCTGCTGTCCTGGGATGAGGTGACCGACGCCTTCCTCGGTTGGTACGTGAACCTGCAGGCGCCGCTTCGCCCAACCTCGTTGGGATTCGACACCGTTGACCACGTGCTCGACGTCGTGATCGAGCCGGACCGGTCGGATTGGCGTTGGAAGGATGAGGACGAACTGGCCGAAGCCATCGCCGTCGGGCTGTTCACGCCCGAGGACGCTGGGTGGTTCCGATGGTGGGGCGAGCGGGCTGCGGAGCACGTGCTGCTGCGACAGCCCCCGTTCGACCTCGCTTGGGAGGGCTGGCGGCCGGACCCAGGCTGGCCGGCGCCCGAGCTTCCCCCAGGCTGGGACCTCGAACCACTGGCGTAACCAGGGGATGCAGCCTCCCCGATTTCGCCTGGTGGCGCACTAGGATGCTGCCCGTCTGTTCCGAGAGGGGGAACCATGGACAATTCGGGAGGATTCAACCCGCCACCACCGCCGCCACCACCCGGCGGAGGGATGGGCGGCGGAAGCGGCGGTGCACTACCGGCTCGTGGGCTCGGCGACATCCTGTCGGCCGCGTTCGAGATTTACAAGAACAACGCCGCGAAGCTGATCACGATCGTTGCGGTGGTCGTCGTGCCGCTGCAATTCGTCCTGCATCTGCTGACCGGTGTCGTGTTCGCGGCGAAGAAGGACACGGTCGTGATCGGCAATATCCAGGTCACGGAGACGGTCGCTCGTTCCGCCGGAGTGGCCCTATTGGTGCTACTGATCGGGCTGATCATCGGAGTGATCATCAACTCCGCCCTACAGGCGGCCATCATCCGGGCGGCCGCACAAACCACGGTCGGAGATCCCGTGGACGTGAGCGAGAGCTACCGATTCGGATTCGCTCACTTCGGCAGCGTCCTCCTTGCCAGCATCCTGGTTGGCATAGTGGTTGCAGTTGGTTTCGTCCTCTTGATCGTGCCTGGCGTCATCTTCCTTACCATGCTGGCCGTCACGATCCCGGTCGTAGTGATCGAGCGTAAGGGCGTGACCGACGCGATGAGTCGGTCGTGGGCCCTCGCCAAGGGCAACTTCTGGCACGTGCTCGGGACCGTCGTGGTCGCCGCGATCATCACTAGTGTGGTCGGTGGGGCGATCGGCGCGATCGGTGGGAACAACTGGTTCCTGGCGTGGATCTTCGGGTCGATCGGTCAGATCATCGCCGCTCCGTTCTCGGCCATGGTGACCGTCCTCCTTTACCTCGACCTTCGGACTCGGAGCGAGTCCCTCACCGTAGACGCACTTCGGATGGAGCTCGCGTCGAATTCCTGAATCGACGCGTCAAACCGTACGTGAGGGCGTCCCTGGGGGCGCCCTCACTGTTTCGGGGGTTGTCGCGAGGCCGAGCGGCTAGGAACCTCTCGGCGATGACGACGATCGCGCCCGACCTTTCTTCGCTGCGTGAGCGGTTCCCGGCGCTCGCGCGGCTCGGGCCGGGGGGCGAACCGTTCGTCTGGGCGGACTGTCCGGGCGGATCGCAGGTTCCCGACACCGTGATCGAGGCGATGGCCGGTCAACTGCGCCACGGGGTCTCGAACACGCACGGCGCTTTCGAGGCGAGCGAGGAGGTCGATGCCCTGATCGGCGAGGCTCGGCGCGCCGCGGCCGACGTCACGGGAGCCGACCCGGGCGAGATCGTGTTCGGCCCCAACGCCACGACGTTGCTCCTCTCCTTGTCACGCGCCTTCGCACGGACGCTCCTCCCCGGTGACGAGGTGGTCGTCACGACGCTCGACCACGACGCGAACGTACGGCCATGGATCTTGGCGGCCGAGGACGCCGGAGCCACGGTCCGCTGGGTCGATGTCCGCACCGACGACGTCACGATCGACCTCGGATCGTTCGACGCTGCTCTGTCGGACCGAACGCGTCTGGTCGCGTTCACGCTGGCTTCGAACGCTGTTGGCACGATCCCCGCCGCAGCTGAGCTGACGCGACGGGCGCACGCTGCCGGAGCGATCGTTGCTGTCGACGCGGTGCACGCCGCTCAGCATCGTTCGATCGACGTGCGCGCGCTCGATGCGGACATCCTCGCCTGCTCGCCGTACAAGTTCTTCGGGCCACACCTCGGGATCCTGGCGGTCCGACGCGAGCTGCTAGAGACGTGGACGCCCTACAAACTGCGACCCTCACCCGACACCGCCCCCGAGCGTTGGGAAACCGGCACCCAGAACCATGAGGGACTCGCGGGCCTCATCGCCGCCGCCGAGTACCTAGCCGGCGTCGGACGGATCTACGCCTCGCCGGAAGATGACTCCCGCCGCGCAGCGGTCGTCGCCGCGTTCGACGCGATCGGTGCGCACGAGCAGGCGTTGTCACTCAGGTTCCTCGACGGCGTCGCCGGCCTCCCCGATGTTCGACTCTTCGGGATCGCCGATCCAACCCGGGTCGACGAGCGGACGCCGACCTTCGCCGTGCGGGTCGGTGAGCAGCATCCCCTCGAAACCTCGGCCGAGCTCGCGCGTCGCGGGATCTTCACGTGGGACGGGCACTACTACGCGATCAGCGTGATGGAACGGCTCGGCCTGCTCGACACCGGCGGGGCTGTACGGATCGGATTCTGCCACTATCACTCGCAGGCGGAGGTCGACCGCGTTCTGGACGCGCTCGACACGGTGACCTAGGGACATCTGCCGTGTGTGCGTAACACGTGAGACCCTCCAGGGCGGTCACGACCCTTGGACCAGATGGAGTCTCAGTTCTGGATATGACTTCTCTGCGGCAATCGGGAGCCTTGGTACCATGGCCCCTCTCCCCGCTCCGCTCGGGAAGGAATCTCAGCATGCGCATCTTGATCCTCGGTGGCGATGGATACCTCGGTTGGGCCACGGCGATGCGCTTCTCCAATCGTGGTCACGAGGTGCATGTCGTCGACAACTATCTCCGCCGGACCGCTCACCGGGAAGCTGGCACCGACTCCCTCACGCCGATCCTGTCTGGCCTGCCCGAGCGAACCGCCGCGTGGAAAGACGTGACCGGCAAAGACATCGGCCACACCGAGGGCGACCTGTGCGACTGGGCGGTCACCGAGAAGGTCTTCAGCGAGTTCCAGCCGGAGGCCGTCGTGCACTACGGCGAGATGCCGAGCGCGCCCTATTCGATGAAGGATCGCGAACACGCGGTCTTCACCCAGACGAACAACGTCGTGAACACGCTCAACGTGATCTTCGCGATCGAACGCTTCGCCCCGACGTGCCACCTCGTCAAGCTCGGGACGATGGGCGAGTACGGCACGCCAAACATCGACATCGAAGAGGGATACATCGAGATCAATCACAACGGCCGGAGTGACGTCCTGCCGATGCCGAAGCTCCCCGGCAGTTTCTACCACCTGTCGAAGGTGCACGACTCGCACAACATCCACTTCGCGTGTCGCACACGCGGCCTGGCCGCCACCGATCTCAACCAGGGGATCGTGTACGGCATCGAGACCGAAGAGACGAAGCTCGATCCGAGGCTCGTCACTCGCTTCGACTACGACGACGTGTTCGGGACGGCGCTGAACCGCTTCTGCGTCCAGGCGATCGTCGGGCACCCCTTGACCGTGTACGGGAAGGGCGGCCAAACCCGCGGATACCTCAACATCGTGGATACGTTGGAGTGCGTCGAGCTGGCGATCATGAACCCGGCGCAAGCGGGTGAGATGCGGGTGTACAACCAATTCACGGAGCAGTTCGCGATCATGGAATTGGCCGAGCTCGTGCGTCACGCCGGAGCCGACTACGGCATCAACGTCGACGTTGCCCCGATCGCGAACCCGCGCGTCGAGGCCGAGGAGCACTACTTCAACCCGAAGCACTCGAAGCTCATGGATCTCGGACTGCAACCGCACCTGCTGTCAGAGACGTTGGTGGAGTCGATGTTCGGCGTCATCGAGCAGCACAAGGATCGACTCATCACGGACCACATCCTGCCACGCGACAACTGGCGACCGGGCGCGTAGCGATACATGCCATCGATGCTCAGAGACCTCGGGGGTCTCGCAGCAGTCGCGTTCTTCCTCCTCTCGATCTGGCGCTACGACCGCCGGAGGATCAGCCGCTTCAGCCTGATCATCATCGGCGGCATCGCGCTCGCCGTCCTGGCCCTGGCGATCTCGCCGTCGCTCTTCGATCCCATCTTCAACACGTTCAAGTTCGGCGAAGGCAACAACCGCCGGTTGATCTTCGTGTTGATGGTCGCCGTGCTCGTGCTCTTCTTCTTGCTGCTCCGGCTGCAATCCCAGGGTGACGTGAACGAGCGCAGCATGCGCCTGCTCGTTGAGGCGTTGGGACAGGAACGGTTCGACTGGGAACGGGCGGCCGCGCTGCCGGAGGGACCGATGATCGTGACGATCTCTCCCGCGTACAACGAGGCAGAGAACGTCGAGGACGTGATCCGGGATATCCCGAAAGAGGTCGGGGGGTACCAGGTCGTCCCCGTCTTCGTGAGCGACGGATCCGACGACGACACGGCCGCGGTCGCGCGGGCGGCGGGGGCGTTCGTCGCCGAGCTCCCGATCCGGCGCGGGGGAGGACTCGCGTTGCGCGTTGGGTACGACATCGCCCTGAAGCTCGGTGCCGACATCGTGGTCACGCTCGACGCCGACGGCCAGCATCTCCCCTCTGAGCTCCCGATCATGATCGGCCCGATCGTTCGAGGCGAAGCCGACTACGTCAACGGCTCACGCCTGCTGGGCGCCTTCGAGCGCGAGAGCATGATCCGACACATCGGCGTGCACTTCTTCTCCCGCCTCGTGACGGTGTTGACCGGGCGGCGCATCACGGATCCGTCGAGCGGCTACCGGGCCACGACCGTCGAGCTCTTACGGAAGCTGGTCTTGAACGAGGATCAGTTCTGGACGAGCGAGGTGCTGATCGAAGCGCTCCGCCATCGCGCACGCATCGCGGAGGTTCCGATCACGATCCTGCCCCGCAAGGGCGGCAAGTCGAAGAAACCGAAGTCCCTGCGATACGGGTGGTCCTTCTCCAAGGCCATCTTCCAGACCTGGCTCCGCTGAGCGCGGATCCGGACGTCGCTCAGGCACCTGCGGCTGCGTCCGCCGCCCACGCGCCGAAGGCGCCCCAGAACGGGTCGAGTCCCGGATGCTCCAAGGAGGTCTCACCCCCATGGTCCACGAGCACTCGACCGGCCTCTTGCTCGGTCATCTCCCCTACGACGGCGCAGTCGATCCCTTGAGCGTCGAGCGCGGCGACGAAGGCATCGGCCCGTTCGGGGACGACCGTCGCGATCAGCGTTCCCTCACTGATCGACACGTAGGGGTCGATGCCGACGTGATCGCAGACCACGCGGACCTCGGGACGAACCGGGATCGCGTCGCGCTCGATCCTGATCCCGTTGTTGGAGGCGAGCGCCACCTCGAGGAGACCGCCGATCACACCACCTTCGGTGGCGTCGTGCATCGACGTCACACCTCGCTGCCGCAGGCCGAACGCCGACGCGATCCGCGCTTCGGGAACGACCGTCATCTGTTCGAACAAGGTGTCTGCCTGCTTCACGATCTCCTCACCGACACCGGCGGCCAGCCTCTCGGGGAACGTCGCCGCGAAGAGCGCGGTGGCCTCGATCGCAGCACCCTTCGTCACGACTACCCGGTCCCCCGGCCGAGCCATCGTCGGTGTCACGAAGGCATCGGCCGGCCCGATCGCCATACAGGTCGCGCCGCCGACCATCGGCCAGTTGCAGCCGTCGTATCGCGCAGTGTGCCCGGTGACGACCGCGATCCCAAGCTGGTCGCAGGCCGTATGGAACGCGTTCCACAGCGACGTGAGGTCCTCGTCGGATGTGTCGGTCGGCAGGTTGAGGTCGACCGACATCCATCGAAGCGGCAGTCCGCTGGTCGCCGCGTCCGACGCGAGGATGTGAACCGCGAACCAGGCTGCGCGGTCCCATCCGTAAGCTGGAACGACGAAGATGGGATCGGTCGTCACTGCCATCGCAACGCCGTCTGCTACCCGCACGACGCCCACGTCGACACCATGTTGCGGCCCCACGAGCACATCGGCGTCCATGGCGCCGAGGCGCCGAAGGATCACTTGTTCGAAGAGCTCGGCCGTCGCCTTGCCGGTTCGTTGTTCGCTCACGGTCTGGTTCCCTCCTGGTTGCGATACCCGTCGACGATCAGGCGCAGCTCCCTCGTCGCAGCCACCGGATCGGGTGAAGCGGCGACGGCCGAGACCACTGCGATCCCCGCCGCACCTGCCGCGAGCACGTCGCGGGCGTTTCCGGCATCCACGCCTCCGATGCCGACCACCGGCAAACCCGGATCGCGCGCAACCGCGGCGAGCCCGTCCAACCCGATCCCGTGGGCCTCGGGCTTCGTGGACGTGGCCCACAGGGTGACACCGAGATAGTCAGCGTCCGCCTCCGCGGCCGCGCTCGCCTGGGCAGCGTCCTCGGCGCTGATGCCGAGCACCCGCTCGGGGCCGAGCCGCTCGCGTGCGCGCTCGATGCCGTCCTTTTGTCCGAGATGTACGCCGTCGGCACCCGAGCCCACCGCGACGTCGAGCCGATCGTTCACGATGAAGAGCACGCCCGCCTCGCGACACCACGACGCCAGCTCCGCTGCAACGGCACCCAGCTCCTCGTCTCCCATCTCGGGCGCGCGCAGCTGGATGGCCGTCGCGCCGCCTTCGATCGCTGCCCGCGCGATCTCACGATGCCCACGCCCCGGGATCAGCGTCGCCGAGATCACGACGTACACACCCAGCGACCGCGGATCGAGATCTGGCATCGCTCCCTCCGCCGGCATTACCCGGTTCAGGTCCTGCGGGTCGCCGGAACGTAGATCCAGCCTCTCAGCCCGGTCCATGCCCGAGCTCCCCGGTGGTTCGGCCGAAGGATACCCGCGGATCAGCCCGTTGCCCGACGCGAGCGCGCCACTGCCATCTCGCGACGGACCTTCTTCCAATCGCTCGACTTCACGCTGAACAGGAGGTCGGTAGCGATCAGGAGGGCGCCGAGGGCGACCAGCGCGGCGGCGCTCCACCACGGCGCTCCACTCGCAGGCCAGAAGGCCAACGCGAGGAACGGTGCGAGCTTCGTTCCGAGCGCGCCGGACGCGTGCATCCACGCTCGCGCGCGGGGTTCGGCCCGCAGATAGGTCGAGTAGTCGGACTTCAGCCCGGGCCGGGGCGGCGGCGGGCCGCCGAGGAAGTAGTCGGTGAACCGGATCCCCACCGCCTTCCCCACGATCCAGTGGACCGGGCAGTGGAACGACACCGTCCACACGCCTGCTGCCCCGAGGAGCAGGAGCCCGGACCAGGCCGGTGTGGTAGCCGAACGCAGGGCCAGGCCGACCGCGATCGCGCCAACGAACGCCCCGACCAGAAGGATCAGGTTCCCCACCCAGACGGGCGCACGGAGCGTGACGCGGGCGACGAACGCAGCTCGGTCGATCGTCCCGATCCGCCCCGCGTAGGTCTCGACGAGGGTGGGATCGGCCTTCACCTGAGCGACCACACGCCAGAAGCCAAGGGCTCGGAGGTCGTCGTTGCCGGCGGCAACTGCCGCCTCGAAACGGTCGAGCTCGGCCCCGAGGTCCGTCCGTGCAGTTCCCGTCGCTTCCACGATTCCTGCTCCTCACGCCCGTACAATCGCGGCCGGACGCGCTCCCGCTCTCGAGCGCTTCCCCTAGGGAGGAACCACGTCCAAGAGTATGACCCACCCGGCGCCCCCGGACGGGACCGGAGGCCACGCGCTCGTCACCCTCGACGGGCGCTATCACATCGTTGAGCGCATCGCGGCCGGCGGCATGGGAGAGGTGTTCCGAGCCCATGACGCCGTGTTGGCGCGCGAGGTCGCGATCAAGGTCCTGCACCGGTCGCTGGCGGGAGATCAGTCGTTCGTCGACCGCTTCCGCCGTGAGGCTCGCGCGGCAGCAGGACTCTCCCACCCGAACATCGTCGCCGTCTACGACTGGGGCGCGGTCGACGGCATCTACTACATGGTCATGGAATACGTCCGGGGACGCGGTGTCCGTGACCTCCTGAACGCGAACGGACGCCTCGAACCGGCGCAGGCGGTCGAGGTGGTTCGTCAGACGCTGCTCGCGCTCGCCAACGCCCACAGGCAAGGGATGGTGCACCGCGACATCAAGCCGGAGAACATCCTCGTGACGACCGACGGTGTCGTGAAGGTCGCCGACTTCGGCCTCGCGCGAGCCTACGCCGACGCGCGCGCGACCCAGGTCGGCACCGTCACCGGAACGGCGCAGTACCTGTCGCCGGAGCAGATCCGCGGCGAACCGGCGGACCCGCGCAGCGACCTGTACGCCCTGGGGATCGTGATGTATGAGCTGATCACCGGGAAACTCCCGTTCACCGGTGAGACCTCGTTGTCGATCGCTTACAAGCATCTGTCGCATCGGGTGCCGCCTCCTTCTTCCTTGGTCTCGACGACTCCTCCTGAGATCGACGGGTTCGTCGCCAGCGCCACCGATCGCGACCGGGAGATGCGGCCCGAGAACGCGACCGAGATGCGCCGCGACCTCGAGGCGTTCGCCGGGAGCCTGCCGCAAGCTCGGTCCCTCGCCTCGCTCGTCGGTGACATGCCCGAGATCACGCACGCCGGCGAGGAGGGCGGGACCACCGAGGCCGTGAAGGTCGCGTCCACGCAGACGCTGCCGCGTGCGGAGCGGGCGAAGCGACGCCGATGGCGGAAGGTCGCCTGGTTCGCGATCCTCGCGCTGGCACTGGTGGCAACCGTGTGGGGAGCCTGGACCTACCTGGTGCCCCACCACGTGACCGTGCCGGACCTCAGAGGTCTGAGCGTCGTGCAAGCTCGCAGCCAGGTCGAGCACCTCGGCCTTGTGCCCCAGATGGCGCAGGGCGTGACGTCTACGACGATCCAGGCGAATCACATCGTGTCGACGACACCCGGCGTCGGCGTCACGCTGAAGCGCGGGCAACTGATCACGCTCGTGCCATCGCTCGGTCCCCCGCTCGTTGCTGTTCCCGACCTCAAGGGAGAGACGATCGCGAAGGCGACGAAGCTCCTCGACAGGGCCGACCTGTTGCTCGGAACGCCGACGCACGGGTTCAGCAAGACGGTGCCCGCCGGGCGGATCATCTCCCAGTCGCGCACGGGTAACGCGCCCGAGGGCGGCACCATCGAGGTCGTCGTGAGCGACGGCCCGCCGCCGACGGCGATCGTCGACGTGACGGGAAAGACCCAGGCGCAAGCCACGAAGATCCTCGAGACAGCGGGTTTCACGGTGACGCCCGAGACGGGGTTCTCCGACACCGTTCCCAAGGGCACGGTCATCAGCACGACGCCGACGGGAGGCAAGCAGGCCCCCTATGGGTCGCCGATCACTCTGACCGTTTCGGTCGGTCCCGAGTGGTTCTCATGTCCGGACTTCGGCGGCATGACGATCGCGGCTGCGAGGGAAGCGGCGAAGGCCGCCGGTCTGAAGTTCGCCGCGTTGCCCGTTCCGGGAGCAACGGGAGACGTCGTCGTGTCGCAGATCCCGACTCCTGGCAGCAGAGTGAGGTACGGCTCCACCGTCACCGTGTACTACGCGTGAGGATCGGGGCGCACGTCCGCCGTGGTCACGAGGCCATCAGCGGCGCGATCGAAGAATGCCGGATCCGTGGCGCCGACGCCGCCCAGATCTTCGTGTCGAACCCGCGAGGTTGGAGCGGACCGCGCGTCAGCGACGCGGACGCTCTGGCCTTCCGTGAGGCATGGAGCGCATCGGGCCTGGAACCCCTCGCCGCTCACGCTCCGTATCTCGTGAACATCGCTTCGCCGAACCCGGAGTTCCTGAACAAGTCTCGAACCCTCGCGACGGAGACCGTCCGGGCATGTGAGGCGCTCGGCGTGGACATGCTGGTAGTGCACGCGGGTGCGGGCGGCCCCGCCGAGCGGGAGACCGCGCTGGCCCGCGCGGCCGAGACCCTGCGGATCGTCACGGATGAAGCCGACCGCGTCCGCGTGCTCGTCGAGCTCATGGCGGGCACGAGTGGAGCGGTGGCATCGACGATCGCGGAAGCCCAGCGTCTCCTCGATACGGCCGACGTCGACGGGCTCGGCCTCTGCCTCGACACCTGCCACCTGTTCGCGGCGGGCTATGGCCTTGATACTTCCGACGGTGTCGCCGCACTGTTCGCGGAGCTGGCGGCACAGAACCTGACGAGCCGTGTGAGATTGATCCACGCGAACGACTCGATGTACGAGCGCGGCGCCCACCGAGACCGGCACGAGAACGTCGGAGACGGTTTCATCGGGATCGAGGGCTGGCGGGCGCTCCTCGCTCGACCGGAGCTCGCCGAGCTTTCGCTCATCCTCGAGACGCCCGGCGATGCGCAGCGCCACGCCCGCGATATCGCGACCCTCCGCGCGTTCGTTCCCGCGGCGGCCTAGGCGCCTAGGGCTCCAGCTCGGCCCCGCGGTCCTCCTGGTAGGAGTAGCGCTCCTCTGCGAACGGCTCTGCGTGGATGTGATACCCCCGCACCTCCCAGAACCCGCGCCTGTTCTTCGCGCTGAACTCGAGGCCGGTGAGCCACTTGGCGCTCTTCCAGGCATAGCGCTTGGGAACGACGAGGCGGAGCGGCCAGCCGTGCTCGGGCGTGAGATCCTCGCCGTGGTTGCGCCAGGCGACGAGGACATCGTCACCGCTCATCGCTTCGAGAGACAGGTTCGAGGTGTAGCCGCCATCGCAGTGCGCGATGACCCACTTCGCTTCCGGCTTCGGCTTCGCGCGATCCATCAAGACCTTGAACGGAACGCCCTCCCACGTGTTGTCGAGGGTGGTCCAGCCGGTGACGCAGTGCATGTCGGCATCGACCGTGACGTGGGGCAGCGCGAGGAGCTCCGCGTACGACAGCGTGAACGGCTCCTCGACGAGCCCCGACACCTCGAGGTCCCAGTTGGTGCCGTCGAAACGCGGGATCGCACCGAAGTGCAGCACCGGCCACGTCTTGACGAGACGCTGCCCCGGCGGCACTCGCGCGGCGACCTCGTCCGGATAGTTCTTCGTGAACAGGCCCATCAGCCCTCCTTCGAGGCGTCGGCCACGACGGACCGCCATGCGTCCAGCGCGAATCCGACACCTTCATCGTCGACGTCGACGTGGGTGACCATCCGGACCTTGCCCGAGATGATGGTCGTTCCCACGCCCAGGGCCTCCAGCCGCCCGATCGCATCGAGCGCGCCGAGTCCCGCCGGTTCCGTGTCGACGAAGACCATGTTCGTTTCAACGAGCGAGGGATCGACGCTTCCGGGTATCAGCTCTGCCATCGCCTCGGCGATCCGTTTCGCGCGGGCGTGGGCCTCCGGAAGGCGCTTCGGCCCTTCTTCCAGGGCGACGAGTCCGGCGGCCGCCATGATCCCCGCCTGGCGCCACGCGCCTCCGAACAGGATCCAGAGTCGCCGTGCCTCACGCATCAGCTCCGCCGGGCCGCAGAGCACCGACCCGATCGGGGCGCCGAGCCCCTTCGACAGGCAGAACATCATGGTGTCCGCCTCGCGCGTCCACTC
>JALYLV010000004.1 GCA_030774035.1 Actinomycetota bacterium
GTGCGTGATCGCGACCGCGACGGCGTCGGCAGCGTCGGGTTGAGCCGGGACGTCGATCAGCCCGTGCACACGAACGAGCGCGGTGCGGATCTGTTCCTTGTCGGCGTTACCCATCCCGGTGACGGCGCTCTTTACCTCGGTCGGAGCGTACTCCTGGATGGGGAGCCCGGCCTCGGCGGCGGCCACCATGATCGCCCCCGTCACCCGGGCGACGGTGAGCGCGCTCACGACGTTGCGGCTGAAGGCCACGCGCTCAAGGGCAACCGCGGTCGGCTGATGGACGCGGATCGCCTCGCGCATCGCCTCTACCAAGGCCAGCAAGCGGATCGACTGATCGGTCGCGCTCGGGGTGCGGACAGCATCGGCCCAGATCAGCTCGATCCGCGAACCTCGCCGAGCGACCACCGCGAGGCCCATCCGAGCCACACCGGGGTCAACGCCGAGAACACAAGTATCGAACATCCGTTCGGCGAGTCTACGGGCCGACGCCGACCCGGGCAATCACCCAGGGTTGTCCGGAGGCGATCTACAGGGACGCCATCAGATCTTCGGAGATGTCGAAGTTCGCGTAGACGGCTTGGACGTCGTCGAGCTCCTCGAGCGCTTCGATGAGGCCGAGCACCGACCGTGCTTCGCCGCCGTCGACCGGGATCGTCGTTTGGGGCAGCATCGTGATCTCGGCTGCGGAGGCGGGGACCCCGGCTCCTTCCAGCGCCTGCCCAACAGCCTTGAACCCCGACGCGTCGGTGATGATGTCCCACGAGCTCTCCGAGTCACGGACGTCCTCGGCCCCCGCCTCGAGCGCGAGCTCCAGCAGCCGCTCCTCGTCGGGAGCCTCCGACTTCTCGACGACGATCAACCCCTTGCGCGTGAACATCCAGGCGGTGCTGCCCTGGTCGCCGAGGTTGCCACCCTTCCTCGTGAAGGCGTGACGCACGTCCTGGCCGGTCCGATTGCGATTGTCGGTGAGCACCTCGATCAACAGCGCGACGCCGCCGGGAGCGTAGCCCTCGTAGATCAGCTCCTCGTACCGAGCGCCGTCGGCCAGGTCCCCAGTGCCGCGTTTGATCGCCCGCTCGATGTTCTCGTTCGGGACCGAGAAGCTCTTGGCTTTCTCGACCGCCGAGGCGAGCGTCATGTTGCCCTCGACGTTCCCACCTCCCTCGCGAGCCGCGACCTCGATCGCGCGCAGGAGCTTCGCGTACATGTTCGACCGCTTCGAGTCGGTCGCTTCCTTCTTCCGCTTGATCGTGGCCCACTTCGAATGACCGGACACCGCTACACCTTCTCCAACAGGTAGGAGTGCAGGGCGGTCTCTCCCGCGAGCTCGGGATGGAACGAGGCAACGAGCATGGTCCCCTGCTCCACGACGACCGGCACCCCTTCGTGCTCGGCGAGCACCCTCACGTCGGGACCGAGGTCGGTGATCCTCGGCGCCCGGATGAAGACGCCGCGAACCGGGTGATCGATGTTCTCGACGGTGAGGTCCGCTTCGAACGACTCGACCTGCCGCCCGTATGCGTTGCGCTGCACCCCGATATCCATGAGTTCGAGCAGCGGCTCCAGCCCGTCGACGCGCCGGGCCATGAGGATCATGCCCGCGCAGGTGCCGAAGATCGGCATCCCTTCGGCCGCGCGAGCACGGATCGGTTCCACGAGCTCGTAGGCGCGTGCCAGTTTCGAGATCGTGGTGGACTCCCCACCCGGAAGCACGAGGCACTCCACATCGGCGAGCTGCGCCGCGGTCCGGACCTCGATAGGGGTCGCGCCGGCCAACGCGAGCATCGCCGCGTGCTCACGGAAGTCACCCTGAAGTGCGAGAACTCCGGCTTTCATCGCCTCCGATGATAGACGGGCTCAGCGGACGGACGCGCGGGCCATCTGCTCGTCGCGGCGAGCCAGGCGGATGTGCCACAGGAACACGGCACCCCCGACGACCAGGATGATCAACCCGTTCACGATGCTCCTGGCAGCGTCACCGTGCGAGGGGGAAACAGGAGTCCGTCGAAAGTAAGGGACTATCGCTCACTCCGCCGATGAGCTTGAAGTTCGACGGGGAAGCGAAGTTCACGGCGTTGAAACACCGCGGAAGGATCAGGTCGACGGTTGACCTCAGTGCTTCCATCGCACCGGCGAACGCAACGAACACGCTCGCGAGCGCGACGACGTGTGCGTAGAGCACGCCGCTCCACGTCTTCCCGGGGAAGAACCGCTCGTCGCCTCGGCGCCCCTCCCGGAAGTGCCACGAGAACACAACGGCCGCCGGGATGAGGACGGCGAGCCCGTCGAGGAGAGCGCGCGCCGACTCCCGAGTCGTGTCGCTGCCTGCCGGCAACGCCAGCTGTCGAACGGCGATCAACGTCGCGAACGCGCCTGCGATCACGAAGCCGACGGCCACGATGGCAACGATGTAGTAGTGGAGCTGCCGGAACGCGAAGGCTGCCTTCCCGGTGAAGATCGGTGGGACATGTACCTCGGCGGGGCGTGGTTCGCTGCCTGACGGGGCGCTCGAGGCGTCTGGATCCTCGGGTGGGATCACCAGCCGCGATCTTGCAGGCGGGTCTCCAACGAGCCGATCTCGAGGCCCGCCATCGGGTCGCCGAGGCCGTGAGACACCTTCGCGAGGACGTCGGGATCCTGGAAATGCGTGGTCGCTTCGACGATCGCGCGCGCCATCGTGGCGGGATCCTCGGACTTGAAGATCCCCGACCCCACGAACACGCCGTCGACACCGAGCTGCATCATGAGCGCGGCGTCTGCCGGCGTCGCGATCCCTCCGGCCGAGAAGTTGACGACCGGGAGCCTGCCCTGCTCGGCGACCATACGAACCAGGTCGACGGGCGCACCCAGCTCCTTCGCCTTCGACACGTGCTGTTCGGGACGAAGCGTGGTTGCCTCCGCGATCTCGCGCAGGATCGCGCGCTCGTGACGGACAGCCTCCACGACGTTGCCGGTGCCCGCCTCGCCCTTCGTCCGGATCATCGCAGCGCCTTCGGCGATACGACGGAGCGCTTCGCCGAGGTTCCGGGCACCGCACACGAACGGCACGGTGAAGGCCCACTTGTCGATGTGGTACTCCTCGTCCGCGGGCGTGAGGACCTCGGACTCGTCGATGTAGTCGACGCCGAGCGACTGCAGGATCTGCGCTTCGACGAAGTGGCCGATGCGAGACTTCGCCATGACGGGGATCGAGACGGCCTGCTGGATCTCCTCGATCTTGGTGGCATCGGCCATGCGAGCAACACCGCCGTCGCGACGGATGTCGGCGGGGACGCGCTCGAGTGCCATGACGGCACACGCGCCCGCGTCTTCTGCGATCTTCGCCTGCTCGGCGGTGGTGACGTCCATGATGACGCCACCTTTGAGCATCTCCGCCAGGCCGGTCTTCACACGGAACGTGCCGGTCTCGCGTTCCACCGTTTCCCTCCTCGCCCAGTTACGTTCCGAGTGTACCGCCCGCCTCAGCTCGCACGAGACCGTCACGGATCTGAGCGGTCGCCGCGCGACCTCAGTGTCCGAACGTGACCGCCTGGCTCTTCGGCGCGAGCTCGACGAACGTCGTTCCAGGGGTGAGCACGAACGCCTGCCCCTGCTTCGTTCGGAACACGGTCACGTCCGAGAGCTTCTTCCGCGACCACGAGCCCTCGATCAGCTTGCCGTTGCGCAGCAACCACGCCTTGCCTTTGCCGGTCAACGTCACGTCGGGCGAGTGATTGCCGAGCACATCGACCAGGTTCGATTCCGTCACGACCACCTGTTGGATCAAGATGTTGTCGACGGTGAGCGCCTTGCCGTCCTCGAGCTTCATGGGCGCACCGTCGAGCATCCGCACCCACCGACCACCCAACCAGCTCCACTGCGCGATCGAGGAGGACGAGAAGTCGATGGCCACTGCCCTCACGGCTCTTCCTTTGGGCGCATCCGTCGAATACGTGAACACCGGATCGGACACGCCGTCTCGCTTCACCGTCTTCTTGGCCAGACCATAGAGCGCGGGGGTGTTCACGAACAGGTTGTACGGAGCGATCCTCGTTGTATCTCGGGTGAACCCGCCCGGAGCCGAGTCTTCGGTCAGCCCGAACAGGCCCGATCTGTCGAGGAGGTTCACGACGGCGAGCTGACCGCCCGAGTAGGCGATCAAGGGCTCCTTGCCGTATTGGAGCAACACCCTCGGATCGGTCGTTCGTGCACTCCGGACCGGTCCTACGCGCCCCGAGTCCTGACACTGGAAGACGCCCATGAACCGGGTGATGCCACCCTCCACCAGCTCCTCGTAGAGCACGTCGGCCTTGTCGAGACCGGCGAGGGGGTATGCCGAAGCGGTGTTATCCACCTTCACGGCGAGCACGGGACGCTGCGGGACGGTTTTCCCCCCGAGTGGCTGCAGCCCCGTCAACGGGCATGGCGGAGGGGGCGGCGTGGTGTTGCCCGTTAGTGTCTTGAGCGTATTCGTCAGGGGATTGTCCCCACCCGACATCGCGACCCAAACGATGACTGCGATGAGCAGGCTCGCGGCCCCTCCGATAGCAACGACCCGCCGACCTCGGCGCGTGAGGGCCACGGTGGAACCTCCTCGGAACGGTTGGGAGCTGCTCGGGATGAGCGGGCGGGCCATCCGGACCCGTTCATCGATGCTAACCGCGCCGTCAGCCGACCTCAAACACCTCGAACGGAGTTTGACGCGATCGTTACATCTCCTGGAGCCGCTTGATCCGTTCTTCGATGGGCGGGTGGGTCGAGAACAATCGCTCGAGTGTGCCCGTCTGGTTGCCCGGCACGCGTGAGGGTTGCTCCAGCCACAGATGCGCCGTCGCGTTGTTCGCCGACCGCATGGCGTGCGGGGCGGCTTCGATCTTCTGCAGCGCGCTGATCAAACCGGGCGGGTATCTCGTGAGCATCGCGCCCTCGGAATCGGCCAGGTATTCGCGGTTCCGCGAGACCGACAGCTTGATGATCTGTGCGGCGATCGGCGCCGTCACGATCAGTAGGAGGCCGACACCCAGCAACACGAGTTCGATGATGCCACCCCCGTTGCTGTCGTTGCTGCGGCGACGCCCTCCGATACCGCCCCAGAACCACGCCCGCATCGCGAACTCCGACATGAGCACGGCCGCACCGACGAGCGTCGCGACGACGGTGCCAACAAGGATGTCGCGGTCCCGAACGTGCGACATCTCGTGGCCGATCACACCTTCGAGCTCGACCCGGTTCATCGTCTCGAGCAGCCCCTGCGTGACGGCGATCGAGGAATGTTCCGCGTCCCGCCCCGTCGCGAAGGCGTTCGGCGCTTCTTCAGGGACGACATAGACGCGCGGCTTCGGGACTCCGGCCGCGATCGCGAGTCCCTCAACGATGTTGTGCAGGCGGGGGGCCTCCTCCGGCGTCACCTCCTTAGCCCGTGTCGACGCCAGCACGAGCCGGTCGCCGTAGAAGTACGAGGTGATCGAGCTGATGAGAGCGAAGATCAGCGCAACGACGAGCCAGACCGTTCCGTTCCCGAAGACCAACCCGATCGCGTACCCGATAGCGGCCAAGAACACGATCGCGCCGACGACCAGGGCTGCCGTCTTGCGTTTGTTCGATGCGATCTGCTCGTACACGGGTCAGATATCCACGCGAACGGGCCCGCGCTCGGGATCGTCGATCTCGAAGAACTCTCGGGGTGAGAAGTGGAACGCGCCTGCGATCAGGTTCGACGGGAACTTGCCGATCGTCGTGTTCAGCAACATCACTTGGTCGTTGTAGAACTGGCGCGCGTACGCGATCTTGGACTCCGTGCCGGTCAGCTCCTCCTGAAGCGCCAGGAAGTTCTGGCTCGCCTTCAGATCGGGGTAGTTCTCGGCCACCGCGAGCAGCTGGCGCACGCCGGCGGTGATGGCGTTCTCGGCCTGAGCTTGGTCGCCCATCTCTTTCGCGTTCATCGCCTGTGTGCGGGCTTGGGCGATCTTCTCGAAGAGCTCTCGTTCGTGCGCCGCATACCCCTCGACCGTCTCCACCAGGTTCGGGATCAGGTCGTACCGGCGGCGGAGCTGAACGTCGATCTGGGACCAGCCGTTGTCAACCCGGTTCCGCAGCGACACCAGCCGGTTGTAGACGAGGACCGCGGCCACCAACGCAAGGACGACCGGAGCTGCGACGATCCAGACGGCGATCACGTCCCTATCGTATCGACGCCGAAGCGTCTTCGATCGTTCGGCGATAGATCTCCTCGATCCTGGTGACGACTGCGCCCCAATCGAAGGAGCGGGCGCGATCGTGCCCCGCCTCGATCAGCCCGCCGGCGAGACCGGGTTCGTCCAGCACGCGGGCAACCGCAGCTGCTAGGGAGGCAGGATCCCGCGGCCACACCAGGAGCCCGTCGACGCCGGCCCGAACGACCTCCGAGTATCCGGCGATGTCGCTCGCCACGACAGGCAGCCCTGCGGCCATCGCCTCGACCAACACGACCCCGAAACTCTCTCCGCCCACAGACGGTCCGAGATAGACGTCGCAGGCCGCCACGTACGGGGGAAGGTCCACGTTGGGGATCGTGCCGAGAAGCGAGACGCGATCTCGGACCGAGGCAGGGAGCGTCGCCACAGCGGCGCGATCCGGACCGTCGCCCACGACGATCAGCCGGAGTTCCGGCCGTTCCCTCGCCAGCAACCCAAAGGCCTCGACGGCGGTCGGGAAACCCTTGCGCGCGTCGAGTCGCCCGACGAACAGGAGCTTGGTTCCCGGACCAAGATCCGCCGGCGCGGCGCTCTCGAACCTGGCCGTATCGACGCCGTTCGGCACGATCTCGTATACGCCGCCGAGACGACGGCGCGCGAACGACGCTGCGGCTTCCGAGACCGCGATCCTGACCGCGAGGCGTCTCGCGACCCGCCGTAGCAGTGGCGCGGCCGCATCGAACAACCACGAGCGCGCTGCCCCTGAATGAAACGTCGCGACGACTGGGGTGGAACCGGACTCCAGCGTCGTCCACATCGAGGTGCTCGGCGTCAGCGGTTCGTGAACGTGGATCACGTCCGCACCGAATCGCCGGAGCTCGCTTCGAACGCGAGCGCGCGACCACGGCCGGGGGTCGATCGGCGCGTTCGACGCGTTGTACGGGACGTCGAGCGGGCGTCCGACGGCGCGCAGCCACGGTTCGCGTGCCTGCCGGCGCACGGGAGCGAGGACGATGACGTCGTGCCCGCGATCGATCAGTCGCTCCGCAAGCTCGCGAACGTGCACCTGAACGCCGCCGGGATCGTCCCAGGCGTACGGGCACGCCAGGGCGACCCTCAACCTCCGAGCACCTTCTCCGGCTCCCAGCCGGGTTGGAACAGATGCCAGCCCGGCGGGTCCGCCGAGATGATCCGCTCGAACTCGAACGCGATCCTTCGTGTCAGCGCGGTGACATCTGCCCGCCGGTGGCCGGTCGACTCCGGTTCCAGGGTCGGACCCAGGATGAGGCGCCAGTCGTCGCCCTCGTCGGATACACCGGCGACCACGACCGGCGCTCCCGATGAGATCGACAGCAGCGCAGGGCCGGCCGGGAGCTTGCGTGCCCGCCCGAACATCTCGATCTCGATGCCGTTGCCGGTCAGGTCGCGGTCGGCGACGAGGGCGACGAGCCGGTTCTCCGACAACGCCCTGACGAGCTGCTGGGCGACGCGACCGCCCTGTGTCAACGCAACGACGTCCATCCCGATGTTGCGCCGGTGCTCCAAGAACAGCCGGAGCAGCCGCTCGGGCTTCAGCTCTTCGGCAACGGTCGTCAAGGGGTATCCCTCGACCTGCGCCCACCGGCCCGCCACATCCCAGTTCCCGGAGTGCGGGAGCGCCACGATGAGACCACGACCCCGCTCGAGAGCGCGGTCGAAATGCTCCTGCCCCTCGACGTGGACGCGTTCGCGGATATCTCGATCGCTCAGCCGGGTGACGTGGAACGAGTCGTACCAGTAACGGGCGTAGCTCAGGAACGCCTCGCGCGTGGCCGCTCGGGTCAAATGATCGTCCGCCGGTCGGCCCAGCACCTGGGCCTGATTCTCTGCCACGGTCGCACGCACACCGGGCATGAACAGATGCGCGAGCATGCCGAACCACCGGAACACCATCCGTCCGGTGTGCTCCGGGAACGTCCGCCCGGCCCACGCCAGCGTCCGGTAGACATAAAAGGCGCGGGTCTCGCTCCGCGTCTCGCCGATCATCCCCTGTCCTCGCCCGCGACCTGGGCGGTGCGAACGAGAGCCGCCAGCGCGGCCACACCCGCGGTCACCCATGTGGTCCAACCCAGCCAGCCGAACCCGAGGCCGAGGACGATCAGCGTGTAACGGACGCCGCGGGTCACGTGGCTCTCTTCGACCGAATACGCGAGCGCCGCTCCTCGCGCCCGAACGTATGCGGACAGGAAACTCAGGCACAACGCGATGAGCGCGGCCGCAGCGACGCGCGGACGAGTGTCGTGAGCGGCCCACGCGATCGAACCGAGCACCGATGCGTCCCACGCCCGGTCGAGCAACTCATCGAGCACCCGGTCGGTCGGCCCTCCCGCACCGTGGTTGGCTCGGTGACCGCCGATCAGCAGGAACGTCCCCGACACTCCGGCGGCGATGCCACCGGCTCCGGGCTCGCGGGCGACGATCAGCCAGGCGCTCCCTGCGGCGAGCCCCCCGCCCAGGACCAGCAACGCTCGGGTGATCGCTGTGCCGGGCGGCTGCCGTTGGAAACGGATCAGCTGTCGTTGGAAGCGGGCCATGGGTCCGCGCGAGCGTAGCAACTCTGTAGGATTCCCCCCTACCTCTCGTCCAAGGAGATGCGCGTTGAAGACGTATGACGCGAAGGACATCCGCAACGTCTTGTTGGTCGGCCACGGAGGCTCGGGCAAGACGACGTTGCTCGAGGCCATGCTCTTCACATCCGGCGCGATCACAAGGATGGGGACGGTCGAGGATGGGAACACGGTTTCCGACCATGACCCCGACGAGCAGCGCAAGGGGATCTCCGTATCGTTGTCGATCGCGCCCGTCGAGTGGCACGGCGTCAAGATCAATGTGCTCGACGCACCCGGGTACGCCGACTTCATCGGCGACCTGCGCTCGGCGATCCGCGCCGCCGACGGCGTGATCGTCGTCGTCTCGGCGGTGGACGGCGTCGAAGTCCAAACCGAGGCCGCATGGGAGCTGGCCGTGGAAGCGGACCTGCCGCGGGCGATCTTCGTGAACAAGCTCGATCGCGAGCGCTCCTCCTTCGACGACACGCTCGCGCAACTCGTGTCCTCCTTCGGCAACCAGGTAGCGCCGCTCGAGCTGCCCATCGGTGCCGAGCACGAGTTCAGAGGTATCGCCGACCTCCAGCATGAGAAGGCCGATCTGTACCCGAGCGGCCCGATCGCGGAGGAGGGCGAGTGGCCCGACGATCTCCACGCGATCGCTGACCCAGCGCGAGAGAAGTTGATGGAAGCCGTTGCCGAATCCGACGACGAGCTGATCGAGAAGTACCTCGAGGAGGGCTCGATCGGCGAGGAGGAGATCATCAGCGGAGTCAAAGCAGGTTTCGCGAGCGCGCGGCTCGCGCCCGTCGTCTGCGGGTCCGCCGCCAAGGCGATCGGCGTCGACCGGCTCCTCGATTTCATCGCCGAGGAGTTCCCCTCCCCCCTCGATCGTGTGCCCGTGGAGGTCACGAAGAAGAACGGAGACGTCGAGGAACGCTCCCCAGATGCCGCGGGCCCGACGACCGGATCCGTGTTCAAGACCGTCTCCGACCCCTTCGTCGGCCACATCACGATGTTCAGGGTTTTCAGCGGGAAGATCCGGCCCGACTCCACCATCTACAACGCGACGCAAGGAACCGACGAACGCATCGGCCAGCTCTTCGCGCTGCGCGGCAAGGAGCACGATTCGGTGTCGGAGGTGGCGGCGGGCGACATCGGGGCCGTCGCGAAGCTCGCCCACACGCACACCGGCGACACGCTGTCCGGCAAGGACGACCCGGTGCAGCTGCCGCCCATCGAGTTGCCGGAGCCGCTCCTCGCCTATGCGATCGAGCCGAAGACCAAGGGAGACGAGGACAAGCTCTCGACAGGGTTGGCGCGCTTGCGCGAGGAGGACCCAACGTTCCGGGTCGCGCGCAGCGATGAAACCCATGAAACAGTGATGTACGGCATGGGCGAGGCCCACCTCGAGGTCATGACCGAACGCCTGAAGCGCAAGTACGGCGTCGAAGTCATCTCGCATCCAGCGAAGATCGCGTACCGCGAGACGATCAAGACGAAGGCCAAGGGCCTCGGCCGCCACGTCAAGCAGACCGGCGGGCACGGCCAGTATGCCGTGTGCAACATCGAGATCGAGCCACTCAAGCGCGGCGAAGGCTTCGTCTACGAGGATAAGATCTTCGGCGGCGCGATCCCGGCCTCGTTCATCCCCTCGATCGAGAAGGGCATCGTGAGGACGATGTCTGACGGCGTCATCAGTGGCAACCGGATGGTCGACGTCAAGGTCACGCTCGTTGACGGGAAGTTCCATCCCGTCGACTCCTCGGACATGGCGTTCCAGATCGCCGGATCTCTCGCGTTGAAGGAGGCGGTCGAAGCAGCGGGTGTCGTCCTGCTGGAGCCGATCGTCGAGCTCGACGTCGTCGTTCCCGATTCCTACACGGGCGACATCATGGGCGACCTGAACTCCAAGCGCGGGAAGATCCTCGGCATGGATCAGTTGGGCGGGGCGAAGCAGCGGATCCGCGCGATGGTCCCGCAGGCGGAAGTGGCGCGATACGTGATCGACCTGCGATCGATGACTGGTGGTCGTGGCGCCTTCGCGATGAGCTTCGACCACTACGAGCAGCTGCCGACCCACCTCGCCCAGAAGGTCATCGCTGAGTACCAAGCCCAGCGCGAGCAGAAGAAGTAAGCGTCAGCGAGCCGCTTCGAGGAACGGGAAGACCGCCCGATCGAACGCCTCAGGACGTCTCAGGTTCACGACATGGTCGGCGTCTTCGATCGTCACCTTGCAAGCACCGAGGATCCCGCGCGCGATCCGATCCGAGCTGCGGATCATGTCCGGGGGATCGTGTCCGGCCGCGACGACGAGGGTGGGGACATCGACCTCGCCGAGGCGGTGTGAGGCCGGAGGCTCGAGCTCCTCGAGGCCGCTCTCATCCGATGTCAGGTCATGGAGGTTGTCGAACGCGACCTGTCGGATCACGCGCCCGGCCTCGTCGTCCGTTCCGAGCGGCGCCCAGATGCCGAGCTGGAGGTCCTGCGCACGCTCGAGATCGCCCGCTTCGATCGCCGCTTCGATGGGAGCGAAACGCTCGTCCCACCAATCCCTCTCTTCATCGAGCGGCTCGAGGCCGCCGAGCGCGGATGCGACCTGCACCAGCGCCCAGACCCGCTCGGGGTGCTCGAGCGTGAAGTCCAGCGCGATCCCGCCTCCCATCGAACACCCGACGAGCGCCGTCTGCGCAACGTCTAACGCATCGAGCAATCCCACCAGGTCCCGCACGTGTGAATAGCTCTCTGCACCGAGGCGGCTCGACCTGCCGAGGCCCCGCACGTCGTAGCGGATCGCTCGGTAGCCGGCCTCCACGAGCAGAGGGAACTCGCGGTCCCACGTTCGCATGTCCCAGAGCCCAGGATGGATCAGCGTTACGGCCGGTCCCTCACCCGCCGTCTCGAACGCAAGCCTGCCGTCCTCGACGTCGACGAACCCTTGTTCGCTCACTCGGCGAACCTCGGCGCGAGCTTGCTTGCGGTTTCGGCGAGGAGCTCCGGCAGCACACGCGTTGCCCCGATCGTGGTCGTGAAGTTCGTGTCGCCGCCCCACCGCGGGACGACGTGCCAGTGCACGTGGTCGGGGATCCCGGCTCCGGCGACCCGTCCGAGGTTCATGCCGATGTTGAAGCCGTGAGGCTCGGCTTCCTCGCGCAGCGCCCGGACCGAACGCTGCAGGAACGACTGCAGCTCCAGGTTCTCGTCGGCTGTCAGATCTTCGACGTCGGCCGTGTGGCGGAACGGAACCACGAGCAGGTGCCCCGGGTTGTACGGGAACTTGTTCAAAACGACGTAGGCGAGGGTGCCGCGCGCCAGAACGAGCTCATCGTCGGTTCGCCCGGGGATCGAGCAGAAGATGCACCCATCGGGGTCCTCGTTCGCGCCTTGGATGTATTCCATCCGCCAGGGGCTCCAGAGATGCTCCACCCCGCTCAGGCTCCGAAGGTCGTCTGCTGAAGCGATCGGGTTTCGGCTTCACGGAGCAGGGCGGCGATGACGTCGTCGAACAGAAGCCCCGCCACCTCGGTGCCGGCGCGATCCCGCACCGTGTAGGTGCCGGCCTCGATGTCGCGATCGCCGACGACGAGCGTGTACGGCGTCTTCGATAGTTGGGCGGCGCGGATCTTCTTGCCGACGCTCTCCTTCGAGTCATCGACCATGGTCCGCAGGCCCGCCGTCGTCGCAGCCGCCGCCAGCTCTTCGCAGCGCTCGACGTGTCGGTCGGCCACCGGCACGAACCGCAGCTGTTCCGGCGCGAGCCACAGAGGGAACGCACCGGCGTAATGCTCCAGCAGGACGGCGAAGAATCGCTCGATCGAGCCGAACAACGCACGGTGGATCATGATCGGCTGGTGCCGCTCGTTGTCGGCCGCGCTGTAGTGAAGATCGAATAGCTGCGGTAGTTGAAAGTCCACCTGGATCGTCGACATCTGCCATGTGCGACCGATCGCGTCACGAGCCTGCACGGAGATCTTCGGCCCGTAAAAGGCGCCGCCGCCGATGTCCATGACGACGTCGAGTCCCAGCTCCTCCGCGGCCGCTCGCAGGGCCTCCGTCGCCTCCGCCCACTCCTCGTCGGAACCGACCGCCTTCTCCTCCGGCTTGGTCGACAGCTCGATGTAGAAGTCGTCGAGCCCGAAGTCGCGCAGCAGGTCGAGCACGAACACCAGCAGCGAGCGCAGCTCGCCGCCCATCTGCTCCTTCGAGCAGAAGATATGCGCGTCGTCCTGGGTCATACCCCGGACGCGCGTGAGCCCGTGAACCACTCCCGACTTCTCGTAGCGGTAGACGGTGCCGAACTCGAACAACCGCATCGGCAGCTCCCGGTAGCTCCGGATCCGGCTGCGGTAGATGAGGATGTGGAACGGGCAGTTCATCGGCTTCAGGTAGTACTCGGTGCCGCCGTCGAGCTCCATCGGCGGGAACATCCCCTCCGCGTACCACGACAGGTGGCCCGAGGTCTCGAACAGCCCCGCCTTCGTGATGTGGGGCGTGTTGACGAACTCGTAGCCGTCGGCGACATGGCGCGTCCGCGAGTAGTCCTCCATGATCCGGCGGACCAGCCCGCCCTTCGCATGGAACACCGCGAGCCCCGAGCCGATCTCCT
Organism: Actinomycetota bacterium; assembly: GCA_030774035.1. Classification (GTDB taxonomy): domain Bacteria; phylum Actinomycetota; class UBA4738; order UBA4738; family HRBIN12; genus JALYLM01. The sequence goes on from JALYLV010000004.1 coordinate 13,344, forward strand.
CGGGGAACGAGAACAGGTCGAGCTCAACGCCGAGCTTCCGATGGTCTCGCCGCTCGGCTTCCTCGAGCCGGTGAAGGTGCGCGTCGAGGTCTTCCTGCGTCGCCCATGCCGTCCCGTAGATCCGTGTGAGCATCGGGTTCGCCTCGTCCCCGCGCCAGTACGCGCCCGCGAGGTGCGTCAGCTTGAACGCACCGATCTTGCCGGTCGACGGGACGTGCGGCCCCAGGCAGAGATCGGCCCACTCACCGTTTCGATAGAGCGTGACCGTGTCACCGCCTGCGACCTCTCCTTCTTCTTCGCCGAGCTTTTCGATGATCTCGACCTTGAAGGGTTGGTCGGCGAGGCGCGCCAGGGCATCGGCGCGCGCGACCTCCTCCCGGACGAAGGGCTGGTTGGACTTCATGATCTGCCGCATCCGACGATCGATCTTGGCGAGCTCGGCGGGCCCGATCGAGTCGGGGAGCGCGAAGTCGTAATAGAAACCATCGGCGATCGCCGGACCGATCGCGTACTTCGTTCCCGGGAACAGGTCGCACACCGCCTGTGCCATGACGTGGGCGGCCGAGTGCCGCATGACATGCAGGCCGTCGTCGGAAGCCGCCTCGATCGGCTCGACGGTCGCATCGTTCGCCGGAACGAACGACAGATCTCTGAGTTCGCCGTCCACCCTGGCGGCGATCGAGCCCTTCGGCAGCGCAGCGCCGACCGGCTCCCCCTCGGGAAGCTCCACGGTCGTGCCGTCGGGAAGGGTCAGCTTGGGCATCCCCGAAGGATACCGACCGCCGCCACTTCAGCGATCATTCGTACGAGATCGCTTCGAGCACGTTGATCTTCGACGCTCGTCTCGCAGGCCACACGGCCGCAACGACTCCGAGCAGGGCCGCGACGACGAGCATCCCGACCAGCTGACCGACCGGGAACGCCAGCCGGTCGATCCCGACCCCGGCGAGCGCCCGCTGCATCGCCCAGCCGAAGAGTATGCCGACGACCAATCCGAGCACCGCTCCCAGGATCGCGATGATGACCGCTTCGACCCGAACCATCCGTTTCACCTGTTTGCGGCTCATTCCGACCGCCCGCAGCAGACCGAGCTCGCGGATCCGCTCGTAGATCGACAAGCCCAAGGTGTTCACGATCCCGAACAGCGAGATGATCACCGACAGGAACAGCAGCACGTACACGATCGCGAAGAGCTGATCGATCATCATCAGCTCCTGCTGCTTGAACTCCGTTTGGTCCTGCGCGCGGACGCTGGGGTAGTCCGCCGAGAGCAGCTGGTCGAGGCGCGATCGCGCCGCGGCCGTCGACACACCGGGCGCGATCTTCAGGAACACCGCCTGATCGAGCTGCTGCGCGACGTTCTTCTCGAACGTGTCGAGCGAGATCGCATAATCGTTGAGGAGCCCGTTCTGTTCGAAGGTCCCGACGACCCGCAGATGTTGCGTGTCGGTCTCCGCGAACCGCATCGAGATCGTCTGGCCGAGCGCGAACCCCTTCGACTCCGCCTCGGTCCTCGACACGATGACCGAATCGGGCTGCGAGAGAGCGGCGACCGAGCCCGTGGCCATGTCGATGTTCGCCACCTGCGTGATCGTCGCCGGGTCGATCGCGACCGGGAAGGTGTCCGATGTTCCTACCTTGGCCTCAGCTTGGCGCATCGGCGAGACGACCGAGAAATCGGCATCGTGCTGCAGGTCCCTGGCGAGCTGGGGCGAGAACGGCGCGAACTGCGACGAGTTGAGGGTCAGGTCGGCGGCCAACACGCGGTCGAGCTGCGCCGTCGCAGAGCTCTTGAGCGATGCGGCGAAGACCGCCACGAAGGCGACCAGCCCAAGGCCGATCATCAGGGCCGCCGAGGTCGACGCCGTCCGCCGGGGGTTCCGGTTCGCGTTCTCGCTGCCGAGCTTGCCGGCGATCCGGCGCCGGAACGGCCGGCCGATCCCGGCAGCCAGCGGACGCGCGAACAGTGGGGAGAGCATCGCGACCCCGATGAACGTGAGGCCTGCGCCCGCTCCGACGAGGATGCCGGCATTGGATACATCGGCGAACAGACCGCTCAACAGCGAAGCGATCCCACCGAGGGTCACGAGCGAACCAAGGATCACCCGCCGTCGGATCGACGTGCCCGCCTCGGCGCTCTCACGCAGGGCCTGCACCGGAGCCACACGCGATGCGCGCCGGGCGGGCGAGACGGCAGCCACCACGGTGATCGTCGTCCCCAAGATCAAGGACACGATGACGGTTCGCGGTGCCACGACGAGTGCCGTCGGCGGCAGCTTCAATCCGACCGAGGCCAACAACGCCTTCAGCCCGACGGCCAGCAGCACGCCGAAGACCAACCCGCCCAGCGATGCGACGATCCCGACGAGCAGTGATTCGATCAGGACCGACGACATCACCTGGCGTCGACTGGCGCCCAGCGCCCGGAACAGCGCAAGCTCCCGGCTCCGCTGCGCCACCACGATGTTGAACGTGTTGAAGATGATGAACGCTCCCACGAACAGCGCGACGAAGCCGAATACCAACAACCCCGTCCGAAGGAACCCAAGACCCTGGCTCACCTCGTCCTGCTGTTCGCTCGCCGCCGAGGCGCCGGTGACCGCCTGATAGCCGGTGGGCAAGACCGAGGCGATCCGCCCGGCGAGGACACCCGGCGTCACGCTCTCGTCCCCCGCCACGTAGATGAAGTCGTAGGTTCCTTCGCGGTCGAACAGCTTCTGAGCGGTCGGCAGATCGAACAGCGCGAGCGTCGCACCGAGCAGACTGTTGGCGTTGCCGAAACGCACGATCCCAGAGATCGTGAACGTGTCGGTTCCCGTGGGGGTGACGATCCTGACCTTCTGCCCGACCGACAGATCGTTCGACGCTTCGACGCCCGCGTCCACCGCGACCTGATCGGGTCCCGAGGGCGCAGTGCCCTGCGCGACGGTGAGGCTGGTGACATCCGGGTCCCACGAGCTCCCGAACGTGGGCGCCCCGCCGTTCTGGATCACCTTGCCGCTGACCGGATCGACGATCTGCGCGAACCCGGCGACGTCACCGTCGGCCGCACGCACGCCGTCGACCGCCATGACCTGGTTGAGGACGTGCCGCGGGATCGGCTGGCGTTCGCTGCCGCCTCCGTTGTTGTTGCCTTCGCCCGGTGCGAACGCCGTCGTGGCTTGCACCACCACATCGGTTCCCCGGTAGACGTTGCCGAAGAGGTCGTCGAAGCTCCTCAACGCGGTGTCGGTCAGCACGAAGGTGCCGGCGGTGAACCCCACGCCCAGCACCACGGCCATGGCGGTCAGGATCAGGCGCAGCTTGCGAGCCAGGAGGCTCTTGATCGTCGCCCTCAGCACGACGCGATCAGCTTTCCATCGCCTTCAGGTGCTCGAGGATCCGCTCGGCGCTCGGGTCGAACATCTCGTCGATCACCCGTCCGTCGGCCAGGAACACGATCCGATCCGCGTAAGCAGCCGCATGCGCGTCGTGGGTCACCATCACGATGGTTTGGCCGTGATCGTCGACGGCCCCACGAAGGAACTGGAGGAGCTCGTCACCGGAACGGGAATCGAGGTTCCCGGTGGGCTCGTCGGCGAAGACGATCTCCGGTCGTGACAGCATCGCCCTCGCACCGGCGACGCGTTGTTGCTGACCACCGGAGAGCTCGCTCGGCCGGTGCTTCAGCCGGTCTCGCAGCCCGATCGTGTCGACGACCTCGTCGAACCATGCCCGGTCGACGTCACGTCCCGCGATATCGAGGGGCAGGGTGATGTTCTCCGCGGCGGTGAGCGTCGGCACAAGGTTGAACGTCTGGAACACGAAACCGATCTTGTCGCGCCGGAGCTCCGTGAGCTGCCGGTCCTTCAACCTCGTCAGGTCCACGTCGCCGATGAACACGCTTCCCGACGTCGGCGGGTCGAGTCCCGCCAGGCAGTGAAGGAGCGTCGACTTCCCCGAACCGGAGGCGCCCATGATCGCCGTGAACTTGCCCGCGCGGAATTCAGCGGAAACGGCGTGCAAGGCTTCGACCGCGGCGTCGCCGGCGCCATAGATCTTGGTGAGCTCGACAGCCCGGGCGGCAAACTCCGGCCGATCTTCCTGCAGCACCGCGGTCATCCTCTTCCTCCAGATACGAGCTACGTCATTACGCGTTTGCGAACAGAAGCGGTGGGCGCGGCAGGTATTGAACCTGCGACCTCTCGCGTGTGAGGCGAGCGCTCTCCCGCTGAGCTACGCGCCCCGGGAGACACCCACGATAGCAAGGCTCGAACGCGAAGCTCAGGTTGCCGGCACGTCGATGAAGGTGACGCCACCGACTTCGATCGGCGTCGCGCCTAGGGCTCCGGCGATCTCCTGAACCACCCGGTCGGGCTCCTCACCCACGACGACAGCGCCGACGCCGTGCGTCGACACGAACTCCCTGATCGTTTCCTCTTGCCCGGGGAGGATCACGCCGGTGTTGAGCACCCATTCCGTCAGCGGGTCCTTCAGGTCGGGAGGAACGACGCCCGTGTAGCCGCCGGCCAACCGGAAGTACCAGCCGGTGGTCACCTGCCACAACATCGACCGGCCGCCGTCGGCGTCCACGATCCACACCGACTCATCCGGCGTGATGTAGGAGCGGAACATACCGGATGAGAAGAACGCGGGCTCGTTGATGTTCGTCGTCCACACGTCGGTCACGACGTTCGGCAAGAGCAAGACACCCGCGACCGCGAACACCGACCATCGCTTGAGGGAGCGCGGTTCGGCCGCCAGCCAATACGCGACGCACACCGACAGGGCCAGGAACGCGAACATCGTCATCCGGTACGGGAAGGCGCGTTTGATCAGCGGGAACGCCTGCACGATCGACCATGGGAGGAAGATCCGGTGCCCTGCGATCACGACCGCGGGACCGAGCGACAGGACGAGGGTGATCACGAACAGCAGCAACAAGATCTTCACCGCGGGGATGGCGCGCTTCTTGATCCACAGGTGGATCGCGATCGCGATGAGGGGGAACGGCAGGTACCAGGCGTACCGCTCGAGGTGGTAGTTCCACTCCGGCGTGCGGGCAACACCGAAGTTCAGCCCGAAGAGCTCCGTTCGTCCCGGGATGAACAGACGGAACAGATCGCCTCCCTGGATCGGCGCCACCGGATGCGCGAAGATCGGCTTGAAGGGCCCCGGGAACACGACCGTCGCCAAGATATACGGGCTGACCACCACGGCGGCGAGAACATAGGACAGCCCGAGCCACCCCATCCCCTCGAGGATCGGTCGGCGCCACGACGGGGGCGCCACGAACCACCCAACGCCGGCCCCGATCCCAGCGAACAGCGCCATCGTGGCGAACACCTCGGTTGAGATCCCGAACTCGATGACCAGGGCCACCGTCATCAGCACGACGAAGCGCCGCGGTTTCAGCCACCCCTCGAGCAGACCGACGACGAGCAGCGTGCAGATCGGGAGCATGAACACGAGGCTCAGGTTCACGTGGCCGGTGATGAATTGCGACATCAGATAAGGAGAGAACCCGAACACGAACCCTCCGGCGAGCGACGGGGCGAACGCTCTGCGGGTGAGATGGCTGCACAACAGGTATCCGGTCCATGCGGCCGTGGCAGGAGCCAGCAGCGACACGACGTTGAACGCGGTAACTGACCCGAAGAACCGCGTCACCGGAAGCAAGGCGAAGCTCGGGACCGGGACAACCGTCGCCCACGCGAGGTTCAGCCCGAACGGCGTCCACAGGACACGGGTGAACAGCGGATCGAGCCCGTGCGCCATGGCGTGAGGCCACCATTGGAACGACCACACGAAGAGTCCCCAATCCCCCGGATGCACCGTGAGCACGCGGTCGCTCATGTGCGTGAGGATCCGGGGCCCGAACAGAAGGAGGGTCAGCCCCAGGTAGAACGCGAAGGCTAGGAGCCTCCGGGGCGGGGTGGGCTTGGGTGTCGGATCGACGACGACCGGACGCTCTGGTTCGACCGCCTTGACCTCCGAACGGACCACGTGCCTCTACCCCTGTCGTGCAGCGATTCCCGGTGAGCGCTAAGAGGATTTGAACCTCTGACCTCTCCGGTCGTCAAGGAGAGTCCGAGAACCCTACCAGCAGCTCGTCTGCCGAAACTATCTGCCTCTTTCTTACGTTGAACTGTCGATCTAGGGGCTCATCGTTCGTCCTATATTGCGACCGTCCAGGAGGAGGATGCGATGAAGTACATGCTGTTGATCCACCAAGGCACGACGCCAACTCCGCGCTCGCCCGACGAATGGGCGACCCTGTCGGAGGACGAGCAGAAGGCCGTCTTCGCCGACTACCAGGCGATCAACGAGGCGAAAGGCGTCACGCCCGGCCTCGGACTGGATGCACCCGAGACGGCAACCACCGTGCGGGTGAAGGACGGTAAGACGCTTACCACCGACGGCCCGTTCGCCGAGATCAAGGAGGCGATCGGCGGCTACCTCTTCTACGAGGCCGACGACGTCGACGCCGCGATCGAGCTGGCAGCGCGGATCCCGGCGGCCCGCCTCGGCGGCGCGGTCGAGGTGCGACCGATCGTCGAGTGGTAGACACCGTCGAACAGGTCTTCCGAGACCAGTGGGGACGGGTTCTGGCTGCGTTGATCGGCTTCTTCGGCGACTTCGACCTCGCCGAGGAAGCCGCCCAGGAAGCCTTCGCGATCGCCGCGGAACGCTGGCCCCGCTACGGCGTTCCCTCTAACCCGACCACGTGGCTCGTGAAGACGGCGCGAAACCGAGCCATCGACCGGATCCGTCGCGATCGCACACTGCTGGCGAAGACCCGCTTGCTCCTCGTGCCGGAAGCAGAGGACCCGATGGATGAGACACCGTTTCCCGACGAGCGACTCGAGCTCATCTTCACGTGTTGTCACCCGGCACTCGCCGCCGAGGCGCAGGTCGCTCTCACACTGCGGACGCTCGGGGGCTTGACGACCGAAGAGATCGCCCGCGCCTTCCTGGTACCCGAACCAACGATGGCGCAGCGGCTGGTGCGAGCGAAGCGCAAGATCAAAGCCGCCCAGATCCCGTTCCGGGTTCCTCCCGAACACCTGCTGCCGGATCGGCTCGCCGCGGTCCTCGCGGTCGTCTACCTCATCTTCAACGAGGGCTACGGCGGCCGAGACGAGCTCGCCAGCGAGGCGCTGCAGCTGGGACGCGCACTCGCCGAACTGATGCCGAACGAGCCGGAGGTGCACGGCTTGCTGGCGCTGATGCTGCTGCACGATGCTCGCCGCGAAGCGCGGTTCCGCGGCGAGGATCTGGTGTTGCTGGCCGATCAGGACCGTTCTCTCTGGGACGAAGCGCCGATCGCCGACGGCCAGGCGGTACTCGACCGGGCCCTGGCGCGCGGCGGCCGCGGCCCCTACGTCGTGCAGGCGGCCATCGCGTCCCTCCATACCAACGAACCGCGCGACTGGACCCAGATCGCTGCCCTGTATGGCGAACTTGCCCGCTTGACCGACTCGCCGGTCGTCGAGCTGAACAGGGCGGTCGCGATCGCCGAAGCAGAGGGCCCGGCGGTGGGGCTCGAAATCGTGGATCGCCTCGCCCTCGAGGACTATCACTACCTGCACTCGACGCGAGCCGAACTGCTGCGCCGTCTCGGACGCACTGCCGAGGCCCGCGATTCCTACCGCCGTGCGCTCACGATGGTTCACGGCGACGCGGAGCGACGACTGCTCGAACGGCGCCTGGCGGATCTCGGTCATGGCTAACAAGTGCCCGCCCTTCCCTTGACCGCGATCGGAACGCGCCAATATCATCGCTGCCCCCCGTGAACGGAGTTTCGATGAGACGCCCCCGACGTTCAGTGGCATACCTGTTGGCGCTCGGCATCACCTTCACTACGTTCGTCACAGCGATCCAGATCGCCGGGGCCGCTCCCGTGAGCCCGAACCCGGGCGCCAGCCGGAACGAGCTCCGAGGGGTGGACGCCGTCTCCTCCTCCGATGTGTGGGCGGTCGGGAACTACCTGAACGACACCGCATCCGCCTACCAGGCACTCATCATCCACTGGAACGGGACCGAGTGGTCTCAGGTAACGAGCCCGGACCCGAGCTCGACCGAGAACGACCTCCTGGGCGTGAGTGCGATCTCTTCCTCCAACGCGTGGGCCGTCGGAACGTACTTCACTACTATCTGGAACACGCTGATCCTTCACTGGGACGGCGCAACGTGGTCCCAGGTCACGAGCCCGAACCCGAGCTTGAACGTCAACGGACTGTCGGCCGTTACCGCCATCTCTGCCTCCAACGTGTGGGCGGTCGGGACGTATTACAACGACTCGACCCTCAAGACCGACACGCTCGTTCTTCATTGGAACGGCACCAAGTGGTCGAAGGCGCAGAGCCCGAACCCCTCTGCCGTCAACGCCCTCTACGGCGTGAGCGCGTTCTCAAGCTCGGACGTCTGGGCGGTTGGATCCCAGTCGAGCAGCAACGAACCAGGGTCTCCCTCGTACACACTGGTTCTCCACTGGAACGGCACCAAGTGGTCGAAGGTAGCGAGCCCGAGGCCCAGCTCGACCTTCAATGTTGTCCGTGGTGTCAGCGCGGTTGACGGATCGAACGCCTGGGCGGTCGGCAGCTACATCAACGATGCCTCCAGCATCTTGGACACGCTCATCCTTCGTTGGAACGGCGCAAGGTGGTCGAAGGCAACGAGCCCGAACCCAGGCTCCTCCGATAACAGCCTGTCAGGTGTCAGCGCTCTGTCGACATCGGACGCCTGGGCGGTTGGGAGCTATTACACGCTCGCGGGGTACCAAGCGCTCATCCTTCATTGGAACGGCACCAGGTGGTCGAAGTCGGCGAGCCCGAACCCGAGCCCGACCGAGAACCACCTCTACGCGGTTGACGCTCGCTCGTCGTCGAACGCCTGGGCGGTCGGCTTCTACGACTCCGCAGGCGTCTGGGACACGTTCACCGTTCGCTGGAACGGGACGAAATGGTCCCAGAAGTGAACCGCATCACAGGCGGCTAGGGATCGAAGCGCTCCGACGTCGAACACCTGGTCTCAGCTGATGTGCGTGAAGTCCTAGGGACAGGTATCCAGGTGCAGATAGGTTCGGCACTCCTGGTCGGTCAGTGTGCGGGTGACCCTGGAACGCCCGATCCGGAGGAGCTCATCGACATCGAAGGTGAGGCCGGCCACGAGTCCGTTCTGCGTGCCGACGATCAAGTGGCGATCGTCGGTGAACGCCACGGCTTTCCCAAAGTCCTCGCCCATCGAGATGGCCTGGAGCAGGCTTCCATCGCGTGCGTCCCACAGCCGAACGAAGCCATCGAAGCCGGTCGTCACGATGGATCGGCCGTCGGGGCTGAAGTCCAGGTCGAACACTCCCCCATCGTGCGCGTCGACCTGCCAGAGGACGGTCCAGCTCTTGGTGTCGAACACCTTCAACTGGCTTCCGCCGGCCGCGAGCAGGGACCCGTCGGGGCTGAAGGCGATGTGGCCTGCCGACGTGGCGGGAGGCTCGAGAGGAAACTCAGCGAGGACGGAGCGGTCGAGCCCGAGAACGATCACCCTCGGTTGCTGGTCACCGATGATGCGCACGGCCACCTTCGACCCGTCGGGGGAGATCGCCGCGCTGCTGACCGCCACGGCAGAGCCGGGTTCCCCGAAGGGGCCGAGCGTGGCGACGACCGAACCTGTGTCGAGGTCCCACACCGACGCGGCGACGCTCTGGCCTCCGGCAACGGCGTATCGGCCGTCGGGCGTGACCGACATCCCCAAGACAAACTCCGCGTAGGGATGGTTAGGGGGGAGGACGGGACAGTCCTTCGAGGGATCAACATCGACCAGGCCGTAGCTACAGAGGCCTTCGAACTCGGTCCGAGTCGCTCCCGTTGCAACGTCGCGTACCACGATGGGCCCCACGTCGAGGGTGGAGGGATTCGGGCCTCGACCCACGACGTGTTGGTAGATGATGGCGCGGCCGTCGGGGGCAAGCGCCACCCCCAGCCCGGCGTGGTCGGGGAACCGGCGGATGATCTCACCGGTGGCCAGATCGAAAACGACGGCCGTGTCCCGGTTCGCCAACGCCATCACGGCGCCGACTCCGCCGGCCGCATCGATGGCCCTCGTGCCGATCTGCCGGGGGCTCAGATCGAGAGCCATCGTCTCACCGAGCGGCTTCGTGGTGAGGTCCCACACACGGGCGGTCCCGTCGAGCCCGAACGTGGCCAACCTGTCGCCCTTGTCGTCCACCGACAGCCCCACGAGGCCATGCTTCTGGCCGGTCAGCGTGATCAGGTTCGACCCGGTGGCCGTGTCCCAGACCCGAGCGGTCCCGTCGAGGCCCGCCGTGTAGGCCAGGCGCCCGTCGTGGCTGAACGCAACGTCGGCGGTGCCGGCCTTCTGACCGGTCAGGTACCGCAAGGTCTCGCCGGTGGCCGGATCCACCAACTCCACCGCTCGCTGGGTCGGGTCCGGGGCCGAGAGCGCCATGATCGACCCATCGGGGCTCAGGAACCCGTTGACGTACGGCCGTTCCCAGAGCACCTTGCGAGACGCAAGGTCGATCATCCGTGTCGAGGCGGCGGACAGTCCAAAGACATCCACCCCGTCGGAGATCTGCAGCCGACCATGACGGGCGTCCACACCAACGAACAGGACGGAGTGCGGGCCCTCGTTCTCGACCTGGGGAGAAGAGGTGACCGGCACGCGCCGGGTGACGCTCCCGCTGTTCAGGCCGACGAACTCCAGGCGCATTCCCCCGTCTCGGCAAGGGGGTGGATCGGCCACTAGGATCAGTTGGGCACCGTTGGGAGTGAAGGCGCTCCCAGACGGCAATCCCACCCAACCGCACTTCGATGACGGCGGGATCCGATCGAGGAGCTCTCCATTCCGCGGGTCGATGAGGTAGATCCCGGTGGCCCGGCCGCCCTCGACCCGGTTCTGCTTCGTCCAGTAACGGTTGAACGCCACCGCCAGGACCGACCCGTCGGGGCTGAACTGAGGGTGCGAGAACCAACCCCCTCGATTCTTGTCCTTGATCTCCCAGACCAGGTCTCCGGTCGCCGAGTCCCACGCCTGGAGGGTTTCCTTCCTGCCCGTGACCACCACGAGAGAGGCATCGGGACTCATCACCCCGTCGAGTTGCATGAACGGGAGCGAGCGATCCCACCCACGGGACATGAGGGTCCGCATCGATCGCACGGCCTCATGAAGGGCGGTCACGAGGCGAGGCGGGAGGTCCTCACCCGGAGCCGCCCGCTTCGCCTCGTTCGCGAGCAGGATCGTCAGTTCCGGGTCCTCGTCCAGAACGCTGATGGCGGAGCTGGCCAGCTCCCGGGATCGGGCGATGTCGGCCTGTTGTCCCGCCTTCGCCGCCGACTCGCGGGCCCGGCCCCGCTGCACCAGGGCGACCCCCCCAGCCAGGAGCGCCAGCACGAGAAAGACCGCCACCCCGGTGAGCAGTCCCCGCAACCGACGGTTGGTTCTGCGCTGTCGTTCAGCCTCAAGCTCACTCGCCTGCCGGCTTCTCGAGAGGAACTCGCGCTCGAGCTCGTTCAGTTCGTGTCCGCGCGGTGCTGTCCAATCGAGCGCCACGGATAACCGAGCTCCCCGGTAAAGCTCCGATGGCTCCCGGTCCGATTCCTCCCAACGCCTCGCCGCTGCCGTGAGGTGCTGCCGGAGTTGGCGGCCCTGGGCATCCTCTTCGAGCCAGCCGCGAACCCGAGGCCATTCGCGCAGCAGCGCCTCGTGGGCGACCTCCACCGTCGAGTCCCCCATCGTGAGGAGTCGGTCTTGAGTGAGCCGCCTAAGCACCGCGCTCGTGACCTCGTCGGTGTCGAGGTCGAACTCCGACAGCGGCGCCCGGCGCCTCGTGATCGCGTCCCCCTCTCCCGGGCCAACGAGGCGAAGGAAGATGGCGCGGGCGATCGCCTGCTGCTGCTCGTTCAGGTTCTCGAAGGTGCGCTCCGCCAGGCGGGCGACAGACCCCTGGACGCCACCTCCTCGCTCGTACTCGTCGAGCCGGAGCCACCCGTCAGCTCGGCTCTGCCATAGCTCCACGAGCGTGGTGGAAAGCAACGGGAGCCCGCCTGGTTCCTCGGCCACATCCTCGATCAACCGCTCGATCAAGCCCGACTCCACGCGGAGACCAGCCCTTCGCGCGGGAAGCACGATCGACCGGCGCAGCTCGTCTTGGGTCATCGGCCCCACGAGGACATGGTTGGCCGCAAGTTGTTCGGCGAGGTCGGGATACGAGGCGCAGTGACCGTAGAAGTCGCCGCGGAGGCAGACCACGACGACGATCCGGTCGGGGCGCCGAGCGGCCGGCCCCGTGAGCGCTGCGATGAAGGCGCCCCGTTCACCTTCGTCGGTGCAGGTCGTGAAGACCTCTTCGAACTGGTCGACGACGACGACCAGTCGGCTCTCCGGTCTCACGGCTTCGGCCGCCATCCCCAGCGGGTCGTCTACGTGGCCGTCCGGGATCCACCCGGCGATCGCTGCTCCGAGCTCGGCCATCGGGTGTTCTCCCGGGCGGATCGACACGTGTTGCCAGCGGTCGCTGCCGGGAAGCAGTCGCGCTCGAAGCGATGGAAGGAGCCCGGCGGACACGACCGAGGACTTACCGCTTCCCGACGCCCCGACCACACCGAGAAGCCCGACCTGCACGGTCCGAGCTGCGAGCTCGCCGACCAGATGCTCCCGCCCGAAGAAGAACGCGGCATCCCGTTCCTCGAAAGAGGCGAGACCCTTGTACGGACAGGAGGCGCTCCCCGCCGAATCGTTGCCCGGTTCGACAGAGAAGAGGCGACCGAGCTTCAGCCCGATCACGTTGTTCGCGAACGCGAGGTCCGCGGAACGTCGATCGCGGCCGGTTGCGAGCCAATCGGCTGCGGCACCGAGGCGACGGCTCGCCTCATCCCGCGCCCACTCGCTCACCAGTTCGTGCACGCGGCCGGGTACGCCTCCCGAGGAACGAACGACCGATTCCATGGGCACGTCGTCTGTGTCGTCTCCCGCGTAGAGGCGCGCGATCTCGCGCACACCCTCGGGCCCTAGCGACGGGAGTACCCGATGGCCGTCGCCTCGCTGGTTGGAACGCTCGATCACATCGGCGAGCGCGGCGCTCGCGTTCGTGTCTTGCAGAAGTCCGAGGACCATCGACGGGCCGGACTCGATCGCCTCGAGCGCCTCATCGAGTGCACGAGGGACTGCCTCGCCGGTGACATCGATGTCGTCCAGGACGAATAGCGTCGGCTCGCGGCAACCCGCGGCCTCCTCGACCGCGGTCAGCGCGATCGCGGTTGCGGCTCCGCCCGGACCTGCGTAGCGGATCCTTCCGGTGTCGCTGACATACGCGGCGAGCTCGGCTGCGAGCCGGGTCTTCCCGATCTGGGTCGGCCCCGACACGAACAGCAGGCGCCCGCGCCCACGCCTCACCTGACGCCACGTCCCGCGAAGCCAGCGCGTCGCGTGCTCGCGATCGATGAGTGGCGTGAGCGAGTCGAGCTCCACGGGGACCTCGGCTCCGCCCGGCACCTCGGGTGGCGAGATCGGCTGCTCGTCGCGAACGACCTCCACGAGCTCGACCGGATACTCGAACCCCTTGAGCGACGCGGCACCGCGCGTTTCGAGCCTGATCGAACCGATCCCGTCCGCGGCACCCGCGACTCCTCGCGTCACGAGCACCTGCCCGGCCGCGGCGTTCGAGCACAGACGGGCTGCCATGTTGAGGGCTACGCCCCGGAATCCGTCCTCGACCCGAACCGCTTCTCCGGAGTCGATCCCGATCCCCACTAAGAGAGGCACCGTGTCGTCCTTCGCGAACTCCTCCGCGCACGTCGCCTGGAACTCGGATGCGGCTCGGATCGCCTGCTCGGGAGAACTGAACACGGCGAGCGCCTCGTCGCCTCGAAGCTCGATCACCTCACCATTGCGGGCCTCCACGGCCTCGCGAGCGAGGTCGGCGAAGGTCTTGGCGAGGCGAGCAGCCGCCGCATCACCATGCTCTCGCGTGAACCTCGTGTAGCCTCGGACGTCGGCGATGAGGAACGTCCTCGTCACGAGTTCTGTGGGGGTTGAACCCTCAGGTGTCGACGCGCCTATGTCCCTCTCCTCGCTCCTTGAACCCGACCGCGTGTTGGGAGCATGAGCTGGGCCTCAAGGATATGCAACGGACTAGGGCGCGACGGTCGACTGCCGAAGTCCATCAGCGTGGCTCCCGCATGCAGTTGTGGGCGCTGGAGGATTTGAACCTCCGACCTCTTCCGTGTCAGGGAAGCGCTCTCCCCCTGAGCTAAGCGCCCGTATGTAGTTGTGGGCCCGCATGTCGCGAACGCCGAGGCGGGGACCGGAATTGAACCGGTGTACGAGGCTTTGCAGGCCTCTGCCTAACCACTCGGCCACCCCGCCGGGCCCGGTTCACCCGGGGTTCGTCAGTCTAGTCGATGACCGTCTCGGGCCAGCCCATCCTGGGCGTCAAGGCGCCGGAACATGCCGCCGATGACTTCCTCTATGAGTGGACCGACCCTCTGCCCGGACTGCGGCTCCGACGAGATCTCCGAAACCACCCGGGACTCGAGCGTGCACGGGCGGATCAAAGCGTGGATCTGCCGCTACTGCCATTGGGCCTCCGACCCGAGGATCGGTCCCCCGCCGGCCGATCGCGGCAAGAACTTCACGCTTCGCCGAAGGATCGCCTCCGCGATGGAAGCCGACGAGAACCGGACCACGTAGCGCTCACCACTTCCGTCCTCGTGCTCGGGCGGCCTCTTGCAACTCCTGAAGGTTGAGCGCGCCTCGCCGGCTGCGGATCCAGGCTCGCGACTCTCGATGCCGTAGGGCCTCATAGGCGATCAGGGACACGCAGACTGCGGCGACGGAGGCGAGCGCGGTGATGGCCGGTACCTGCCTCGCAACCGGGAGCAGCCCAAGCAAGACGACGGCTGCGATCGGTCGCCCCCGCCCGAAGCCACCTCCGATCCGCAAGCGGGCCGCCACGTGCGCGAGCAGGTAGAGAACGATCCCGCCGACGAGACCCAGCGCTGGAAGACTCCCGAGCGGATCGTGCACGTCGGCGAGCGTCGTCTTCAAGCCGAACGCGAACAGCACGATGCCCCCAACCATCGGCAGGTGCAGGTACGAATACAGATCCCGCGCAAGCGCCGCGCGACTCGCCCCCGTCGCCTCGGCCAGCCTGGCCTGCGCGACGTAGACGACCCAGTCGAAATACGACCACCACAGACACGCGACAACCGTGATCCCCAGCAGGGCAGCCGCGATGACGCCCGCGTCGAGCGGGAGCCCCGCGGCCCCGACCCCGATCGCCACGATCGACTCCCCGAGCGCGATGATGATGATCAAGCCGAACCGCTCAACGAAGTGCTCCGGCGAGACGCGGAACCCTCGTACTCCGCCCAGGAGAGGGGCGAGGTAGAAGATCGCGAGCGCGGCGCCCCAGAGCGCTAGTTGCGCCGAGCCGTGGGTGAACCCGGCCACGATCAGCAGGACCGGAGCGAGGATGGCGGCGGGGAGGATCCTTATGCCGGCGCGGAACAGATCGCGATCGCCGCGACCGGCGATGGCGAACAGCATCAGATGCAGCAAGCGCACCACGAGATAGGCGATGCCGAACGTCACCGCGTCGGCGCCGAACGCGCCCGGCGCGGCGAGGGAGACGATGAGCATCGCCGCGACCGCGGCGAGGACGCCCAATCGGATGACGCCGTCCTCGGGATCGAGGGCGTTCGTCAGCCAGGCGTACGCCCCCCACGCCCACCACAGCGCGCCGAGCAGCAACATGCCCCGCAGGAGGCCACCCCACGTCGGATCGTGCGACAGGAAGCTCGTAACCTGCGTGATGGCGAACACCACGACGAGATCGAAGAACAGCTCCAGCGGCGCGACCCGCTGTTCGCGCTCGAGAAGCCGATCGTCAGGGCGATCAGCGATTGGCCGCACGCTCGTATTGTCGGACCGAAAGTGGGACGAAGACCACCAGGATGACTCCGACCCAGATGAGCGTGTAAAGAACGGGGTTGTCCAGCGACCACACATGCGGTCGTGGCAGATCACCGTTATTCCCGAAGGCTTCCCGCACAGCCTGTGCAACGGACGAAACAGGATTCCACTCCGCAAAGGTCTGGAGTGGTCCGGGCAGGAAATCGCTGCGCACGAACGTATTCGCGATGAAGGTCAAGGGGAAGATGAACATGAACGAGGCGTTGTTCACGACCTCCACTCTTCCCACTTTCAACCCAACGAAGGCCATGACCCAGGACATCGCATACGCGAATAGCAGCAACAACAGGAAGCCTCCGATCGCAGAAACCGGGGACGTCCTGATCCGCCAGCCCACGATCAAGCCCGTGATGGACATCACGAAGATCGACGCCGAATTGAAGAGGATGTCACTGGTCGTGCGACCCACCAGGACCGCGGAGGGCGCCATCGGCAAGGATCGGAATCGATCGATGATGCCTTTGGTCATGTCTTCGGCGAGCCCCACCCCTGTGAACGTCGAGCCGAACATCACCGTCTGGGCGAAGACGCCTGCGATCAGGTACTCCCGATACGAGACACCCGGGATCTTGATCGAGCTCCCGAACACGTAAGAGAAAAGCACGACGAACATGATCGGGGACATCAAGGTCCAGACCAGGATATCGGGCACACGCTTGATCTTGATGAGGTTGCGCTTCGCGACCACGGCACCGTCTGCGAGCGTGAGGGCCAGGTTCGTCATCTCATGGCCTCCTTCTCTCGGGTTCCATCGCCTTCAGACTCCTGACGGTTCCGCCTCACGTCGGGCGACAGCGCGAGCGCCTCGGCTGCGTGACCGGTGAGCGATAGGAACACGTCGTCCAGCGTCGGGCGTCGAAGGCCGACATCGTCGACGGGGACGGCTCGGTCCTCCAAGAGCTGAAGGACCCGTCTGAGGACGTCAACGCCGCCGGTGACGGAGGCCGTCAACGTGCAGGTCTGCTCCTCGACCCGGATCTCGCCAGCCGAGAGCTCCGCAAGGATCGACCGAGCCGGCTCGATGTCCGCGGAGTTCGAGAGCACAACCTCGATCCGCTCGCCGCCGATCTGGCTCTTGAGCTGCTCCGGCGGCCCGTGTGCGATCATCCGGCCTCTGTCGATCACGACGACCTCGTCGGCAAGCCGATCCGCTTCCTCCATGTACTGCGTCGTCAACAGGACCGTTGATCCGCCTCGGACGAGTTCCTGGATCGTCTCCCACATCTGAGCCCGGCTGAAAGGATCCAAACCGGTCGTCGGCTCGTCGAGGAACAGGACGTCGGGCGCGGCCACGAGGGCAGCCGCGAGGTCGAGACGACGGCCCATCCCTCCCGAGTAGGTCTTCGCCGGTCGATCTCCGGCTTCGGTGAGGTCGAACAGTTCCAGGAGCTCGCGTGCTCGGTCGCGCGACTTACGCCCCCCGAGGTGATACAAACGACCAACCATCTCGAGGTTCTCGAAGCCCGTTAGATATTCATCGACGGCCGCGTTCTGCCCGGACAACCCGATCCGCTCCCGCACCTTGTCCGGCTCGGCCATCACGTCCAGACCCGCCACCGTCACTGAACCCTCATCGGGCTCGAGAAGGGTGGTCAGGATCCGGACGGCCGTCGTCTTGCCCGCCCCGTTGGGCCCAAGCAACCCCAGGATCGTCCCACGAGGAACCGATAGATCGAGACCGTCGAGAGCGGTCACCTTCCCGAACCGCTTCACCAGTCCCGATGTTCGGATCATCTCGGTCGTGTCGGTCATGAGGCTCCCTTCGACGGGTCTCGATTCTCTATCCGACTCAGCATCGCAGCGAATCTCATCGCTCTGCGTCTACGTCCTCGGCGGGCATGGGCGTTCATCGGTACCCCGTCCTGATGTGACCACAGATTGCAGGCAGCGCGCTTCCAGCCTGGGAGTGGAATGTGGAACCACCGCCGGGGTGAGAAAACTCTGCTGGCACCCGTTTGTACAAGTAGATGATGGAGTGGACGACGAGATTCGAACCCGCGACCCCCACCTTGGCAAGATGAATCACGGCAATCCACTGACATGCGCTGAACCGCTGTTTCCCCTGCTAGATCCACACATTCGGTTGTCCAAGAGTGTCCGACGTTGTCCATGGTTCTCCGTGACTGTGTGACCATTTTGTGACCACGACTCCGCCCGGCTTGACGGCCTGCGACCCATCGACGGCAACAGCCTGATGTCGACAAGGCTTCAACGACTCATCTGCCGCGGTGGGGATCTTTCCCGAGGATGAACCCGCTCAACACACCGAGCAACGTGGGCTTGCCGCTTCCGGTGCCACGCTGACGATCACGTTGGCGCGACCATGCACGCAGAGCTCCAGGAAACGGAGCATGCGCGACCCGACGACGCCACCGTCGAGGAGATCCTCAGCACGGATCGGGACCGGAGAGAACTTCCTGATCGTGAGCGCTGGACCGCGGAGCGAGAGAGGCGGAACGATCGCGTGTACCTGCTCTCGTCTGTTCAGGCTGGCCTTGTCCCTAGCGAATGAGGTTGACCCAGAGAGGCATGGCCGTGGAGGCTTGCCTCGGAGCCAACCGGGGGGAGTGCGGCAGTGAGGCGAGCGCCATCTATCGCGACGGCGCTGGTTGCGCTTGTCATGGTGGCGTGTAGTTCTGGATCGGATCCTCGGCGCTCCTGCTTGATCCATTCTGTGTCCGCAACGTCGTGGAAGCTTGGGAGTCAAGGAACCTGTAGCGTGCACCACTCTTGATTGTGGATGGAGGCGGGGATGACGTACATCCTTCCGGCGGATATCGGGCAGAGGCCTGTGACGATCGTTGGCGCCGGGACGCTCGGACGAAGGATCGCTGCGGTGTATGCAGCTGGAGGAGCCGATGTCCACGTCCATGACATGTCCGCGGAGCAGCTCGATGCGTGTCGCCAGTTCGTCTCCGACAACATCGACAGAGTCCAGACCCTTCTGGACGTGCATCCGTCACAGGGTGCCGGAAACATTTCTCTCTTTGGGGAGCTGGGCGAGGCTGTTCGCGGAGCTTGGATGGTCGTTGAGTCGGTCCCCGAGGACCTTGAGCTGAAACGTCAGGTGATCGGTGAGCTCGACCGGCTGTCCGACGCCGATGCGATCGTGGCGAGCAACTCGTCGTCACTGCCCACCAGCCAGATGCTTTCGGATGTCGAACACCGGTGGCGGGTGCTGAACACGCACTATCAGCAACCGCCGGAACTCAACGCGGTGGAGCTGATGTCTTGTGGCGAGACCGATGAGGGCGTCATCCCTGGGCTGATAAGCACGCTGCCCGAATACGGACTCGTCCCTTTCTGGGTCCGTCGCGAGAGCGACGGCTTCATCCTCAATCGGATCTGGGGGTCAATAAAGCGTGAATGCCTCATGGTGGTCGAAGAAGGGGTCGCGATGCCCGACGATGTGGATGCGATGTGGGCGATCTTCGCCGGCGCCGGCATCCCGCCCTTCAAGCTGATGGATCGAGTCGGACTGGATGTCGTCCTGGCGATTGAGGAGCACTACGCGTCCGTTCGACCGGCACTCCCAGAGGGTCCGCGTGAACTCTTGCGCGAGTACCTCGACCGAGGTTGGCTTGGCGTGAAGAGCGGACACGGGTTCTACGAATACGGATAGCCGTGGTGGAGCCTCTATCGGTAGCCTTGTGCCGAAGGCGGTGAAGACTCGCGTCTGTCGAGTCACCCATGTCAGCCTTCGTCGAACTAGGAGAGATCTTGGAAGTGGGAGGGAGTCCTTCTGTTCGTGCTGGGACTGACCGCGAGACCAACCAAGAGGATGCATCTGGACCGCCCCGTAACCAAAGGCGATCGCTTCTCTCTCGGGAAGCAGAAGAGCGCCGTCCGGATGGGACCGTACATGCGAAAAGGTGGGGTCGGCTTGATGATCGTCGGGGCGGTATTGCTCACTATCGGTCGTATCAGGTGGGTTCACCCGATCCGGAGTCGGCTTGCGGTCAGATGTCGGCGCATTGGTCGCCCTGCCCTTCGTCTTCATCGCATGGTCATCTGGCCGTCCCACGTGAAGAAGTGGCACTCTGCCGCACGGCGACATGCTCCGCAGTGATCGCGAGCGCTGGGGATTCAGTATCGGTCAGGCGGCTTGGCGCTTCGGCGTGGAGCCTTCGGAGTATCGGGGGCTTGAGGCCGGCACGCGTTGGCCGAGCTTCGATACCTACGACCCGATCTGCAAGCTGTTCGGTTGGCCGCAGACGTTCGTGGGTCAAGGGTCCTGAAGATGAGTCGGAGAGTGCATGCCGTACTCCTATCAGCGATGCTCATCGCCTAGGCTCCTCCAATGATCGACCGTGAGTCTGCCCCAAAGATCGAGACCGAATGGGCCAGCCCCGACCACGCGCCGCGCTGGGTCGAGCGTTGGGGACCCAGAGTGCTGCTGGTGGGGTTGGTCCTACAACTCGTGACGATGGCCATCTGGATCCGGGCGTTCCGGGACCAGGTAGACCTCTCGATCTATCGATTCGGGGGACAACAGATCCTGCACGGCGCTCCTTTATACGACTACGGTCTGCTCGGGAACCCCCACCAGTTGCTGTTCAACTACCCCCCATTTGCTGCCATGGTGTTTTCCCCGATCGCCCTGTTCCCCATGCCCCTCTTGCGGTTGCTTGTGCCGATCGGCAATTTGGCCCTGCTTTTCTTCGTGATCCGCCACTGCTGGCGATGGCTCGGCGTACGCGACGGCTGGGAGCTAAGGTCGCTCACGATGTTGGGGGTAGGATCGCTCCTCTGGCTCGAGCCGGTGCGCACCACCATCTCGCTGGGTCAGATCAGCCTCGTGCTGCTGGTCGTAGTGGTGGTTGACCTGCTGCCCCTGTCCGGTCCGCGCCGATGGGACGGCATGGGGGTCGGTCTTGCGGCCGGTATCAAGCTGACGCCACTTTTCTTCATCCCGTTCCTGCTCATCACCAGACGGATCCGCGCGGCCGCGGTCGCGATGGCAACCTTCCTGGGCACGGTCGCGTTGGGGTTCCTCATCACACCCGCACAGGCTCTGAAGTACTGGTTCCACGGCATCTTCGACGACCTCGGACGCATCGCCCCGGTGGGTTCGACGGGAAACGAGTCGCTGCGGGGGATGCTCGCCCGGATGTCCTTGTCGGAAAGCGCGTCGAGGCTGGCGTGGATCATCACGGCGCTGATCCTCACGACTCTGTGCCTCGCGGTTGCAGCTCTTGCGCACAGGCGTGGCCAGGAGGTGCTCGCGATCGCCCTTTGCGGCTTGGGATCCGCAGCGGTCTCGCCTTTCTCGTGGGGCTACCATTGGGTCTGGTTCGTGCCTCTTGCCGTGTACCTGGCAGACCGAGCGATCGTTCGAGGCAGGAGGGTTGCCGGCGCACTGCTAGCCCTCTTGTGGGTCGCCACAGCGGCATGGATCACGGAGTGGCGTGACCCTTCTACCGGGAAGACACCGCCTACGGGCGTGACTAGCCTGCACCTTGGTGGGTGGCTTGAGGAACTGACCCGCAACATCTATCTCGTGGTCTTCCTCGCAGCCCTGATGCTCGCGACAGCTCTCCTGCATCGCTTGGACGTCATTGAGCCATAACCGAAAGTGGACACGGGATCCCTGAGAGAAGGTGGCGTGCCTTCCAAGGCGCCCACCTCCGCCCCTGCGGGCGTCACCGGCGGTGCCGGGACGATCACCGGCTGAGCGGGAGCGTCCCTCCGACCTCGTCGCCCGAGATCACGGGGTCCGTCACGCGCGGATCGGGCGAGCGTGGCCGTGACGGGTGACATCAACGCGACCCTCACCCTCGGCCGACTCACCGGTGCCGTCCGGGCGCCGCCTCCGAGCGGCATGGCGCTCACCTGGACCGGCGCATAGGCGCAGTCGTTGTCGATCTCGGGCCCGTCGTTCACGAGTCTGGTCTCGACGTCCCAGTCGCAACAACTGTCGTTCTCCGTGACCGAGCCCAGCCGCACGCTCGTCCAATTCCGCTCATCGGCGGGTGGGTGCCTGGTGACGATCGATCGCGCGCTTCCCGACCACATGGGGGGCTCTTCAACTGCCGAAGCCTCCGCAGGTACCGACGGCACGGCACGGTGGGCGCACAAGGCACGTTCTCGGCAACGGCATAGCGGCGCGGAACGGCGGCCGTCGTTCCGGCACGCCGCGGGCCGCCGCGTCCCCGATGGTACGGTGTCGCTCATGGCGGCCGGTCCGGAACGCTCCCGCCCGGAGCCCGCGGCCACCGCCGAATCCCTGCGTCTGGTGGTCCCGACCGCCCTCGCGATCATCCTGTTCTACGTCGTGCTGTTCCCGGCCAGAGGGATGCGCATCCCCGCCTGGTCGGACGCCCAGACCTATATCTGGTGGGTGAGGCGCGCGGGAGCACTCGGGCTATCCGCGTTCGGCACAGGCTCTCGGCCCGGCACGATCGCACTGCTGTCGAGCCTGGCGACCCTGCTTCACCTCCCGGTTGAAGCCGTGGTCGAGGTCATCGGCCCTGTGCTCGCCGCCTCGGTGGGGCTGGCGACGGCCGCATGGACCGAGTCCTCGCTCGGCGCAAACCGCCGGAGATTCGTCCTGACGGCGGTGCTCACCGCCACGTTCCTCTGTCTGCTGGTGACGAGCTTCTACTGCACGCTCGCCTTCATCGCCGTGTTCGTCACAGGCCTGGTCTGCGTGTCCGAGGGGCTCGGCTCCACGCGAAGACCCCCGGTCGTGGCGGGCGGGGTCCTAGCCGGCGCGGCGGCCCTCGCGCATCCGATCTTCGCGAGCTTCGGAGCCCTCGTCCTGCTCGGCGGGCTTGCGGCGATGGCGTGGGCGAAACGATCGGCGAGAGATCAAGGCCAACCGGAGGCGTTCGACGGCCGATGGCTGATCGCGGGGACCATCGGCGTCACCATCATCTCCTTGGGGTTGCTCGTCGCCCGGTCGGCGGCCGGGCCGCCCATCGACACATCTGCCGACGGGCTGTTCCGCCGACTCGACCTGCCGTCGCTGTTTTACCGGCAGTTCCGCGACACGCTGAGCTACTACCTGCCCGCCCTGTGGCCGAGTCTGGCGGCGGCCGCGCTCGCGCTGATCGCCATCCGCAGGTGGCCGACGGCCACGCCCCTCGCCCGGAGGGCGCTGTTCTGGGGGTCGGTCTCGGTCTGGCTGGCCCTCACTGTGAGCGCCGTCGTCCTCTTGATCGTCGGGCTCTCCGTTCCCGGTCAGCGCCTGGCCGTCATGTGCCTTCCTCTGCCGATCCTGATGGCGCTGGGAGCGAGCACGACCGGCCCGGCCAGGCGCCGAGCGACGGCCGCGGCCCTGCCGATCCTCCTGGCTGGACTCGTGGTGCTCGTGCCGTGGTACTGGCGGAGCTGGGCCACGCAGAAGCCGAACTCCGCCGAGGCCGTGGCCGGCGCGAAGGCCGTCGGTGAGGTGCTGGCACGCCAGCCGGCTGGGACCACCTTGATCGCGGTCGTGGACGAGCGCAGCATCAGCCTCTCGTTCCAAGTCACTCGGGACGCGAGCTACCTTCGGGACGCCGTTCCCCCGGCCCGGGTGCCCGATGTGTTCGTCTTCGTTGGCACCGTCTCGGATTTCCTGGCGGGACGGCCCACGATCACGGGGAACACCGAGCACGACCGGGTTGCCGTCGACTCGTGGGATCGGATCCGAACCAGGCTCGACCGTCCGGCTCTCGCGGTGGTCTTCTCCTCATTCGACCCGAGGGGCTATCGAGACGCGATGGCAATGGCCGGTTCGCGACAGCTGGCGCCCGGCGTGGTCGTCCTCCCGGGATTCGTGGGTGGGGTCGGTGTCGGCGCGCCCAGCGGCGCTGCGCTCACCTCGGTGGGGGCCGGGCCGCTCTCCCCCTGGCTTCCGGTCTGGCTCGCTCCCCTGGTGCTCGCCGTCCTCGCCGTGGCCGGCTGGCCGTGGGCCCGCTTGTCGCTCAAGTCGGCGTCGGCGACCCTTCGCGCTGCTCTCCTCCCGGCCTTCGGGATCGCGTCCATCTCGCTCACCGCGATCGCCCTGGACGCCTTCGGCTTTCGCCTCTCAGGTTGGGCCGGCCACGCGCCGTTCGTCCTGGCGACGGCATGCGGGTTCCTCGCGCTCAGGATCCGCGGAACGCCCGGCATCAACCGACGCCCGCTGCTGCCGGTTCGTCCTCCTGCGCCTCAAGCGGAAGCCCGCCGCGGATCCTCCGTCGAAAGTCGATCAACATCCACACGAGCAGAACCGTGACGGCCGGAGTCACGAGCCAGTGGCCGATACAAAGGTCGACGGCGAACGGGTCCGGATGTCGGTCTTGGCGGCCACGAGCGAAATGAGAGTGGAACGGCGCACCGACGACGGCTCGGGCGAGAGTCGGACTGCGGGGTTTCCGCTGGTAGATGTGGAGCGGACGACGGGATTCGAACCCGCGACCCCCACCTTGGCAAGGTGGTGCTCTACCACTGAGCCACGTCCGCGTACGCCAACCATCGTAGACGCGGGGTCCGAGCCCTTCAACCGGACGGATGTGCTGGACCGGATGGATCTAGCTGCCTGTTGAGCCGAAGCCGCGCTCGCCGCGGTGCGAGTCGGGCAGCTCCTCGACCCAGCCGGGCGCGACCTGCGGGATAGCGACGATCACCAGCTGCGCGATCCGGTCACCTTTGGCGATCCCGACCGGCGAATCGGGGTCCAGGTTCACGACCGCGCAGATGACCTCTCCCCGATAGCCCGCGTCGATCAAGCCCGGCGAGTTCGCTAGCGTAAGGCCGAGCTTGGACGCGAGACCGGATCGAGGGAGCACGAGCCCGGCGTGGCCATCCGGGATCGCGACCGCTACGCCGGTGGGGATCATCGCGCGTTGGCCGGGCTTCACTTCGACGTCCTCGGTCGCACACAGGTCGAGCCCGGCGTCGCCGGGGTGCTGTGCCGCAGGCAGCTTCGCCTCAGGATGCAACCGTCGGAACGGCAGCTCCATCAGACGGGTTCGATGAGCTCGAGCCGGTTCCCGAAGGGATCGCGCACGTGCACGCGGTGGTAGCCCTCCAACGGGACGTCGTCGGTGACCCGATACCCGGCCGCTTCGATCCGTTCCCTCAGCGTCTCCAGCCCTTCCACGAGGAACGCGGGGTGGGCCTTGCGCGCCGGGGTGAACGGCTCCTCGATGCCCAGGTGCACCTCGAGGTCACCGCTCTTGAACCACACGCCGCCGCGCGGTGCCAGGGCCGGCGGCTTCGGGATCTGGCCGAGCCCGAGGATCATGCCGTAGAAGCGGGTCGCCGCCTCTTCCTCCCCCGGGGGCATCGCGAGCTGCACATGGTGCAGCCCGATCAGCCTCGACTCGTTCTCCGACACGCGACGGATTCTACGAGCAGCCGCTGGTGCTGCCGCAGGTCGAGCAGACGTAGCAGGAACCCGCGGGCTGCATCTTCGACCCGCACTGGAAGCAGAGCGGGGCGTCGAGCATCTGCGCGCCGTGCTTGGGCGTCAGCTCGATGACCGGCGGAGGGTCCGTCGGGCCGATGTCCGAGTCGCCCAGATCGCCGGCCCGTTGGCCGAACTGCTTCTGCGCCGCCTCGAACTTCGCGGTCTCTTTCCGCTCCGCGATCGACTTGATGCCGAGACCCTCACGCGTCTCCTCAGATAGGTAGTCGAGGGCCATGCGACGGAAGACGTAGTCGACGAGCGAGGAGGCGAAGCGGATGTCTGGATCGTTCGTCATCCCCGACGGCTCGAACTTCATATTGATGAACTTCGAGACATAGGCCTCGAGCGGCACGCCGTACTGGAGTCCGAGCGAGACCGCGATCGCGAACGCATCCATCACGCCGCTGAGGGTCGAGCCCTGCTTCGACGTCTTCAGGAAGATCTCCCCGACACCGTCGTCCGGGTACGACCCGGCGGTGATGTAGCCCTCGGCATCGCCGACCTGGAACGACGTCGTGATCGACGGACGGCTTTGCGGCAAGCGTCGGCGAACCGGCGCCGCCAACTCGGGACCCGATGCATCGGGGGTCGCGCTCTTCTTCTTGTCGGCAGACAGCGGCTGCGCCACCTTGCAGTTGTCGCGATAGATCGCCACCGCTTTCAACCCGAGCTTCCACGACTCCATGAAGAGCTGCTCCACCTCTTCGACCGTCGCTTCCTCCGGCATGTTGACGGTCTTCGAGATGGCGCCGGAGATGAAGGGCTGCGCGGCCGCCATCATCCGCACGTGACCCATGTAGTGGATCGGTTCGGCTCCCATCGCCGTGTCGAATACCGGGTAGTCCTCGGACCGCAGGTGCGGGGCGCCGACGACCGAGTTGTGCTCGGCGATGTACGCGACGATATCCCCGGTCTGCTCCTCGTCGTAGCCCAGCTTCTCGAGCGCGCGGGGAACCGTCTGATTCACGAACTGCATCGTGCCGCCGCCGACGAGCTTCTTCGTCTTCACGAGGGCGAGCTCGGGCTCGATCCCCGTCGTGTCGCAGTCCATCATCAGCCCGATCGTTCCCGTTGGAGCGAGCACGGATGCCTGCGCGTTGCGGTAGCCGTGCTGTTCTCCGAGTCCGATCGCCTCGTCCCAGACCTGCTTGGCCGCCGAGAGCACGCCCTCGGGCACGAGGTCCGGATCGATCTCATCGACCGCCGCGCGGTGCGAACGCATGACACGAAGCATGGGATCGGCGTTCGGCGCGTATCCCTCGAACGCGCCCATCGATTCGGCGATCCGCGCCGACGTCCGGTATGCGTGACCCGTCATGATCGCGGTGATCGCACCCGCCCACGCCCGGCCCGCGTCCGAGTCGTACGGAAGACCTCTGGCCATCAACAGCGCGCCGAGGTTCGCGTAGCCGAGGCCGAGCTGGCGGTAGGCGCGTGCGTTCTCGCCGATCTTCTCGGTCGGGTAGCTCGACTCAGTGACCAACATCTCCTGCGCCGTGAACACGATCTCGACCGCACGTCGGAACGCCCGCACATCGAAGTTCTCGTCGTCGTCGAGGAACTTCATGAGGTTCAGCGACGCGAGGTTGCATGCGCTGTTGTCGAGGTGCATGTATTCCGAGCACGGGTTCGACGCATTGATGCGACCCGACGCCGGACAGGTGTGACATTCGTTGATCGTCGTGTCGTACTGCATGCCGGGATCGGCGCACTGCCACGCTGCCTCGGCGATCTCACGCATCAGCCCCCGAGCGCGAACGGTTTCCACGGTCTCCCCAGAGGTGATGCCCTTCAGCTTCCAGTCCTGATCCTGCTCGTATGCACGCATGAACTCGTCGGTCACGCGAATCGAGTTGTTCGCGTTCTGATACTGGATCGAGTAGCTGTCCCTGCCGTCGAGGTCCATGTCGAACCCGGCGTCGCGCAGCGCCCGGGCCTTCTCCTCCTCGTGCGCCTTGCACCAGATGAAGATCCCGATGTCGGGATGATCGACGTTCAGGATCACCATCTTCGCGGCGCGACGGGTCTTGCCGCCGGACTTGATGGTTCCGGCCGAGGCGTCGGCGCCTCGCATGAAGCTCACGGGCCCGCTGGCCGTCCCGCCACCTGCGAGCGATTCCTTCGACGAGCGCAAGCGGGACAGGTTGATCCCCGAGCCCGAACCGCCCTTGAAGATCGTTCCTTCCTCGACGTACCAGTTGAGGATCGAGGACATGTGGTCGTCTACGGCCAAGATGAAACACGCGGAACACTGTTGGGGTGTGTCCGGCACGCCGACGTTGAACCACACCGGTGAGTTGAACGCCGCCTTCTGCGTGACGATCAGGTGTGTGAGCTCGTCGGCGAACACCTGCGCGTCGTGACCGGAGGCGAAGTATCGGTTCTTCTCTCCCCAACCGCGGATGGTGTCGACGACGCGGCCGGTCAGCTGCCGAACGCTCGATTCCCGCTGGGGCGTTCCGAGGGTGCCTCGGAAGTACTTCTGGGCGACGATGTTGGTCGCGTTCTGCGACCAGGTGACGGGGAACTCCACGTCCCGCTGCTCGAAGGCGTTGCCGCCCTCTTTGAAGTTGGGGATAACCGCGTCCCGGATCTCCCACTCCACGTCATCGAACGGATGCCGCCCCTCGGTCGAGAAATAGCGCTCGAACCTGAGCCCGCTGCGGATGACCTCGACGTCCCCCTCTTTCGTCGACACCTGTACGCCCCCTTCTTCGCCTCTCAACTTGCCCAACAACGTGGGTTGTGGAAACCCTGGGGAGAACTACACCCGTGTCATTCCGGGTCTCGCGATTGAACACCCACGGTGCCGTGTCGTCAACATGATGTGGAGAGATTTCTTGTCGACCACTACCGGTAGTATCTCACGCTCCGCGGCGCTCGACCCAGCGAAGCCCGTTCAGGTCGCCTTGGCGCGCCGTTTAGCCGGCGCCTTCTTCTGGAGCGAAACCATCTCGCGCTCGAAATCGGTGATCTCCTGGAAGTCCTTGTAGACGCTCGCGAAGCGGATGTACGCGACCTGATCCAGCTTCGCCAGGTCCGCCAACACGGCTACGCCGATCTGTGCCGACGACACCTCCGGACCCTTGCGACGCATCCGCTCCTCCACCCGATCGACCAGGCGTTCCACCTGTCCAGGCGTGACGGGCCGGTTCTTGATCGCCTTCAGGATGCTGCCTGCGACCTTCTCCCGGTCGAACGGATCCTTCGAGCCGTCGCGCTTGACGACGACGAGCCCGACGTCCTCGACCCGTTCGAACGTGGTGAAACGACGCTTGCAGCTCGCGCACTCCCGGCGGCGTCGGGTCGCGGCGCCACCGTCGGCGGGCCGAGAGTCCACGACTCGATCGTCGTCCGCGTTGCACCAGGGACATCTCATCGTCAACGAGGCTACACAAGATGTAGTGGCGCCGTGCTGCGTAGCCGCACCATGTAGCAGCAGGCGGTTCCGATGCGTCGGTGCCCTTCACGGTGCGAGCGGGATCAGCAGGGTCCTGCCTGGTACGAGATCCCCCGCGCGGAGCCCGTTCACAGCCTCGATCGCCTGGATCAAAGGACGCGGATCGCGCCCGGGTTCGGCTCGGCGCGCGATGCCCCAGAGGGTGTCACCGGCGCGCACGACATAGTGGCCAGGTGGAGGGGCCTCTCGCCCATGGTCGCCGGAGGCGCTCGCCACGGGACCCATCAGGAGGGCCCCAGCCACCGCGATCCCCAGAACGGCCGCGGCGCGGCGCCTGCGTGAACGGACCGACAGCTGGGTGCGAACACGTGTTCGGTTCATGCTCGACATCATGGACGAACGTCTGTTCGGTGTCAACCCCTCTCGAACATATGTTTGCACCGGTGGTCCGTGGGTGCTAGCGTCCGCAGGAACCGAGGAGGAGTCCGCCATGACGATGCCCGACATCACAGCGCGACAGCAGCGGATCGTGGACTTCATCTCGCGGACCGTTCGAGATCGCGGCTATCCGCCCACGGTCAGGGAGATCGGCGAGGCCGTCGGGCTTACCTCGTCCTCAAGCGTGCACGCCCAGCTGGCGAACCTCGAACGCAAGGGGCTGCTCCACAAGGACCCGACGAAACCGCGTGCGATGGCGCTCTCCGAGCCCCGCGCGGAGGGGGTGGCGGTCCCCCTGCTCGGCCGCATCGCTGCAGGCGCACCGGTTCTCGCGGTCGACCATGTCGAGGAGTACCTCTCGGTGCCGAAGGGATTCGCTCGTGATGACGCCGAGCACTTCGCGCTCACGGTGGCGGGCGATTCGATGATCGGCGCCGGCATCTTCGACGGAGACCTCGTCGTCGTCAGATCTCAGGATGCTGCCGAGGACGGGGATCTCGTCGCTGCCTTGTTGCCGGGACCCGCCGAGGAGGAAGCCACAGTGAAGCGTCTGGGTCATGACGGCCCGCGCGTGATCCTGATCCCCGAGAACCCGGCGTTCCGCCCCTTCGAGATGGTGGAGGGTCGGATCCTTGGCAAGGTGGTTGCCGTTCTCCGCAAGCTCTGAGCCTCGGGTAAGCTCCGCGATACCGTGACCTGGAGGAGCACCCCGATGTCTCAGCAACATCCGACCAACCTCGAGCGTCAGATCCGCTCCCAGCCCGACGAGCTCGACCGTGTCCTTACGTCTCCGCAGGTTCGGGAGCAGGTGCACGTGGCCGCCGAAGGCCTTCACCGCGCTCGGCGGATCTGGATCGTCGGCACCGGTTCCAGCGAGCATGCAGCGCTGCTGGGCGCGGCGATGATCCAGGAATCCGGCCGCTCGGCGAGCGCACACTCCTCGATGCAGTTCGTGCTCAATGCGCCCGTGGTGAGCCCCCAGGACGCGGTGATCGTGATCACGCACACCGCCGAGACCGCCTATGCGACCGCGGCGCGAGCGCTCGCCTTCAACGCGGGTCTCGATGTCCTCACGATCACGAAGCTCGGCGCCGGATTGCCGGGGGCGATCGAGACCGTGGAGAAGGAGACCTCCGAGACGTACACGATCAGCTACACGGCCTCCCTGCTGGTCCTCGCCATGCTGGCCGCTGAGCTCGGCGCGGACTCGATGACCTCGGAGCAGCTCGCTCTCGTGTCCGGCTGCGTGCGCAACGCGATCGAGGCACCGGGGATCGACGACATCCGCACCCCGGCACGCCTGCTGGTTATCGCCGGGACCGGTCCGGCGTCGATCACCGCACGGGAGGGTGCGCTGAAGTTGCGCGAAGGTGCCCGCTTCCTGGCCGAAGGCTACGACGCGGAGTACCTATTGCACGGCTCCGCGGTGCCCCTCACGCAACAGGACCATCTCGTCGCTCTCACGACGCCGGACTCCGATGGCTTCGTGGGCGCTCTTGCAGATACCGCCCGCGCGGAAGGCATCCCAGCGACGACGCTGGCGGAACCCGCCCCGCTATCGACGCTCCTCGCGCAGATCCCACTGACCGCACGCCTTCAGATGCTCGCCCTCCGCGTCGCCCAAGAGCGAGGGCAGGATCCCGACAAGGTGATCACCGGCCACTGGGCGGATGCGGCCATGTGGGAGATCGGCTCGCCCCAAAGCTAGGCGCGGATGAACTCGCGAACGGCAGCGAGTTCCCGCAACCCCACGCGTGCATGCACGATCGTCCCCTCGCCGTCGAGGGCGGTGGACAGCACCTCGGCGTCGCGGTAGAGCCGGGCGGTCAGATCCTCGCGACCGAAGGGAACGAGCAACATGACCTCGACCGGGGGATGCGGGAGGGCCGATCCGATCGACACCAGGAGGCCCTCGACCCCTTCACCGGAAAGAGCCGAGACCGCCGCCGACCCGGGGAACCGCCGAGCGATCCGGGCGCGTTCGGAGCCGCTCAGGAGATCGATCTTGTTGAGCGCCAGCAGCTCGGGGATGTCGCCGGCTCCGATCTCGCCGAGGACCCGGCGGACCGCATCGACCTGGGCATCCAGCTCGGGTGAGGATGCGTCGCCGACGTGCACGATGAGCTCCGCGAGCGTGACTTCCTCCAACGTCGACCGGAACGCCTCGACCAGATCGTGGGGCAGCTTGCTCACGAACCCGACCGTGTCGGTGATCGTCGCGACACGCCGGCCCGGAAGCTGCAGCCGTCTCGTCGTTGGGTCGAGCGTTGCGAAGAGCTGATCCGCGACGACGACCTGGGCCCCGGTGATCTGGTTCATCAGCGTCGACTTGCCCGCGTTCGTGTAGCCGACGATCGCGGCCTGCGGCATGCCGCTGTCCTGACGGCGGGCACGTTTCGTGTCTCGGGTTCGTGTGAGCACTCGCAGATCGCGACGGAGCTTGGCGAGGCGGCGATTGATGTGTTGGCGGTCGACCTCGAGCTTCGTCTCGCCCGGGCCCCTGGTCCCGATGCCGCCCCCCAGCCGGCTCATCGCCTCGCCCCAGCCCCGGAGCCGTGGGAGCAGATAGGTCAACTGCGCGAGCTCGACCTGGGCTTTCCCCTCTCGGCTGCGGGCGTGCAGCGCGAAGATGTCCAGGATCAGGGCCGTTCGATCGACGACTTTCACGCCGAGGCGTTCCTCGAGCGAGCGGAGCTGACCGGGCGTCAGCTCCTGATCGAAGATCACGGCCGCGGCGTCGTTCGTGTGGACCGCCGCGTGCAGGTCGTCGAGCTTCCCTTTCCCGACGAAGGTCGCCGGGTCCGGTTCGCGGCTCTGCACGAGACGCGCGACCGGCTCGGCGCCGGCCGAATCGGCGAGTGCCGCGAGCTCGTCTAGATCCCCTTCGACGATCCCGGGTGCGACGCCGACGAGCACGGCGCGCTCGCGGACCGAGGGTCGCCACGTCGCTGAGAGCGGGGACTCGAGGACCGTTCGCTCGGTGGGCCTGTGCCGATCCCTTCCCGATCGCGCCCGCTCGGGCATGTCAGTCGGCGACCGAGAGTCCGAACTCCCGGAGCACATCGTTCAACTGCAGCTTCCGGTCGGTCCCCTCGCCGCGGCGACCGATGATGAGACCGCACGGGAGACCGTAAGAGCCCGCCGGGAACTCCCGCGGACGCGAACCGGGGATGACGACGGCGAACGGTGGGATCACGCCGCGATGTTCGACGGGGGCATCTCCCGTGACATCGATCACGGGGGTGTTCCCGGTCAGCACGACGCCGGCACCCAGCACGGCTTCCCTGCCGATGTGGACTCCCTCGACGATCACGCATCGCGAACCGATGAACGCGCCGTCCTCGACGATGACGGGCTTCGCCTGCACCGGTTCAAGCACGCCCCCGAGGCCGACCCCGCCAGACAGATGCACGTTCGCACCGACCTGAGCGCCGGACCCGACCGTGGCCCAGGTATCCACGAGCGTGCCGGGTCCGACCCACGCACCGATGTTCACGTAGCTCGGCATCAGGATCACGCCGGGCGACAGGTACGAGCCGTAGCGCGCGACGGCAGGTGGCACGACCCGGACCCCAGATCCCGCATACCCGGTCTTCAGCGGCAGCTTGTCGTTGTACTCGAAAGGCCCAGCCGTCGTCGTCTCGAGACCACGCGCGCGGAAGTACAGGAGCACCGCCATCTTCGCCCATCCGTTCACGGTCCACTCGCCGTCGCTCGACCCCTCGGGAGGTGGGTCCGCGATGCGGATCTCGCCGCGATCGAGCAGGCCGACCGTCTCTTCGATGGCATCGACATCGAGAGGGAGATCGGGCTGGGAATAGCACGACTCGATCCGCGCTGCCAGCTCCTCGCGCCTCACGCCTCGACCCCCAAGATGGCATCCAGGGAAGCCGCCGCCTTCTCGCAGTCTTCGAGCGACGGGACCATCGCGATCCGAACGTAACCCTCTCCTTCGTCTCCGAAGAACGAGCCGGGTGCGACGATCACGCCGGCCCGCTCGAGCAGGTCGAGCGACCAATCGACCGAGGTGAGCCCCTGCGGCACCTTCACCCACAGGTAGAACGTCGCCACGCTGCCAGCGATATGCACGTCGTGGCTGGCGAACAGCTCCTTGAACACCTCGCGCTTGCGCCCATAGAGCTCGCGGCTGCGCTCGACATGCGACTCGTCGCCCCACGCGGCGATCGATGCGCGTTGCACGAACTCTTGCGGCGTGACCCCGACACTCGGTCGAAGTCGCTTCAACGCCCCGATCAGGTCGGGATCCCCCGCCGCGAACCCGCTGCGGTAGCCGGTCATCGACGAGCGCTTCGACAGCGTCGAGAGGGTGACGACGTTCGTCAGGTCGCCGACCTGGAGCGCGCTCGCGGGCGGATCTTCATCGAACCACAGCTCGCTGTACGCCTCGTCGGAGGCCAGGAGGAACCCGTGGCTTCGAGCCAGGCCGGCGGCTCGTCGCAGGTACTCGAGCGGCGCGACGGCGCCGGTGGGGTTGTTCGGGTAGTTGAGCCACAGGATCGCCGTGCGTTGCCACGTCGTCGCCTCGACACCATCCAGATCCGCCAGGAAGCCGTTCTCCTCGTGGAGTGGGACGCGACGGACCTCGGCACCGGCGAACCGGGCCCCCCGCTCGGGGATCGGGTATCCGGGTGCCGTGACGACCACGAGGTCCCGCCGGCCGGCTGGATCAACGACAGCCTGCGCGAGGCTGAACACGAGCTCCTTCGATCCGAGCGTTGGCACGAGGTTGGTTGCCGGATCGAGCGTCGCACCGAAACGCCGCTGCACCCATCCGCAGATGGCCTCGCGGAGCTCCGGCAGGCCCGCGGCGCGTGGGTACGAGGAAACAGGCTCAAGTGCAGAGACCAACGCCTCGCGGATGAACGCCGGCGTCGATTCCCGGGGATCGCCGACCCCGAAGTCGATCAGCTCGCGACCGGCGTCGAGCGCGATCATCTTCCGGCGGTCGAGCTCCTCGAATGGATACCCCTCGACCATCCGCAGTCCAGGTGAGAGGTGAACCATCAGCCAGCATCCTCGCCGAGCTTCGACAGGTTCACGGTGCCGTCGAAGACGTGCGTGAGGGGGCCGGCGAGCAGCACCTGTCCGTCCTCGGCTCGCTCGACCCTCAACGTTCCTCCGCGGAACCGAACGGCCGCATCGGGGCCTGCGATACCGGTCTCGTTCGCGGCGACAACGACGGCACAGGCGCCGGTTCCGCAGGAGAGCGTCTCCCCGACCCCGCGCTCCCACACACGGACCTCGATCGCTCCATCGCTGCCGATACGCGCGAGCTCGACATTCGTGCGTTCGGGGAAGAGCTCATGGCGTTCGAGCATCGGCCCGAGGTGCTCAAGGTGGAAGCGTTCGGGGTCCTCGTCGACGAACAGCACCAGGTGGGGATTGCCTATCGAGATGGCGCTGGCGGTCGCGGTAACGCCGCCGCCGATGTCGAACGGCTGGCCCAGGAACGTTTCCCACGCGGGACCGCGCATCGGGATGGCGCTCTTTGCGAAGATCGGTGCGCCCATCGACACCGTCGCACCGGTGACCGATCCGCCGCCGATCTCGAGCGAGACGCGTCGGATACCCGCCGGCGTCTCGACGTCGAACGACTCGTCGTCCACCCGACCAGTATCGTGGAGATAGCCTGCCAGGCAGCGGATCCCGTTGCCAGACATCTCGGCGTGCGAGCCATCTGCATTCGTCAGGCCCATCGCGTACGGTGCAACGGTTCCGCGTGTCACGCGGATCAGCCCGTCGGCCCCCACCCCGAACCACCGGTCGCACAACGAACTCGCCTGTTCCGCAGTGATCTGGAACTCGTTCCCCAGATCCTCCACGATGATGAAGTCGTTCCCGACAGCCTCGTATTTCGCGAAGCTCAACAGATCGCTCACGCCGTCTCCAGGACGGATCCGAGGTAGGCGCACACCGCGTCGATCACGTCCGAACCGCCGGGGGTCTCCGCTTCGAACCAACGGATTCTCGGGTCCCGGCGGAACCACGCCTCCTGGCGACGTGCAAGGTTCTTCGTTCGCCTCACGGTTCGCTCGACGGCGTCCTCCAGGCTCAGTTGACCCTGTAGATGAAGGGCGAATTCAGCGTAGCCGATGGCTTGCGACGAAGTGAACCACCCACCGAACCCCCGCTCGAGCAGGCCCCGCACCTCACCCAGGAGACCGGCCTCCAGCATCGCGAACACCCGCGACCGTGCTCGCGTATCCAGCACCTCTCGCGGGATCGCGAGCCCCGCTGCGCGCACATGCCCGTCGGGGTACCGTTCCCACGCTGTTGCGAAGCTCGAGAAGCGACGTCCGGTGATCGCAGCGACCTCGAGGGCGCGGATCGTGCGGCGCACGTTCGCCGGCTCGATCTTCGCCGCGCCGACCGGGTCCAGTTCCGCCAGACGCATGTACATAGCATCGGCACCGACGATCCCGGCTTCTCCCTCGAGCAACTCCCGGGTGTCGGGATCGGTTCCGGGGAACTCCAGGTCGTCGACGAGCGCCCGGTAGTACAGGCCCGATCCGCCCGCCAACAGGACGGGGCGCCCACGGGCCGCGGTCTCTCGAAGGACCGCCGTTCCCAAGGTCTGGTAGCGCGCGACACTGAAGGATTCGCTCGGCTCAGCCACGTCGATCAGGTGATGCGGAACGCCGGCCATCTCGGCCGGGGACGGCTTCGCCGTTCCCACGTCCATCCCCCGATACACGAGCATCGAGTCCACGCTGACGATCTCTGCCTCGAGGCGCGCCGCGATGGCGATCGCCGCGAGCGTCTTCCCCGACGTTGTTGGACCGACGATCGCGAGCAGGGGTTCGGGAGCCACGCGCCTCCTGCCTCACACGGCGACGGGGACGGCGTCGGGCGCGGGGACGACCTCGCCGTTCAGATGATGTGGTGCTGCGCCGACCACGCGAGCGTTCAGGAACCGTCCCGGCTCGACTTCCTCGGCGAGATGCACGATCCGGTTCGAGCGAGTTCTCGCCTGCGTGGAGGCGCCCTTCTTGCCCACGCCTTCCACGAGCACCTCGAACGTTCGCCCGACCTGTTCCGTGGATCGCTCGAGCGAGATCCGCTCCTGTAAGCCAACCAAGCGCGCGAAGCGTTCCTTCACCACGTCGGGGGGCACCTGTCCATCGAGGCTCGCGGCGACCGTGCCCGGACGCGGCGAATACTGGAACGTGTATGCGCTGTCGAAGCGCGCTCGCTCGACGATGTCGAGGGTGTCCTGGAAGTCCGATTCCGTCTCGCCCGGGAACCCCACGATGATGTCCGTCGACACGGCGACATCCGCTACCGAGGCGCGGATCGCCTCGAGCCAGCTCAGGTACCGTTCCCGCCGGTACGAGCGCCGCATCGCTTTCAGCACGCGATCAGACCCGGATTGCAACGGGAAGTGGATGTGCTCGCAGACCTTGTCGCAGTCGGCCATCGCCTCGATCACGTCCGGCGTGAAGTCGTGCGGATGGGGCGACGTGAACCGGATCCGTCGCAACCCGTCGATGCGATCGACCTCTCGCAGGAGTCGCGCGAACAGCGGCCTGGTCGATGGCCCGGGCGCCGTCACGTCACGACCGTACGTGTTGACGTTCTGGCCGAGCAGGGTCACCTCGACGACGCCCTCACGCGCGAGCCCGTCGACCTCAGCGAGGATGTCGCCGATGGGGCGGGAACGCTGAGGCCCTCTCACGAACGGAACGATGCAGAACGTGCACGCGTTGTCGCAGCCCGGCGCGATCGACACCCATGCGCGGAAGGTGTCGTTGCGCACGGCAGGCAACGCGCTGGGGAACGTCTCCGTGTACTCGCGAACATCCATCTGGGGCCCGTCCGTCTCAGCCCGTTTCAGCAGATCGAGCAGTTCGGGCAGAGCATGGGTACCGACGACCACGTCGACCCATGGTGCCCGGATCTGGATGGCGCCGCGGTCCTTCTGCGCGAGACAGCCCGCGACGACGATCCGCACCCGTGGATCGCTCTGCTTGAGCGCCTTCAGGTGACCGAGGTTGCCGTAGAGCTTGTTGTCGGCGTTCTCGCGGATCGCGCACGTATTGAGCACGATGACGCGCGCCGACTCGACATCGTCGGTGGACACCATGCCGTCGGCATCGAGAAGTCCGGCGATGCGTTCGGAGTCGTGTTCGTTCATCTGGCACCCGAAGGTGCGGATCAGATACTTCGTCTCCATCGTCGCGCCAGCGTACCCGACCCGCCGCGTTGGACGGCGAGCGAACCGGTCCCTCGGCTCAGCGAGCGTATTCGACCGCTCGGGTTTCCCGAACGACGGTGATCTTGATCTGTCCCGGGTACTGCAACTCCTCTTCGACCTGTTTGGCGATGTCGCGCGCGATGACCTGCGCCTGGACGTCGTCGACGTCTTCGGGCACCACCATCACCCGCACCTCGCGGCCTGCCTGCATCGCGAACGTCTTCGAGACCCCGGGATGGGCGGTGCAGATCTCCTCCAGGCGCTCGAGACGTTTCACGTACGTCTCCAGGGACTCCCGTCGCGCCCCCGGCCGGCCGCCGCTGATCCCGTCGGCGATCTGTGCGAGCACCGCGTGCATCGAGTGCTGCTCGACCTCGCCGTGATGGGACTCGATGCAGTGGACGACCTCAGGGCCCTCCTTCAGCCGCCTCGCGATCTCCGCGCCGATGATCGCGTGCGAGCCCTCGACCTCGTGGGTGACCGCCTTCCCGATGTCGTGCAGGAACGCTCCCCGCTTCGCGATCGTCGGGTCGATGCCTATCTCCGACGCCATCGCTGAGGCGATGTGGGCCGATTCCACGAGGTGCTTCAGGACGTTCTGGCCGTACGAGGTTCGGAACTGGAGCCGTCCGAGGAGCTTCACCAGCTCTGGGTGGATGTCCGTCAGCCCGACATCGGCGACGGCATCCTCACCGGCGCGGCGGATCTGCTCGTCGAGCTCGCGTAGCGACCGCTCGTGGATCTCTTCGATCCGCGCGGGATGGATCCGGCCGTCGGCCACCAACTTTTCGAGCGTCATCCGTGCCGCCTCTCGGCGAACCGGGTCGAAGCTGCTGAGCACCACGGCTTCCGGCGTGTCGTCGATGATGAGGTTAACGCCCGTCGTTGCCTCAAACGCGCGGATGTTCCGTCCCTCGCGTCCGATGATGCGACCCTTCATGTCCTCGCTCGGAAGCGCGAAGACGCTCACGGTCGACTCGGCAGTCTGCTCCGACGCGACACGCTGGATCGCGATCGTCACGATCTTGCGGGCGCGCTCCTCCCCGTCCTCCCGGGCGCGCTGTTCGATCTCACGCACCTGCGACATGGCCGCGCGCTTGGCCTCCTCGACCACCTGCCCCATGAGGTGTTCCCGCGCTTCCGAGGACGTCATCGCGGCGATCTTCTCGAGCTGCGCGCGGTGCACCTCGGTCGCCCTCTCGAGCTGCTCGCGAACGTAGGTGAGCTTCTCCTCACGCTCCGCCAGTTCCGTGGAGCGGGCCTCGACCTTCGCGCTCTTCGCCCGAAGGTCTTCCTCCGCCTCGATCATCCTGCGCTCCAGGCGGGCGACCTCCTCGCGTCGAGAGCGGACGTCCTCCTCGACGTCGCGGCGGATGGCCGCCACCTCGGCCTTCGTCTCCTGAAGGGCTTGCTTCGTGGCTTGGTCAGCTTCGCGTTCTGCTTGCAGCAGCAACTTCTGCGCACGTGTCTCGATGCTCTGGGCGTTCGACGCGGCCATCGTCTTGCGCACGACGAAGCCGATGCCTGCGCCGATGCCGAGGCCGGCAAGCCCGATCAGGACGGGGATCATGGTTCCTCCCAACGCATAGGTGAACGTATGGGAGAAGACCACTCCGGTGGTTCGCTGAAGTCAGCGGCGCGTGAGCGCGGCTAGAGAACGGGTTGGCCCGAGGGTCGTTCGCGCTCCATCCGGTGATCGGTGCCCTTGAGGTCGCAGGTAGATTCGCTCACGGTTTCGTCTTCGTTGAACGTGTCAGGGAGTGTTCCTCTCGTGGAAGGGATGCTACGGCGGCGCGAACGCCGCGACAAGAGTCACTCTTGGGCATCCTCGACATCCAACGCCCGTCGAGCCGCCCGTCTCGCTGTCTCCGGTGAGTGCCCACGTCGCATCAAGATCCCCGTGAGCCGAGCGTGAGCCTTGACGGGATCGGCGCCGACCATCCTTGCAGCTCTCGCCGTGGCGAGGCGTTCGGCCCGATCGTCCTCGTCCCCCGGTCTCTGCTCGGTGACCACCGCCGCCAGGTCGCGATCGACGCCCTTGGCCAAGAGGGCCTGCATGACGCCGCGGCGCCCCGCGTACTTCACGCTGAACTGGTGTTGGGCGAACTGTTCGGCGAACGCTCTGTCGTCGATCAGGTCGACCCGTTCGAGCCGCTCGAGCACGTCTTGGACCTCTTCGACCGGGAACTTCGCCTGCAGCAGTCGCCGTTCGAGCTCCTGGCGGGTTCGTGGACGCACCGCCAGGAGACCGAGCGCGCGCTCGTGACAGCTCTTCGGATGTTTGGGCTCCCGCGTCGTTCGACGACCACCCCTCGCGCCCGACTCCGTCACGGATCCGCCCTTGCGCCTCGGCTCAGGCGTCGGCCTTCGCCGATCGCTTGGCGGGAGCCGGCTGCTCATCGTCAACGACGAGGTCGGGGACGATCTCGATCGGCGTCTCGTCGCCCTCGGCGCCGAAGTTGGTCAGGCCGACGGCCTCGCGAACCTTGCGCTCGATCTCCTCGCGCAGGTCAACGTGCTCCGCCAGGAACTGCCGCGCGTTCTCGCGGCCCTGGCCGAGCTGCTCTCCCTCGTAGGTGAACCACGCCCCCGCTTTCTTCACGATCTCGAGGTCGACCCCCACGTCGATGAGCGAACCCTCCTTCGAGATGCCCTTGCCGTACATGATGTCGAACTCGCACTGACGGAACGGGGGCGCAATCTTGTTCTTCACGACCTTCACGCGCGTACGGGACCCCACCACGTCGGTGCCGTCCTTCAGGTTCTCGATCTTGCGAACGTCGAGACGAACCGACGAGTAGAACTTCAGAGCCCGCCCGCCGGGTGTGGTCTCGGGGCTGCCGAACATGACACCAATCTTCTCCCGGAGCTGGTTGATGAAGATCGCCGAGGTATCGAACTTGCTGAGCGTGCCGGCGAGCTTCCGCATCGCCTGGGACATCAGCCGAGCCTGCAGGCCCACGTGGGTGTCCCCCATCTCGCCCTCGATCTCGGCGCGCGGCACCAGCGCAGCCACCGAGTCGATGACGAAGAGGTCGAGGGACCCGGACCGAACGAGCATGTCCGCGATCTCGAGCGCCTGCTCTCCGGAATCGGGCTGAGCGACGAGGAGCTCGTCGATGTTGACACCGAGCTCGCGCGCATAGGTGGGATCGAGCGCATGCTCGGCGTCGATGAAGGCGGCGATGCCGCCGCCGCGCTGCGCCTCGGCGATCATGTGGAGGCTGACCGTGGTCTTGCCCGAGCCCTCGGGGCCGAACACCTCGATGATCCGTCCGCGCGGGATCCCGCCCAGACCGAGCGCGATATCGAGCGCGATCGACCCGGTGGAGATGACCGAGATGCCGGCGCCCATCGGGTGCTCGCCGAGCTTCATGACGGCTCCCTTGCCGAACTGCTTCTCGATCTGCTGGAGGGTGACGTCCAGCATCTTCTCTCGGTCCATGTTCGAAGCCTCCTTCTGACCTCGTCGCCACCGGTCGAGGGAGGAACCGGCGACCTCTACCTTCGAGCTGCGAACGCTACCAGTGAGGTCCGACATAACTTACACCCCTGTCATTCGACGAGTGAACCGGGGTGCACGGTACTCGAACAGATGTTCGGCTGCAAGGAGCTCCTCGCTTATTCTCCGAGACCGTACGTCTTCACCGGCTCGTATCGCGGGGCGGGTCGGCACAGATAGCTCTGGAGCAGCACCAACCGGTCGACACGGAAGGGGTCGCTCTCGAGCACGGTCTCAGCGAACGCCTCCGGGAGGTGCATGGGTGGCTCGCTCCGGGCCACCGTCAGGTGGGCTCGGAAGGCTCGCTTCTCGGGCTCGAACTCCTCCGCGAGTGCCGCGTCGAGCGACCCGGCTAGCGTCGCCATCGCTCCTCTCGCGTCGTCGAGACCCACCCACACCACGCGCGCCCGCCCGTGCCCTGGGAAGGCGCCGACCCCGGTCACGCGCGTCTCGAAGGGCTCGGCGGCGACCGCGGCAGCGCCGATCGCTTCCTCGGCCCACGGGACGAGCCTCGACCACGTCGATCCGAGGAACTTCAACGTGACGTGCCAGTTGTCGGAGGGCACCCAGCGGGCCTTCGGAAACGCCCGTCGCCACGGCTCGACGACGGCGGACACCGCCGCCTTGGCGTCCGCGGGGATCTCGATCGCGACGAAGAGGCGGAGCGGCGTGGCTTCGGGGCGCGACGCCCGGTCGCGAGCCATCGGGCTAGATGACGCGGTCCCCGGTTGGCAACGGCCTGCCCTCCAGGTATCGCCGAACGAGATCGAGAGCCGCTTGCTCCGCCCACCGACGGACCCGGTCGCGCCCACCGGGCGACACGTAGCCGCGCGCGTGAGCGAGATCGCCGCCGTCGAGCGCGAGCCACACGGTCCCCGGTTCCGCTCCGTCGTGAGGATCCGGACCCGCCGCCCCGGTCACCGCGATCGCGATGTCGGCCGCGTATGCCCGGCGTGCCCCGGCCGCCATCTCGCGCGCACACGCCTCGCTGACCGCCCCTCGTTCTCCGAGCGTCGCCTCCGAGACACCGAGGACCGCGTGTTTCGCCGCGGGCGTGTAGACGACCGCTGACCCGAGGAAGTACGTCGACGCGCCGGGCACGCTCGTGAGCCGAGCACCGATCCCACCACCCGTGAGCGACTCCCCGCACGCGAGCGTCTTTTGCGCATCGATCAGGAGCCGACCGACCGCCTCTTCGAGCTCTTCGTCATCGGTCGTGAACACCACATCTCCGAGTCGGGCGGCGACCTCGGCGGCGAGGGGCTCGATGAGGGCTTCGGCCTCCTGGACCGAGGCCGCCTTCGCGGTCAGCCGCACCTTCACCTCCCCGGAGGAAGCAAGGTAGGCGACTGTTGGATTCGTCGAGGCATCGAAGAGGTCCGCGACGATCTCCGCGACCCTGGACTCCCCGATCCCCGTGCATCGCAGAACCCTCGAGCGGACCACCCCGGCACCGGCCAGCGACAGGAGCTCGGGAAGGATCGTGCCTTCCATCATCTCGATCATCTCGGCCGGGACACCCGGGACGGCGTAGATGTGCACGCCCTCGAGCTCTGCGATGAGTCCCGGGGCGGTCCCACGTTCGGGAAGGATGTACCGAGCACCCTCCGGCACGTCGGCTTGGCGGAGGTTGTTCTCAGGC
Source organism: Actinomycetota bacterium (assembly GCA_030774035.1). Lineage (GTDB taxonomy): Bacteria > Actinomycetota > UBA4738 > UBA4738 > HRBIN12 > JALYLM01. The sequence goes on from JALYLV010000004.1 coordinate 55,889, forward strand.
ATCGCGCCCCCGCCGTAGCCGGCGAACTTCTCCCGAAGCATCGTCTCGATCTCTTGATGCCGGATCATCCGCACACCCAGGAGCTCGGCGATGGCGTCACGCGTGATGTCGTCCTGCGTCGGACCCAGGCCCCCCGTCACCAGAACCACGTCGGCCCGCGAAGTCGCGAGCCGGAGCACGTCGACGATCCGCTCGGCATTGTCCCCGACGACCTGGTGGTAGAGCACGTCGACGCCGATCTCCGCCAGGCGCTCCGACATCCAGCGAGCGTTCTCGTTGGCGATCTGACCGAGCAGCAGCTCGGTACCGACGCCGACGATCTCGGCTCTCACCTCGCCTCCACGCGATGCCTCGACGTGAGGAAGTACTCGGCGCCCGAATAGACGGTGAGCGCCACGGCGAGGACCGTGACCGCGAGCGTGAGCGTGTGCAAGCGATCCGGCAACGGCGACATCGACATCCCGACCGCGATCAGCTGGGTGGCCGTCTTGGCCTTCGCGACGGTGGAAGCGGGCATCGAGACCGCCCGAACATCGAGGCGCCACCGAAGCGCTTGCACCGCGATCTCACGCGCGACGATCACGAGCGCCGCCCACCACGGGAATTCGCTCAGTATCGCCAGCACCACCGCCGGCACGGCGACGAACAGCTTGTCAGACAGCGGGTCGAGCCACGCCCCGGTCGCGGTCTTCATCTCGTGGCGACGCGCGAGATAGCCGTCGAGGCCGTCGGAGAGTGCCCCCAGAACGAACACGCCGAGGGCCGCCCATCCCGCCACAGTCGTCCGTTGCAGGATGAGCACCACGATGACGGGGATCACGAGCATCCGCAGGGCGGATACCACGTTCGGCCACCCGAGGCCCAGAGGCTTCACGCGCTCGGTGATGGACCGTTCCCCGTCTCGTTCGTCCATACGTGCGCCCACGGGCTCCCCACTGCGCCGGGTACCCCGAGGTCGTGACCGTTCTCTACGACGTGGACAGACGCCCCGTCCGCGACCTCGAGCCGCAGGCTCCGCTGGGCCGTGAACGACCGCGACTCCGCAGCCGACATCGCGAAGGTCTCCACTCGACCATCGATCGTCACGGTCACGGTCGTTGCGCTCTTCGCATCGATCACGACATCGATGGGACGCGCCGCTTCGTTCGGATCGGCGCCGGCCGTTGCGATCGGTGCGGGCGCCGGCGTGCCCTGACTCCGCGATAGGACGCCGAAGGCGATGAGCACCACCAGGATGGTCGTCGCGCCAAGGACCACCAGGCGAGGGCTGTCGCGAAGACGGCTCGCGGCGAGGACGCGGGTCGCTCGATCGGCCCGCGCAGGGGGCGGCGTCGGTGCGGGTTCGTCCGCCTGCCGCGCGTAGATGGCGATTACCTCGTCGGGGTCGACCCCGAGATACACCGCATAGGTCCGAAGGCTGGCACGAACGTAGACATCGCCCAGCAACTCGGCGAAGTCTTCGTCTTCGACGGCGGTGAGTTGGTCGGCCGGAAGCTTCGTGTCGCGGGCGGCCTCGTCGATCGAAAGTCCGCGGACCTCACGCGCATTCCGCAGCAGGGGGCCGACCCCCATCGTTCGGTTGCGTGATCCTCCAGCCATGGGATTCGCGCAAGGATACCCCGCTGCTTGGCGCGGCACTTCCGCCCTCGCAGCGCCGCCTCGCCCCTCGGCTCATGAGACGAACGCGGCGGCGAGCGGCGCAAGCCCTAGGGCCAGCGACGCTTCAGGTATCGCCTTCCGACGGCTGCCCCAGAGCGCGCGGCCGAATACCATCGGGCCAGAAAGGGTAGGTGACAGAGAGAATGCGCAGCACTACATCGAATGAAACATCACCGCTGGGTGCGATCTTCGAACTTCCAGCCCCACTCATCCTATTGGACGGTCCGGTTCGGTTCCTCTTGGTTTCTGGTGTTCGCGACGACGAGAGCTGGGGGCTCATCGGCTCGCTCTGGCTGGCGATCGAGGGCGGAAACGGGGGGTTCATCGTGGCCCCGAAGGCATTGTGGTCGGGCAGTGAGATGGCAAGGAGCTACCGCAGCGCCGCACGGCGAGGCTGGACCAACGAGCAGATCTACGCGTATTGGCAGGGCCTGGTCGGGTCGGCGAACAACGTCATGATCGATCCCCAGCAGCATGCGGACGCCCTGTTTCAGGTGGCACGTCGGGTAGGAGCGCTCTAGCGCTCAAGTAGCGAAGCGGTAGCGCAAGAAGAAAAGCGCTCAAGTAGCGAAGCGGTAGCGCAAGAAGAAGATTCGCCAGCCTCATGAACGGGTGTCGGCGGCTCGGGTTTCGCGCTCTTCCCAATCCTCGGGTGTAACGAGGACGTCCCGGGCTTTCGAGCCTTGGCTCGGGCCGACGATCCCCTTCTCCTCCATCAGGTCCATGATCCGCCCCGCCCGGGCGAACCCGACCTTCAGCTTGCGCTGCAGCATCGACGTCGATCCGAGCTGGGACCGGACCACGAGCTGGGCTGCCTGTTCGAGCAGATCGTCGTCGTCGCCGAGGCCGTGGTCGCCCGATTCGCCGGGAGCAAGGCCGGGAGGCAATCCGAGCCCTTCGACGTTGCTTTCGTAGACGACGGTTCGCTGTTCGCGGATGAACGACGTGACGCCGTGGATCTCGGCCTCGGTCACCCACGCTCCTTGCAGCCGGGTCGGCTTGGAAGCGTTCGCCGGCGCGAAGAGCATGTCGCCGTGGCCGACGAGCTTCTCGGCGCCGTTCATATCGAGCACGACGCGGGAGTCCGCTTGGCTCGAGGTCATCAACGCGATCCGCGACGGGATGTTCGCCTTGATCAGGCCGGTCACGACGTCGACGCTGGGGCGCTGGGTCGCAACCACCAGGTGGATGCCGACGGCCCGCGCCATCTGCGCGATGCGACAGATCGCGTCCTCTACTTCGCGGGGGGCAACCATCATCAGATCCGACAGCTCGTCGATCACGACGACGATGAACGGCATGTGCACGTACTCGTGCTCGTGGCCGACCGGCAGCCGGAGCGTTCCCCCCCGGAGCCCCTCTTCGTAGCCGTCGATATCGCGCACGCCGACGGCCGAGAGGATCTCGTACCGAAGCTCCATCTCACGCACGAGCCATTGGAGCGCCTCGGCAGCGCGCTTCGGATGCACGATGACCGGCGACAGCAGGTGCGGCACTTCGGCGAAGTGGATCAGCTCGACGCGTTTCGGATCGACCAGAACCAACCGCACGTCGTCGGGCGTCGTGCGCATCAGCAGCGACGTGATGAAGCAGTTCACGAGCGAGGACTTGCCGGCACCGGTCGCGCCGGCGATGAGGACGTGCGGCATCGTCGCGAGGTTCACCATCTGCGCCCGGCCATGGACGTCCTTGCCGAGGGCTACGGTGAGCGGGTGGTCGGAGTCCTTCGCCGCCTTCGATCGCAGGACATCGCCGAGCATCACGAAATCGCGATGCTGGTTGGGCACCTCGATACCGATCGCCGACTTCCCCGGGATCGGCGCCTGGATGCGGACGTCGGGCGTGGCGAGCGCGTACGCGATGTCGCTCGAGAGGTTGAGCACCTTGTTCACTTTCGTGCCCGCGGCGACCTCGACCTCATACATCGTGACGGTCGGCCCACGATGCGATCCGGTCACGTGCGCGTCGACGCCGAAGTCGCGGAGCGTGCGTTCGAGCGCTGCCATGACCTCGTCTTGATGTCGGCCGTCCGCCGTGGAGGGCGGCGCCGCGCGGAGCAGATCGGCTGGGGGCAGATGATAGGGACCGCTCGCCGTCGCCACCGTTCGAGGTCTCGGCTGCTTGAGGATGGGTGCGTCATCGTCCCCCGTCTCGGGGTCGATCAGCTCTTCGATCGGCTCCGGATACAGGTCCTCTGCATCCGGCACCAGGACGACCTCGTCCAGACCGAAGGCCTCGCGCAGGGCTCCGCCGCGCCGACGCGGCCAGCCCCGCCCGCGTGACCCTTCCCGCGCGGTCGCCCGTACGGGGTCACGCTCGTCGCGCTCGTCGCGGTATTCGCGCAGGCGCTCGCGCACGGCCGCCAGTGGCGTACCGCTGAAGATCAGGGATCCCAGGAAGAGGAGCCCCACGCACACGATCGCAGCACCCACCGATGAGAGCACCCGCGACAGCGGATCGGCAAGCAGCGCGCCGAGGAACCCGCCGGCCTTCGCGATAGCGACGTAACCCCCGTCGGGGGCTGGGTTCTCCGCCACGAGCGAGACGATCCCGAGTGCTCCGACCGTGGCCGCTGCGAAGCCGATGAACATGCGAACCCGTTGATCGCGCGCCGTGTCGCGCAGAAGCAAGATGCCCCAGTACACGCCGACCACCGGGAACACCACAGCCGCCACGCCGAACAGCGCATGAAGGACCGAGGAGATCGCGTGCCCGCCGAGGCCCGCCGCGTGCAGCCACACCGACAACATCGACAGAAGTCCCATCACGACCAGACCGATACCGATCGCGTCGCGCGCCCATGGGGAAAGAACCGTGATCACGGGGGTGCGCGCGGGCTTCCGGCGCGCAGCCGGTCTGCGCTTCGTTGCCGCCTTACGGGTTGGGGTCCGCCGCTTTCGCCGCGGAGGGGAAGTCTTCGTTGGCACCTACACCTCCATGATCACCGGCAGGATCACCGGCTTGCGCTCCGTGACCTCGTAGAAGTACTTGCCGAGGACGCGGCGCACGCTCTGCTGCAGCGCCGAGGGGTCCGTGACGTGGGCCTCTGCCGCGCTCTCCGTGAGAGCCAGCATGACGCGTTTGCGGCCCTCTTCAAGGATGTCGCCCGAGGACTCCTCATAGACGAATCCACGGTTCACGATGTCGGGGCCTGCGAGGACCTCTCCCGTGTGCGCGTCGACGGTGAGCACGACGACCACCACCCCGTCGCCGGCGAGCTTGCGGCGGTCCCGCAACACCTCGCCCCCGACGTCGCCGATCCCCGATCCGTCGACGAACGTCATACCGGCCTGAACCCGATCGACCTTCTCGACGACCTCGCCGACCTGCACCACGTCGCCGTCTTCGCAGACCACCACGTGATCGTGCGGGATCCCGACCTCGGTGGCGAGGCGCGCGTGGTGTTGGAGATGCCTTCGCTCGCCGTGGATCGGGATGAACCATCGCGGCCGAACAAGGGAGAGCATCAATCGGAGCTCCTCCTGAGCTGCGTGACCGCTCGCGTGGACCGGATCGGCCGGCATATGGAAGACGTTCGCTCCTGTTCTGTAGAGCGCATCGACGACGCGATGGATCGCCGGCTCGTTGCCGGGGATCAGCGACGACGACAACACGACGGTGTCGCCTGCTTCCAACTTCACCCATTTGTGTTGTCGTGACGCCATCAGGCTGAGGGCCGAGTACGGCTCGCCCTGGGAGCCCGTGCAGATGACGACGACCCGCCCGGGGTCGAGGTGATCGACCTCCCCGATGTCGACCACGTCGCGGTCGTCGACATCGAGCAGGGCGAGCCGGCGTGCGGCCGCGACGCTGTTGAGCATCGACCGACCGAGGAACGCCACGACACGGCCGTTCGCGCGGGCAGCGTTAACGATCTGCTGCACCCGGTGGATGTGGCTGGAGAAGCACGCGGCGACGACGATGTTCGGTGCGCCGGCGACGATGTCGTGCAGGACGGGGCCGACGCTGCGCTCGCTCGAGGTGTACCCGGCTTCCTCGGCGTTCGTCGAATCGCTGAGGAGCAGGTGCACGCCGATGCCGCTCGCCTCCTTGGCCAGCCGGTGTAGGTCGGTGGGCCGTCCGTCGAGCGGCGTCTGGTCGATCTTGAAGTCCCCCGTGTGCAGGATCGCACCGTGCGGCGTGTCGACCACGACCGCCATGCCGTCGGGGATCGAATGCGTCACGCGGATGAACCGCATCGTGAAGGGCCCGATCGTCGCGCCCTCCCCGGGCGTGGCGACCCGTAGCTCACACCGATCGGCGACACCGTGCTCCTCGAGCTTCCCCTTCAGGAGCTCGAGCGTGAACGGGGTGCCGTAGACGGGAAGGTCGTGGAGCTCTCGGAGCAGGTACGGCAACGCACCGATGTGATCCTCGTGGCCGTGGGTGAGCACCGCGGCCTCGACCCGGTGGAGGTTCTTGCGGATGTAGTCGAAATCCGGAAGGACCAGGTCGATGCCCGGCATGTCGCCCGAGGGGAACGAAAGTCCGACGTCGATGATGAGGATGCGTCCGTCGAGCTCGACGCATGCCATGTTGCGTCCGACTTCCCCGACCCCCCCGAGGAAGACGACCCGGATCGCTGTGTCAGAGGAGACCGGCATCCTCCAGTGCTATGCGGATCCGGTCGCGCTCGGCCGCGGTCGCCGGGACGAGCGGCAGGCGGGGAACGCCGGCAGACCGCCCCAGCATCTCGAGCGCCGCCTTCAACGGGATCGGGTTCGAGGTGATGAACAGCGCGTTGAACAGGGGCGAAAGGGTCGCGTGGATCTTCCGAGCGGCTGCGACGTCGCCGGTCTCGATCAGCTCGATCATCTGGCGGATCTGCTCGCCGACCAGGTGCGAGGCGACGCTCACGACCCCGACCGCCCCCAGGCATACGTAGCCGAAGGTCGCCCAATCGTCGCCGGAGTAGACCTCGAAGTCGGGCGCCTCCGCCATGAGACGCGAGATGCCGCGGAAGTCCCCCGTGGAGTCCTTCACCGCGACGATGTTCGGCTTCTCCGCAAGCCGGATCAGGGTGTCGTGCTCGATCCTCGTCGCGGTCCTTCCGGGGATGTTGTAAGCGATGATCGGCAACTCGGTGGCGTCGGCGACACGTTCGAAGTGGGCGATCAAACCGCGCTGCGGCGGCTTGTTGTAGTAGGGGGTCACGACGAGGATGCCGTCGGCTCCCGCGTCTTCGGCATCCTGCGTGAGCTCGAGGGTTTCCGCCGTCGAGTACGTACCCGTGCCGCAGATCATCTTCCCGTGGCCGCGGACGGCTCCCGCCACGACGCGGTAGAGCTCCGCCCGTTCCTTGCGCGTGAGGGTCGGCGACTCTCCCGTGGAGCCCGCGACGACGATCGCGTCGGATCCGTGCTCGAGCAGCCACGAGGCGAGAGACGCGGCGCCGTCGTAGTCGACGGCGTGGTCGTCGCGGAAGGGCGTCACCATCGCCGTCACCACGGAACCGAACCTGGCCATCGTGCCCCCTGTGCCGCCGGGCGGCGGCGCTGACGAGCCCTATGCTAGCCGCCGATGCCGCGCATCTACACGAAGACCGGAGACGACGGCACCACCGGGCTCCTCTACGGGGGGCGGGTGCCGAAGGACGACCTCGCCACTGAGGCCTACGGCACGACCGACGAAGCCGTGGCTGCGCTCGGCGTCGCGCGGGCCCTCTGCGACGACGAGGCGATGCGCACCGACATCCTGGCCCTGCAGCGGGAGCTGTTCGTGGTCGGAGCCGACCTGGCGACGAACCCGAAGAAGCGCAAGAAGCTCGAGGCGGGAGTTTCGCTGGTCACGGACAAGATGGTGGCGCGCCTCGAGCGACGCATCGACGATCTCGTGACCGCCCGGCCCTTACCCGAGGTCTTCGTGGTGCCGGGCGCCAACCCGACGAGCGCTGCTCTCGACGTCGCGCGCAGTGTCGTGCGTCGTGCCGAGCGTCAGGTCGTCGCGATGGAACGCGCTCAGCGCGAGGTCAACCCCGACGTGCGCCGCTACCTCAACCGCTTGAGCGATCTGCTCTTCGTCCTTGCTCGCTGGCAGGCCGGAGAGGCCGAACCCACCAGCCGCTGACGGACCGCCGAGGTCAGAAGCCGAACGAACACCAGGGAGCCGGATCCCAAGCGAACATCGCGTCGGCCCGGGCAAGCGCTCCTTCCGTGAGCTCGGTCACCCGTCCCGCCCGATGCAGCTCTCGCCAGGTCGACCCACCCAGGTAAACCGCGCCAAGATCGCTTGCCGTGCAGCCCACACCGGGACTCTTCTCGGTCGGTACACACGTCCCGGCGCCGTCGCGAACGGCGAGCTCGTAGCGCCCTTCGTTCCACGGGCAGAACGGATCCTCGACCTCCATCAAAACGCGACCGTCGCTCGAGTAGCGGCGAGCCTCCAGCGCGCGCGGCACGTCCACGAGGCGAACGTAGAGACCGTCGATGATCTGCGCCCGCAGGCGGCGCGGTTCGGCGACCCGCCAGAGCAACGGCTCATCTGCCGGGCGTGCATCGGCCTTGATGACGCGGACGAGGTCGACGTCGCACAGGTACCGCCATATGTCGGCGTTCGCCTGGGGTGTCAGCGCTTCCAGCTCCCGGACGGTGAGCTCGAGCTTCGGCATGTGGTCGGGCCACTCCTGCTTCACCTTGTAGATCGCGTACGCATCGGGTTCACCGGCGTCCGTCTCGTGCGCCGCGTGGAACCACGTCGTGTCCTTGTCCTCACCGAATCCCATCAACCGCGCCTCGAACCACGTGTCGTCGACCGACAGCATGCCCGGGCGCGTCGGTACCAGGGCGTCGTAGATCCGTTTCTCGATCGGTCGAGCGGTCGCTTCATCCATCAGAACGACACGACCGGACGGGCGATAGCCGCGCACGAACGCCGAGCGGTCCGTGTCGATCTCGAGGCTGGTGTCGAGGCTCGCGACGCCGTAGCCGAACCGGCCGTAGATGCTCCCCTCCGAGGCGAACAGCGCCGCCAGCGGCTCCCCGCGGCGGCGGACGTCCTCCAGCTGCACCCGCATCAGCTCTGTCGTGATGCCTCGGCGACGGTGGGTCGGCGAGACTCCGACCGCGGTGACACCCGCCGTCGGGATCGAAGAACCTCCCGGCACCGTCATGCGGAACGAGATCGCGGCTGCACCGCCGACGATGCGTCCGTCTTCGAAGGCCGCGTGATACCGATCGAGCTCGGCCAGCTTCCGCACCCGCTCGAGATCCTCGGGCGTGACCGATCCGCTGAACGCGGTCTCGACGGTTCGCACGAACGCGTCGAGCTCGCCGTTGGTGATCGTCCGGAACTCGAGATCCATCGCGGGAGACTACCCCGCCGAGCGGAACTCGGTCAGTCGAGGTCCTCGAAGACGTCACGCAAGACCGGATCTCCCGATTCACTCGACGGCCAGGCTCGGACCGCGTGCTCGCTCGATGCGATCCGCAGCAGGTCGTCCTCGGTCATGTCGGCCGCCATATCGTTCGCCTGGGTCTTGTGCTCGCGGAGAGCGGCGACGACCCGTTCGGCCACGGCACTCGTGTCGACGACGAGGCCGATCGTGTCGTCGGGGACACCGCGGGGGTGGAAGATCTGGGTCGGATCGAACGGCTCCTTGCCGTCGGCGACGAGCCTGGCGTTCAACTCGTCGATCGACGTCTGCGGGATGGCGGTTTGGAAGAGCCTGCTGAAACCATCGCCCCCCTCACCGCGCACCCGATGGAAGGCCTCCGCGGCCGCTCGGCCCGCCGCGATGTGGTCCGGGTGACCCGTCACGCCATCGGGACCGAACGAGATCACGACGTCCGGACGCTCGTCCCGGAAGATCGTGACCAGTCGCTCGACGAGCTCGTCGGCGAACTCAGCCAACGAGCCGTCGGGGTACCCGAGCCACTCGTGGCGGTCTGGCTCTCGTCCGAGCACCGTCCACGATCGCCGGTCCTCTTCCTGCCGGACCTCGCCGAGGGTCTCGCGCGTGGCGAGGGCCGGGTCCGAAATCATGCCGGCCTCGCCGTTCGTCGAATGGACCAAGACGAATCGGAACCCGGGATCGTCCGCGTGGAGCGCGACGGTTCCCGCGCAACCGAACGTGTCGTCGTCGGGATGCGCAACGACCACCGCGAGGCGATGCGTCACCGCTCCTCCAACAGGGGCTCGATCCCGATCGTCAAACCGGGGAGGGCGGCGACCGACTCGATCGCCAGCAGGATCCCCGGGATGAACGCGGAACGATCGGTGGAATCGTGGCGGATCGTCAGGGTCTGACCGGGACCGCCGAGGATGACCTCCTGATGGGCGAGGAGTCCTGGGAGCCGGACCGCGTGCACCCGCACGCCCTCGACATCGGTTCCTCGCGCGCCGGGATAGGCCTCGTCACCGCCGGCGGTCGGCGCCGAAGCGTCTCCGCGTGCCGCCGCGATCCTGCGAGCCGTGGCGAGCGCGGTTCCGCTGGGCGCATCGGCCTTGTCGTCGTGATGCAGCTCGACGATCTCGGCCGCCGGGAAGTACTTCGCCGCCCGCTCTGCGAAGCGCATCATCAGGACCGCGCCGATCGCGAAGTTCGGTGCGACGAAGACGTTCGCGCGAGCACCCGACGTGATGGCCCGCAACTCGTCCAGGTTCTCCGGTGTGATGCCCGTTGTCCCGACGACGGCATGGACGCCATGCTCGACGCACCAACGGATCGTGCCCATCACCGCGTCGGGATGCGTGAAGTCGACGGCCACCTCAGCGGAGGCGTCGACCACGGCATCGAGCGAGGAGGCGACGGACACTCCCTCGATCTGCGTGCCTGCGTGGGCAGGGTCCACGGCTGCCGTAAGCTCCAGATCTGGGCGCGCCGCCAGCGCCCGGCAGACCTCGCGGCCCATCCGGCCGGCAGCGCCGACGACGGCGACACGGGTCAGCTCATGACCCCCGCGAACGCTTTCGAGCTGAACGGACCGAGCACGGTGAGGGTCATCGGCTGCGACAGTACCCGCTCGGCGACACGCCGTGCATCGTCCAGCCCGACTCCGTCGATGCGCTTCAAGGTCTGATCCACGGACAGGATCTCGCCGTGCGCGATCTCCGATTTCCCGAGGCGCGACATCCGCCCGCCGGGATCTTCGAGATGCAGCACCATCGACCCTTTCACGTGGCCCTTCGCCCGCTCGAACTCATCGGCGCGCAGTCCGCCGCCGGCGACGTCCTCGAGCTCGCGACGAAGGAGCCCGATCACCTGTTCCGCGCGGCTTGGGGTCGTGCCTGCATAACAGGAGAACAACCCGGCCTCGGTGAACTGCTGGTGGTAGCTGAAGACGGAGTACGCGAGGCCGCGGCGCTCGCGAACCTCCTGGAACAACCGTGATGACATGCCGCCCCCGAGGGCCGTGTTCACGATCATGAAGGCGAACCGATCGGGGTCGGTCCGGGAGAGGCCGTCGGTTCCGAGACAGATGTGCGCTTGTTCCGTCTTCCGACGTTTCACGAGGTCGCTGCCCGACGCGATAGGCGCCCGTTGCGGTGCCCGCTTGTTCCAGACCGAGGGTCGACCGGGCTTCAGCTCCCGCCCGGCTTCCATGCGTCGGCGGAGCATGCGAACCAACTCGTCATGGTCGATGTTGCCCGCCGCCGCTACGACGAAGTGCCCCGGCACGTAGTGCCGCTTGTAGAAGCGCCGCACCGACGCCGATGTCGCCGCCTCGATCGTTGCGACGGTGCCGAGGATCGGGCGACCGAGTGGGTGCTCGGGCCACAGGGTCTCGGTGAACAGGTCGTGCACGAGTTCTTCGGGCGAGTCCTCGTGCATGTTGATCTCCTCGAGGATCACCTGGCGCTCGGCGTCCAGATCGGCAGCGCGGATCAGCGAATGCTGCAGCATGTCGGCGAGGTGATCGACCGCCATGTCGAGGTCGCGATCGAGCACGCGCGCGTAGAAGCACGTGTACTCCTTCGAGGTGAAGGCGTTGATATCCCCTCCAACAGCGTCGAAGTCTTGCGCGATCTCCAGCGCGGTGCGCGTCGCCGTGCCCTTGAACAGCAGGTGCTCCAGGAAATGGCTCGAACCACTGATCCTCGGCGCTTCGTCGCGCGAGCCCGCCAGCACCCAGAACCCGATCGACGCGGAACGGACCCCCGCCATCCGTTCCGTGACGACCCGAAGGCCCGAGGAGAACTCGGTCCTGCGGATGGGCATCCGGGTGGTCGCCTACTCGCCGGCGGGAGTGTCGGTGCTGGGTGCGCTTGGCGCGTCGGATCCGCTAGGCGCGCGATCGCGGAACCGGCTGCCGCCGCCGCGGCCTCCCCGGTCCCCGCCACCGCGGCCACCACGGTCTCCACGGTCGCCGCGGTCACGGCCACCCTCGCGGGGGCGTCGCTCGCGGGCTCCGCTCTCGTCCGCCTGACCCTCCGGGATCGCCCACTCCTCGCCGACCGGCTTCAGGCTGATCTTGCCCTGGGCGTCGATGTCTTCGACGAGGACCGTGATCTGATCGCCCTCGCGGATCGCTTCCTCGACGCTGCTGAGGCGCTTGCCCTTCCCGAGCTTGGAGATGTGAACGAGACCGTCGCGGCCCGGTACGAGGTTCACGAAGGCGCCGAACGTTGTGGTCTTCACGACGCGGCCTTCGTAGGTCTCGCCGACTAGCACCGGTCGGGGGTTCGCGATCTCTTCGATCATGCGGGCCGCTTCGTCGGCGCCCATGCCTTCCGTCGATCCGATGAACACGGTTCCGTCGTCCTGGATGTCGATGTCGGCACCCGTGAGCCCGATGATCTCGTTGATCCGCTTGCCCTTGGGCCCGATGACCTCGCCGATCTTGTCGACGGGGATCTGGATCGAGATGATCCGCGGCGCCTTGGGGTTGACCTCGCCTCTCGGCGCGGGGATCGCTGCTTCCATCACGTCGAGGATCTTGAACCGGGCCTCGCGAGCCTGCTTCAGCGCGTTGCCCAACACATCGCCGGGCAGGCCCGTGACCTTCATGTCGAGCTGGATCGCCGTCACGAACTCGCGTGTGCCGGCGACCTTGAAGTCCATGTCGCCCAGCGCGTCCTCGGCCCCCAGGATGTCGGTCAGGGTGACGAATCTCCCCTCGTCCGCGATCATCCCCATCGCGATCCCGGCGACCGTCGCCTTGATCGGAACGCCGGCGTCCATGAGGGACAGCGAGGATCCGCAGACGCTCGCCATCGACGTAGAGCCGTTCGAGCTCAGCACGTCGCTAACCAGCCGGAGGGCGTAGGGGAATTCTTCCTCGGTCGGGATCACCGGAACGAGGGCGCGCTCGGCGAGGGCGCCGTGTCCGATCTCTCGCCGGCGGGGTGAGCCGACGCGGCCCGTCTCACCGGTGGAGAACGGCGGGAAGTTGTAGTGGTGCATGTACCGCTTCGAGTCCTCGAGGTCGAGCGTGTCGATCATCTGCGTCATGCGGAGCATGCCGAGCGTCGTGATGTTCAACACCTGGGTGTCGCCCCGGCTGAACAGAGCGGATCCGTGCGCCCGCTTCAGGACGCCGACCTCGGCCGAGAGCGGCCGGATGTCCGTTGGCGTTCGGCCGTCGAGCCTGATGCCCTCATCGAGCACGCGCTTGCGCATGACCTTCTTCTGGAGCGCCTTCCACGCCGGGCCGAGCTCGCCGGAGCGTGTCGCTGCCGCATCGCCGAGCGTCGCCGCGGCATACTCCTTCGCCTCCGACTTCAGCGCATCGAGTTTTGCCTCACGCTCCGCCTTGTCGGGGACGATCGCCTCCTCGAGCCGAGACTTCGCGAAATCGCTCATCAGCTGGAACACGTCGTCGCCGTACAGCGGCTTCGGCTCCCACGGGCGTTCGGTCACACCGACCTGTGCGATGAACTCAGCCTGCAGGTCGATCTGTGTGCCGAGCGCTCGCTTCGCCGCCTCGAGCCCCTCGGCGACAACCTCCTCGGTGGGCGCGGTGGCGCCGTCGGCGAGCAAGCGCCACGTATTGTCGGGGGCCTCGCCCTCGATCATCAGGACGTCGATCTCACCCGTGTGGTTGCGACGACCTGCGACAACCACGTCGAAGGTTGCCTCCTCGATCTCCTGGAACGTGGGGTTGATCACCCACTCGCCCTCGATCAGGCCCATCCGAACGGAACCGACGGGGCCGTCGAACGGCAGACCCGCCAGCGACGTCGCGATGGAGGCGGCGTTCATCGCTGGGACGTCGTAGGGGTTCGAGCCGTCGACGCCGAGCACCGTGATGACGACCTGCACCTCGTCGCGGAACCCGTCCTTGAACGTGGGTCGCATGGGGCGATCGATCAGGCGACACGTGAGCACCGCGGTCTCGGAGGGACGTCCCTCGCGACGGAAGAACGAGCCGGGGATCTTCCCGGCGGCGTACATCCGCTCCTCGACGTCGATGGTGAGCGGGAAGAAGTCGATCCCTTCGCGGGGAGCGCTGCTGACACAGGTTGCGAGCACTTGGGTCTCGCCGTACGTGAGCGTGACGGCCCCGTGCGCGAGACGGGCCATGCGGCCGGACTCGAACGACAGGGGCTTGTTTCCGAATTCACGGGAAAGGGTGGTGATGGCCATCGGCCGATCCTCCTTAGGATCTGAGCGCGGCATCTGCACGCGCGGATGAACGGAACAGTGGTGGGGCCGGCCGATTCTCAGTAGTGGGCCCCCGGGCCATCCACGCCTCGCGGCGCCTGCGTCGCGTTGCGTCGTGGCGCGATGTGGCTCGGTGACTCACTACTGATAACCGACCGCGGTCTTCCCACCTCGTTAGGGGTGGTGGGGCGTTCGCATCCCTCCTTCAAGGGGAACGGGGCTCCTGAGGCACCCCGTCGTTGTTCTCGCTAGCGGCGAAGACCCAGCTTCGCGATCAGGTCGCGGTAGCGTTCGATGTCTTCGCCCTTGAGGTAGTCGAGCAGCCGGCGGCGACGGCCGACCATCTTCAGCAGACCTCGCCGAGAAGCGTGATCGTGCTTGTGGGTCTTGAGGTGCTCGGTCAGGTCGGTGATGCGCCTGGTGAGCACCGCGATCTGAACCTCGGCGGACCCCGTATCGCCTGCGGAGCGGGCATGCTCGGAGATGAGCAGCTGCTTCGTTTCGGTTGCCAAGGTCATACGGTATCCAAGGCTACCAGCGGGAATGAGTCTCTGACGGACCGCCTCACAGGGCCACGATCTCGCGGGTTCGCTCCACGTCGTCGGCGATCGCGGCGACGAGCTCCTCGACGGAGTCGTACCGGACCTCGTCGCGCAGACGGCCCCAAAACTCGACCGACAGGGGATCGCCGTGCAGGTCGTCGCCCTCGAAATCGAGGAGGAAGGCCTCGACATGCAGTGGGTCGACGCCGAACGTCGGGTTCGTACCCACGTCGATCGCTGCGACATACCGCTGCCCTCGAACCTCGGCGGCGCCGGCGTAGACGCCCTGACCCGGCAACAGCAATCGTGGCCACGTGCGGAGGTTGGCGGTCGGAAATCCCAGTCCCGTACCACGTCCGTGCCCCGGAACGACCTCACCGTCCAGGATGAACCGACGCCCGAGCGCCGAACGGGGCCAGTCGAGGTCACCGGCCGCGAGCGACTCTCGGATCGACGACGACGAGACCGTGCGCCCCTCCAGCTGGATGAGAGCGACACCCTCCGCGGTCAGCCCATATGGCCGCCCCATCTCGGCGAGATTGTCGATGGTTCCGGTCGCTTTGAAGCCGAACGTGAAGTTCGCACCCATGACGGCGTGTACGGCATGGACCCCTTCCGAAAGCACGTCACGGACGAAGTCCTCCGCGGGCACGCGGGAGAAGGCCGGTGTGAACTCGAGCACGACGAGAACGTCGATCCCCGTCTCGGAGATGATGCTCGCCTTGCGCTCCACCGTCGTGAGCAGTCGAGGTTCGCGCCCGGGCGTCAGCACCTCGCGAGGATGACGGTCGAAGGTGATCGCCACCGAGCGGGTGCCCCGCCCGCGAGCCCGCTCGATGGCGC
The DNA here is from genome assembly GCA_030774035.1 of Actinomycetota bacterium. Lineage (GTDB taxonomy): Bacteria > Actinomycetota > UBA4738 > UBA4738 > HRBIN12 > JALYLM01. Next base: position 71,474 of record JALYLV010000004.1, read on the forward strand.
GCGTGAACACTGCGCGGTGACCGAGATGCACGCCATCGAAGAAGCCGACCGTGACGACGCACGGTTCGTCCGACAGGGGCAGTGACTCGATCCCGTTGACGATCTGCATCGCACGGCAGGGTATCCGAACCCCGCCCTTCCCCTCGATCTCGCCGGTCGGGATCCTCAGCCGAGTGCGGCCAAGATCACGAGAGGCCGCGCCTTCGCGCCCTCGTCTTCGTAGACACCGATGAGCTGGCCCGAGTCGTCGTAGACGGCGAACGGGCCGTCGATCCCCGAAGGACCGAGGATCCGTCCATGACCGGCGGCGATGGCTTCCTCCGGCTCGAGCGACATCCGAGGCAGGTGCGTTACCGCAACTTCCACAGGAAGCGGCGACCCCGGTTCCTGCGGTGGGGTCGCCTGCGCGACCCCGAACAGGCCGATCGCTTCGCGTCGCAGCCGCGTGAGGTGCGCCCCACAACCCACGGCCGCGCCGACATCGGCGGCCAGGACGCGGACGTACGTCCCACCGCCGCATATCACCCGGAAGTCGACCTCGTCGCCCCGTCTCGCAAGCAGGTCGAACGTGTCGACGTGGATCTGGCGTGGCGCGGCCTCCAGCGTCTGACCCTTGCGCGCGGCATCGTAGAGCCGGCGACCTCCCACGCTCACGGCGCTGAACGCCGGTGGCGTTTGCATCGGATCTCCGACGAGCGCCGCCATGGCCGCGCGGATCTGTTCATCGGTCGCGTCGACCGGGGCAGTGCGCGTAACGTCGCCCTCAGCATCGAGGGTCGTCGTCTCGACGCCGAGCCGCATCGTTCCTTCATACGTCTTCGGAAGATCACCGAGGAATCGCAGCAGGCGCGTCGCGCGTCCGACACCGATCACGAGCAGACCGGTCGCCATCGGATCGAGCGTCCCGGCATGGCCGACCTTCTTCGTTCCGAGTGCGCGGCGCACCGATGCGACGGCGTCGTGAGAGGTGATCCCCTGCGGCTTGTCGACGAGCAGCAGGCCCTCGGGCGCCGCGTCGACCGCACTCACAAGGTTGCGGACTCGCCGGCGAGCGCCTCCGTGAGCCGGGAGACGGTCTCGGCGAGCCCGTGAGCGCTCGTGTAGCCGGCTGCGAGCCGGTGTCCTCCCCCACCGAACGCCGTGGCGACCGCCGAAAGGTCGTGCGCGCCGCGCGAGCGCACGCTGACCTTGAACCTGCCGTCCTTCTGCTGCTTGACGAGCGCGGCCACGTCGACATCGCGCGCGGTCCGGATGATGTCGATGAGATCATCCATCTCTCCCGGGTTCACCCCAGATCCAACCAGGTCAGCCTGGGTGAGGTATGTCCAGACGAGATCGGTGCTCCGATCCTCGGTCAGACGGGCCAGCGCGAGCCCGAGCAGGCGGAGGTACGCCGGTCGGTTGTCCTCGTAAAGCGCCTGCACCAGCCTCGAATGATCGAAGTTCCGTTCACGGAGCGTCGCCGCCACGCGAAGGGTTTCGGGTGTCGTCGCCTCGTATTGGAACCGCCCCGTGTCGGTCACGAGCCCCGCGTAGAGGCACATCGCCACGTCGTCCCGCAGGGCGCCACCCATCTCCTCGATCAGTCGGAACACGATCTCGCAGGTAGAGGACGCGGCCGGATCGACGACCGAGATGGTTCCCGATCCGTCGTAGGAACGGTGATGGTCGATCCAGATGACCTCACCTGCGCGAGACGCGGCGTGCCCGAGCGCCCCCAACCGGTCGAACGAGGCGCAGTCGCAGGTCACCATCAGAGCGGGTTCCTTCGGGAAGTCCCTCACGGGAACCAGCCGGTCGCTGCCGGGCAGCATCGACGACCACCGCGGGGGGTCGAGTGGCTCGTTCGGGAACGAACAGGTGGTCTCGGCGCCGCGCGACCGGAGATAGGCGGCGAGCCCGAGCATCGACCCCAACGCGTCGGCGTCCGGGTTCACGTGACACGCGAGCGCGACCTCGGTCGCCTCGCCCAAGATCCCAGCGGCGCGCCGTAGTCCTTCCTCGTATGGATCCATGCTCATCCGTCACCGACCTTCGTTGTTCTTTGGAGCATCATTCGGACTCCGAGCGCTGAAGCTTCGCGAGGAGCTCGTCGATGCGTTGCGCGTGTTCGAACGTGACGTCCTCTTCGAACTCCAGCTCGGGGAGGAACTTCAGCCGGACCTGGCGCCCCAGAGCCGAGCGAAGATGCGGGGTCGCAGATCGCAGAGCGGCGCGACTTCCCGCCTTCGCCTTCTCGTCTCCGTAGCTCGTGAAGTACACCCATGCGTGACGAAGATCGGGCGAGACCCTCACCCCCGTCACCGTTACGAACCCGATGCGAGGGTCCTTCAGCTTCTGGATCTCCTCGGCGAGCACCTCGCGGAACTCCTCGCCGACACGCTGGGTGCGACCTCCTTGCGGCATACCGGTCAGCGTACCGGGTGCTTCGTGTTGCGCCCGCTCACTCATCTTCTTCGTGCAACGTGAGCGTCGCCTGGATGATCTCGACGCCGCCCCACGCTTCGACGAACGTCTCGATCTGATGCATCACCTTACGGAGGTGGTGTCCCTCAGCGCCCACGACGGCGACACCCAGGGCGGTTCGCTGCCAGAGATCATGGTGGTCGACCTCGGCGACGCTCACCTCGAACCGTGAGCGGATGGCACCGGACAGCGACTTCACGACGTGACGCTTCTGCTTCAGGGACCGGCAATCGGGGATCCGGAGATCGAACCGCTCGAGGGCGACGAGCATGGCGTTAGATCGAGCGCGCGACCTCGCGGACCTCGTAGGCCTCGATGACGTCGCCTTCCTTGATGTCCTGGTACCCCTCGATGCCGATGCCGCACTCGTAGCCGGCGGCGACGTCCCTGACGTCGTCCTTGAAGCGGCGCAGAGAGTGCAGCTTGCCCTCGTAGACGACGATCCCGTCGCGGACCAGACGCACCTTCGCGTCACGAGGGATCGTCCCGGTCGTGACGTAGCAGCCCGCCACGACACCCTGTTTGGGCACACGGAAGATGGCGCGAACCTCGGCCTGACCGAGCTCGTGCTCCTGACGCTCGGGGGCCAGCATGCCGGAGAGCGCCAACTTGACGTCGTCGATCGCGTCGTAGATCACACGGTAGAGGCGCAGGTCGACACCCTCCTTCTCTGCGAGCGCGCGCGCCTGCTTATCCGGGCGAACGTTGAACCCGATCACGATCGCGTTCGAGGCCATCGCGAGCGACACATCGTTCTCGGTGATCGCGCCGGCAGCGCTGTGGACGATGTGGACGCGCACCTCGTTCTGCGGCAGCTTCAGCAGGGCATCGGACAAGGCGCCGAGCGACCCCTGCACGTCCGCCTTCAAGATGACGGTCAGCTCTGGGATCTCGGCTCGCTCGGCCTGTGCCATAAGGTCGGACAGCGTCGGCGGGCGTGTCGTCACGAGTTCGGCCGCGCGGATCCTCGCCTCTCGCTCAGCTGCGATGTGGCGGGCCTCTCGCTCGTCCTCGACCTCACGGAACTCGTCACCCGAGGCGGGGACCGTGCTCCAACCCAGGACCTGCACCGGCTTGGCCGGGCCTGCTTCGTGGACGGGGTTCCCGTATTCGTCCTGCATCGCACGGATCTTCGCGTATGCCGCTCCGCAGACGAGCGCGTCGCCGACGGCGAGCGTGCCTTTCTGCACGAGCACCGTTGCGACGGGCCCTCGGCCGGTGTCGAGGTGCGCCTCGATGACGGTGCCGCGGGATCGGCCCGTCGGGTCTCCCTTGAGCTCTTCCAGATCGGCGACGAGCAGGATCGTCTCGAGCAGGCCGTCCAGGTTCGTGTTGGTCTTCGCCGAGACGTCGACGAACTCCACCGTACCGCCCCACTCGGACGGAACGATCCCGCGCTCGACCATCTGGGTGCGCACCCGCTGTGGATCCGCCTCCTCCTTGTCGACCTTATTGACCGCGACGATGATCGGCACGTCGGCCGCCTTCGCGTGATCGAGGGCCTCGAGGGTCTGCGGCATCACGCCGTCATCAGCGGCGACGACGAGCACCGCGATGTCGGTGACCTTCGCACCCCGCGCTCGCATCGCCGTGAACGCTTCGTGTCCCGGTGTGTCGATGAACGTGATCTCGCGCTTGCCGACGTGTGCCTGGTAGGCGCCGATGTGCTGCGTGATGCCACCGAACTCTCCCGCAACGACGTCGGTCTTGCGGATGGCGTCGAGCAGCTTCGTCTTCCCGTGGTCGACGTGGCCCATCACGGTGACGACCGGAGGCCGAGGAACCAACTTCGTCTCATCGACCACCTCGTCGACCTCGTCGCGGAGCTCGTCCTCGATCCCGACGATCTCAGACTCGAAGCCGAGATCTGCAGCCAGCAACGCGATCGCCTCGTCCGAGAGCGACGTCGTGGCGGTGACCATCTCGCCTGCGAGGAAGAGCGTCTTCACGACCTCGGCCGGCGACTTGCCGAGCTTCTCGGCGATGGCCTGTGCGGTCGACCCGCGCACGAACCGCATCACCGACGACGACGGTTCTGCGGGTTGCGCGACGCGAGGCCGCTTCGCGGCGGGACCTCGGGTCGGCGCCGGCGCAGTCGCGACAGCCACTACGGCTTCCGCCGACGCGACGGCCCCATTCGGCGGGAGCGCTGCCTCCGCACCGGCCTTCGCGGCAACGGTCTTCGGCGCGGCCTTCGGCTTGGGCTTCGGCTTCCGGGGTGTGGGAGGCGGTTCCAACACTTCGCGCCGCTTGGGCGCGACCGCCTCCACAGCCTTCCCACCCGAGGCGCGGAGTCGCGGCACGAGGTCGTCGGGCACGGACGACGACGCCGACCGCCCGGTCGACCCCATCCGCTCGAGCGTCGCCAGCAGCTCCTTGCTGGTGACGCCGAGCTCCTTCGCCAGCTCGTGAACCCTCATCGCATTTCCGATCCCGTACGCAAGATGTCTCCTAGCCTACCCAGTTCATCCGGACCCACGCGAGCGCGCAGCGCCCGTGTTAACAGGCCGTTCTTCAACGCCGACTCCACGCACACCTCATCGGGGTGGACGTAGGCGCCGCGCCCGGGGCCCGAGGGATCGGCGACCGGTCCCTCCGCCGTTCTCACGATCCGCACCAGCTCGCTCTTCGCGGAGCGTCTCCGGCAGCCGACGCAGGTTCGGATCGGCGCGCGACCCGAGCCCACCCGATCAGTCCGCCGGCGCGGGATCCTGGATCGCCTCGGTCGCCTCCGAAGGCTCGGCCGGATCCTCGGTGACGTCCGTAACGTCGGTTACCGCCGGCGCGGGTTCGGTCACTTCGACGACCGCCGTCGGCTCGGGCACCTCGACGACCTCCGTCGGCTTGGGCACCTCGGTGACCTTCGGCGCAGCGGCAGCGCGAGCTTCGTCGGAGGATTGCGTCTCGCTCTTGATGTCGATCCGCCATCCGGTGAGCCTCGCGGCGAGGCGTGCGTTCTGGCCTTCCTTGCCGATCGCGAGCGACAACTGATAGTCGGGGACGATGACCTGAGCGGTTCCCGTCGCCTCGTCGGTGCGAACTTCCTTCACCTTTGCCGGCTGAAGGGCGTTCGCCACGAACTCGCCAGGGTTCCCAGACCAAGGGACGACGTCGATCTTCTCGCCCCGAAGCTCGTTCACAACCATCCGAACGCGCGACCCCTTCGGACCGACACACGCTCCCACCGGGTCGACGCCCGGTTCACGGGATGTGACCGCGATCTTCGAGCGGTGTCCGGGCTCGCGCGCGACCGCCTTGATCTCCACGATGCCTTCTTCGATCTCAGGAACCTCCATCGCGAACAGGGACTTCAGCAGACCCGGGTGCGATCGCGAAACGACGATCTGGGGACCCTTCGTGCCCCTGCGGACCTCGGTGATGTACGCCTTGAGCCGCTCGCCGTGACGGTACGGCTCGCTCGGGACCTGTTCCGCCTGCGGAAGGAGGGCCTCGACCTTGCCGAGGTCGAGCAGGGTGTAGCGCCGTTCCTGCTGCTGAACGATGCCGGTGACGACGTCGCCCTCTCGCCCGGCGAACTCCTCATAGGTCATCTCGCGCTCGGCGTCTCGGAGCTTCTGGAAGATGACCTGCTTGGCGGTCTGCGCCCCGATCCGCCCCAGGAACTCGTCGGTGACGACGACCTCGGCCTCGCTCCTGACCTTCATCTCGAGGCCCTCGCCATCCTCGGTGTCGACTTCGTCGAGCTCCTGCTTCCAGATGCGCAGGTCACCGGTCTCGGGGTCGATCACCGCGCGGAAGCCGACGAACTCGTCGTCGGCGGTCGGGTTCTCCTGCTTCCACCACGTCTTGTATGCCGAGGCCATCGCCTCTTCGAGACCTTGCAGGATCGTCTCGAATGCGATCCCCTTCTCGCGCTCCAGCTCACGGAGCGCGGCGATCATCTCGGCATTCATCGGGAACTCCTCTTCAGCTCGGCATCCCAGTCGGCCACGGTTCGGGCCGACGCGACGTCGACGTAACGCACTCGCAACTCTCCGGCGGGGGTCGCGACAAGGATCGCATCGTCGTCGGCGGAGACCAGGTCACCCACGTGACTCGTCGCGCCTTCGAGCGGGGCGTTCGTTCTCACTTTGATCCGTTGCCCGACCGCGCGCCGGAACTGGCCGGGGTCCTTCAGACGTCGTTCGATGCCCGGAGACGTCAACTCGAGCGAATACGGCCCGGGAGCGAACCCTTCTATGTCGAGCCTGCGCGACACCTTCTCGGTTAGCTCCGCGAGCGTGTCCAGGTCGACGCCGCCATCGCGGTCGACCGTCACACGAAGGATGCGGCGCCCGCTCTCCCGTTGGAGCGTCACCTCGACGAGCTCGAGCCCCGTTCCCTCAACCACGGGCCTGACCAGCGTTTCCGCATCCACGGCCCGACCCCTTCCTTCGAACAGAAAGGTGGGCGCCAGCCCACCTCCGGACACTCCTCGCACGCCTCTGCTTGCCCAGTATAGCCGCGTCGCCTGCATACGGCGTCGCGGGGGGCGTTACGCGATCAGGAGAGAGACGCCAGCAGCTCGACCAGGGCCGAGGTCGCCTCCGCGAGGGGAGCTGTCGACCGCTCCCCTGTCGCTCGGACCTTGAGGTCGACGGTCCCCGCCGCGATACCCCGTTTGCCCACGACGACCTGAACCGGGCAGCCGATCAGGTCCGCGTCGGCGAATTTCACCCCGGCGCGATCCTCACGGTCGTCGAGCACGACCTCGATGCCTCGCCCTCCCAGCTCTGCAAAGATCCGCTCGGCCTCGGCGGTCGACGCGGGGTCGTCGACGTTCGCCAGGATGATCGCGACGTCGAACGGCGCGAGCGCCTTCGGCCAGCACAAGCCGTCGTCGTCATGGAACTGCTCGGCAGCGGCCGCCAGGATCCGGGAGATCCCGATCCCGTAGCACCCCATCTCGTAGAACCGCTCGGTGCCGTCCTCGTCGAGGAACGTGGAAGCGAGGGGCTTCGAATACTTCGTTCCGAGCTGATAGATGTGCCCGAGGACGATCGAGCGCGCGATGTGGAGCTCCCCGCCGTCGAGGGGGCACCTGTCGCCGTCGCGCAGCTGGACGAGATCCTCGTAGCGGTCGACGCGGAAGTCCCTGTCCACGTTCGCGCCTCTCACATGAACGTCTCCGCGATTCGCGCCCGTCACCCAGTTCTTGCCACCACGTACGGAGGGGTCGGCGAGGATCACGATCTCGTCCGGGAGCCCTTGTGGGCCAACGAACCCTTTCGCGAAGCCGGACGCCTCGAAGTCATCGTCCTCGAAGCGGGTCACCACCGTCGGGAAGAACAGACGGCCGAGCTTCTCCTCGTTCACCTCGCGGTCGCCCGGCAGGAGAACGGCGACGGTCTGCTCGCCGGCTCTGAACAGCATGCACTTGAGTGTCGTCTCCGGACCGATCTCGAGGAACGACGACACCGCGTCGATCGTCGCGGCGCCGGGTGTCTCGACCTCGGCGAGCGGCTCGATACCTTCACCGTCGGCCGGTTCGGGCGGGCGCGGCGTGGCCGCCTCGACATCGGCGAGGTAGTCGCCGTTCTCGCAGCCGACGAAGAGATCCTCGCCGACGTTGGCCAGCGCCATGAACTCGTGATTCAGGCCGCCGCCGATATGCCCCGGGTCGGCCTCGACGATCACGTAGCGCACCCCACATCGGTCGAAGATCCGCCGATACGCCTCGAACATGACGTCGTACGACGCCCGCATCCCGGCTTCGTCCCTGTCGAAGGAGTAGGCATCCTTCATCAAGAACTCGCGGGCTCGCAGCAGTCCGAACCGGGGACGGAACTCGTCGCGGTACTTCCAGTCGATCTGGTACAGGTTCACCGGCAGATCGCGATAGGAAGGCAGGTCCCCGGCGACCAGAGGCGCAACGACCTCCTCTTGCGTGGGGCCGAGCAATAGCTCGCGGCCATGGCGATCTTGCAAACGGAACAGGAGGTCGCCGTACGCGTCCCAGCGGCCGGTGGCCCTCCAGGGTTCTGCCGGCAGGACGATCGGCATGCGGATCTCCTGAGCGCCGGATGCATCCATCTCCTCGCGCACGATCGTCTCGATCTTGCGCATCGTGCGGACCCCGAGCGGCAGCGTCGTGTACACCCCCGCCATGAGTTTGCGAACGTACGCGCCGCGCAACAGAAGTCGGTGTGAGGCGATCTCGGCATCGGCCGGATCCTCCCGCAACGTGCGAGCGAACAGGTGGGACATGCGCATAGGTCCTCGAAGGATACTCAGTCGCAACACCGGATCCTGTGCGTCGCGTTGACGGTCGCATGCCCGAACCGCCAGAATCCCGCCTATGTCGACGTGCGGGACGATCTGGGTCTGGCGCTGGGGCTCTGCGAGCCCGGCGACCGCGCGCGTCTGACGTCATCCGACCCAGCACCACGCGAGCCCCGGGCTACAAGAGCTCGGGGCTTTCGTTATTAGGAGGAGTCATGTTGCAGGTTCGGCCCGACCGGGAGACGTTCGATGCGCTCGCCGCGGATTGGCCCCTCGTGCCGGTCTGGGCCGAGCTGCTCGCCGACGTCTCCACCCCGGTCGCGCTGTTCCCTGCGTTGGCGGGAGACGGGCCCGGCCTGCTGTTCGAGTCTGTCGAGCGCTCCGAGCGCTGGGGCCGGTATTCCTTCGTCGCCGGCGACCCGGCAGCCGTGATGATCGCCGACGATCACGGTGTGCATCTGCGCGACGTCGTTCGCGAGGGGCTTCCGATCGGCGAACCCTCGCAGCGGCTCTCTCCTCGCGAGGCGCTCAAGGCGGCTGCGCGTCAGCTGAAGGCCCCGCGGATCGAGGACCTGCCTCCGCTCACGGGCGGACTGATGGGATACCTGTCGTACGAGGCCGCACGTCTTCTCGACGCCCATCCCGCCCCACACGCCGACGAGGCACCGTGTCCACCGATCGGTCTGCTCCTGATCGACCGTGCCGTAGTGTTCGATCATTGGCGGCAACGGTTGGTCCTGGTCGCGCACGTCCCGCGAGGCTCGTACGACGCGGGGATCGAGGCGCTCGAGGAGCTCGCGCAGAAGGTCGGGTCGGCTGCGCCGCTGCCCCTCGCCGCGATGGGCGCTCCCGGAGGTCCGCCCGGCGAGCCGAACATGCCGGATGAGCGATACCTCGAGACGGTCGCGACGTTCAAGGAGCACATCCTCGCGGGTGACATCTTCCAAGGTGTTCCCTCTCGCCGGCTCACGTTCGATGCTCCGGACGCGGCGTTCCCGATCTACCGACGGTTGCGCGTCGCCAACCCGGCGCCGTACATGTTCTTCGTTCGGATGCTCGGGATGGAGCTGGCGGGGTCGTCGCCCGAGCCGCTCGTTCGCGTCGAGGGCCGAAGAGTCTCCGCTCGCCCGATCGCCGGCACCCGCCCTCGCGGCGAAACCGACATCCGCGACCGCCTGCTAGAGCATGAGTTGCTGGCCGACCCGAAGGAGCGGGCCGAGCACGCGATGCTGGTCGACCTTGCGAGGAACGACCTGGGGCGTGTGTGCGTCCCCGGGACCGTCGCCCCGACCGAACTCATGACGGTCGAGCGGTTCTCCAAGGTGATGCACATCGTCTCGACCGTTGAAGGGGATCTGCGCTACGACATGGAGCCGCTCGATGCGCTCGCCGTCACGTTCCCGGCGGGCACCGTTACCGGAGCGCCGAAGCGCAGAGCGATGGAGTTGATCGCCGAACATGAACCCACGGCGCGCGGTCCCTACGCGGGGGCGGTGGGCTATCTGACCTTCGCGGGTGATCTGGACTTCTGCATCACGATCCGGACGGCCGTCGTGGAAGGAGGTCGCGCACACGTGCAGACGGGAGCGGGTGTCGTGGCCGACAGCGACCCCTTGACCGAACTCGGCGAAACGCAAGCGAAGGCGGCAGCCCTGCTGCCGGCGGTGGCACCGGGCGGAGGTACCCTCGACGCAACCGTCGCGCGAAGCGCGGAGGCCCCCGCGGCCGCCGCCGAAGAGGAGACGCCTCGATGATCCTCGTCGTGGACCACTACGACTCGTTCACCTACAACCTGGTGCAGTTGGTGGAGAGCCTCGGTCGTGACACGCTCGTCGTGAAGTCCGACGCGGAGCCCGCGGAGGCGTTGGTCGCGCGCAAGCCGGAGGCCGTCATCCTCTCGCCCGGTCCGGGGCGCCCCGAGGATGCCGGATGTTTCACCCAGCTGCTTCAGATCCTTCCCGTCGAGACGCCTGTGCTCGGCGTGTGTCTCGGGCATCAGGCGATCGGCGTCGTCTTCGGCGGGACGGTCGACCGCGCCGCCCCGGTGCATGGGAAGGCATCGATGGTATTCCACGAGGGACGAGGCATCCTCGAGGGCGTGTCGAACCCGTTCGAGGCCGGCCGCTATCATTCGCTCGTCGTCGAGCGTGACGATCTGCCAGAGGTGCTGGAGCTCACCGCATGGAGCGAGGACGGTCTCGTCATGGCGGCGCAACACCGAGAGCTCCCTCGGTACGGGGTGCAATTCCACCCCGAGAGCATCCTGACGCCTGAAGGCCCTCGGATCGTGGAGAACTTCCTGCGCCTCACCGGTTGAGGGTCGTAGGCTCCCCGGATGGACCCCACGACGGGTCGGCGCAGAACGCTTGGCGCCCCAGCCATCTCGATCGGAACGACGTGGGCAACGGTCGCGGTTGGGCTGCCCGTGATCGTCGCCTTCATCGGGCGAACGATGGCGATCGATCTGGCCTACCAGGTGCGAGCCGGCGAGCTGATGCTCGACTCGCACCGGCTCCTCGACGTCGATACGTTCACCTTCACGGTCGGCGGACAACATTGGGTGAACCAACAGTGGGGCGCGCAGCTCCTCCTGGGCGCGATCTACCGGGCGGGGGGATGGGGCGGCCTCGCTCTCACCCGTGGGTTGCTGCTCGGGTTGGTGCTGACGTTCCTCTACCTCGCCTGTCGCGGTGTCGGAGCGGCGCCTCGCACGGCAGCGCTGCTGTCGCTCGCGGGCTGGGCCGTCGGGTACCTCTCCTTCTCCCAACTTCGGCCACAGCTGTTCGCGTTCGTCTTGTTCGCGATCTGTTCGTGGGCGGTGGCAACCCGGCGCTCGCATCCTGGCCGCATCTGGTTGGTGCCGGCGCTCGTCGTGCTCTGGGTCAATCTGCATGGCAGCTTCCCGCTGGCGACGGTTCTCTTGGTGCTCGCATGGATAGAGGATCGGCGAACCGACCGAGCGCGCGCGAAGATGCTTGCGGTCGCGATCGCTCTCAGCCTCATCGCGAGCTTCGCGGACCCGTTGGGTCCGTCCGTCTGGCGCTACGTGTTGGATCTGGCGACGAACCCGGTCGTATCGGGCAGGATCGGTGAGTGGGCCTCACCCACGGTCCGCTCCTCGACGGGACTGTTGTTCCTCGTATCGATCCTGGCGGTCGGCGGCCTGCTCGCGCGTCGGGGCCGCCAGGCCGACTGGGTCCCGCTGCTGACGCTCGGTGTGTTCGCGGTGCTCGGGCTCGTGGCGGGTCGCAATGTCGCGTGGTGGGCGACGCTGGCTCCGGTCATGGTCTCCGGCCTCATCCGTGACGGGGATCGAACGCCCGCCGAGGCACCTTCGTCGATCAACCTGGTGATCCCCGTGCTGCTCGGGGCGCTCGCGGTCGTCACAGCCCCGATCTCTCGGGGAACGGATCCGATCAGCGGAGGACCCGCCACGCTGACCTTCGCTCCCGAGTACCTCGTGGCGGCAGCCCGAGGGGCTGTGCCGGCGGGCTCGCACGCGTTCGTCTCAGAGGTCTACGCATCGTGGAGCGAGTTCTCGGCGCCCGGCCTGCCGCTAGCGGTGGACCCCCGCATCGAGCTGTTCCCCGTCGCGGTATGGAACGACTACACCGTCGTCACCGAAGGACGCTCCGGATGGCAAGACGTGCTCGACCGCTGGCACGTGCAGGTGCTGATCCTTCACCCCGAGGAAGCGGCGGGTCTGATCGCCTTGATCCACGACGACCCGAGCTGGCGACTCGTCGAGCGGAGCGTCGCCGGCTCCGTCTACGCCCGAGCCTCTGGCTGAATCACGCGTCGGCGGCCGCGAGGAGTTCCTTCTCGGCTGCAACCTTGCGCGCCTCAACGAGCAACGCGTCCACCAGCTCGTTCTCCGGAACCTTCGACACGACTTCGCCTTTGACCATGATGAACCCGAGGCCGTTGCCGCTCGCGATCCCGACGTCGGCTTCGCGCGCCTCACCCGGGCCGTTCACCACGCAGCCCATCACGGCGACGCGTATCGGCGCGGTGAACTTCTCACGCTCGATCGCCTCGCTCACCTTTCGCGTGAGCTCGAGCACGTTCACCTCCGCACGGCCGCATGAGGGACACGCGACAAGGTCGAGGCCGCGCTGACGCAGCCCCAGCGATTGCAGGATCGCGTTGCCGACCTTCACCTCCTCGACCGGATCATCGGTCAGGGACACACGGATCGTGTCGCCAATCCCCTCGGCGAGCAGCGCACCGATACCAACCGCGCTCTTCACGCCGCCGATCGGCATCGGGCCTGCTTCGGTAACACCCAGGTGAAGCGGATAGTCGCACTTCTCCGCAAGCTGCCGGTACGCCTCGATCATCGTCCCGGCGTTGGAGTGCTTCACCGAGATCTTGATGTCGAAAAACTCCTCGTCCTCCAGGATCCGCGCCTCGTTCAAGGCGCTCTCGACGAGGGCTTCGGGCGTCGGGGCGCCGTACCGCTCCAGCAGATCCTTCTCGAGGGAGCCCGCGTTCACACCGATCCGGATCGGCACCGATCGCGACTTGGCCTCGCGCGCGATCAGCCGCACCTTGTCGTGATACTTGATGTTTCCGGGGTTGATCCGCAGGCCTTGGACGCCGGCCTCGAGCGCTGCCATCGCGTACTTCCATTGGAAGTGGATGTCGGCGACGACGGGCACGGTGGACTTCGCGGCGATCGCCACCAGAGCTTCCGCGTCCTCCCAATGCGGCACGGCAACACGCACGATGTCGACGCCCGCCGCGACGAGCGACGCGATCTGCTGCAGCGTCGCGTCGATGTCGGCGGTCTTCGTCGTGGTCATCGACTGGATGGACACGGGAGCGTCGCCGCCGATCGCTACATCCCCGATGTGGATCTGGCGGGTCTTCCTGCGGATCGCGCTCATCGAAGCAATTCTCCCAGGACCCTCACGACCCGAACACGTGGAACATGATCCGTCGTTCCTTCGGCTCGTCCATCTCGAAGAAGATCAGTCGCTGCCACGTGCCGAACGCCGGCTCGCCGCCGACGACCGGGATCGCGTGGGAGGTGGCCGACAGAAGCATCGCCTTGACGTGGGCATGACCGTTCACCCGCTCTTCAGGGTTCAGGTTCTGTGTCCTCACACCCAGGTCGTCGTGCTGGTAGTACACGCCGTCGTGCGGCACGAGGTCCGTCAAGTGGCGGCGGAAGTCGCTCATCGCACCGTCTTCCCATTCGTTGATCAGCAGGGCGCACGTCGTATGGGAACAGAACGCGATCGCGGCTCCTTCGGTCACTCCGCTGTCCTTGATCGCTCGCTTGAGCTCATCGGTGAGATCCAGGAAGCCATACCGCTCTTGAACCGAGACGGTCACGGTGGTCGAACTCGATGTCAACGACGCCTCCTTTTTCCTCGTCTCAACCCGAGGCCGGATCGGTGGCCTTCGGACGCCCTTTGGTCGACCCTTCAGGCACCGAGGCCAGCGGGAGGTCGAACGTGAACGTGCTACCTGCGCCGAGCGCGCTCTCTGCGTGGATGTGGCCTCCGTGCGCTTCGACGACCGATCGCGCGATCGCCAGGCCGATACCGGTGCCGCCATCATCGCGCGAGCGAGCCGGATCGACTCGGTAGAAGCGCTCGAACAACCTCGGCAGGTGTTCGGGAGAGATCCCGACGCCGGTGTCGGCGATCGACACCTCGACCGCGCCGTTGTGTCGGTGCGCCGACACGGTGACCGTTCCCCCAGCAGGAGTGAACCGAACGGCGTTGTCGACGAGGTTGAACAGGACCTGGTGGACGCGCTCGCGATCGGCCGCGACCAAGGGCAGCTCGCCAGGGATGTCGCTCGCGAGCATCACCGCGCGGCCGGGACGCGCGACCTGGATCTCGGACACCACCTGCGAGACGAGCGGACCGAGCGGCACAGGCTCACGCTTGAGCGGCACCTCGCCCGACTCCAACTTCGACAGATCGAGGAGCTGCTCGACGAGACGTCCCAATCGCTCGGACTGCGTCAACATCACCTGCAGCGTGTCGGGGTCCGGACGCTCGACGCCGTCCAGGAGGTTCTCGAGGTGCGCGCGGATGGCAGAGATCGGCGTCTTCAGCTCGTGTGAGACGTTCGCGACGAGGTCGCGACGCGAACGTTCGAGGTTCTCGAGTTCCCCGCTCATCCGGTTGAACGCGGCGGCCAGCTGGCCGACCTCGTCGCGACTCGTCGTGTGCACCCGCACGGCGTAATCGCCCTGCTCCATCCGCCGGGCGGCGCTCGCCATATCGCGCAGCGGCTGTGTCATCCCCCGAGCGAGCCACCTCGCCATGAGCAACGCGATGAGCGAAGCGAGCGCGCCCGCCACCAGGAACTGCCACCAGAAGTCCGTGAGGAAGTGGAACGTGTCGCCGATCCGTCCGAACCAGCCGGTGGCGGGCGCGGGGCGGAGCGCATACACCAGCTGGGTGACCTGGCCGTCGACGATGACGGGGGCGACCGCGTACTCGACCGAGCCGAACACGCCGGCTCGCACCGTGAGACCCGGATCGGCAGGGAGCCGCTGCGCGGGCGCTTGACCGATCACCTGACCGTCGGGTGAGACGCGAACGATCGATACGTCCTCCGGCGGGCTCGACATCGACCCATCGGCTGTTCGACGGGCCGCCGTCAGGAGCGCCAGCCGATCCGACTCGCGAGCCGATCCGCGAAGCGCGTAGCCGAGCATCAGGAAGATCAGCACCACGGTCATCCCGACAGCGAAGACGATCGTGGACCCGAGCTTGCCGCGGATCGTCGGCAGCTTCTCGAGCGGTCGCATGCTCATGTGCCGTCCTGGAAGGCGTATCCGACGCCGTGCACGGTCCGGATGAACCGCGGTTCGTTCCCGTCTTCTCCGAGCTTGCGCCGGATCCGCGCGACGTGAGAGTCGACGACGCGCCCGCCCGCATAGTCGCGATACCCCCACACACGGTCCATCAGCTGGTCACGCGCGAGCACGACACCCGGGTCCCGAGCCAGGGTCAGGAGGATCTCGAACTCGAGCGGTGTCAGGCCGATCTCGTTGTCGTCGACGGTTACTCGGCGACGCTGAGGATCGATCACCAAACCTTTCAGCCCGATCGGTCCCTCGGATCCGTGGGCGCGCATCCGTTCCTGGCGTCGAAGGATCGCCTTCACCCGTGCGGCGAGCTCGCGCAGGCTGAACGGCTTCGTCAGGTAGTCGTCGGCGCCGACGGCGAAGCCGGCGACTTTGTCGGCCTCTTCGGTGCGGGCGGTGAGCATGAGCACCGGGGTCCAGCCGCTCCGCTGGATCTCTTGGCAGACGTCGAGACCATCCATACCCGGAAGCATGAGATCGAGGACCACGAGGTCGGGATGGTGCTGCGCGTTGAGAGCGATCGCCTGCGGGCCGTCGCTCGCGACGACCACCCGGTACCCCTCGCTCTCGAGCCGCGCTCGAACGGCCTCGGCGATGGCCTCTTCGTCGTCGACCACCAGGACCGTCTGCTCTCCCATAACGCTCATCGTATCCGCAGCGTGTTGCAGGTCTTCCGGCACCGGTGTTGAGAACTTGTTGCGACGGGTGGTCGTCCGTGCGTGAACAGCGTCTTAGGGCGGCAGCGGTTTCACGATGTCGAGGAACACGGCCGCCATCACGAACAAGATGAAGAACCCCATCACTGCCACCGTGATCGGGATCAGCTTCCGCATGTCCATCGTCTTGCCGCGGAGCTTCTCGATCGCGAGCACGGACAGGTGGCCGCCGTCGAAGGGCGGCAACGGCACGAGATTGACGAGTCCGATGAACACGGTCACGTACGAGAGGTAGAGGAGCACGAGGTACCAGTCGCCTTCCGCGCCGGCGGCTCCCACCTGCTGACCGACGCCGACGAAGCTCGTCGCGTCGGTCCGTTGGCGGGGTGCGTTCGTGAACAAGAGGGAGAACACGCGACCGATCCCCCCGGGTCCGAAGATATGGCCCAGCTGACGGATCGAATCCGAGACCGTCTGGCCGACCAGCACGACGCCGGTCTCGACCGACCCGATCACGCCAGGTCGCTCGTTGCCGGGAGCGAACCCGATCAGACCGCGCGCCTCTTGCTCGCCCGGGAGGGTGGACAACACCGGCGTGACCGAGACGTGGACGATCTGATCGTTGCGTTCGATCGTGAGGGCCAGGGGCGACCCCGGGTGCTGGTTCGCCCAGTCGGTCGTGAACGCGCGTAACCGCTCGAGGCTGGGGCCTTGCAGCCCGTCGACCCCGACGATCACGTCTCCGGGCTCCAGGTGTGCGATCACCGAGGGGGCCACCTTGCCGTCGATCGTCTGTTCGATGCTTCCCACGATCGGCTGCGTCGTGTTCGGATCGCCGTAGAGGAGCACGACCACCGTGAACAGCAGCGCTCCGAGGACGAAGTGCGTGCCGGGACCCGCGAAGATCACGAGCGCTCGCTGCCAGATCGGCTTCGAACCGTATGCACGCGGAACATCCTCCGGTGCAACGGTTTCGTACGGATTCATCCCGGCGATCTTCACGTAACCTCCGATCAGGATCGCCTTCAGGCCGTACTCGATCTCGCCCCGGCGGAACGACCACAGCCGCGGGCCGAACCCCACGAAGTACTCCTGCACCTTGAACCCGAAAGCGCGCGCGGCCACGTAATGGCCAGCCTCGTGGATGAGGATGATGGCAAGCACGCCGATGAAGAAGAGGACGATCGCGAGCGTTCCCACGGAGCTCGCTCCCTACCGGTCCGCGATGATCTCGGCCGCGCGGTCGCGCGCCCACAGGTCGGCGCGCTCGATGTTCACGACCGAGACGACTGAGCTGGGCTGGTGCTCGTCCACGACCGTCTGCACGATCTCGACGATCTGCGTGAGCGGGATCGCGCGATCGAGGAACGCGGCGACGGCAACCTCGTTCGCGGCGTTCATGACCGCGGGGAAGGTCAGCCCGAGCCCTCCGACCCGATACGCGAGGTCTACGGCCGGGAAGACCTCGCGGTCGACCGGCTCGAACGAAAGGGAACGTTCCGAGAGGGGGATCGGCGATACGCCCGTCGGCAGCCGCTCCGGCCACGCGAGGGCCAGTTGGATCGGCAGCCGCATGTCCGCCGTCGCCATCTCGGCGCGCATCGATCCGTCGCGGAACTCGGCGATCGCGTGCACGATGCCTTCCGGATGCACCAGCACGTGGATCTGCGAATAGTCGAGGTCGAACAGGTAGTGCGCCTCGATCACCTCGAGACCCTTGTTCATCAGCGTGGCCGAGTCGATCGAGATCTTCGGGCCCATCGACCAGACGGGGTGGTGCAACGCCTCGCTGACCGAGGCTCGCGCGAGGTCGGCCCGCTTCCAGCCGCGGAACGGCCCGCCGCTGCCGGTGAGAACGACGCGTTTGAGGTCCTCGCGCCGCTCACCGCGCAGTGCCATCGCGAGCGCCGCATGCTCGGAGTCGACGGGCAGGAGACGCTCGGGCTCACCCTTGATCAGATCCATGACGAGCTCGCCGCCGACAACGAGCGATTCCTTGTTCGCAAGCGCCAGCGTCTTCGCGCTCTGAAGTGCCGCGAGCGTCGGCCCGAGTCCTGCCGAACCGACGAGGGCATTGAGGACGACGTCGGCTTCCGCCTCACGAGCGAGCACCTCGGCTGCGTCTGGCCCGACGATCATCTCCACGCCCGGGATCGCCCCGAGCTTGCGCTTGATCTCGTCGGCAGCGTCCTGATCGGCGACCGCGACGATCGGCGGCACGAACTCACGGATCTGCCCGACGAACAGTTCCCGACTCGCGCCCGCGATGGACAGTCCGACGACCTTGAAACGGTCGGGGTTCCGGCGAACCACATCGAGGGCCTGCGCGCCGATCGACCCGGTCGAGCCCAAGATGGTGACGGACCTCATTGCGAAAGACTACCCCGAGGGCCGCGGTAACCCGTACCGCTCAACCAAGAACGATCCGGAACAGCATGAATGTCGCCGGCGCCACGAACAGCAACGAGTCGATGCGGTCCAGCACGCCGCCGTGCCCGGGGAGAACGGCCCCCATGTCCTTGATCTCCATGTCGCGCTTCACCAGCGACTCCGCGAGGTCGCCGAAGGTTGCGGCAACGGAGATCACGAGGGCAAGCAGCAACGCGTCGATGTGCTTGTTCTCGAACGAGTTCACGAATGAGGGCACGAGCGCCGCCCCGACGATCGCAGTGAGCACGGTGGCGCCGATCACGCCCTCCACCGACTTCTTCGGACTCGTGTGCTGTGCGAGCGGTCGATGGAAGAACGAACCACCCCACACCGATCCCACCAGGAACGCCGCGGTGTCGAAGAGGAACGTCAGCCCGATCACGGTGACGACGAGGCCGCCCCCGATCTGGTTGCGCCCAGCGTCCGTCATCGTGAGCGTCACGAGCAGATACCCACCGAGCAGCGGGATCCAGGCGACGTTCAGCAACGTTAGCCCGATGTTCGAGAGCGTGTTCCGGCGATGCGATTGGGGAACCGCCATGAACCACAGGAACGTCGCGACCACGCCGGCGGCGAACATCGCGAGCATCGCGGCCTCCCCGTGGAGGTACGCCGCGGCCATGATCAAGGCGCCGGAGACGAGGCCAACGGCGGTCGCTGGCTGGAGCCGGTGCTTCGCCATCACCCCGTACAGCTCACCCTGAGCCCAGAGCACCATCAGCGTGGCGACGAACGCGAACACGCCTCGTCCGATCAGCAACGCTCCGAGGGCAACGCCGGCGAGCACGATACCCGTGAGGAACGCGGCGGGTACGTCGCGTTCGCCGCTGTCGAGACCTCGCCGATCGATGTCGGCACCGACCTCGATGGAGGCGGGTTCCTGCCAGCTGGGACCCCCGAGTCCTTCGGTTCCGACCGTCACGCTGCGTGGTTCCCACCCCTCGGATCGAACGAGGGCATCATCGTCATCGCGGTCCGACGCGTCGTCGGCGAAGGGGTCGGAACCGACGGAGCCGGCCGGCTCGGTCGCCACGTCATCGAGCTCGTCGTCGCCGAACGGGCTGACGCGCGCCTCGTCCCTGATGGCGTCGGCGAAATGATCGGCGGCCTCCTCGAGCTCGTCGTCGGACGGTTCGTCGTCGGCAGACGCCTCGTCGAGCACCGTGGCCGCGGTTTCATCGTCTTCCTCCTCGTCCGACGCGACCTCCTCCTCGCTCGGAGTCGAACTCTCGCCGAACACCGGCTCGTCGTCGGCCTGCGCCTCGGCGAACAGGTTGGCTTGCGGGACGGGATCGGGTGATCCGTCGTCGTCGAGGGTTTCCATCACGCTCGTGTCGTACCACGCATCGTCATCCGTCTCATCACGAGCGCTCGACGTTTCCGGGGTCTCCGACACGGAGCCTGTCGTGCTCGCGACGTCCTCGGCCCCTTCGCTCGGTCTACCGGGCAGATCACCCGCGCGCACGGTCACGTGCTCTTCCTGAGGTATCTGCTTCGCTGACGTATCGACCGGTTCGTCCCACTCGACGTCCTTGATGGGAGCGAAGAACTTGTCGAGGTCCTCGAACAGATCGTCGCCGTCGCTCTTCTCGTCGGTCATCAGACCTCCATGAGCTCCTGCTCTTTGTGGCGTTGGATGTCGTCGATCTCCGCCACGAACCGATCGGTCAGCTTCTGAAGCTCTTTCTCGGAGCGCGTGAGGTCATCTTCTGAGATGGAGCTCTCGCGCTCAAGCTTCTCGAGCTCATCCTTGTGGTGGCGACGAACGTTGCGAACGGCGACGCGACCCTCCTCAGCGCGGTGGTGCACCTGCTTCACCAGCTCCTTGCGCCGCTCCTCCGTCAGGGGCGGGAAGGAGAGCCTGATCACTTGCCCGTCGTTCGAGGGTGTGATGCCGAGATCGCTCGCCTGGATCGCCTTCTCGATGGAAGAGATGGAGCTCTTGTCGAACGGCGAGATAGCGAGCAGCCGTGGCTCGGGAACGTTGATCGACGCGAGCTGGTTCAGCGGAACCGGAGTGCCGTAGTACTCGACCGTAACTCGGTTCAACACCGCTGGGGTGGCGCGGCCCGTCCGGATCCCCGAGAGGTCCTCCTTGAGGTGGGTCACCGCCTTCTCCATCTTCTCGGTCGCATCGTTCAGGGCGGTTTGAACCGTCATCGGACTCCCCCGTGGACCAACGTGCCGATCGGCTCCCCGGTGACGACACGGCGGATGTTCCCGTCCTCGCGCAGATCGAACACGATGATCGGCAATGCGTTCTCCATGCACAGCGAGACCGCCGTGGCGTCCATCACCTGATACCCCTCTTTCAACACGTCGACGTAGCGGATCGAATCGAAACGGCTGGCCGTGGGGTCGATGTGGGGGTCGGCGGTATAGACGCCGTCGACCTTCGTCCCCTTCAACAGCGCGTCCGCACCGATCTCGAGAGCGCGCTGTGCCGCGCACGTGTCGGTGGAGAAGTACGGAACGCCCAGACCGGCTGCGAAGATCACCACACGGCCCTTCTCCAGATGGCGCCGGGCGCGCAGGGGGATGAAGGGCTCGGCGACCTGTGTCATAGCGATCGCCGTTTGCACGCGCGTAGCCACATGGATCTTCTCGAGGGCGTCCTGCAGCGCTAGGGCATTCATCACGGTCGCGAGCATGCCCATGTAGTCGGCTCGGTTCCGGTCGATGCCCGGTGCTTGCCGACCGCGCCAGATGTTGCCGCCGCCGACGACCACCGCGGGCTGGACGCCCATGTCGACGATCTCGGCGAGCTGGCGAGCGATCAGCGCTGTGGCGTCGGTGTTGATCCCGTATTCGGCGTCAGACGGGGCGAACGCCTCTCCGGAGAGCTTCAGCATGACCCGGGCGTAGCCGGGTCGAGCCGTCGCTGCGGCGTCGCTCATGCGTTTGCTCCCCAACCTGCCGTCACTCGGCGTCCTCGCCCAGCTTGTATCGGACGAAGCGACGGACGGCAACCTTCTCGCCGACCTTGGCCGACACGTCATCGAGCAGCTGTTGGATCGTCTTCGAGTCGTCTTTCACGAACTTCTGGTCCAACAGGACGACGTTCTCGAGGTGAGCCTGAAGTTTGCCTTGAACGATCTTCTCGATGACGGCGTCGGGCTTGCCGGACTCGCGCGCTTGGGTCTCGAAGATCTTCTTCTCGTACTCCAGTTCCTCATCCGGTACTTGGTCCCGCGAGACGAACCGGGGTGCAGCCGGGCTCGCGATATGCAGGCAGATGTCCTTCGCGAGTTGGTGGAACTCGTCCGTATTGGCGACGAAGTCCGTCTCGCAGTTGACCTCCGCCAGCACGCCGACGGTGTTGTTGAAATGGATGTAACTCTCGATCAGCCCCTGATTCGCGGACCTACCGGCGCGCTTGGCGGCCGAGGCAAGCCCCTTCTCGCGGAGGAGCTCGACCGCGCGGTCGTAATCGCCGCCGGCCTCTACGAGGGCTGCCTTGCAGTCCATCATGCCTGCGCCCGTCGCCGACCGGAGCTGTTTGATCTGCTCAACCGAGACGTCGCTCATGCGTCGCCTTGGTCGCCGGAAGGGTCGGTCGCCGGAACGGTGGCCTTGGCTGGTTCCTTCTCATCGTCGCGCTCGGCGGGCGCGCCCTCATCCGACTCGGTCGGTGCTTCGGCTTGGGCGACGGGGGGGACGACTTCGCCGACGACCGCGATCTCGTCTTCGGTCAGGACTGACGGGGCCGAGCCAGGAGTGTCGGGTTCGAACACGGTGCTGGCCGCGATCGCCGCGGCGACCTCCGCCGTGGGCACCTCGTCGACGGCTGCGGGTGCGGCGGTCGGCGTCGGCCCGGAGTGAGCAGCGGTTGGCAAACCCGTCGCCCGCTCGATGACCTCGTCCTTGGCCATCCCGTAGCCCTCGGCGAGCGCGTCGGCAACCACGCGGGTGACGAGCGTGACGGCTCGGATCGCGTCGTCGTTGCCCGGTATCACGTAATCGACCTCGTCCGGGTCGCAGTTCGTGTCGACGATCGCGATCACCGGGATGTTCAACTTGCGCGCCTCACCGACGCCGATGTGTTCCTTCTTCGTATCCACCACGAAAACGGCATCTGGGAGCCGCTCGAGATCCTGGATGCCTCCGAGGTTGCGCTCGAGCTTCTCGCGCTCCCTACGCAACCGGATCGCTTCCTTCTTCGGGAGGAACTCCATGGTTCCGCTGCGCTCCATCTCGCGCAACTCGCGCAGGCGCAGCAGCCGCTTCGAGACGGTGGTGAAGTTGGTGAGCATGCCGCCGAGCCAACGGTGGTTGACGTACGGCATCCCGATCCGCGTCGCGTGCTCGGCGACGACCTCCTGAGCCTGCTTCTTCGTCCCGATGAACAAGACGATGCCGCGGCGGCGGCCCAGATCCCGAACGAACTCGTAGGTCTCTTCGAGGCCCGCCAGGGACTTCTCGAGGTCGATGATATAGATGCCGGAACGCTCCCCGTACAGGTAGCGATGCATCTTCGGGTTCCACCGACGTGTCTGGTGGCCGAAGTGCACGCCCGCCTCGAGGAGCTCCCGCCTGGTGACGACAGGCACGGTGCGACTCCTTCTGCTCGGTTGTCTCCTCCGCACGGATCTGCCCGCCCCGGCCCGCCCTATCGAGCGGGACCCCGGGATCCGGTCCCCGAACGTGTGTGCTCGGCGACGCGGCGCCGGCGCGGGGGAGTCTAGCAGCGACGATGCACGAGCGGCCCGGCAGAAGCCCCCTTCACGACGCCGGCGATCGGCGGCCTCCAGCGGTCTTGGATCGCGCTGGGGCGTCCGCCACCTCGCCCGCAATCGACAGGTAGCGGAGGGCGAGCGCCGTGAGGACCGCGACGTGAAGGAAGTTGACGAGCAAGACGACGGCCCATCCCTCGGGCGACGGATTCACCCCGAGTTTCCCTCCTGTGGTCGTCACGAATATCGCGAGTGCCCCCAGCGCGTAGAAGGCGGCGAGCATCAGGTTCGATGATCCGGGCATCCGAGCGGCGCGCACCGAGCGGGCGAGAGACTCCGGCACGTTGCGTCCTTCCGCGACGGCGATCGCCGGGGCGAACCCGAACAGATAGACGCCGGCAGCCAGGCTCGCGACGGCGAGCAGAAGCCCGATCCCGGGACCCATGAACAGGATCAGCACGTCCCCGAGCGTGGTCAGCCCGAGCCCGAGCAGGCACACCGCAAGGGTGACGGGCAGGATGCGCAGCACGCGCACGACCGACCACCGGTCGGTTCGGACGCCCATCAGCGCGTCGACGCCGAACGAAGCGAACAGCCCGAGCAGCACGGACCGGATCGCGATCAAGATGAAGACCGCGAGCAAACCAGACGCGCCGAAGAGGCGGCTCGTCATCGCGACGTCGAACCAGATCCCGACCGGCGGCAGCGCGAGGAGGCTCGCCATCACGGAGAACGGACCCTGGAACCCAGCCGCGATGAGAGCGAGCCATGCGACGAATACCGAGAGGATCACGGATACAACGAGCGCCGGAGACGATGCGGCGGCGATCGCCCCTCGGAACAGCGAGATCGACTTCTTCGGCATCGAGGGATCCGCGAACCGAGGCGCGAAGAGCCCGTCCAGGAGCCCGCGACGCGGTGCGGCAGCGGGCCGATCGTCGTCGTGCGGCGTGGACGGTTCGCGATATGCGACGGGGCGCCTCTTATTCTTGTTCGTCACGCCTCGTCCTCACATCATCATGATCGTCTTGGCCGTCGCCTGAGCCAACGCGATCATCGTCGTTCTCCCACTCATCTATGACCTCGGTCTGCTCGCTCGAGAACGCCGAGCCCGCACGTGCCGCGAGCGATCGCCCCGCGAACACGAGCAGCGCTCCCAACGGGACCGCTACTAGGAAGAAGACGCCGAATAGCCGTGCGGGGCGCGTCGTCGTCGGCGAGGCAACGCGCACCAGAGAGCCGCCGGGGTCATGGGCGAACGCGACGAGTCCAGGGTGGGCTCCCCCACGGACGGCGACGAGGAGATCCATCGTCACGACGGCGTCACGCAGCAGGTCGAACGCGGGGACGTTCTGCCACACGAGCTCGCCGCTCAGGGCGTCGAGAGCAGCGAGCCGGCCCGAGTTGGTCGAGACGATCACCTGCCCGCCGGAAACGACAGGTGTCGATCGCGCGGTCGGATCGTTCAGAGCGAAGTCCCACACCCGCTCACCCGAGATGGGATCGACGAGGTACGTCTGCCCGTCGAGGTCGATCCCCACGATGCCACGCGCGGTCACGGCGGGAGCCCCGAAGGGGGCCGGAACGGTGTTCACGCGCGACTTCCATCGCTCCGATCCCGTCCTCACGTCGACCGCTCGGAGCGACGTCGACGATCCCGCGAAGCCCGCGTAAGCGGCGTCACCGGCGACCGACGGAGCTGTCACCAGCTCGCGACGTCCGGCTTCGTATCGCCACATCTGGGAGCCATCGCCTTCGTTCAATGCGACGATCGCGGCCGTCGTGCTCACGCTCCCTTGCACCGACACGAATACCTTCCCGCCCGCGACCGCGAGCGCCGTATCGACATACCCACCCGCGCTCTGGGTCCAACGGATCTGCCCCGTCCCGATATCGATGGCCACGATGTTGCCGGCGTTGTCCCCGACGAACGCCGAGTCGCCGTCGACGGTCACTCCCGTCCTGCTCACGTGCTCGAGCGGCACCGGATCCCACAGCGGACGCTGCGTGGCGAGGTCGATCGCAGCGACGTGAGAATCGAACGGTCCTGCGCTCGGCGCCGGGGACGAGGACGGCTCCGACGATGGAGACGCGGCGGTGGGTGCAGAGGGAGAGGTACTGGTCTGCGGTGGGTTCGACCCGAATCCCTCGGTGAAGACGACCACGTCGTTGCCGTCGACGGTCGCAACGGCCGGTGCGACCGAAGGACCGTAATCGCGCGGTGCCGACCAGCGTTGCTCGCCGGAGCCGAGATCGACGCCGATCACCTCGGTTGGACCGACGACGACGATCGTGTCGCCGGCCAGGACCGGGGCCGACAACCCGAACTGGTGATCGGGCCCGCCGGGCGGGACATCAAGGTGCCATGCCTCTTTCAGCGGGGCCTGGACGCCGTCGGAGACGGCACCCGTATGCGCTGCGTTCGACTGGAACTGCGGCCAATCCCCCGACGCCGACGCGGCCCCTGGAGCCACCACGATCGCCACCACCGCCAGGAGGGCCGCGCTCGCCCCGACGGCGCGCCACGGGCGTCGTCGGCTGAGTTGGTGTGGCTGAGGGGTGTCCAAAGCCGCGCCATTCTAGGCGTCGGCGACCGAAGCGCCGCTCACGCCCCGTTCTAGGCGTATCCGGGCGGGAGTGGCGCTAACCGGATGAACGACGTCACGCTTGGCGCCCGCAGGTAGAGCAAGGGATCCACGTAGATGCCGTTCAGCTTCACCCCGAAGTGCAGGCTGGGGATCGAGTCTCCCGGATGCCCGTTCCCTGAACGAGTGATCTGTTCGCCTTCCGTCACGACGTCGCCCTTGTGTACCAACAGTGCCGACACCCACGAATACGTCGAGTCGAGACCGCTGCCGTGATCGATCGTCAAGAACAGGTACCCCCCCGATCGGACCGGCGAACTTGACGGTACCCGAGGCCGGCGCGAGAACGATCGTGCCGGCATCCGTCGCGATGTCGATGCCTCGGTGACCCGACCCGTACGGTGAATCCGGAGGATCGAACCCTCTGGTGATCGGCCCGACCACGGGCCAGAGCCACGTTCCATCGGCGGCCGCGGGACGGACCGGGGCGAGAACGCACAACACCACGAGCATCGAGAGCCACCAACGCCGCATGCCGACGACTCTGGGTGCGAAGGCCTCGGCGAACCGTGACGACCGTCACGCTCGAAGGGTGATCGTCCCGAGCGCGGTTCGGCGCTCAACGCGGGATGGGGCGTCGCCTCAGTCGACCTCGGTCAGTTGACCGCGAAGGACGCCGACCGCCTTCGTGTGGATCTGGCAGACACGCGACTCCGTCACGCCGAGGATCTCGCCGATCTCGGCGAGCGTGAGCCCCTCGAAGTAGTAGAGCGTGACGACGATCTTCTCGCGCTCGCTGAGCCCGTTGATCGCGGCGGCCAGCAGGCTGCGGGTTTCCTGCAACTCGACGCCATGCGTTGGGTCGAGTCCTTTGTCCGCGAGGGTGTCGAGCAACGAAACGCTCTCTCCGCGATCGCTCCCGACAGAAACGAGCTCGTCCAGCGCCAAGACCGACACGAACGAGATCTGCGACACCACGTCGTGCAACTCTCGAAGGGAGAGGTCGAGCCGCTGAGCCATCTCCTTCTCGGTGGGCTGGCGCTTCAACGTGGACTCAAGCTCCGCATGTGCCTTATCGATCTCCCGTGCCTTGAACCTGACCGAGCGCGGTACCCAGTCCATGGCCCGGAGCTCGTCGATGATCGCGCCCTTGATCCGGGGGATCGCGTACGTCTCGAACTTGTTGCCTCGAACCGGTTCGAACTTCTGCAGGGCATCGATCAGACCGAACATCCCGTAGCTCACGAGATCGGCCTGCTCCACGCTGGCGGGCAGGCCGGTCGCCACACGAGACGCCACGTACTTCACGAGCGGCGCGTAGTGAAGGATGAGTTTCTCCCGGGCGCCGACCGCAGCGGTGGTCTTGAACTCGTGCCAATGGCGCCCGAGCTCGTCGCCGACCTTGGGAGGGACGGTGACGGGAGTGCCCGTCGCGGCGACAGAGCCCTTGACGTCCCTCACGGCGCCCTTGGAGACGGCCTTGGGAACCGTCTTCGGAGTCGTTTTCGCCACCTCAGGCCCTCGGATGGCTCTGCCCGTAGGCCTGGAAGAGCCGAGCCCGTGAGACATGCGTGTACCGCTGTGTGGTCGCCACGCTTGCGTGGCCCAGGAGCTCCTGGACTGCTCGGATGTCGGCCCCTCCTTCTAACAGATGCGTCGCGAATGAGTGCCGCAGCGTGTGGGGGGTCACCCGGCGCCCCGGCAGCAGGTCTCCGACATATTGTTCCACCATCGTCCTGATATCGCGCTGACTGAACGGTTTCTTCCGGCGATTGAAGAACATCGTGGTGGAACCATCGGCAGCCATGAGGTGCCGGCCCTGGCGAAGATACGACTCCAGGGCCGAGACCGCGAAGTCTGACATCGGCACCTCTCGCTCCTTCGACCCCTTCCCGAAGACGAGGACACGGCCCCGATCCAGGTCGACACGGTCCACCGTGAGTCCCGAGACCTCGCCGACCCGCAGACCCGATCCGTAGAGCAGCTCCAGGACCGCGCGATCACGGAGCAGGATCGCCCGGGCGAACGGTTCGATCTCGCCGTCCTCTCCCTCCCGCGGCACCGACGGCGCCTCAGCCAGCGCCGCGGCCTCGCGCTGCCGAAGCACCGTCGGAAGACGGTTCACCACCTTCGGGCGCCCGAGCAGGATCGAGGGATCAGTTCCGATCTGTCCCGAAGAGACGCCCCACCGATAGAAGGTATGGATCGCCCCGACGCGCCTGGCGACGGATGCTCGCGCGTACCCCAGCGTGTGCTGCTGGGCGAGGAAACGTCGCAGGTTCTGGTAGCTCGCCGAAACGAGCGACCCACGGTTTCGATGAAGGAATTCAGCCAGCTGCAGCAGGTCGCGTCGGTACGCCGCCACGGTGTTCGCGGACAGCCGTCGCTCCAGACCGAGATGCGCCGTGAACGCCTCGATGAGTCGTACGTCGGTCTCGGAGAGCTCCTGCTGGGGTGGCACGGCGTTTCCTTCCCGGTGGGATCGTTGAGGTCGGGTGGGCGGCCGCGCAGATCAGCGAGGCTAGCCCGTTGTATCAGCGCGTCAGGGGCCGTGCAAGCGTTACGCCCAGTGACGCTGGGCGGCCCCTCACGCCGGTTCGCCCGGAGTCTCGACCGCACCCAGACGCCGCTCGTAGCGCCCACCGACACTCCGAACGAGGCCGCGCAACTCGAGCCTGATAAGCGCGGTGACGGCCTCGGGGATCGACAGGTTCGCCGCCCTGGCCACCGTGTCGGGCAAGGACGGCCCCGCCAGCGCGGCGTAGGCTCGACGCTCATCTTCGGGAAGGTGCGGGGGCGCCGACACGGCGAGTCGCTGCGCCAAGCCGAGATCGTGGAGCAGGTCGTCGGCGCCTCGGATCATCGTGGCGCCGTCGCGGATGAGCTCGAGCGGAACCTCAGACAACGGGCTCGTCACCGGCCCCGGAACCGCGAAGACCTCACGACCGAGCTCGAGCGCATGGTCGACCGAGATCATCGATCCACTGCCCTTGGCGCCTTCGACGACGACGAGCGCCTGTCCCAGCGCGGCAACGATACGGTTGCGAGCGGGGAAGCGGAACGGTTCGGCCTTGACCCCGGGGGCGTACTCGCTGACCACGGAGCCGGACGCGGCGGTTCGTTCGATCAGCTCACGGCTCCCTTTCGGGTAGGCGACGTCGATCCCCGAGCCGAGAACGGCGATCGTTGACCCGCCGGCTGCCAGCGCACCACGGTGCGACGCCGCATCGATCCCTCTGGCCGCGCCGCTCACCACGCAGACCCCGGCGCCCCCGAGCCCGGCGCCGATGTCGTAGGCGACCTCGTTTCCCAGGGCGGAACAGTTCCGCGCGCCGACGATCGACACGGCGTGGAGCGGCTCGTTCAGCGCCTGCCCCTTCACGAACAGCGCGATCGGAGGATCGCGTTCGAGGTCGAAGAGCGCCGCCGGATACTCCTCGTCACAAGGCGTTACGAACCGCGCACCCGCCGCCGCGACCGCTGTCGATACCTCGTCGGGAACCGTCTCCCGCGCAGCCTCGCGATCGCCCTCGCTGCCGGTCCGGCCGGCCTTGATCCCCGCGAGGCATGCCTCGGCCGACCCGACGCGCCACGCCTGTTCGTGCAGGCGTCGCGGCGTGATACCCCGGAGGCTCGCGAGCGCGAGGAGAGCCCGTCGCTCGCGCTCACCTCGGCCGAACCCATCGGGGAACCCTCGCGGTGCAACCTCATCCGGCACGCGCCAGCCCTTCTTCCCCGAAGCCGTCGCGGTACGAGAGCGCTTCGGCGAGGTGTTCGGCCTGCACGATCTCGGCTCCGGCAAGGTCCGCGACGGTACGAGCGACCTTCAGCGCCCGGTCGAATCCGCGTCCGGTGAGCGCCATCCGCTCCACCGCACGCGCAAGCAGATCCTCGGCGCCAGTCGTCATCCGTACGACTCGGCGAGCGACGGGACCGGGGAGGTGAGCGTTGCAGGCGACGCCGAGGGACACGTTCCGCGCCAGCTGGCGGTCCCGAGCCGCTTGCACGCGCTCGCGCATCGCGGCCGAGGTCTCGCCCGCGGATCCGCCGAGCAGCTCCCCCTTGGTCAGGCGCGGGACACGAAGTCGGAGGTCGATCCGGTCGAGCAGCGGACCCGAGAGCTTCGCCCGATATTGCTCGGCCCGATGATCAGGGCACTTGCAGTGTCGCCGGGGATCCCCGGCGAACCCGCACGGACAGGGGTTGGCCGCAGCGACCAGCGTGAACCGTGCCGGGAACTCCACCGAACCGATCGCTCGGGTGACGACCACCCTTCCGTCCTCGAGCGGTTGTCGCAGACCCTCGATCGCGTCGCGCCGGAACTCGGTGAGCTCGTCCAAGAACAAGACCCCGTGCGTCGCCAGCGAAACCTCCCCCGGGCGAAGGAACGTTGCGCCGCCCCCCAACAACCCTGCGATCGAGATCGAATGATGCGGCGCCCGGAACGGCCTGGCGCGCAGCACGCCCTCACCCGACAGCAACCCGGCAACCGAATGGAGTTGCGTCGCCTCGAGCGCCTCCTCACGGGACAACTCCGGAAGGATCGTCGCGAGCCGTCGCGCGAGCATCGTCTTGCCCGCCCCCGGTGAGCCGACCATCAAGACGTTGTGCGCGCCGGCCGCCGCGACCTCGAGCGCGCGCCGGGCCTGCACCTGCCCGCGCACCTCCGAGAAATCGACGGTCGCCGTCTGCTTCGCCGGGGTCGTCATCGCATCGACGACGGGCGGCTCCCACGATCCCTTCAGGAATCCGACGACATCGCGCAACGTCGTTGCGCCGACGACGTGCAGTCGCTCGACTTGCGCCGCTTCGAGCGCGTTGCCCGCGGGTACGACAACCCCATCGAGCTGCGCGCGGGCGGCGGCGATCGCTACCGACAGCACTCCTGGGGTCGCCGCCAGCTCGCCCTTGAGCGAGAGCTCACCCGCGAACGCGTATCGACCGAGCAGCGTCGAGGGCACCTGCCCCGTCGCGGCGAGCACGCCCATCGCAACGGGAAGATCGAGACCGGGGCCTTCCTTCCTGAGATCGCCGGGAGCGAGGTTCACGACGACCCGGCGCAGCGGCCACTCGAGCCCGGCCCCCTCGACGGCGGGGCGGATCCGGTCGCGAGCGTCGCTCACCGCCGTGCCGGGCAGCCCCGTGAACGTGAACGATGGCAGGCCGCGCCCCACATGCGCTTCGACCGTGACGAGGTGCCCGCCCACCCCGAGCACCGTGACCCCGATGACGCGCCCGTACATGAGAGCCGCAACGTACTCCGACCCTCTGACACGGATAGCAGTTGTAACTAGTCCGTTACAGACTAGCTGGAACCCTTCAGGGACCCCGGTACGAGAACTCTGCGTATTCCGCGTACTTGCCGGTGTGGTCGTAGCTCATGTGTTCGGAGACGAGACGTGCCACCTTGGACGTTCCGAGCTCGGACCTGGTCGATGTGAACCCCGTCGGGTGTTCGAGGATGGTGATCTCCTCCGCTCCGGTTACAGGGTTCTTCACTCGCTCCATATCCAGCTCGAAGATCGAACCTCCGCCGACCTTGGCCTTCGAGTTGATGCCGTCGAACTCCATCTCGATCGGTGCAACGATCACGTCGTACCAGACGTCGGTGACCGACGCGAACTCGTCGAAGGGCGACCCGACGCCTCCGCCGCGGCGGAGCCTGTCGAGGGATGCTCGCTGCTCGGACGTTGCACCGGAGTCCATGATGAGCATGGAGGTGCCTCCGCCTTCATGGATGGCGGCTGGAGTGTGGCCTCCCCAGAGGAACTTCACCCCGTCGAGCGGCACGTCTCCGAAATGACCTTCCTCAACGGCGGTGCAGTAGAAGCCGTCGCAGAACCCGTACGTCGGAGGCGCCTGGAAGTTGCACGGACAGCCCCAATCGCAGTTGCAGTCGGCGAATATGACGCCTCGCATACGCCAGGCGGGAACCGTCTCCGACACCTACATCCCGCCGGACATCGAGACCCGCAAGCCCGGAAGCAGCCACGGCACGAACGGGACGAGCGCCGCCAACACCAGGAACCCGACCCCGATCGCCTTCGACAAACCTTCCCCTCGGGTCCACAACTTCTCGACGAGGATGATCGCAGCGAGCACGGCCATCGCGGCGACGTTCATGACGCCCACAGCGACGAGCACGAGCATCAGGCCCCAGCAGCATCCGACGCAGTAGAGGCCGTGGTGGATCCCGACGCGGAGGTCCTTCACGGGTCCGTGGAAGTTCCCGTAATGCAGCAGCGCCATCATCGGGGAACGGCAATGCCGCAAGCAGGCTTGCTTCAGAGGCGTCAGTTGATAGACGCCCGCGGTGATGAAGACGGCGGCGCCGAGCCAGGACGCGGAGCCGGGTGCCCGTTGCACGAGGTGCTCGGTGCCGACGAGCGCGAGGTAGCCGAGAACGCCGAACGCGCTCCACGCCACGAGGTACCCGGCGACGAAGGTTGAGAGCCTCCAGACACGCCGCCATCCGTCGCTTCGGCCTCGGATGACCTTCGTCCACAAGATCGCGACCGGCGCGACCGAGGGGAACATCATCGCGGCCATCATCACGACCCAGAGCCAAAGGAACGGCAGGAGCGTGAGGCCCATCGTTCCGGGGCCGATGCCCATGCCCCGCGCCTGGTCGATGGTGACGAACCACGCGAGCACCGCAAGAGCGATCAACGCGCCCCACGCTGGGGCGAGCTGCTTGAGGGGCAGACCGAGTGCCGTGGTCCTGGTGCCGTGTGTGGGGTGCGCGATCTCCGTCATGCGCGTCATAATCCGACGCTTGCTCGTACTCGGTCAAACTCGACCGACGCGAGTAGCAGGTTCGCGGACGAGCGGACAGCCACTGCTAGCATCCGCCCGTGTCCGAGCGCTTCGACTGGCATCCCGATCCGACGCTGATCGATCCCGCGTTGGAGGGGGCTCGCCGGGCACTCGAGGAGTTCGGCGAGGCCACGTGGCGAGAAGCGCTCGACTGGTTGTACGAAGAGGCGCTGAAGCGACCGGTGCGCGCCGATTCCTACCCCGAGGCTCGCGCGCGTTTCTACGGAACCGACGGTGAGCCGGGGCCGGCGCCTTCGGCGCCGGCCCCCTGGCGCGACGTGCTGGAAGAGTTCCGCCGCCGCGTCGCCCCCTCGACCTTCAACGCCCAGCACCCGGGTTCATTCAGCTACTTCACGCCGCCGCCGCTGGCGATGTCGATCGCAGGAGAGGTTCTGGCGCAATGGATCAACCAGGGGGTCGACGTCTTCCACGCCGGGCCGGTCGGCGCGTTCGTCGAGGAGGAGGTCATCCGTTGGCTCAGCAGCCTCGTGGGGTTCGGAGAGGGCAGCTGGGGTGTTCTCGCCTCCGGAGGTGTGATGGCCAACATCATGGCGCTGGCCGTCGCGCGAGACGTCCACCTGACGCATCTCCGAGGGCTGAAGGGACGGCCTCGAGGGGGCGACCTCGAGGGCGTTCGCGTCTACGCCAGCGATCAAGCGCACTTCTCGATCGGCCGAGGGCTCGACCTCCTCGGGTTCCCCGCGGACACGCTTCACGTCATTGGTTCGAATGGTGGGTTCAGATTGCGAGGTGAACCCGTCGCGGCTGCGATCGCTCAGGACCGAGCGGCGGGCTACACACCGTTCGTGATCGCAGCGGTTGCCGGTTCGACGAACACTGGATCGGTCGACGCGGTGGGCGAGCTCGCCGACATCTCCGAGCGTGAGGGCACCTGGCTGCACGTCGACGCCGCGTACGGCGGTGCCGCACGGCTGTCGACGCGCGACGCCGGGCGCGTTCCCGACCTCGGGCGCGCCGACACCGTCACGATCGATCCACACAAGTGGTTCTTCCAGGCTTACGACATCGGCGCGCTGATCGTGCGCCGTCGCGGCGATCTGCGCGGCACGTTCCACGAGGCGCCAGAGTACTACCGGTCGAGTCGACCCGAGGACGAACCTCTCAACTGGTACGAGTACTCGGTCGAGGGCACGCGCCGCTTCCGAGCGTTGAAGCTGTGGATGTCGTGGAAGCATCTCGGCACGCACGGGCTGGGAAAGCTCGTCGAGAGTAACGACGACCTGGCCGGGTACCTCGCTCTGCAGCTGCGCGGGTCGGCTGACTTCGAGGTGCTCCCCGATCCGCCCGAGCTGTCGGTCGTCTGTTTCCGGCACCTGCCTGCCGGACAGGCTTCGATGGAGCCCGCACGCCTCGACGCGTACGAAACGGCGTTGCAGCGGGCATTGGAGATGAGCGGTGAAGCGTGGGTCTCGACGACAGCCCTTCGAGGAAGAACGTTCCTTCGCGCCGGGATCGTGAACTACCTCTCGACGGAGGTCGACATCGACCGGATGCTCGAAGCGCTTCGCCGTCTGTCAGAAGGCGTCCTCGAACAGCTCGACCGTTGACCGGGCGCCGGGCTTGGTCGGCCCATCGCGCACGTCGACGCTCGCCACGTCGAAACGGATCGCCCTCGGCCTTACGCCGGTCGTCAGCAGGAACGCCTCAGCGACCGCGCGGAGCTTCGCGCGCTTGCGTGCCGTGACCGCCTCGAAGCCACCACCGAACCCCGCGCCTCGTCGCGACTTCACCTCGCAGAACACCAACGTGTCCGCGCGTGCGACGACGAGATCGAGCTCTCCGACGCGACAGCGCCAGTTCCGAGCGATCAGTAGGTAGCCGCGGCCCTCGTAGGTCGCGAGCGCAGCGTCCTCTCCGACCCGTCCGGTCGTCGCACGCTCATCGGCCACGTCCGAACGGTATCCCCCGGGTATGACAGGAAGCGGTCGGGACCCCTACGAGTCGGGGATGGTCGTGGGCTCGTCCCGGCGCGCGAGCTCCTCGACGTTCACGTCTCGGCGGGTGACGACCTGCACGTTCGCGACGAACCTGGCCGGCCGGAACATGTCCCAGACCCACGCGTCCGTAAGGTCGACTCGAACCCAGCCACCGTCTAGGTGCGAGAGCTCCACCTTGTTCGCCAGGTAGAACCGCCGCTCGGTCTCGATCACGAAGGAGAACATGGGGAGGACGTCGCGGTACTCCCGGTAGAGCTCGAGCTCGCGCTCCTCCTCGAACCGCTCGATGTCGTCGTCGCTCATCATGTCCTCCAGCTTCTCATGCCGGGACGAACGACCCTCGGCCGATACCGGGCAACGACGGCTGCCCCACGCCCGCGAACGAGAGTCGGTGCACCGGCGTCGGGCCCAGCCGTTCGAGGGCCTCGAGGTGATCGGGCGTTCCGTAGCCGCGGTTGTGATCGAAGCCGAACTCCGGGAAACGGTGGTGCAGGCGATCCATGATGCGGTCGCGGGTAACCTTCGCGATGATCGAGGCGGCCGCCACGCTCGCGGTGACCGCGTCGCCCTTCTTGATCGAGAGCGTCGGGAAGCCGATCCTCGGCACCGGGAAGCCGTCGGTGAGGACGTAGTCGGGCTCGGGATCGAGCAGTTGCGCAGCGCGTCGGAGGAGCCAGAGGTTGCAGCGGTGCAGTCCGCGGCGGTCGATCGTGCCGGGCTCGACCCGGCGCACGGCGAAGACCGCGGCGGCGGTGATCCTTCCGTACGCGTCCTCTCGCTGATTCGCTGAGAGGACCTTCGAATCACGCACGCCGCTTCGATCGAATGCCTCGGGCAGGATCACGGCCGCGGCCACCATCGGCCCGGCCAGGGCGCCACGTCCCGCTTCGTCGACGCCGGCGATCATCACGAACCCCTGCTCACGCAGGGCACACTCGTACCGGTCGAGATCCTCGTTCAATGCACCCTTCCCCATCGCGAGAACGGCCAGACCCTGACGAACGCCTTGCCGATCACCTTATCCTCGGGGATGTAGCCCAGGCCGTTAGGCGGCTTGAATCGGGAGTCGCCCGACTGCAGACGGTTGTCTCCCATCACGAACAGCATCCCGTCGGGCACCTTGATCGGTCCGAACGGCCGGGTGTCGTGATGCGGATCCAGATAGGGCTCCTGCACACGTTTCCCGTTGCGATAGAGCTTCCCGTCCTTCAGTTCGATCGTGTCGCCGGGGAGCCCGATCACGCGCTTCACGTAGTCGGGGTTCTCCGGGTGGGCGACCCCAACCGCCTCCCCGAGCCAGTGGAACAGCGCTCCGACCGCGCTGCGCGCCTCGTCCGGCCCCGGGTGGGGCGCGGAGAACACGATCACGTCGCCTCGGTGAACCCCCGAGATGCGGGTGCAGATCCGACAGACGAGGATGCGGTCGCCCTGCTTGAGCGTCGGGACCATCGACACCGAGGGGATGTAGAAGGCCTGAACGAGGAAGGTTTTGACGAGGATCGCAACGACGAGCGCGATGACCACGAGCACCGGGAGTTCGCGAAGGAACCCGAACCGACGTATCCCCTTCGGTCCACCTCGCCAATCGGGGTCGCGATCCATCTGGGGAACCCCCGTGGAAGGGACGTAGTCCCCCCTGGCAGTTGTGCGGGTGTGAGGCTCGGGGGCGGAGCCACCGGGCCGGGCGCCCACTAGCTAGCCCTCTGCCCGCTCCTCCGCCTCTGCGGCGGGCTCGTCTACCCCGGCGACCTCGTCATCGCCGGTCGGTTCGGATGACTCGTCCGGCGCATCACCGGCGTCAAGAACGGCCTCGACAGCGTCGGACCCCTCTTGCGCCCCGGTTGCGGCCGCCTCGGATCCGGTGTCGGTCGCCGCGTCTGTATCGCCGGCATCATCGGCCTCGACGGCTTCCATCGACGCGGCAGCGGCTAACCGCGCGGCATCCTCCATCGCGGCGAGCTTGGTCTCGTCGATCCTGCGCTCCTTGATGCGCGCCTTCTTGCCTCGCAGGTCTCGCAGGTAGTAGAGCTTGGCGCGGCGAACGGTCCCGCGCGAGGCAACCTCGAGCTTCGAGATCGAGGGCGAGTGAACCGGGAAGGTCCGCTCGACGCCGACGCCGAACGAGATCTTGCGAACCGTGAAGGTTTCGCGGAGTCCCCCGCCCTGGCGACGGATCACAACGCCCTGGAACACCTGGACGCGCTCGCGGGTTCCCTCGACGACACGCACGTGAACCTTGACGGTGTCACCGGGTCGGAACTCCGGCACATCCGTACGAAGGAAGGGCTTCTCGACGAGATCGGTCTTATTCATGGCAGCGGTGAGCGAGTGTACCAGCGGGGGTGGCTGCTCCCGCCCAAGGAAGGGCTATTCGAGCAGGTCGGGACGGTTGCGACGCGTCTTCGCGAGGGCGGTTTCTCGGCGCCAGCGCTCGATGTCGGCGTGGTTGCCGGACACCAACACGCCCGGCACGGCCATCCCCCTGAACTCTCGCGGCCGCGTGTAATGCGGGTGGTCCAGGAGACCGGGCTCCCCGAAGGAATCTCGCTCGTGCGACGCCTCCTTGCCGATCACCCCGGGGATGAGTCTCCCGATCGCCTCGATCAGGACGAGCGCGGGCAGCTCACCGCCCGAGAGCACGTAATCCCCGATCGACACCTCCTCGGCGGGCAGCCCGTCGACGATCCGTTCGTCGACCCCTTCGTAGCGGCCGCAGATGAGCGTGATGTGTGACTCGGTCGCGAGCTCGCGCACGAACGCCTGGTTCAGCCGCCGTCCTGCGGGCGACATCAGCAGGACACGTCCTCGTTCTGGATCGAGTGACTCGACCGCGAGGAAGACCGGCTCGGGCTTCAACACCATGCCCGGACCTCCGCCGAACGCATCGTCGTCCACACTCCGGTGCGGATGGGTGGTCCAATCGCGGAGGTCATGGAGGCGAACGTCGACGATCCCATCGGCGATCGCCCGTCCGAGCAGGCTCGCGCGCAGGGGGCCCTCGAAGATCTCGGGGAATATCGTGAACACGTCGAGACGCACGGGCTCGAGGCTAGCAGTGGGGGTAACGGGTGGGTGACACGAGGCGCGCGAACGCACGGACCCCGACGTTCGATGTCATGCTCACGAGACAGGTCGGCGTGACCCGCGGCCCGCCGATCCTCGATGACGCGCTCCGTCGCGGGCTCGCCACGCCAGCGGACACGGAGCGAAACGTTTGGGACGGGTTGGCCGACGAGGTCGACCCGGCGCGGTTCCGTCCGAAGATCGCCGACGGCGTCGAGATCAAGATCTTCCGGCTCCGATGGGGCAACGACTACGCCATGATCGCCGACCCGCGTGCGTTCACGCATTACCGTCTGGAGGTCTGGCAGGCAGACCTCCTCCCACTCATGGACGGGACGAGGACCGTCGCCGAGATCGTGGTCGACCGGCTGGAGGCATCAGGCGACCTCGATACGACAGGCGTGGCCGCCCTGGTCGCGCTGCTGCGCTCGGAGGGCTTCCTCGATCCACGGCCGGTCGACGTTGCGCTCGCGGTGGAGGGTTCGCTCGATCCCGTGTCAGCGTTGCGGATGCAGCTCCGCAGATTCGTCCGAACCCTGTCGATCGAATGGACGGGGGCCGACGCCTTCTTCCGAGGGTGGTATCGCCTCGGGGGTCGAGCCTTCTTCTCGCCGGCCGGAGCGATCGGGGTCGCGCTCGTCGGGGTGGGGGGGTTGGCCGCTTTCGTCGATCTGCAACAACGACACGAGTTCCGACTGAACGCTCAGGCGGCCCCCGCCGAGTCGCTGTTGCTGCTGGCTCTCGGTCTCACGCTCACGTTCGCCCACGAGCTCGGACACGCCGAAGTCCTCGTTCATCACGGTCGCCGGATCAAGGCGGCGGGCTTCAAGATCTCCTACGCATCGCCGGCGTTCTACGTCGAATCGTCGGACGTGCTCATGCTGGACCGCGAGGCCCGGATCCTCCAGTCGTTCGCGGGACCGTTCACTGAGCTCGCTGTCGCCGGAGCGGCGTCGATCGTGACGTTCGCGTTCCCGGACTGGGAGGGCTCTCGCCTGCTCTACCGGTTCGCGCTGCTCAACTACTTCATCATCTTCTTGAACCTGGTCCCGATGCTGGAGCTCGACGGCTACTGGATCCTCACCGACGCGATCCAGGTCCCCGACCTGCGTCCCAGGTCGATCGCGTTCATCCGGCACGACCTGTGGCACAAGCTGCGCGAGCGCGTCCGCCTGACACCGCAGGAGCTGGGCCTCGGTGCGTTCGCGCTCGGCGGGATCGCGTTCACGATCGTCTCGCTGTTCAGTGCCTACTTCTTCTGGCAGCAGAGCTTCGGGGGTCTGCTGTCGGGCCTGTGGGACGGAGGCCTCTTCTCGAGGGCTCTCCTACTGCTCCTGATCTTCTGTCTGGCCGGACCGGCGATCCGCGGAGCGACAACGCTCGCGAGGGCCACATTCATCAGAGGACGAGCGCTCGCGCGGCGGATCCGCTCCCGGCTCGAGACCTCCTGGCGTTCGGAGGCGGCGCGGCTGATCGACGCCCTTCCGACGTTCGTCGACCTGCCGCAGGGGATCTTGGACGACTTGGCGAGCCGCGTGAGGGTGCGAACGCTTGGCAACGGGCAGCCCGTATTCCGTCAGGGCGACCGGGCGACCGCCTTCTACGTCGTGCGTCGCGGGTCGATCGACATCGAGGCGGAGCATCCCGAGACCCACGACATCCAAGTCCTCGCAACGCTCGGTCGCGGAGATTCCTTCGGCGAGCTCGGTCTCGTCGCCGCCGCGCCACGACGTGCCACGGCTCGTGCCGTCGGCGACACGGAGCTCTTCGAGGTCGACAAGGGGTCGTTCGACCGCCTCCTCTCCGACGCGATCGAGGTCCCCGACTTCGGGCACACGCTGCAGTCTCTCGCCGAGCTGAAGGAGATGGTCGCGTTCAGCCATCTGGAGAGCGACAGGCTGTCGGAGCTCCTCCATCACGGCGACTGGGTCACGGCGACCCCCGGGACGTCGATCATCAGCGAAGGGGAACCGGGCGACGCCTTCTACTCGATCCATCGAGGGCAGGTCGATGTCCTTCAGGGTGGCCGGAAGGTCGGGGAGGTGGGGGCGGGGGGCTTCTTCGGGGAGGTTGCGCTCCTGCACGACGCCCCCCGTAATGCGACGGTCGTGGCTCGAACCCCCCTGCGAGCCTTCCGCTTGTCACGCGAGGGTTTCGATCAGACGATCGCCGGTGCGTTCGGACGTGGGATGCTCAAACCTCCCACGGCGCGCGTGCCTCAACACTGACGGGAGAGACGGAAGATGGACTGCTGGCACTGTCGGAAGTCGGCCGTCGGGGCGTGCCGATTCTGCGGTCGCGGAATCTGCGAGGACCACGTGAAGACGCGGCCGTTCGTGCTGGAGCTCTTCCGGGGAAAGGACACGTTCCAAGCTCTCATCGTCGAGGACGCGCTCCACTGCGGTGCGTGCACACCGCGGCCAGACCCCATCGCTCTCCCCGACTTGGAGGTCTGAGGCTCCTTCGAACGATCAGTCCTCCGGCGCCGTGATTCCGGGCACGTCGCGCACCGATACACGTTTGCTCGCCACGTCTACCTCGACGATCACGTCGCGGATCGCGGGGATCAGCGTCTCAGTGCCGGCCGCGTCGGCCGCAACCCAAAGGTCGTTCGCCTGATTGGGGATCACGTCGGTGATCGTTCCGAGCGCGCGCCCCGATTCCGTCACGACCGCGCAGCCCTCGAGCTCATGCGGCCAATACTCACCGGCGGGCAGAGTCGGCAGCATCGAGCGAGGCACGACGAGCATCGCGCCGTGCAAGCTCTCTGCCCTCGCGCGGTCCTCAACGCCTTCGAACGTGACGAGGAGGCGTGCGCCAACGCCTCGGCAGGACCGGATGTGCAGCTCGCGTCCAGCTTCGGTGTAGACGGTGGAGCCGGCAACGAAGCGATCAGGGTTGTCGGAGAGTGCCATCAGGGTGACCTCTCCGCGCAGGCCGTGAGCCTTCGCGACCTTGCCGACGACGATCGTCGGTTCGGACACCTCAGTCGGCGATGTCGACCCGGACGTCCAGACCCTGACGGGCGGCGGCAGCCCGGACGACGGCGCGGATC
Source organism: Actinomycetota bacterium (assembly GCA_030774035.1). Taxonomy (GTDB): domain Bacteria; phylum Actinomycetota; class UBA4738; order UBA4738; family HRBIN12; genus JALYLM01. The sequence continues at coordinate 112,233 of JALYLV010000004.1, forward strand.
GCCTTGGCGGTGCGACCGCCACGGCCGATCACCTTGCCCATGTCTTCGGGCGCCACGTTCACCGTGATGAGGACACCTCGGTCGTCGGCGGATTCGGTCACGCGAACCTCGTCGGGCTCGTCGACCAGCTCCATGGCGAGGAACTCGACGAGCTCCTTCACGCCCCGCTACTCCTCGGTGGAGCCAGGCTCAGGGTCGGCGGCAGCAGCGTCCGTCGAATCCGTCGGCAAGTCCTCGGGGGCCTCGACCGGTTCGACCGAAGCCGAAGACTCCTCGACGGTCACGGTCGGTTCCTCAACGGGCGCGGCCTCGACAGCTGGCTCTTCGGCGACTGGTTCCTCAGCGACTGGTTCTTCCGCGGCCGGGGTCGCCTTCGCGGGTTGCTCGTCGGGCGCCTTCGTCGCGGCGGCTGCTTTCGTGGCAGCCTTCTTCTTCGACATCTTCTCCTTCACCGGCTTCTCGGCTCTGCCGGGCTTCGGCGGGATGGCGGCGTTCGGACGCTCTGCCACGAACTTGTCCCAGATGCCGATCCGATCCATCAGGTTGCGGACCTGGTTGCTCGGCTGAGCGCCAACGCGCAGCCAGTGGAGGGCTCGATCTTCGTCGATCTCGATCAGAGAGGGGTCTTCGAGCGGGTGATATTTCCCGATGTTCTCGATGAAGCGGCCGTCGCGTGGACTCCGCTGGTCGGCGACCACGACACGGTAGAAGGGTCGTTTGTTCGCCCCCATCCGCCGGAGCCGGATCCTCGTCGACATCGCTTCCTTGCCCTCTCCTACGTCGGTCTTGCTGCCAGCGCTACGGCTTCATCCGGCCCGCCGGGGCCTTCATCATGCCGGGCATGCGCTTGCCCCCCATCATCGTCCGCATCATCTTGCGCGCGCCCTCGAAATCCTTGAGGAGCCCGTTGACGTCCGCGGTGGTCGTGCCCGAGCCGTTGGCGATGCGCAGGCGGCGCGGCCCGGAGATGATACCGGGATTCCGCCGTTCCTCGGTCGTCATCGACAGGATCACAGCCTCGGCCCGGCTCAGCTCGCCTTCGTCGATGGCGCCCGCGAGCTCCTTGACCATGTTCTTTCCCCCCGGAACGCCCGGCAGCATCTTCAGGAGGTCGCCGATCGGCCCCATCTTCCGCATCTCTCGCAGCTGGGTCAGGAAATCCTCGAGCGTGAACTGGTTCTTCAAGATCCGCTCCGCCGCCTCACGGGCGGCATCCGCGTCCATCGTTTCTTGCGCCTTGTCGATCAGCGTCAGAACGTCGCCCATGCCGAGGATCCGCCCCGCCATCCGGTCCGGGAAGAACGGCTCCAGATCGTCGAGCTTCTCCCCCGTTCCCACGAAGTAGACGGGCCTGCCCGTTACGGCCGTGATCGACAGCGCCGCGCCGCCTCTCGCATCTCCGTCGAGCTTCGTCAGGATGAAACCCGTCGTGTCGACCTCGCGCATGAACTCTCGGGCCTGGATCACGGCGTCCTGACCGGTCATCGAATCGCAGGCCATCAAGACGTGATGGGGGCGAGTGACGTCCTTGATCTTCCGCGCCTGCTTCATCATCTCGGCGTCGACATGGAGTCGGCCGGCGGTGTCGACGATGATGACGTCCGCGTTCTGGCTCTCGGCTTCCTTCAGAGCGTTCTTCGCGACCTTGACCGGGTCGCGACCCTCCGAGAAGACTGGGACGGCGATCTCACGCCCGAGCGTGCGGAGCTGCTCGACCGCCGCGGGCCGCTCGAGATCGGCAGCGACGAGCAGCGGACGCTTCCCTTTCTGTTTCAGCAGCTTCGCGAGCTTCGCGCAGGCCGTCGTCTTGCCGGAGCCTTGGACGCCCGCCATGAGGATCACGACCGGGCGCTCGGATCCGAGCTCGAAGGGACGATGCTCGCCGCCCATCGTCGTCGTGAGCTCTTCGTTCACGACCTTCACGATCTGTTGAGCAGGTGTCAGGCTCTTCATCACCTCTTCGGAAAGGGCCCGAACACGCACGCGAGAGAGGAAGTCGTCGGCGACCTCGACGGCGACGTCGGCGTCCAGCAGAGCCGTGCGCATATCCCCGAGGGCGTTGTCCACCTGCTTGGGGTGGAGCTTGCCTCGCGCGCGGAGCTTCTTGAATGTGCCCTCGAGACGGGCGCTCAGGGTGTCGAACATCGTGATTCGCGATCTTAGGATCGAACGGACGTGAACTTCGATTCTACCCGTGGCCGATCGCGCTCGAGACCGGCGTGCTTAGCGACGCTACCCTGGCCGGCGTGAAGCGGGAAACGCAGGCGGTGCAGACGCGGTACGCGCGAACATCCGATGACGTTTACCTCGGCTACCAGGTCGCCGGCGAGGGTTCGATCGACCTCGTCTGGCAGCCCGACTGGCCGGGTAACATCGACTTGGAGTGGGAATTCCGACTCGTCCGCGGATACCTCGACGCGCTCTCCCAGTTCGGTCGGCTGATCCGCCACGACCATCGAGGGGTTGGGCTGTCGAGCCGCAACGTGCCGATCCCCAACCTCGAGACACGAGTGACGGATCTCCTCGTCGTTCTCGACGCGGTCGGAGCTGAGCACCCGGTACTGGTCGGATGGGGATCGTCAGGCGCGGTGAACGCACTGCTCGCGGGTAGTAGGCCTGATCTAGTCGCCGCTGTGGTGTGGATGGACGCGACGCCTCGAACCAGTTGGGCTCCGGACTATCGCTGGGGACGGACGCCCGCGGAGCTCGACGAAGAAGTGGATCATCTTCAGTCGTGGGGCACGGAGGACTACAGCCGCGTCTTCGCCGAGGAACTAGCGCAGGCGGGTGTGTCGATCCCCGATGAAGATGCAGTGGCGTTCGCGAAGGCAAGCAGGAACGCATGCACGCCCGACGTCGCGATCGAGCTCACAAGGATGTGGGCGGAGACGGATGTGCGAAGCGTGCTACCGACGATCCGCGTGCCCTCCTTATTCCTCTGCCAACCAGGCTTGGGCGACCCGGAGCAGACCCGAGACGCAGCCTTGCGGGTCCCCGGCGCCGAGTTCGTCCAGATCGAAGGAGTGCCGTTCAGCCGTGAGGCAACAGACGCGGCGATGGATGCGATCCGGCGATTCGTCGGCGCGGCTCGTCCCGTCGTAGACCTCGACACCGTGCTCGCGACGATCCTGTTCACCGACATCGTGCGCTCGACGGAACACATGTCATCGCTCGGCGATCGGCGATGGAAGGACGTGCTGGAACGTCACGGAGCCGTGGTGAGGGAAGCGCTGGGCCGCTGGCAGGGCACGGAGGTCGATACCGCGGGTGACGGCTTCTACGCGACGTTCGACGGTCCGGCGCGAGGCATCCGCTGCGCGCTCGAGGTCGTCGAGCGCGTCCGCGATCTCGGGATCGAAGTGCGAGCCGGGCTGCACACCGGTGAATGCCGCGTGATCGACGGGAAGATCGGCGGTGTCGCCGTTTCCATCGGAGCTCGGATCGCGGCCACGGCGTCCGACTCCGAGGTGCGCGTTTCACAGACGGTGAAGGATCTGGTCGCAGGAAGCGGCTTCGTGTTCGATCATGAAGGCGAACACGAGCTGAAAGGTGTGCCCGGTCGGTGGCACCTGTATCGCGTGGTTCGAGGCTGACTTCTTAGGATCAGGCGTTGTCCGGGGGATCGCTCAAGAGTCCGGCAACCGTCTTCACCAATGCGGCCGGGTTGAACGGCTTCGTGAAGTAGCCGTCCGCGCCGAGCGACAACGCGTCCTCGCGACCCTCCTCTCCGGCGGCAGTGACGACGATGACGCGCACGGATACGTTCGCCGGATCGCTCTTGATCTCTGAGAGCACGTCCGCGCCCCCTGGACCCGGCATGTTGAGGTCGAGGAGGATGAGATCCGGTAGTTGGGCTCGCACAGCCTCGAGCGCGGAGCGGCCGTCGGTCGCCTCGCTCACATCGAAGCCTTCCCCCTCGAGCACCATGCGCATCGCCTCTCGCATCGTGGGATGGTCTTCGACGATCAATACACGCGCGCTCGGCATCGTCTATCCCGCGAGGAGCCGTTCGGCGAAGGTGCGAGCCTCGAACGGGCGAAGATCCTGGAGTCCTTCCCCGTCGCCGACGAAGCGAACCGGTACCCCGAGCTCCTCCCGCACGGCTAACACGATGCCACCTTTGGCGGAGCCGTCCATCTTCGTCAGCACGACACCGGTGACATCGACCGCCTCGGTGAAAGCTCTCGCCTGCGCGATGCCGTTCTGTCCTGTCTGCGCGTCCAGGACGAGCAGCGTTTCGTCGACCGTTGCGCCGGCTTTCTCGATCACGCGCTTGACCTTCTTCAGCTCCTCCATCAAGGGCTGTTTCGTGTGCAGCCGGCCCGCCGTGTCGACGATCAACACGTCGGTCCCCCGGGCGATCGACGACTTCACGGCGTCGAACGCGACGGCCCCGGGGTCGGCGCCGCGATCCTGCGCGACGATGTGCGCCCCCGCGCGTTGCGCCCATGCATCCAGCTGTTCGCCTGCCGCCGCCCGGAAGGTGTCGCTCGCTGCGAGGCTAACCTTCTTCCCCTCCGCGGCCAGGCGACTCGCGAGCTTGCCGATCGTGGTCGTCTTTCCCGAACCGTTGACGCCGACCACGAGCACGACGGAGAGCCGGTCCGCTCGTACGCCGAGCGGCTGGTCGGGACCGAGGATCGCGACGAGCTCGTCACGGAGCAGCTCGGACGGGTCGAGATCGCTGCGGAAGTCGGCCCGGATGCGGGCGACGATGTCCGCGGCCGCGGTCGGACCGACGTCTGCCTTGATCAGCAGGTCCTCGAGCTCCGACCACGTCTCGTCGCCCGTGCCTTTGGCGAACAGCGAGCGCACCTTGGCTCCCAAGCCCTGCCCGCGGACAACCGCGGTCGGCGCCGGAGCGGAGGCATGGGGGGCGGCCGCTCTCGACGGGAACGGGGCACCGGCCTTCGTGGAGCCGCGCTTCCTGCGCGGCAGGAAGACGAGGAGCGCCACCGCGACCAGCATCAGGAGGATGAGGATGGGGACGAACGTGTTCACGGGGCGAGGCTAGCGGACGGGCTCAGGCTGCGGCACTTCGACGGAGAGGGGGTCTTCATCCGCGGACGTCTGAACGACCACGACCGCCTCGCCATCGGCGCGTTCCCGCTCGCCCTCGAGCCGAGCGTCTTCCTCGAGCGCGGTCTGATGGTCGAGGCGCTGGCAGACGACCTTCGTGGTGCCGTCCTTGTTCAACGAGATGCCGTACATCATCCCGGCGATCTCCATCGTGCGTTTCTGGTGCGTGACGATGAGAACCTGCGAGTCGCGCGCGAACCCTTCGACCAGGCGCAGGAACCGATGGAGGTTCACGTCGTCGAGCGCCGGCTCCACCTCGTCCATGAGGTAGAACGGCGACGGCCGCGCCGTGAAGATCGCGAACAGGTAGGCGAGCGCCGTGAGCGAACGCTCACCACCCGACAGGAGCGAGATCCGCTTGACGCGCTTGCGGCCGGGACTCGCCTCGATCTCGATGCCGCTCGTGAGCGGTTGGGCCGGATCCGTCAAGACGAGCCTTCCCTCTCCACCCGGGAAGAGCTCCTTGATCAGGACCTCGAACTGCATCGCCACGTCTTGATAGGCCGCGGTGAAGGTCTCCGTGATCTCGCGATCGACCTTGGCGACGACCTCGAGCAGATCCCGGCGGGCCTTGCGCACGTCGTCGAGCTCACGAGCCATGAAGTCGTGTCGCTCCTGGAGCGCTTGGAATTCACCTGTTGCCAGTAGGTTCACGCGCCCGAGCAACGCGAGCCGCCGCTGGACGAGCTCCGAGCGCTTCTCAAGGGTGTCGACCGAGTCCTCGTCACCGATCGTCGCCAGCAGCTCGGCGGGATCGCTCTGATGTCCCTGACGGATCAGTCGCTCGGCATCACCGATCCGGCGTTCGATATCGCCTCGGAGGCGATCCTCTTCTTCATAGTGCTGGCGGAGGCGATCGAGCTCGGTCGAGGCTTCGCGCCAGGCCTTGTTGATCTGGGCTTCCCTCTCAGCGGCGATCCGCTCTTCGTCGGCCGCTCCGTCGCGCGCGACCGCTGCTTCCGCCGCTGCGGTCTCCGCATGCTCGGCGGCAAGCTCTGCCTCGGTATGAGCCAGCTCGGCGGCCTCGAGCTCGGCACGAAGCTCTGCCGGATCGTCGGCGGCGAGTGCGTCGCGCTCGGCGCGGAGAGCGTGCAGCCGCGCATCGTGAGCCGTGCGCTCGCGACGCAGCGTCTCCACGGTCACACGGACCTGGATCGGCTGTGACGGCATCGGCGGAAGCTCCGGCATCTCCTCCGCAGCAGCAGGTCCGAGCGCCGTCAGGCGCTCGGACGAGATCGCTACCGTTTCGTCGAGCGCGGAGAGGCGCTGCGCAACGAGCTCTTCTTCCCGTCCGAGCCCGCTGAGGTCGCGCTCCAACAGCGACGCCCGCTCGGCCGCCGCTGTGATCTCCGCGTCGGACGCTTCCACCTGTTCGCGCAGGAAGTCGATCTCGTGACCCATCTCCTCCAGCCGCTGGGTGCGCGGCTTGATCGCGTTCATCGTCGCCGACAGGTCGTGCGCGATCACCTGGAGCTCGGCGCGGATCTCACGGGCTCGCGCGTCTGCCTCCCGTGCCGTGTGGATGACGGCTGGGCCGACGAGCACGCCCTCGGGCGTCACGAACGACGCGGCGGGATGCAGCCGCTGCTTCTCGGCCGCTTCCTCGACCGTGCTCGCGAGGTAGATGCCGCGTAGGACCACGCCGGCGATCCCACGGGCCGATGGCTCCGCGTCGACGACGGACAGCAGCGTGTGCTCGTCGCGGATGCCGAGCGGGACGGGGCCGCCCGAGGCGATGGCGAGGATCGCGCCGTCGCCGTTCGGCACGTCGGCGAGCGCACGCTCGGCGTCGTCGTAGACGACGGCGTCGGCGAGCTGACCGAGCGCCGCCTCCAACGCTCGTTCCAGTCCCTTGTCGATGTGGATCAGGTCCTTCAGCAACCCGATCGCACGTCCCTTGTGTGAACCGATGAACCGGGATCCGGGCGTTTCCTCGATGTCGCGCCGGCGAGCCTCGAGCAGGTCTCTCCGACTCTCGTGGCGGCGACGGATGTCCTCGAGCTCTTCGAGCTTCTCGACGATCGCCCGGCGCTCCTGCTCGAGCAAGACCCGACGCTCGGTGAGCGGAGAGGACTGTCCGTCGAGCCGTTCGATCTCGGCGGCGAGCCCCTCTCGCTCCCACTCGATCGCCTCGATCCGCGAGCGGATGTCCTTCAGCGACCCATCGAGGCGCCCCCGTTCGTGCTCGCCCGCGGCCAATGAATCCCGCAGGGCCGAGACCTCGGCACGGCGTGCGGCGGCGTCCTCTCCGATCCGGCGCCGCACGTCCTCGATGCGGCGTCGATCCTCCTCGGCAGCTCGGAAGGCGAACTCGGCTCGCTCGAGCTCGTCTTCGTTGCTCCGCAGCTCGCCGAGCAGACGAGACAGCTCCTCCTCGACTCGGCCGAGCTCTTCATCGACCGCGACGACGCGCGCGGCCCGAGTCGCCTGTTGAGCGATCCGCTCGCGGGCGACGCTCTCGCGCTCCACGCTCTCGCGATACGCGCGCTCGGCGCTCGCTCGATCGAACTGGATCTGGCGGAATACCTGCTCTGCGCCCGACAGCGCCCCGACGGCGGCCGCTCGATCGTCGGCCGCCGCCAAGACCTGATCGTCGAGCGCGTCGAGACGGGCCCGGGCGGCCTCGCGCTTCTCCAGGCCCTCGTCCCAGCCGGAAACGCGCCGCTCCTTCTCGCGCAGGAGCGCCCGCAACCGTGCGGCCGCGAGCTTCGCGGACAGTTGCTCGGCTTCCGTCGTGAGCTGCTCGTGCTTGCTCGCCATCTCGGCCTGCTGCTGCAACGGCTTCAGTTGGCGACGAAGCTCACCCAACACGTCCTGCAGACGAAGGAGATCCTGCTCGAGGCCGTCGAGCTTGCGCTCGGCTCGCTCCTTGCGGCGACGGTACTTCGCGATCCCCGCGGCCTCTTCGATGTATTTGCGGCGATCCTCGGGTTTGGCCAGCAGGACCTCTTCGAGCTGGCCCTGGCCCACGACGGTGTGCAATCCGCGGCCGATGCCACTCTCGGACAGGAGCTCCTGGACGTCGAGCAGGCGAACGAGCTGCCCGTTGATCCGGTATTCGCTCTCGCCCGAGCGGAAGATCGTTCGCGAGACCTCGATCTCGCTCATCGGAACCGGGATCTTCCCAGCGCTGTTGTCGATCACGAGCTTGACCTCGGCCATCCCGAGCGCCGGCCGAGAAGGCGTGCCGGCGAAGATCACGTCGGCCATGTGCCCGCCCCGGAGCGCCCTGGCGCCTTGCTCCCCCAACGCCCAGCTGATCGCGTCGACCAGGTTGGACTTGCCGGAGCCGTTCGGGCCCACGATCACGGAAACCCCGGGCGTGAACTCGAGGACGGTTTTCTCCGCGAACGACTTGAAACCGCGGATGGTGATCGACCGAAGGAACATCTTGTCGCGCTACCGCTTCGCTGCTCGAACGCCCATAGGGCGCGATGCTAACAGCGATGTGATTCAAGGAAGGGGAACCGGCACCAGGAACTCTCAGGCCGCTGAACGCCCCAGGTCAGGCGGTGACCCGGAACCCCTGTTCCCCCGAAGGCACCTCTTCGACGACCTCGATCGAGTCGACCCGCGCCGATCGCGGACCTTGCCGGCACCATCCGATCGCGGCGTCGACCGCCTCAGGAGCGCCCTCGAACACTGCTTCGACCCCGCCGTCGCCGGTGTTGCGGATCCAGCCGCCGAGCCCGAGCTCACACGCGCGTTCGGCGCAGGTCGCGCGGTAGAAGACGCCCTGGACCTGTCCGCTCACCTTCACTCGCGCGCGCCGCATCAGGATGTCTGGACAACGCAGAAGGGCGGGACCTCGAAGCCCCGCCCTTCGGGCATCCCTTCGCTCGGCCCCTCGGGCTTAGCCCGCGCCACCCGGAGGCGGCATCAGTCCGAGCTGCATCATGGCCCCGGCGACGTCCGCGATCCCGACGTGCTCGGTATTCAGCCCGTTCTCGTCGAAGGTCATCACGTCGATGCTCTCGATCGAGTAGGGCTTGCCGGTCGCCGGCATGCCCGGCATGAACCCCTTCACGTCGGTCCCGGTCATGCGGGTTCGGACGACCACCTTGTTCTCGCTCGCGATGATGTCTTGGATCTCGCTCTTCGTGTCCGGGAACTGGTCGTGCATCATGCGGAACATCTCGATCGTCGACGCCTTGTCTCCCGTCTTCTTCCCCGTCCCCGGCATCGGGGAATAGTCGACGAAGTCGTCGGACAGCATCTTCTCCGCATATGAAACATCGCCCTCGACGAACACCCGCTGATTGAACTCCCGGCAGGTGGCAGCGTTCTCTTCTGGAGTCGTCATCTCATCTCCCCTCCGGTGCCGGCTTCGCGCCGAGCCGCACCATCATCTTCGGGTCGGTCTAGCTGCGCCCACGATCCACGGTTCTCCGCGATACGCATATCCCCCTTCGTCGATGGACCACGACGGTACGCCGAGGTTGTCGGAACGCGCAACACTGCTGGCCAACGTCTGGTGAACGCACGGAGACCGCTCAGGATTGGCACTGCGGGCAGAAGTAACAGCTGCGCTGGGAGATCTTCACGGTCTGGATGGGGGTGCGGCAACGACGGCAGGCGAGGCCCTCTCGTCCGTACACCTTCAGCTCGTGCTGGTACTCCCCCGCCTTCCCGAACAGATCGACGTACGCCTCGTCCTCGAGCGTCGTGCCGCGGAGCTTGATGGCCTCCTGCAGGATCTCTTGGATCGCGCGATACAGCCGTCGAACCTCCTGCGAGGACAAGGTGTCGGACAACCGGTCGTATCGGATGCCCGCGTGGAACAGCACCTCGTCGGAGTAGATGTTGCCGAGGCCGCTGATGAACTTCTGGTCCATCATCAGCTGCTTCATCTTCGCGGCTCGCTGGGCGAGCAGGTACTGGAACGTGGGCCACGTGAACACCTGGTCGAGCGGGTCGATCGCGACATGCTGCAGTTCCTTGATCTTGCTGATGTCGTCGCCGGTCGTCACGAACAACTCGCCGAACGTCCGAGGATCGATGAACCGCAGGTCCCCTCCCTGCTGGAACGTGAAGATCACGTGGGTGTGGGGTGCGAGCGCCACGCGTCCCGTTCCTCGTTGTAGCTGGCCGCTCATGCCGAAATGCACGACGAGCGCGTCGCCCGAATCCAGGTACATCAGGAGGTACTTCCCTCGACGCTCGATCTTCGTGATCCTTCGCCCGTCGAGGCGAGTGGTGAAGTCCTTCCGTTTGGCGTGGCGGCGGATCACGCGCATCGCGTTCTTCGTGCCCTTGACCTCGGTCGCCTTGATGCGACGACCGACGACGTCCTTCTCTAGGTCGCGTCGCATGACCTCCACTTCGGGAAGCTCCACTCATCCCTCCCTTAGCGGCCCGCTCGAAGACGAACGTCCGGCCAAGCGCCGGAACGCCTCGTGGGCCGCCTGTTGTTCCGCTTCCTTCTTGGAGCGGCCCGTACCCGTGCCGAACGGCTCACCGCCGAGGAACACCGTCGCGGTGAATTCCTTCTCGTGGTCGGGGCCCTGATCTTCGATCCGGTACTCGGGCATCGCGCGGATCTCCTGGGACGCGAGCTCTTGCAGGATTGTCTTGTAGTCGCGGTCGCCCTCGCCGCGGACGTATGCCTCCATCCGAGGGCGGAACAAGCGCTCGATGAGCTCCGTGGCGACGCCGAGCCCGAGATCCAGGTACACCGCGCCGAACACCGCCTCGAGCGTGTCGGCAAGGATGCTCGACTTGTCACGCCCGCCGCTGGATTCCTCGCCCTTGCCCAGGCGAACGAGCCGGCCGAGGCCCAGGTTGCGCGCCACGTCGGCGAGCGCCCCCATGTTGACGATGGCGGCGCGAAGCTTCGCGAGCGACCCCTCCGGCAGATCGGGATGAGCCCGGTAGGCCATGTCGGTCACGACGAGGCCGAGGACCGAATCGCCCAGGAACTCCAAGCGTTCGTTCGTCTGGTCGAGACCCTGCTCGAAGGCGTACGACCGATGGATGAGGGAGGCTTCGCGAAGCGATGGATCGGTGAATGCGACGCCGAGGGCCTGATCCAGGTCCTCGTGCGACAGTTCGTTGGACGCAACGCTCACGCGGTCACTCGACCTCGATCGCCTGTCGACCCGCGTAGTAGCCGCAGTTGCCGCAGACGATATGGGGCAGCTTCGGCTGGCGACATTGGGGGCACTCGCTGTAGGCGGGGGCCGTCGCCTTCCAGTTGGCAGCGCGCTTGCGGCTGCGCATCTTGCTCTGCTTCTTCTTCGGGACCGCCATCGCTCCTCATCCTTTCGCGCTTCTTCGTCAACGCTGTCGTGCGTGTCAGCTCATGTCCGATCCGTGGAATAGTTGCTCGAGGCCCGACCATCGGGGGTCGACCTCGACATGGTCGCCGGGGCACTCGCCCAGGTTCCGGTCACCGCCGCACACGGGGCAGAGTCCGAGGCAATCGGGGGTGCACAGCGGCGAGAAGGGAAGTTCGACGCCGACCGCGTCACGAACCATCTGCTCGACCTCGATGAACCCCTCGGCTTCGAGAGGATAGTCGTCGGTGTCATCCGCGGGCTCGCTCACGAACAGCTCATGGACCTCGACCTCGAACGGTTTTTCGAACTCCTTCAAGCATCGAGCGCACTGCATCTGGAACGTGCCGCTCAGCCGGGCGGACACGAGCACGCCCTCGATGATCGACTCGAGGAGCAGATCACCGACGATCAGTTGGTCGCTGGGGACCCATGCGACTTCCGTACCGAGGTCCTCGAGCGTGCCACGCAGGGCCTCCCGCCGGTGGGCACCCGGGTTCCCGAGCAGATCACGGACGTCGATCGAGGCGATCGTCATCGCTGTTCCTCTTCGTCGTAGAACTGCACCTGCGCTTCCTGATCGACCGGAGCGAACTCCTGCTCGGCGGCGGTCGCAGGGGCACGCAGCCGGTCGCGTCCGATCTCGACCTGATCGAGCGTCTTGGTCAGGGCGCGGACCGCTGACTGCGTGTCCTCGAGGAGCCGCCGCAACCCGATCTCGAGCTGGGCGAGCTTCTGGTCGGCGTAGTCCTCGGCCTCACCGCGCAGCGTGCGCGACTGCTCGCCGGCTTCGTTGAGAACCCGCTCGGCCTCCTCGTTCGCGCGCGTGACGATGGCTTCTTTGCGGGACATGCGCAGCTGCTCTTCCCGGGCCCCATCAACGATCTTCTCCGCGTCGGCTCTCGCCTTCGTCAGTAGCTCCTCGCGGTCCTTGACGATCCAGCGTGCCTGCTTGATCTCCTCGGGCAGCGACTCCTGCATCTCGCGAAGGAGCTCCAGGACCTCTTCCCGATTCACGAGGGCCGATGACGAGAGCGGCATCGACTTCGCGTCGCGAACGATCTCTTCCAACTGAACCAGACGCCCGGCGATGTCCATCAGGAGGCCTCCAGCCGGTCGGCGAGGCGCTTCTTGACGTGGTCGGGCACGAGACCTTCAACGTCCCCGCCGAACAGAGCGACCTCTTTCACGAGCGACGACGACAGGAACGACCAGTTGGGACTCGTCGGCATGAACAGGGTCTCGACCCCGCTCAGCCGGTGGTTCATCTGCGCCATCTGGATCTCCGCTTCGTAGTCCGACACCGCCCGCAGCCCTTTCACGATCACGGCCGCCCCTTGTGCTTGCGTGAAATCGACGAGCAGACCCGAGAACGACGTCACGCGAACGTTCGGCAGATCCGAGCACGCCTCCTCGAGCATCGCGACCCGATCGGCGACCTCGAACAACGGCTGCTTGTAGGGGTTCTCCAGCACGCCAACGATCACGACGTCGAACGCCCGGCCGGTGCGACCGATGATGTCGAGGTGGCCGTTGGTCACCGGGTCGAATGTCCCCGGACAGACGGCGATCAGGCCCATCCAACCTCCCGAAACAGGGTCACGAGGCTGTCGCCGTAGCGCAGCTGCCTCGCGGCAGCCCAGTGTATCGGAATGACAGGCGTGGAACTCTTCTTCCCGCGCGTCATCGCGACCGTCCAGGGTGGCTCCGCGAGCCATCCACCAGCGAGAACTCCCAGGACGTCGTCGAGATCCGGCGCTCCCAGCTCATACGGCGGGTCCAGGAACACGAGGTCGAAGGGACCCTCCAACGGACGGTCCCGGCGCAAGAAAGCGAGTGCGTCCGCGACCACGACCGTGGCCGCCTCCGCGACCCCGGTCCGCTCAAGATTGTCGTGGATCGTGGCCACCGCCGGGCGACTCCAGTCGACGAGAGTGGCACGAGCCGCCCCCCGTGACAGTGCCTCGATCCCGATCGCGCCGGTCCCGGCGAACAGATCGAGAACCCGGGCGCCATCCACGACGGATCCCAAGCTGGAGAACAGGCCTTCCCGGGCACGGTCGGACAGGGGCCGCACGCCGTCGGCGGGACGGGCGAGCCTTACCCCTCGGGCGCTCCCCGCGATCACACGCACGAGGCAACTGTAATCGTCGGACCTTGCGGCCCAGGGACCGACCTACGAGCTGAACAGCCAGTCGATCGAGCGCTGGAAGCGGGCCGTCAGCTCCTCGAGCAGCTCCGGGTGGCGCTCCAGCCGGTGGTCGTCCTCGATCTGCGCGAACGCGCGGGTGCGAGCGCGCTTCACGAGCTCGAAGTCCTCCGCAAGGCGGGCGAGCTTCAGATCGGGCATCCCCGACTGCTGCGTGTCGAAGAGGGTTCCCTCCCCGCGGAGCCTCATGTCCTCGTCGGCCAGCTCGAACCCGTCGGTGCTGCGAACCATGGCCGCGATGCGCGCCCGGGCTTCCAGGTTCTGTTCGTCGGACTCGTCGAACAGCACGCAGAACGATGGATGGCGTCCGCGGCCGATCCGACCACGCAGTTGGTGCAGCTGCGCGAGCCCGAACCGCTCCGCGTTCTCGACGAGCATCACGGTCGCGTTCGGAACGTCGACGCCTACCTCGATCACCGTGGTGGAGATCAGCACGTCGGAGCCGCCGCTTCGGAAGCGCTCCATGATCGCCGCCTTGTCCTTCGGACGCATGCGTCCGTGCAGCAGATCGACGCGAAGATCCGGGAACACATCGGTGGCCAATCGTTCGGCCTCGTTCTCGGCGGCTTTCACTTGGGAACGGTTGCCCTCGTCGATCGCTGCGCAGACGACGAAGGCCTGCCGGCCGGCCGCTGCCTCGCGTCGGACGAGGTCTTCGGCTGCCCCTCGCTCATCGGGCGTGCGGACCGCCCGTGTCTCGATCGGCCCGCGGCCCTTGGGCATCTCGTCGAGCACGACGACATCGAGGTCGCCGTAGTAGGTGAGCGCGAGCGTCCGCGGGATCGGTGTCGCGGTCATGATCAAGACGTCGATGTCCCCTCCGCCTTTGCCCTTCAACGCCATCCGCTGGTGCAACCCGAAGCGATGCTGTTCGTCGACGACGGCGAGCGAGAGATCGTGGAACGAGACGGACTCCTGTACCAGGGCATGGGTCCCGACGACGAGGTCGACGCTGCCGTCTGCGATCCCTTCGAGGATCCGCGCGCGGTCCTTCCCGGTGATCGCGGCCGTGAGTAGCGCGTAGGAGACCGGGGCGGCGGTTCCGGCTGGTCCGTCTGACCTGGTCTCCAGGAGGGACTCCTGCCCGGCGTCGGCAGCCGACTTGGCCGCCGCGATGTCGAGGTACGCGACCGCCCCGACCCCGTCGAGCAGTGCGCCGATGGAACGGTAGTGCTGTCCGGACAGGACCTCGGTGGGCGCCATGATCGCCGCCTGGTGTCCCGACTGGATCGCGACGAGCGCGGCGTGCAACGCGACGAGCGTCTTGCCCGACCCGACGTCGCCCTGGAGCAGGACGTTCATCGGTTGAGGACGCGACATCAGGGTGCCGATCTCAGTGATCGCGCGCTCCTGCGAACCGGTCGGCTCGAACGGAAGCGTCGCCAGCAGCCGCTCCGTCAACGCACCATCCGGCGTATGGGCGACCCCTTTGCGTTCGGACTCGACCCGATGCTTGCGGAAGGCGACCCCGAGCTCCAGGACGAACAGCTCGTCGAACTTCAGACGCTCCTGCGCGCTCGTCAGCTCGCGCGGGTCGGCCGGAAAGTGGATGTGCCGCAGCGCCCAGTCGTACGAGCCGAGCGATTCGGCTTCGACGATCTCGACGGGGAGCGGATCGGGAACCTCTGGCAGCGTGGTGAGCGCCACATACGTGAGCTCGCGGATCGTCCGCGTCGATATGCCCTCGGTGGCCGGATGAACGGGCGTGATCCTGCCCGTGTGGATCAGATCGGCTTCCTCGCCACGCAGCACCTCGACCTCCTGCTTGGCGAGCTGTCGGTGACCGCGGTAGAGGGTGACGACTCCGGAGACGGCAAGCTCGGAGCCGGCCTTGTACATCGAGGCAGCCCACGGCTGGTTGAAGAACGTGAGGTCGAGGTACCCGGTGCCGTCGTAGACGGTGACGGTGACCATCGTCTGATGCTTGCGGGTCTGCCGCTTCACGACCTTCTTCACGGAGGCGATCACCGTGACCCACTCGCCGATCTTCAGACCGCGGATCGGCTCCACTCGCGAGCGGTCGATGTAGCGGCGCGGGTAATGATGCAGAAGATCGCCCACGGTCAAGATCCCGAGGCGCTCGAGCACCACCCAGGCTTCATCGCCCTTCGTTCGGACGCCGGTCCGGCGGGTCGCGATGCGGCGATCGATCTCGATGATCGGCGAGGCAAGCGTCAGCGGCGAGGGGGTCACGACGTCTTGGGTTCTACCATGCGGTCGTGACGCACCGTCGCCTCGCCCTCGTGGTCTTGATCGCACTCGTCTCGGGGTCGTGTTCGCAAGGCGCTCATGTCGTGTACTCGTCCCCAGCCGTCAACGCGGTTCAAACACCGTTGTTGCCGACCGATGTGGCGGCGCTCCCGACGATGGACGTGGCCACCTTCCATCAGCTTCTGGACCAGCTGCACGGCACCCCCGTGATCGTGAACGTGTGGGGCTCGTGGTGCGTGCCCTGCAAGGCTGAGATCCCCCTGTTGATCGAAGCGGCGCGCTCCCATCCGGGCCTGCAGTTCGTGGGGGTCGACATCGCCGATTCGCGCGACGGCGCCACGTCGTTCATCGCTTCCTTCAAGATCCCCTACCCCAGCGTGTTCGATCCACCCGCGGTCATCAAAACGGACTTCTCGAGCGTGGGCGCGCCCGACACCTACTTCTTCGATGCGCAGGGATCCATGGTCGCACGATGGGACGGGCAGATCTCGGCAGAAACGCTCGCCGCCGACATCGCGAAGATCTCGAGCTGAGATCAGCATCGCGGAGTCGTCTGGTAGCCTCGAAGGACCGTGGCAGCCGTGTGTGACATCTGTGGGAAGAAGCCGTTCTTCGGCAAGTCCGTGACGTTCTCGCACAAGAGGAACAACCGGCGCTGGGATCCGAACATCCAGCGCGTGCGGGCTCTTGTGAACGGAACGCCGAAGCGTGTGAACGCCTGCACGAGCTGCATCAAGGCCGACAAGATCACGCGCATCCCCCACGCCTGAGGCTGCTTCAGTCGCTGACCTCGATCGACCAGAGCTGGTCCACCGGACCGATCCCGCTCCCGAGCTTCAAGGTGTGGCGGATCGCTTCGGTGACGAAGGCCTTCCCCGCACGAACGGCGTCGAGCACCCCGTCGCCACGAGCGAGATACGCCGCGATCGCCGCCGACAACGTGCATCCCGTTCCGTGCGTGTTCGGCGTGTCGATCCGTTCGACTTCGAGCCACTCTTCCCCATCTGAGTGGAGGAAGAGATCGGCCGAGGTCGTCCCGCCTTCGAGATGCCCACCCTTGACGAGCACGGCGTGCGCGCCGAGCGCCGCGATCGATGCCGCAGCGCGACGCATGTCGTCGCGCGTGCGCACCTCGAACCCGGCGAGACCCGTTGCCTCGGGTAGGTTCGGCGTTACGAGAGAAGCGAGCGGCAGGATCCTCATCCGCAGGGCGTCGACGGCCTCGGGGGCCAGCAACGCGTTCCCATGCTTGGACATGAACACGGGATCGACCACGAGGTTGGTGATCCCGGTTTCCACGACGGCGTCGGCAACGGCTTCGACGATCTGCACGCTCGCAAGCATCCCGGTCTTCGCTGCGTCCACGCCGATGTCGCTGGCGACCGCGCGGATCTGGTCGCCCACCGTCTTCGGCGAGAGCTCTTCGTATCCCTGTACGCCGAGCGTGTTCTGAACCGTCACCGCCGTGATCGCCGTCATGCCGAACACGCCGAGAGCGCTGAACGTCTTCAGATCCGCCTGGATGCCAGCGCCGCCGCTGGAGTCGCTGCCGGCGATCGTCAGCGCGCGCGGCCTTGGGGCATCAGTCCGCAAAATGATCCCATCCGCGTGGCTCGAGCGACCGTTCGGTTCCATCCGGCGCCACCATGGTCATCCCCGGCCGATCGACGAACTCCCCGACATCGGTGAGCGCAACGCCGAACGACTCACGGAGCTCGGCCGTTGCCGCCTCGACCCCGTCGGCCGGCATCGCTGCGAGCAGCTCGTAATCTTCGCCTCCTGAGAGCGCCTCCTCGGCGGTTGCGGCCGGATGCCGAACGGCTTCGAAGCCGGACACGCGTGCCCCTACCTCGCTCGCTGCGCACACCCTGGAAAGGTCGAGGGCGAACCCGTCGCTGATGTCGATCATGGCAGTGGCGCCGTGACGCGCCAGAGCTTGCCCCTCGCCCACCCGTGCGACGGGCCGGAAATGGCGTGCGATGGCATCGCGTTCCTCGTCGCTCCACCTCTTCTTGCTGTTGCCGACACGGAGCCCGGCGGCCGAGCCGCCGAGCGAGCCGGTCACGAGGATCCGGTCCCCCAGGTGCGCTCCCGACCGAAGCACCGCGCGGCCCGACGCGACCTCTCCCGTCACCGTCACGGTAACCGTGACATCGCGGCCGCTGGCGAGGTTGCCGCCGACCAACCAGAGCGCGTACTCGTCGGCCGCCTCACGCATCCCGCCCAGCATCTCCATCGCCCACGCGGCATCGACCTCATCGGAGAGGGTGAGCGCGCAGACCGCGTACCGGGGCGATGCGCCCATGGCGGCGATGTCGCTCACGTTGACGACGATCGCCTTGTAGCCGAGATCTCTCGCCGATGTCGTCGAGCGTGCGAAATGCGAGCCCTCGACCATCGCGTCGGTCGTGATGACGAGTTGTCCGGTCCCGGGAATGAGTACTGCCGCGTCGTCTCCGACCCCGACGACGACCTCCGGTCCGGAGCCCGAAAGCACCTTCTGGATCGCGGCAAGCAGCTCTTCTTCAGAGACGTCCATCTCGCGATCTTCCATCCGTTCCGTGCGCGCGGGAGGCCGCGATGTCGCCCGGGAGGCCCGAGGGCGTTCGATAGACTCTACGCGCAGCGCAGCACGCCGAACCGTTCGCCGCCGTGTCATTACAGGAGGTCTCCGTGCCAGAGGTTCACGTCAACCCCACGCCCGAGGAGCTCCGGACGTTCACGCAAGAGATGCCTCAGACGCGAATCTCGGAGTTCGGCAACACGAACACCCAAACTCGCGTCCTCGCTCGGAGCGCCGGAAGCACCTATGTCGTCGGACGCGCTTCGAGCGGCAAAACGATGACGCGCGAGGAATTCGACCGCATCGCCGCGATGCAGGATGCGTATCTGGCCGGCGTCGACACCGTCGCGATCGACGGGTACATCGGCAACGACCCCGACATGCGCTCCGCGGCTCGCCTGACGATCGAGAAGGCGAACGCGAACATCGCGGGGATGCAGCAGAAGCTCTACTTCGACCGTTCGGACGGTGCCGAACCCCAGGTCCACGTGATCTACACGCCGAACCTCGCCGCACCCGGCTACCCGGATGAGCGTTGCATCGCCGTCGATCTGGACAACAACGTGACCAGGGTCCTCAACTCCGACTACTTCGGTGAGTCGAAGAAGGGCGGCCTGCGGATGTGGAACAACATCGTCTACGACAAGGGCGGTCTGGCGCTGCATGCAGGTCTGAAGATCATCCCCACCGCGGGTGGCGACAAGGTCTTCATGATCATCGGGTTGTCCGGCACCGGCAAGACGACGACGACCTTCACGACGCAAAACGGATCGCGACCGATCCAGGACGACTTCGTCGGGTTGATGCCGGGCGGGAAGGCTTACGGAACGGAGAACGGCTGCTTCGCGAAGACGTTCGGCCTCGACGGGAACTTCGAACCCTCGATCCATGGCGCCGTCACCAAGCCGACCACGTACATGGAGAACGTCTATCAGGACGACGACGGCAAGGTCGACTTCTTCAACGAGAACTTCACGCAGAACGGGCGAGCCGTTTTCGAGATGAACGACCTGCTCGCGTTCGAAGACGCTCGCAACGTCGGCCCCGTCGACTACCTCTTGATCCTCAATCGGAACCAGGACATCATCCCGGCGGTCGCGAAGTTGAACGAGGAGCAGGCCGCCGCCTACTTCATGCTCGGCGAGACGACCGGAACGGCCGCGGGCGGCGCGTCAGAGGCGGGCGTGTTCCTGCGCGTTCCCGGCACCAACCCGTTCTTCCCACTGCCACATGGTTTGCAGGGCAACCGGATCCTCCAGTTGCTCGCGTCGCATCCGATCTCGACGTTCCTGTTGAACACCGGCCGCGTCGGCGGCAAGGACGACGACGAGCGTTCGAAGAAGCTGAAGATCCCGCATACCTCCGCGTGCGTGAAGGGCATCGCCGAGGGCACGATCTCCTGGACCGAGGACGACGACTTCCGCTACCTCGTCGCGGAGTCCGTCCCGGACATCGGGGACACCGATCTCTTGCAGCCACGCAGGCTCTACGAAGGACAGGGCCGCAGCGACGAGTACGACGAGATCGTGGCGCGTCTGAAGACCGAGCGCGTCGCTCGCCTGCAGGAATTCCCCGAGTTGTCGGAGGAGATCATCAAAGCGGTCGGTTAGGGCCGGGGCGGAACGCCCCGGCCCTTCCGTTCAGCGCGACTCGGCGATCAAGCACCAGGCGGACGATAGGCGATGTCCATCCTTGCGGCCGCGTCGACCTGGTCCGCCGTCAACAGCGGGATGGTCGATACGCGGACGGCGCCCGAGGCTCCCACGGTGAGGCTGAGAGCGGCCGCGGCCTCGTCGCTCGGGAAGTCGGCGATCACGTAAAGATCGTCGTCCCCGAAGGCGAAGTAGAAGGCCTCGATGCTGCCTCCCATGTCGGCGGCCAGCTTCTCGACCACGTCCTTCCGGGCGGTCCCGCCTTCCTTCTTCAAGCCCTGGGTGCCCTGGACCGTGTACGACACCTTCAACAGGTACTTGGACACGGTGTTCCCCCTTCCGGGGTCGGTCGACCCGCGTCGATATCCTCGACCCGCGCTCAGTGAGCGGTCAAACCGATGACCGTCTGCCCAGCAGGAAGCCAGCTGCGAACTGCATGCTCGCGAACACCATCACGATCACCGGGTACCACCAGAAGCGCGATTTGATCTCGTCGGTGAACGCCATCCCCTTCAGGTGCGAGGAGACGGCGGCGTAGATCGCGAACAGACCGGCGAGCGACCACCAGACGCCCACCCTGCCGAGCACGAACAGCGCGAACAATAGGTGGTCCGTTGCGTCCTTGCCGGCGAGCGGCCGACGGAACCAATGCGCGGCCGAGCGGGCACCGAGCCCACCGAGCACCATCGCGACGGCGGTCTCGAACCAGCTCACGCGTCATCCAGCGCGGCGCGGACCTCGTCGTCGCTCACCTGCGCGAACCGTTCGTACCACTCTCCGACGGCCCCGAACGAGGCCGGCGTCTCGAGCACGGTGCAGGCGTCGCATTCGGGTTCCAGGATCTGCTCGATCCCGGCGGGACCGACGGGTGCAGCGAAGACGACCCGTGACGCGCCCGCTTTGCGAGCCGAGCGCAGCGCCGCGATCGCCGTTACTCCGGTGGCGACGCCGTCGTCGACGACCACGACCGTGCGATCGGTGAAGTCGAGGGGCGGGCGCTTCCCTCGGTATGCGGCGACCCGGCGATGGATCTCCGACTCCTGGGCGGCGGCCTCTCCCTCGATGTAACCCTCGGGCACGCCGAGGATCCGCACGAGGCGATCGTCGACGATCAGCACGCCGGGAGCGACGGCGCCGATCCCCAGCTCGGCGTTGTGCGGAGCACCCAGTTTCCTCGGAACGATGACGTCGAGCGGTGCGCGGAGTGCGACGGCCACGGGGAGCGCGACGATCACCCCACCGCGCGGGATGCCGAGGACGAGCGCCGGCTGGTCGACCGTACCTTCGAGCGCCGTGGCGAGCCGTGCCCCCGCGTCACGCCGATCACGGAACATCCCGTGAAGCATGCCACCACGGCACTGCCCCGGTCACGTTGCAGCCCCGCCGCGGAGCCGACTAGCATGAGCGGCCTCACGACCGCAGGAGGTTCACCGGTGATAAACGCCTACATCCTCATCCAGACCGAGGTGGGGAAGGCCGCCTCGGTCGCGACGGAGGTCCGCAACATCGCCGGCGTCGCGGAGGCCGAGGACGTGACGGGTCCGTACGACGTGATCGTTCGCGCTGAGGCGAAGACGGTGGACGAGCTCGGCAAACTCGTGGTCGCGCGTATCCAGGCGGTCGAGGGCATCACGCGGACGCTCACCTGCCCGGTGGTGCACCTGTAAGCCTGCGCCGTCTCAAGGCTCGAGCTCTCGCGCGGCGGTGCTCTTGCCTCGTTCGGCCTCGTGTCGTTTGATCGCGAACGCGAGCAGTCGCTCGATCAGCTCCGAGTACGAGAGGCCGCTCGCCTCCCACAGCTTCGGATACATCGAGATCGACGTGAACCCGGGGATCGTGTTGATCTCGTTGACCCAGAGGTCTTCACCCCGCAGGAAGAAGTCGACCCGCGCCATCCCCCAGCACTCGATCGCTTGGAACGCGACGACCGCCGCGCGCTGGATGCGCTCGAGCATCGCGGCATCCAGCCGAGCCGGGATCTCGAGTTCGGCCCCCTTCTCGTCGAGGTACTTCGCCTCGTAGTCGTAGAACTCGTGGCCGGTCGGAACGACCTCGCCGGCGATCGACGCGACGGGGTCGTCGTTGCCGAGCACCGCGCACTCGATCTCGCGAACGTCATCGATGCCGTGTTCGATCACAGCCTTGCGTGCATAGCGGAACGCCTCGGTCATCGAGGCGTCGAGCTCGCCCGCGTCGTGGACCTTCGAGATACCGACGCTGGAACCCAGGGTCGCCGGCTTCACGAACAGCGGATAGCCGAGCCCCTCGGCGCGCGCCTCCACACCCTCTCGATCTTCCTCCCACTCCGGTTCGTGGACGGCGATCCACTCGACGACCGGCAACCCGACGGATGCGAACAGCACCTTCTGCACGGCCTTGTCCATCCCGATCGCCGAGCCCAGGACACCGGCGCCGACGTAGGGCACGCCGGCGAGCTCGAACATGCCCTGCACCGCGCCGTCCTCACCCATCGGCCCGTGGAGCACGGGGAAGACCACGTCGATCGGACTCCGAGTGCCGTCGGCGGCCACGAGCTCGCTCGACGCGCCCTCGGTCGCGAGCTCGACGAGATGCCCGGTCCCATCGGTGACCTCCGGCATCCTGCCGGCCTCGGCGGGAAGCGGCGGCGGACCGGGAAGCAGGTGCCAGCGACCGGCTTTGGTGATGCCGATCGAGATCACTTCGTTGCGCTCGGGGTCGAGCGCATCGATCACCGAGCGCGCGGAGATGCACGAGATCTCGTGCTCCGCGGAGCGACCGCCGAAGAGCACGGCGACGCGGCGTCTGCGTTCGGGGGTCATGTGCGCGAAGCCTACCCCTCGCTCGCCCAGCGCTTCGGGTAGCGACTCCGGAGGTCCTCGACGTGTGAGGTGATCACGGCCATCACTTCCGCGGTCATCGCGACGAGCGCATCGCGATCTTTCGCCTCCCCGCTACGAGCCGACAGATCGAGCGGCGGGCCCGCCTTCACCCACACCGGCCGCCCGAACTTCAACGATCCTCTCCCGGACTTCTGCCACACGGCCTGTGAACCCCAACTCGCGAGCGGCGTGATGGGAACCCCGGTCGCGAGCGAGAGCCGAACCGTCCCGGTCTTGCCCTGCATCGGCAGATGATCGGGGCGGTCGGTCACGGTTCCCTCCGGATAGATCACGACGACCTCGCCGGCCCTGAGCGCCTCCTCCGCCATCAGCAGGGGCGTCGGATCGCCGGTTCTCCTTCGAACGGGGATCTGGTGCGCGCCTCGGAGGGCCGTTCCGACGACGGCGATGTCGAACAGCTCATCCTTTGCGAGGAATCGTGGGCGCCGGCCAGCCTTGATGACCGCGAGCGCGTTGGCCCACGGGTCGAGATAGGAGATGTGGTTGCAGGCGATGATCGCCGGGCCAACGGTGGGGATCCGATCGAGGTGCTCGAACCGCCAGTTGAACCAGATCCTCGCGGGGGGCAGCGACACCGCCGCGCACACGTGATACCAGGGCTCCAGACGAACCTCCCTTCGAGCGGCGACATCCTACCCGTGGGCCCGCGCCGAACCGCTCGCTCTGTTCCGTCAACCACAGACCGCTCTCTTGGTATACAGTCCCGGGCTCGTGGACCTGTTACCAGCGCTCACGGATCGATTCCGCTCCGGAGAGGAGCTTGCGGGCGAGCTCGGAGTCACGAGGGCCGCGGTCTGGAAGGCGGCTCACGCGCTCGCCGACGACGGCTACCCGGTGGAGGCAGACCGAGCAAGCGGGTACCGGCTTCGCCCCGGAACGCCGAGCCCCGGCGCCCTCACTCCACTGCTCGGCGGGACGTTCGGCCACGCATATCGGTATCTGGGCTCGACCGGCAGCACGCAGGACGACCTTCGGGTCTGGACATCGGAGGGCGCGCCCGAAGGTGCTGTCGTGCTCGTCGAGCGCCAGGAGCAGGGCAGGGGCCGTCGCGGCCGAACGTGGGAGAGCGCCTCGGGAACGAGCCTCACCTTCTCCCTGCTGCTGCGGCCACGGATCCCCGTCGCGCGCCTGCCGTTGATCTCGCTCGCCGCCGGCGTCGCGTTGGCCGACGCGGTCGACGTGGGAACGCTCAGGTGGCCGAACGACCTGCTCGCTCCCGACGGTCGCAAGCTGGCCGGCATCCTCGTCGAATCGCAGACCTCCGGCGAGGACATCGACTTCGTTCTCGTCGGGATCGGCCTGAACGTCGAACCGCCCACCCCCGGCGGTGCGGCCGCCGTGTCCGAATTCAGACCGGTTGCCCGCGTCGAGCTCCTCGCCGCGATCCTCACGCGCCTGGAGGCCGTGGGCGAGACCCTCGCCGAACCCGGCCGCGTCGTGAAGGACTGGACGGCGCGGAGCACGATGCTCGGCCGTCCGGTGCGCGCCACGACGGCGCAGGGGGAACTCGTCGGTACCGCCGAACGGTTGGACGCGGACGGCAGCTTGGTGCTGAAGACCGCCGCCGGGAGCCGGGCCGTGAGCGCCGGTGACGTGGAACTGATCCGCGAGGAAGGGGTCGCCCCATGACGATCGACTGGGACACACTGGTGACCGACGCGCTCAAGGGAAGGGCGCCGAGCCGCGAGACGGCGCTCGCGATGCTTCGGCTTCCCGACGAGGAAACGCTCCGGCTCGTCGACAGCGCGTGGCGCGTGCGTCGCGCGTCCTTCGCGGATCGCGTGAAGGTCAACGTGCTGTTGAACGCGAAAAGCGGTTACTGCCCCGAAGACTGCGGCTACTGCTCGCAGTCGCGACACGCGAAGACGCCGATCGAGCGCTATCCGATCGTGCCGCCCGAGACGATGCTCGCTTCTGCGCGACAAGCCTATGAGGCCGGGGCGCAACGGTTCTGCATCGTCGCCGCGCTGCGCGGTCCCTCGTGGCAGCAGATCGAACAAGTCGCCACGGCGGCCCGCATGATCAAGAACGAGATACCGATCGAGCTGTGCGCATGCCTCGGCTTGATCGATGAACCCGCGAAGGCCGTCGCGTTGAAGGATGCGGGGATCGACGCCTACAACCACAACCTGAATACATCCGAAGCTCGCTACGGTTCGATCACCTCGACCCACACCTACGCCGATCGGCTTCGAACGTTGCCCATCACCCGGGAGGCCGGCCTGTCGCCGTGCTCAGGCGTGATCTTGGGCATGGGCGAGTCCGACGAGGAGGTCGTTGACCTCGCGTTCGCCTTGCGCGACGAGAGCGCCGAGTCGATCCCGGTGAACTTCCTCATCCCGATCGAGGGAACGCCGCTCGGCGAGGGAACGACCGTGAGCGGACTCACGCCGTGGGCGTGCCTCCGCGCCCTCTGCCTGTTCCGTTTCGTGAACCCGGCGGCTGAGATCCGCGTCTCGGCCGGGCGCGAGATCCACCTCCGCTCGCTCCAGCCGCTCGCGCTGCTCGTCGCGAACAGCCTCTTCCTGGGTGACTACCTGACCGAGGAAGGCAGGGCGGCCGATGAAGACTGGGCGATGCTCGGGGACCTGGGCTTGCGACCCGAGGACTCCGGCGTCGAGCCCGCTGCGCTCGCGGCCGGCAGCGTCCCCGACTGACATGGCGACGTGGACGGGATCGCTCGAGCGGACCGAAGTCTCTGGGCGCAGACGCATGCTGGAGGAAGGAGGCGCAGGCCCCGAGATCGTGCGCCACGACCGGCGACTGGTGAACCTCGCCAGCAATGACTACCTCGGCCTGGCAACCGATCCACGCCTCGCGGCCGCGGCTGCCGAGGGCGCCGCGCGCTGGGGTGTCGGGGCCACGGGATCTCGGCTGTTGAGCGGGAACCACCCGCTCCACGAGGCGCTGGAGGAAGACATCGCGGCGTCGCGCGGCACCGAGGCGGCGTTGGTGTTCACCAGCGGATACGCGGCCAACGTCGGGACACTCTCGGCGTTGGCGGGACGTCACGACCTGATCGTCGCCGACGCCCTTTCGCATGCCAGCCTGCTGGACGGCGCCCGGCTCTCGGGCGCCAGGCTCGTCCGATACCGCCACGCCGATCCGGAACATCTGGAGGCGCAGCTCCGCCAGGCTCCCGTTTCGGGACACCGGTTCGTGGTCACCGAAGGAGTGTTCAGCATGGAGGGAGACGTCACAGACCTCCCGGCCGTCGCTGAGGTGGCGGCTCGGAACGAAGCGACGCTGATCGTCGACGACGCGCACGGCGGCGGTGTGGTCGGTCCCGAGGGGCGGGGAGCGATCGCGCTGTACGGCATGGAAGAAGCGGTGCCGGTGCAGATCGGCACGCTATCGAAGGCGCTTGGATGTCAGGGGGGCTACGTCGCGGGCAGCAGTGAGCTCAAGGACTTCCTGGTCGGTCGCGCCCGCTCGTTCATCTTCTCCACGGGTCTGTCACCCGTGCTTGCTGCAGCTGCGCGTGCGGCTCTTCGGATCGCGCGCGAGGAGGGATGGCGCCGAACGGCGTTGGCGGCGCATGTGCGTACGATCGGAGCGGCGGCACGCGATGCGGGACTACGCGTGCGTGGCGGCGAACGCGCACCGATGCTCCTGCTCATGGCGGGATCGACGGACGACGCGACATCTCTCGCTGAAGCGCTCGAGTCACGAGGCGTGCTCGCGCCGGCGATCCGCCCTCCGACCGTTCCAGAGGGAACCAGCCGCCTTCGGATGGCCCCGATCGCAACGATGACCGCGGCGCAGCTCCAACGAGCGTGTGACGCTCTAGCCGAGGTCGCGCGGTGATGCAGCCGAGCGCGATCGTCGGAGTGGGATCGGCTCTGCCGGAGCATCGCGTGGCGAGCGCCGAGATCGAGGAGCGCCTGGGATTGGAAGCCGGCTGGATCGAACGACGCACCGGCATCCTCGAACGTCCGATCGCCGGTCCGGACGAGGCCACATCGGATCTCGCTGTGCGAGCCGGAACCCGTGCGCTGACCGATGCAGGCGTGCCGCCCGCGGAGGTCGGCTTGCTGTTGCTCGCGACGAGCACCCCCGACCATCCTCTGCCTCCTACAGCCCCCGCCGTCGCACATCGGTTAGCGCTTTCGAGCGCCGGGGCAGTTGATGTCGCCGGCGCGTGCGCGGGGTTCCTCTACGGCCTCGTGCTCGGCGACGCGTACCGTCGGTTGTCTGAGTCACCGGTACTCGTGATCGGTGCCAACGTTCTGTCACGGCGCACAGACCAGAGCGATCCCTCGACCGCGGCGCTCTTCTCGGACGGCGCCGGTGCCGTCGTGCTCGGGCACGATCGGACGGGGGCCGACCGCGGGATCCGAGGGTCGTGGCTCGGCGCCGACGGCTCGCTCTCAGACGGGGTCGTCGTTCCGGCGGGCGGGAGCCGGATCCCCCTGACACCCGATGCCGTCGCACGCGGCGAACATCTCATGAAGATGAAGAACGGAGCCTCGCTGTTCCACGACGCGGTTCGCGCCATGGCCGAGGCCGGCGAAGGTGCTTTGAAGGCGGCCGGGTGGACGCCGGACGACGTCGACCTCTTCGTCCCTCACCAGGCGGGGCACCGCTTGATGGCGGGGTCCGCGCGCCTGCTCGGGATCGGCCCGGAGCGAATCTATGAGGTCGTCGAGCACACCGGTAACTCATCGGCGGCGACGATCCCGATCGCGCTCGCGGAAGCGGATCGTTCCGGCCGTCTCGCCCCCGGCGACCGACTGCTCTTGGTGGCGGTCGGGGCTGGGCTCGTCAGCGCGGGGGTGGCGATCACGTGGTGAGCTCGATCGACGACGCGTTGCTCGGGCACACCGCAGAAGATCTGGAGCGACTCGATCGCGCACACGTATGGCACCCCTTCACGCACATGCGCGATCACGAGCCGCTGATCATCGTGCGCGGCGAAGGCGTTCGCCTGCAAGACGCGCACGGACGGTGGTACCTCGACGCGACCTCGTCGATCTGGCTGAACGTCCACGGCTACCGCGTCCGAGAGATCGACGACGCCGTCCGTACGCAGTTGGACAACGTCGCGCATTCCACGTTGTTGGGCCTGGGGAACGTGCCGTCCGTGCTGTTCGCGGAGCGGCTCGTGCGTGCCTCCCCACCTGGCCTCACGCGAGTGTTCTACGCGGATAACGGCGCGGGCGCCGTGGAGGCGGCGATCAAGATCGCGATCCAGTTCTGGTCGAACCAGGGGCGGTCACGGCCCTACGTACTCGGGTTCACCGGCAACTACCACGGCGATACGCTGGGCGCGGTCGGCGTTGCGCCCGACGAGCTGTTCCACCGGCCGTTCCTCGAACTCCTTCCCGGTCATCCGCGAGTGCCGTACCCCGACCCCTATCGGAGCGACGATCCCGATCGGTGTCTCGCGGACACGCTCGCCGCTGCCGACGCAGCGGTCCGCGAGCGGGACGACATCGGCGCCGTGATCGTCGAGCCCGTCCAAGGGGCCGGCGGCATCGTCGTGCCACCTCCGGGTCTGCTCGCCGGTCTGCGCTCGCTCTGCGATGAGCGCGACGTGCTGCTGATCGTGGACGAGGTTGCGACCGGCTTCGGCCGCACGGGGCGCATGTGGGCCTGCGATGCGGAAGGCGTCACTCCGGATCTGCTGTGCACGGGGAAGGGGATCAGCGGAGGCTACCTGCCGATCGCCGCAACGCTCGCGACCGAGCGCGTCTTCGGCGCCTTCCTCGGAGCTCCCGACGAGGGTCGGACCTTCTTCCACGGGCACTCCTACGCGGGGAACGCCCTCGGTTGCGCGGCGGCGCTCGCCAGCTTGGATCTGCTGGAGGCTCTGCTCCCGTTGCTGCCGAACAAGGTCGCGCTGCTCTCTCGGGAGCTCGCGCCGCTGGCCGACGAGCCTCACGTCGGGAACCTTCGCCAAGCTGGGTTTATGGTCGGTCTCGAGCTCGTGCGCGACCGCAGCGATCGAGCGCCCTACCCGTATGCGTCGCAGGCTGGTTGGGTCGTCGCGCGGGCGGCGCGAAAGCGTGGCCTGTTGGTGCGCCCGATCGGAAACGTCGTCGTGTTCATGCCGCCGCCTGGAGCGGGCGACGAGGACCTGCGAGAGATGGCGTCGATCCTCGGTGATTCGTTCATCGCATCGCGTGACGTCCTGGAACGGCTCGCACTTCGATGAGGAGCATCTTCGTTACCGGCACCGACACGGGTGTAGGCAAGACCGTCGTCGCGGCGGGGCTCGCCCGTTTGCTCGCCGATCGCGGCATCGATGTGGGTGTGATGAAGCCCGTCGAGACCGGCCACGTCGGACCGGGATGGCCCGCGGATGCGCGCTTCCTCGCTGACGCGGCACGCGTGAGCGACTCACGCGCGGATGTTGTGCCGTTCGACTTCCTCGAACCGCTCGCTCCGCTCGTCGCGTCGCGCTGTTCCGGCACAACTATCGATATCGCGACGATCCGCGAGGCGTACGATCGTCTCTCGCGGCACCACGAGGTCGTCGTCGTCGAGGGAGCCGGCGGCGTCTCGGTCCCCATCACCGAAACGGCGACGATGGGAGAGCTCGCCCGCGACCTCGAGCTGCCACTCGTCGTTGTTGCGCGCCCGGATCTCGGGACCCTCAATCACACCTTCCTGACGGTGAACTACGCGCGGTCGATCGGCGCTCACGTGCTCGGGATCGTCATCTGCCGCGCGAGGCACGTAGCCGAAGAGAGCGCCGCCGATCGAACCAATCCAACCATGCTCGAGGAGCTCTGCGATGCACCGCTCCTCGGCATCGTGCAGTGGCGCCGGGATGTGTCCACCCCCGAGGACGCCGCAGATGCTGTTGCGGCCGGTCTCGAACCCATCGCGATCTGGCCATCCCTCACCACCGTCGTCCGACGATAACTACAAGGTCGGATACGCTCCCATCGTGCGCGTGATCGCCCTCCCCGTGAAGTCGCTGTCGGCATCGAAGTCGCGCCTCGACCCCCTGTTGTCGCCCCTCGAGCGCGGGGCGCTCACGCTCGCGATGCTCGAGGACGTCATGGACGCGACGCTCGCGCTCACCGGGTGGGAGACATGGGTCATCTCCCCCGACGAGGCAGTGCTCGAGGTCGCCGTGCGACGCGGGGTACACGTGATCGTCGAAGAGAAGCCGCCCCTCGCCAACGCGGTGCGACAGGTCGAGGCGGAAGCCATCGCGCACATGGCCGAGGTCCTCGCGATCCTGCTCGCCGACACGCCATTCGTGACCACGCGAGCGTTGACGCGCGCGCTGCGAACGCTCGGCCCCGTCGTCCTCGCCCCTTCCGCCGATGAGAGCGGGACCAACCTGCTGGTCCGCAGGCCTCCCACCGCGATCCACGCCCGGTTCGGGAGCGACTCCTTCCGCAAGCACCTCCAGATCGCCGCGGAGGCCGACCTCCCGGCTGCGGTCGTGGAGACACCCGAGCTCGCCTTCGACCTCGACCTTCCGGGCGATATCCTCACCGTGCTCGAGGGGCATACCCGCGGGCGGACGCTCGACGTCTGCCTGGACATGGATCTGCGGTCGCGTCTAACGGCCCGGACGAGGTGAGGAGAACGCGCGTGGCGCAAGGAACGATCAAGGACTACGACGATGAGACCCATGCCGGATCGCTCCTGATGGAGAACCGCGCCGAGATCGAGATCGACAAGGCCTCGATCGGCGATCCCGCGATCAGGACGCTCCGCATCGGCCAGCGAGTGAAGTTCGACCTCGAGGAGACGGAAGGTCGCTCGGTGGCGCGCGACCTTCGCATCGTGACCTTCGAGTAGGGGCGACTCCGCTACGCGCCGTGAGACGTTAGCGTCGCGGCCGCTTGGAGATCACCTGCGAGCGGAACTCCTTGCCGGGGGTGAACGAGGGAAGGTCACGAGCGGGCACTTTGATAGGGACGCCAGGCTTTCGCGGGTTCCGAGCGACGCGTTCGTTGCGATGTTTTCGCTCGAAGGTTCCGAAGTCTGCGAGCGTCACCCGCTCGCCTCGCACGACGGAGTCGCGGACGGAGTCGATGACCGCGTCGACGACGCGGCCGGCCTCCGCCTTGCTCACGCCCGTGCGCTTCGAAACCTCGGCGACCAGGCCACCCTTGTTCATGGTTGCTCCCCTCCCGCCGTTCGGGCTCAACACCTCACGGTAGCGTCAGAACAGGCGAACGGTCAAACCGGAACCCGGTCCGTGGCAGTCGTTCCCGAGGCATCGAGCGAACGGACCGTGGACCTCCTGTTACCCTGGGAAATCCCGGTGGCCCGTGGGGTAATGGTAGCCCGAGTGATTCTGGATCACTTAGTCTTGGTTCGAATCCAGGCGGGCCAGCCACGCTGAAATCGTTGACGACATCGACTACGCCGAGACCACGCGCACTTCTACCGCTTTGAACGACGCCCATACCGTCTGACCGGGGTGTAGGCCGAGTCGCGACAACGATCCGAGCGTGACTTCGGCAACAAGCTCCGGCGTGGACGCGATGCGAACGCGCGCCCGATCTCCCCCAAGGTCGATCGAGGAGATCGGTCCACGGACCACGTTCCTCGGCGAGCCTTCGGGCTCGTTGAGGTGGATGCTCACATCGGAGGGGTGAAGAAGCCCCAATACTTCGCCGCCACTCCTATCGGCGCCTATCGCAACAACGACGTCACCTCGTCCCGTCTCGATCTGACCGACGCCGGGCTCGAGCACTCGGAGCTGACCACGGAACAGGTTCAGGCCAACCAGCTCTGCCGCGTAAGGGGTCTTGGGCGCGTCGCGGATCTCATCCGGGGAACCGACCTGCGTGATCGCTCCGTCCTCCATCACGACGATCCGATCGGCGAGCGTGAGCGCATCGACGGGATCGTGGCTCACCAATAGGGCCGTTCCGTCGAACTCCGAGAGAACCGATCCAAGCGTCGACCGAACTTCGCCTTTCGAAGCGACATCCAAAGACGCGGTCGGTTCATCGAGCAGGAGGATCTTCGGTTCGGCGACGAGAGCCCGGGCCAACGAAACACGCTGAGCCTCTCCTCCTGAGAGTTGTCGCGGGCGGCGGTCGGAGAGATGCGCAGCTCCCAGATGATCGAGGATCCCCATCGCCGCCTGCTCCGCGGTGGATCGAGCGATCCCTCGCGCTCGAAGCGGGAACGCCACGTTCCTCGATACGCTGAGGTGCGGGAACAGCAGCGTGTCCTGGAACACCATCCCGATCGGGCGACCGTTCGGCGGCACGAACGTGGTTGTCCCGTCATCGAACATCTCGCCCTCAAACGACAGTGTGCCCGAATCGATCCGCAACAAGCCGGCGAGGATCTCGACGAGCGTGGTCTTGCCTGCGCCGTTCGGACCGAGGATCGCGATCGTCTCTCCCGGGCTCACCTCGAGGCAACCGACGAGCTCGAACCGATCGCGTCTTAGGCGCACGTCGATCGACAGCATCACGGGGCTCCCAAGATCCGACCTCGCAAGGCGACGAGCGCCCCGAGCGAGAGGCCGACGAGCAACAGCGAGATCAGGATCGCCATCCCCGAATCCGTCTGTCCCGCCTCGAAGACCGCCAGCGGTAACGTCTGGGTTCGCCCTTGGAGATTTCCCGCGAACGTGATCGTCGCTCCGAATTCGCCCAGCGCCCTGGCCCACGTGAGCACGAGGCCCGCTGCGATCTGCGGCAGCAGGATGGGGATCGTGACGTGGCGGATCGCGTACGTCCGAGACGCACCCATCACCTCGGCCGCACCCTCGATCCGCGGATCGAGGCTGTTCAACCCCGCCTCCGCAGCGATCACCATGAGCGGGAAGGACACGAACGTCGCGGCGAGAACGGCCCCCGCCGTGGAGAACGGAAGCGTGACGCCGAGCGCGTGCAACGGTGTTCCGACGAGCCCTCTCCGCCCGAATGCGGTGAGGAGTCCCACCCCACCGACGACCGGAGGCATCACCAACGGGAGGATGACCAACGCCCGGAGCAACCGCCGCCCGGGGAACGACGTCCGCGCCAAGATCCACGCGAGCGGGAACCCGAGCACCAACGCGATGGTGGCGGCCGAAACGGAGACTTCCAGGGAAAGCCGTACCGCCTGAAGCGTTCGATCGGACGTCAGTCCTGAGCCGGCGCTCGACCACGGAGCACGAAGGATGAGACCGAGGAGCGGCAATACGACGAGTGCGGCGCCGAGTCCCGCGAGAACGACGAACGCGCTGGGCGGGCGCGCGCGATCCGCACGCACCTCAGCTCTACTCCGCGGGAAGGAAGCCGTGTGATCGAAGAACGCTCTGACCGTCGGAGCTCAAGACGAGGTCCTCGAACTCCTTCGCGAGGTCAGGGTTCGCGCTCCCGGCCACAACGGCGATCGGATAGGTGGCGATCACGTTCACGTCGTCGGGGATCGCGATCGCCCGCATATCCGGTGCCACCTCAGGTGTCACATCGGTCACGTACACGATCCCGGCGTCTGCCTCACCCAGGAGCACCTTCTGAACGACCGCCTTGGCGTCTTCCTCGTTCGAGACGATGTTGGCGTCGGCCTGCGCGGCGATCCCCGCGTTGTCGAGAGCCTCCCTCGCGTAGTCCCCGACCGGTACGCCCTCCGCGGCCAGGACCAGCTTGACCCCTTCCTTCGACAGATCCGTGAATTTCTCGATCCCGGCTGGATCGTCCTTCGGAACGATCACGACGAGGCGATTGCCAGCGAAGTCGGCGCGACCGCTCACGCCGGGCCCGTTCTGCTCGACGTCATCCATCCACTTCGTGCTCGCCGACGCGAACACGTCCGCAGGCGAACCCTGATCGATCTGTTGTGCGAGACCATCGCTCGGACCGAAGCTGAAGCTCACGCTGATGCCGGGATGCGCCGTCTCGAACTCATCCCCGAGCTCGCCGAAGGCTTCGGTGAGCGAAGAGGCGGCGAGGACAGTGATCCGTTGCTGGTCCGAGCCCCCGGTGGCGTCCGAAGTCTTCGAGCATGCAGGCAGGACGAGAACCAACCCAAGCAGGAGCGGCAGCACCTTCTTCCACGCCGCATGATCGCCCCCGTGCCGATGGCCCATGGGTGCCGAGGATACAGGGTTATACATCGGCATCGCCAACTATCTTTGGTGATAGAAGGCCGAAAACCGCGAGGTCGCCGACGTCTCCGGTCCCTTAGGGTTCTGGCTATGACACGTGGATTCTCGACGCGACCTCCCGAGCTCGGCGACGCTGCGGCGATCGCGGAGCTGCGCAACGCCCTGCACCTAGTAGAGATCGGTTCGGCGTTCACCGATGAATCGGAGGTCCGGTTGGAGCTGACGGATCCCGACTTCGCCCCGGCTTCGGATGCGTTGCTGGTAACCGACCCGTCGGGTGGGCTGGTTGGATCCGGCTCCGTTTTTTCCAACTCCCCCTTCACGAGCATCCATATGGACAACTACGTCCACCCGGAGTGGATCGGGCGGGGCATCGGCGCGCTGCTGCTGGGCTGGTCGGAGGGTCGCGCTGCGGAGATCGCGACACAAGCTCCCGCTGGCGAGCGAGTCGTCATCCACCACGGCGTCTGGCAGGACGCCCGACCCGCCGAACGGTTCTTCGCGGAACACGGATACGGCCCGGTTCGGTACTTCCGCACGATGGAGGTCGAGATGAGCGAGCCGCCGCCCGAACCCTCATGGCCGTCGCGGATCGAGGTTCGGGCGATGGATGCCGGGACGGACGACCGAGCCGTGTATGAAGCGGACAACGAGGCCTTCGAGGATCACTGGGGGCACGTTC
The DNA here is from genome assembly GCA_030774035.1 of Actinomycetota bacterium. Taxonomy (GTDB): domain Bacteria; phylum Actinomycetota; class UBA4738; order UBA4738; family HRBIN12; genus JALYLM01. The sequence goes on from JALYLV010000004.1 coordinate 146,812, forward strand.
CCAGTTCGTTCGAGTCGTGGAAGCACGATCTCTTGGGCGCGGAGGGGTTCGATCCGACACTGTGCTTCATCGCCATGGACGGTCAGGCGATCGCCGGGGTCGCGCTGTGCAAGGTCGGGGTCGCCGACAACCCGGAAGGTGGGTACGTCGATTCGCTCGGCGTCAAGCGCCCGTGGAGACGGCGCGGGATCGCGCTCGCCCTCCTTCAGCATTGCCTCGCGGAGTTCTTCCGGCGCGGCTATCGCCGAGTGACCCTCGAAGTCGACTCGGAGAACCCGACAGGCGCCATGCAGCTCTACGAGCGCGCGGGGATGCATCCGATCCGCCAGTGGGCCGTCTTCCAGAAGGTGCTGATCGCCGGGCCCTCCGCGTCTCCGGACGCTCCGCCGATACGATGACCGGATGAAGACCCCCACACGCGAACGGATCCCCGTCACCCTCATCCCGGGGGACGGCATCGGTCCTGAGTGCGTGGCTTCGGCGCGCGCCATCGTCGACGCCACCGGGGCGCCGCTCGACTGGGAGGAAGCCGAAGCCGGATCGGCCGTCTTCAAGAAGGGCATCGCTTCCGGGGTCCCTTCAGAAACGATGGACTCGATCGCGCGGACCCGCGTGTCCTTGAAGGGCCCGCTCGAGACGCCGGTGGGTTTCGGAGAGAAGAGCGCGAACGTCACGTTGCGCAAGTTGTACGAGACGTACGCGAACGTCCGACCGGTGCGCGAGATGCCGGGCGTGAAGACCCCGTACTCGGGACGCGGCATCGACCTCGTGATCGTGCGGGAGAACGTCGAGGATCTCTACGCCGGCATCGAGTACATGCAGACCCCGGGCGTCTCGCAAGCGTTGAAGATCATCAGCGTGAAGGGATGCGAGAAGATCGCGCGCTTCGGGTTCGAGTACGCGCGCTCCGAGGGGCGCACGAAGGTCGCCTGCACGACCAAGGCCAACATCTTGAAGTTCACCGAGGGGATGCTGAAGCGTGTCTTCGAGGACGTCGCTCCGGACTATCCCGAGATGGAGTCCTGGCACGTGATCGTCGACAACTGCGCGCACCAGCTCGTGAAGCGTCCCGAGCAGTTCGGCGTGATCGTCACGACGAACATGAATGGCGACATCATCTCGGACCTGTCTTCGGCGCTGATCGGCGGCCTCGGATACGCGCCCAGCGCCAACATCGGCAACGAGGTCGCGATCTTCGAAGCCGTGCACGGCTCGGCCCCGAAATACGCGGGCAAGAACGTGATCAACCCCACGGCCGTGATCATGTCGGCTGTCCTGATGCTGCGCTACCTGGGCCTGTTCGACGAGGCCGCCTCGATCGAGCAGGCGGTCTTCGTGACGCTCGAGTCGGGGACCCTCACCGGCGACGTCGTCGGCTACGACCGCGGCACGCCGACCACCGACTACACCCAAGCCATCATCGACAACCTCGGGAAGAAGACCGAGAACTGGACGATCCACGAGCACCGGCCGCTGCGATTGCCAGAGCTCTCGCCCGATCCCGACTACGTGCGCGTATCGGAACGAGCGGTGGTCGGACTCGACGTGTTCGTGGAGTCTCCGCTGTCGGCGAGCGAGCTCGGCGCGTCGCTGATGGAACTCACGCACGACACCCGCTTGTCGCTCCGGCTGATCTCATCGCGCGGCACGAAGGTATTCCCACCCACGGGCGCGATCACCGACACCGTCGACCACTGGCGGTGCCGATTCATCATCAAGGAGAAGCCGGGCGACCTCCCCGACGAGGACGTCAACCAGCTGCTGGCGCGGATCTCTCGACGGCACACCTGGATGCACATCGAGAAGCTGCTCGAGTTCGACGGCGAGCTGGGCTTCACGCGCGACCAAGGCGACAACTGACGCGCGGAAGCCGCGAGCGGACTACGGAGGTGACAGGTTGAAACAGACGAAATGGGTGCGGATCACGGTCATCGTCACGGTGATCGCTCTCATCGTCGCCTTCGCGGTCGCCGCATCATTGAGCGCCAGCCGATAGAGGGCGAACCCGCTAGGAACTGAGCGCCGTGGCCTGCTGCAGCAGCGCGTCCGTCTCCGCGAGCGCCGGGGCAGCGTGTACCCGGTCGAAGATCTTGCGGGCACGTTGAAGAACGGGTGAGGCCTCGGTCGGTCGTGAGAGCCCGACCAGACAGCGGCCTTGGCCGAGCAACGCGAACGCCTGCTCGGTGACAACCCCGAAGCGATCCCAGCGATCAGCGGCATCTGCGTAGCCTTCGGCGGCAGCTTGGAGGTCCCCGCGAGCCTCCGTGAGGGCTGCCCCCGCCGCAACCAAGCCGTGTTCGCGGTATGGATAGCGGGGCTCATAGCCGCTCACGAACCGCTCTGCAAGCGAGGCATCACCGATCAGCAAGGTTGTTCGCACCATCGCTGGGAGCAAGGCGGGGTACATCTCGTTATCGCGAGCGCCGGGGAACGCCTCGACTTCCCTGAGTAGCGCAGCCGCTGCCTCGTCCTGACCCAGCCCGGCGCGCGCAAGGGCAACCGACCCCAGGCTGATTACGACACCCTGCGGATCCATGAGCTCCCTGGAAGTGGATTCGAGCCAGTCGAGCCAGGCCGTCCCGGGCCCGTCGCCCTCCCCTCGCAGGGCGAAGATCCGGGTCTGCGCACCGCGGACCCCGGCAAGGTCGAACACGTCGCCGCTCGCCTCCAGACCCGGCGTCACCTCCGCAGCGACCCTGAGCACCTCTTCGTGCTCGCCTAGATCGACGAGCGCATCGAGCGAGCTCTGCGTAAGCCCGTCGATTATCTCGGTGAGCCCCCGGGTCGTCGCGTAGACGATGCCGGTATGCAGGACTGCCAGGGCCTCGGCCGGGCCTTCGAAGGCCCAGAGCGCCATCCCCAGGTTGTTATGAAGCACAGCCACCTCTCGCCCCTGCCCGGCCTCGATCGCGAGCTCGATCGCCTCGCGGTAGTCATGTATGCCTCCGGGATCCCCGAGGTTGGCGCGGGCATATCCCCGGTAGCCGAGAGCGCGAGCAGGACGGGGAAGGCCGAGTTCCTCGGCGAGCTTCAGAGCTTGATCGGCGACCCGGATCGCGTCGTGGGACCTGCCCTGCAGAGCATCGGTGGCAGCCACCTCGGTGAGCGCTGCGACGAGATCGGAAGAGAGCCCGAGCGGCTCCAGGAGCGCCAGCGCCTCGAAGGGGAGTGTCCATCGCCGCGGGTCCCCGAAACGGCTGACCACCATAGCGAGCGTGCCCATCGTACGGGCGGTGGCGGCCAGGTCGCCCCGCTCTTGCAACAAGGCGGCGGCCTCTTCCAATGCCGCCGCCGCCTCGGTGTAGCGGCCGGCCTGGAACCCCGCTTCACCGAAACGGATGAGCGCCTCGGGCCGTTCGGGATGTCCTTCGGGGGCGAGCGCGAGCGCCCGCTCGAAGTTCGAAAGCGCCGCAGAGGTGTCGAGACCGAGCGCGCGCTCCCCGGCGAGAGACAGGAAACGCAGGGCCGGCGCCTCGAGATCGGTTGCCTGGTCGGTCTGTCCGGCCGCGCGCGCGAGCTCAAGGGCTGTCGAGTAGTGGTAGGCAAGCACGTCGGCGAGGTCTTCGACCCGTTCAGCAGCCTTCGACTCGATCCAAGTTGCCGCCGCGACGTGACGGGCAGCTCTCGAGGCTCGGGGCAGCTGCGAATAGGCGACGTCGCGCGCCAGTATGTGCCAGAACGCGTACTCGGCCTCACCCTCGATAGAGGAACGGCGTTCCGAGCGCACGAGCTCCTTGCGCGAAAGCTCACGCAGCGCATCGGTGACCTCTTTCAGGTTCCGCCCTCCCATCTGTGCGACGGCGCCCGCCCAGAAGACCTTGCCCACGACCGCGGCGTCCGCCAGCGTCGACTTCGGCTCGGGACCCAACGTGTCTAGCCGCGCGGCGATCAAGGCTTGAACCGAGTCGGGGAAGGGCATTTCCGCACCCTCTTTCAATACCCAACTGGAGCCCTTCTGCTCGAGCAGACCCTTGTCCTTCAGCAGGCGAACGAACTCCTCGGCGTAGAGCGGGTTACCGCCGGCACGCTCGAGGATCGGTTTCCGCAACTCGGCCGGGAGCACGGTCGTTTCGAGTAGCGCTGACACCAGACGCGCGGTCTCCTCTTGCGAGAGCGGCGACAGGCTGATCGGCGTCGCGTTGCGCATCCCCGCCGCGTAGTCGGGATGGCGTTCGAACAGCTCCGGTCGCGCGGTGCCGATAACGACCATGGGCACGCCTTCAGCGCGATCGGCCAGGTGCTCGAGGAATTCGAGCATCGCTTCGTCGGCCCAATGCAGATCCTCGAACACGAGCACCGTCGGATCGGCCTCGGCGATCTGCTCGATGAATCGTCGCCACGCCGTGAACAGCTCCTCGCGTTCGGCCGACGACGTGGCCTCAATCCCGATCAACGGCAGCAACCGTTGTCGGAACCACTCACGCTCGGTGCCTTCGGGAAGCAGCGCGTCGAGCTTCGCCGAGGCAACGTCATTCGAGTCGGACTCCAAGATCCCGGCGTGCGCTTTGACGATCTCCCCTAACGCCCAGAACGTGATCCCCTCCCCGTAGGGAAGGCACCTCCCCTGACGCCAGACGATCAGCTTGGGAAGCGTGTCGACGTATGCGCCGAGCTCAGCGACGATCCGGCTCTTGCCGAGCCCCGGCTCGCCGACGACTGTCACGAGCTGAACCGAGTTCGAGGCGAGCGCCTTATCGAAGATCCCCTTGAGGAGCGCGAGGTCGATCTCGCGCCCGATGAACGGCGTGTCGTGCGTGCGAGTGAGGTCGGTCCCCAGCCGTGCCCGCGGGGACTTCGCATGGAAGACGCGCACCGGCTCGGCCTTGCCCTTGAGCGTGGCGGGTTCGAGCTCCTCGTAGTCGAAGACCGGAGCGGTCGCCTCATAGGTCGCGAGGCCGACGGCGACTCCCATCTCCGGAGCGACCGACTGCAAACGCGATGCGGTATTGATGGCGTCGCCTGCCAGCATCCGCTCCCCCGAGCCCGCGAGAACCCCGAGTCGCACGAGCGCCTCCCCGGTGTTGATCCCCACACGCAATCGCAGTGGCTCTCCGCCGACCGCCTCGAGCTCGGAGGCGCCCTCAACGATGCGAAGCCCGGCGCGGACTGCGCGCTCAGGATCGTCTTCATGTGCGGCGGGGACCCCGAAGATGCCCACCACGGCGTCGCCGATGAACTTCTCCACCACCCCGCCGTGGGTCTCGATCAGCTTCCGGGCCATCGCTGCGTAAGTGGAGAGCATCCGGTCGACGTCCTCGGGATCGGCCGACTCCGAGGTTGCGGTGAACCCGATCAGATCGCAGAAGAGGCAGGTGATGACTTTGCGTTCCTCGGGAGCGGCGCGTTCGGGCGCGTCCAGTGGGGTTGCGCACTCCATGCAGAACTTCGCGCCGTCTGGATTCTCGTGACCACAGGAAGGACAGGCAGCCATCGCCCGAGAGTATGCGGGTATCGCCGACCCCCGCGATAGGAGGATCGACACCGCTGGATGCCGGCACGCCCTTGGATACACTCATCGGCGACCAGGACGGCGCACACGGTCCCATCGTCTAGAGGCCTAGGACACCACCCTCTCAAGGTGGAGACACGGGTTCGAACCCCGTTGGGACTACTACCTCTGACCTGCGAAAACGCAACCTCCGCTTGGCGATGTGTTGTCAGCGTCCCGTATCTGTCCCGCTTGCGTCACGCCGAACCACCGCGGCGACCCTACTTCCCGGAGGCCTGAACCAGCCTATCGATCGCATCCGCGACCCCCCGCGAGACCTCGGGGTACAGCTTGACGTAGACCGTGTCCATCATCCGCGTGGACGTGTGCCCGAGCCGCTCAGCTACGGCCTTCATGTCACCCGTCGCCCGATAGGCAAGCGACGCGCCGGTGTGTCGGAGCCATTCGAGTCGAATCGGATCGACGCCAGCCGCGGCGCACGCATCGCGCCACACTTCGCGGAACACGTGCCGGCGGACCAACCCGGCCTTCTCGCCGTAGAAGACTAAGCCTTCGAGCCTCGGGTCTTCCTGATCACGCAAGGGCGGAAAGCGCAACAGGTGCTCGAGAAGGGGGCGCATCGCGGCCTCAGGCAGGTCGACAACGCGAGCTGAGCCTTCTGTCTTTGGTGTTCCCCATTCGAAGCGCCCGCCGACCTCGACTACCTTCTCGTCCACACGGACGAGACGCGCCTCGTGGTCCACATCGTCGCGCTTGATCGCTACCAGCTCTGACCATCGAAGACTGCCGTAGGCGCCGAGGAGAGCCAACGCCCGCCAGCGTTCGGGGAGTTCCGCGACCACTGCCGCTAGCTCAGAGGGTGTGAGAACGCGGACAGTGTCTCGCTGCGTGGCGGGCGTCTCGATCCTCGCGGCAGGGTTGCGCCCAACGATCTCAGCGTCCACCGCGCGGTTGAAAAGCATCCGCATGAGCTTCAGTGCTTCCTCGGCCTGCCATGGAGATCGAATCACGCTCAATGCTGCTCGCACGTCGTCACGAGTAATCGACCTCAGCTCTCGGCGCCCGAGTAAGGGGTCGATGTGGAGCCGGAAAACCGACTCGTACTTCGCTAGCGTCGACGGCGCCGGCGATCCCAGTGCCACGGCCCCCGCGTGCCAGCGGTGGAAGAACGCGGCGAGCGTCTCACGCCCGAGAGCCGGGTCGATCCATGTACCCGCAACCTTCCTCGCTTCCTCGCCATGAACGAACTGATCAGCCTCCCCCTTGTGCGCGAATGACCGAGACCGCTCGTGACGGTCTGGGTCGATGTACCGCGCGACATACGTGGCTTCGCGCGAACCACAGATGCAGACGCGCTTCCCCCCGGCCACCGTTCGCCGACACCGCTTGCACTTCTTCTGGATATGAGCCATTGCCTACCTCCCTTGGGTCAATCCTTTCCTGCAGACCTCTTGGCCGAATCCGGCCAAGAGGTCAAGGAACCCATGGATCTCCGGTTGGCAGCCTTCTTCAGCGTGCGAGCGAGTAGCAGTCATGCATGCCTCTCCAAACGCCGCTGCCGATCCCTGAGTCGCTTCTGACGCTGAGCTTGATTCACGGCACAGCTGTGCGAGCAGTACACGGCGCTGGAACGATGTGTGCCGGATGAGGTTGGGCGATCATGTTTCGAGAAGAGTTCTCCGCACGACTCCAGCCTGCATGCCTTGAAGACGAGCTGGCTCTCGATGTGGTCAATCAGTTCAACCACGCATAGCGCGTACAGCGAGTAGCGGAATCGCGCCGTACCGACGAGGCCACGTGGGTCGGTCCGGAGCTTTACGCCGAAAGAGACGTCAAGCAGGCCCTTCGAGAGCTCATCAGCGAGCAGCCGCTCTGCGGCAGTTCGTGAAGCTGGGACCGGCCACGGGCACAGCTCTGGCCAGTCGCCTCGGAGCATCGTCCGCGCCACACCTGGGTCTTCCTGGAAGTGTCTGGTGAGAAGGACAAGTGCCTGGATAGCGGCGACTGCTGCCGCAGCGTCCGCGACGTCTTCCGAGAGCGCCGTCAGCGGTTCCTTATCCGAGATCACCTGACGCCGTCCGCGTACGGCACTTATGTCGCCTATCAGGTCTTGGCGAGAGGCGCCAAGCGGTCCGTACGCGGAGACGAGCCGAAGGAGGGCTTCGGGCGACGAGGGATCAGTGGCGAGCGCTTTAGTCAACACTTGGGCTGGGAGGGGGATCACTTCCAGCTTCCCCTGCCCGACTAGGAACTGCTGCGGGCGGCCGGTGATTGGGTCCTGCTCGCTCACGAGCTCAACTCTTGGAAATCGCCACCACCATTCAGGTCGCGGGGGCGGCGCAAACTCGACTATCGGACTACCCGTCATACGGAACCGACCCCCCTCGAGGTCCCCGCTATGGATCATCACGCGCCAATATCCCCTTCAACGAAGCTATACGCGGTTTCTCGGAATCGGTATGACCATACACGAAAGGGTGGGCCGTGGGCGAGGACACGAAGCAAACGAAGGATCCGTCCCAACTGCTCCGCCGCAAGGAGGTCGCGGATCTACTCGGCGTCCCGGTGGGGACTCTAGAGGAGTGGGCCTATCGGCGCACCGGGCCGAAGTACCTCCGGCTAGGCAGGCACGCCCGCTACCGGATCAGGGACGTCGAGGCGTGGCTCGAGTCATGCGAGGTCCCGCGAGCCGTCCAGAGATCCTCGACGCCGCCATCCGCCACGCGGAGCAGGGGTTCTCCGTGAAGTCCCATCACAGCACTAACGCGTGAGGCGCGGGGGTACCGCCCCGCGCCTCTAAGACAGCTCCGCCCCGCGAAAGGAAGGAAGCGTGTCGAGTTCAGATTATACGATGAGGGATCCCACCGGTCGGCTGATCGCACTTCCCGCGCGCTCGTCGCGGTGCGGGTGTACCGGGTGCGGCTTCGTCTTCGCCAGCGAAGACGCCTTCGACCGTCATCGTGTCGGTCGATACGAGCCTGACGAACGTCGCTGCCTGACCCCAGAAGAATGGCCGGCGCGCGGACTCCACACGAAGCCGAGCGGCGTCGTCGGTCGGTACGCGCAGAAGCCCAACGCGACTGGCAATACCGCCACCGCGATCCTGAAGGCGGCGTCTCTCGCACCAACCGCCTGCGACCTCCCTGACACGCACCTGCGCTACGACATTGCCTCAGCGGTAGCTAAGCCGCACGGCCAAGCCCTCGTGATCGACGAGAACAACCGCTCGAACGGGTGGACGCCGATCCTCGACGCGATCCAGACCGGCATCTGTTTCGCCGTCGACGTCGCGTTCAACATCATCGCGTTGGACGCGGACTCCTGCGGCCAGAGCCGCGCGATCGAGGCCATCGCCGACTTCTTGATCGACCTCGACATCGAGCCCGTCGTGCTCGCGTCGGGCGGCGTAGACCGTAGTCATCTCTTCGCGTGCATCACCGACGAGGCTCTGCTCTACGACATCAAGGAACGCGCGCGCGGCCGAGGGGTCGACGTTCGGCGCTTCATCCGTCCTCCTGCCTCTCCACACCGCCAAGGTCTGCCCGTTGCGTTGTTGAGACCCAAGACGTGGGACGGCGCCCTTCGCGCGCTCACGCCGCAATCGGCACTACCCGCGCCGGGAACATCGTGATGGACGCGGTCGCCCACGTCGTCGTGAAAGACCTGACCCCCACTCTTACCCCCCGCTTGTCGCGTTTGCTCCTGTTCGGAGACGTCGATGGCGCCTACCGACACCCGAGCGAACCGCGGAGCGACCGCTCCCGCGTGATCCAAGCGCTCGTGCAAGCGATGGTGAACGCGCTTTGGACGGAGGACCAGCTGCTCGCGGCCCTCCTCGACCCCACCAACGTCGGCGGGGAGAAGCTCCGCGACATCTGCGACCACAAAGGGGAAGCGGCGGCGCTTCGGTATCTGCGCCGTTCGATCGAGAAGGCCAAGAGCCGTCCCGCCCTCCGGATGACGAAGTCCAACGGCGGCGCGGAAGTTCGGCTCATCGAAGCCGCCGCCCTCGACGCCGCCCCGTTCCCCGGGCGCGCGGGCGATGTCGACCTGGTGGTCCTCGTCGCCCACCTCGAGATCTGCAAGAGGATCGGGAGCACCGTGCACGACGCCTCCGTGCGCGAGATCGCGATGATCGCTCATGTGGGCAGGTCCACCGTGGCGGAGGCCAACGACCGTCTGGTGGGTTCGGGGTGGCTGACGCGCCTCGGACGCCCAAGCCTTCGCGCGACGACCCGTTGGTGCGCGGCGATCCCTTCATGCGCACTCATTCCATCAACCCTCCAGATATCTCCATCTCCATCCCCCTTCATCTCCTCCGATTACCGGACAGTCTTTTCTCATGGGGGGTGTGAGGAAGACTGTCCGGCGAGTAGCGATGTCCTCGCCCTCATCTGGAACCACAAGGCCCTCGGGAGAAGGGCGCTTCGGGTCTGGTTGGTTCTCAGCATGGGGCCAATCAGCCTCGACAAGCTCTCAGAGCTTGTTGGCTACAGCAGCATCTCCATCGAGAAACTGCTAGTTCGCCTCGAAGCATTCCATCTCGCAGAGCGGGATTACGAGAGTTGGGTCCCCGGTCCCGTCCACCCGGCGGACGTGCCGGCCACCGATCGCAAGTCGGGGCGCTCGATCAGCGAACTCGAGGCGGAACGTGCCAGTAAGTACGAGGACGAGCGCCGCCGCTACGCCGATGTCACCGTCTTTGCGAAGGGTATCTGCAAGCCGAACCCTGGGCCGGGAGCCGCGGCTTGGGTGATCACCGACGAACACGGTGCCCGACTCGATTCTGGCGTTCGGTGCATCAGCAACACGACGAACAACCAGGCCGATTTCGGTGCGATCGGGCTCGGGCTGAAGGCCGCGCTCGACGCCGGCTATCGTCGGATCACGGTCTGCTCGGATCTAGCCATGGCCATCGGAGCACTGCGGGGCGACCAGCAAGTTCGGAACCCAACGTTGGCGCTCGCTCTGCCGAAGATTCGGGCTCTCGAGGAACGTGCCACCCGTGTCACTTACAGGCAGGTCCCATCCACGAACCTGAGGATCGAAGCGGCCAAGGACCTCGCCCGCGAACGGCTCGATAGGGCGACCCAGTGACGTGCGCACCAACCCATCAAAATGCACTTGGAAACGCCGCACGCGATGTCAACGCCGCTTCCTAGGCCACGGTGGCAATACCAGCGCTCAGCGATTCACCCGGGGGTGTCGCTCCCGAGCTCCTCAGCGGCGCTCCGGGCGCTGGTATTGCCAAGCTGTCGGGGCGTCTCAAGGGTCTCTGCTGCCGGACTTGAGGTGATGCTCACGGAGTCAACGTCGACGCCGTCGTACAGCCATCCACCGCCATGTGCTCGGCCAGCCAGAAGGACTCAAGCGCGCTTCCGATGACCTAGAGGACATGGAGCGCGAGTTCAGGGAGATGGCCAACGAGCTGGCGAAGGCGGAGAAGAGAGGCGACGTCTCGAAGATGCAACGGACGAAGCTACTAAGCACCGCCAAGCATCGACTCCAGCGTGCCGTCGTCTACTTGTCAGAAGCTCGAATTCGAGGTGAAGCGGCCCTCCTCGGGGGCGCGCTTGCCAATGTATCCAGTTCGTCTTGCCCCATGACTCTCGGAGGTCCGTACGAGTTGAGTAGTGAAGCCGGGACAAGAAACTCTCGGTGCCGGGGTGTCCAGTGCTGCTCGTCGATCCACTCGTAGCTGGAGACCTCGTCCGCGGGAAGCTCTATCTCCAGCGTGACTCCCTGTTCGATTTCTTGGTTGCCGCCCAAAGGGTCATTCGAGACCCAGATACCAACGTGGTCGTTAGCGGTCAGATAGGTACCGACTTGATCCTCGAACCCCAACGACATGATGCTTTCAAGATTCCCTATCGGAGTTCGATGGTAGAGCTTCAACGGTGTCACAAGGTCCCCCATTTTCCGGCACCCAACCTTCGACTCGATGCTAACCCCTTCTTGTGTTCGTCTACGCTGACACCGGCCACGTCCCGTCAAGTGGTGTACGAGTCACCGCGTCATCTTTTGATCCTCAGCTCGCCGCAACGAGTTCGCCTCTCACCTCATCCATCGCCTGGGACTGCCCCAGGAGTAAGGTCGCGCGATGAATCGTCGACGACGCATGATCGGCGGTGCGGTCGCGTGCGTTATGCTCGCCGCCTTCCTGCAGGTAATCAGCGCACCGCCAGCCTCCGCGACTTCGTGCGGCGTGTGGCGCTGGCCGGTCAAGACGCTCTCGGACAAAGCGCGGACGAAGGTCGACTTCACGCCCAAGTCGGTTCGTATCGACAGGCTCCGCAACCTCACCGCGCCCACCAGCCTCAGCACCTCCACCCCACGTATCAAAGGCGTCGAGTTCAAGACCTACCGCCTGAAGGTTCAGGTGCGCGAGGCCAAGATCGAGGACGACTCCGACATCCATCTCGTGATCGCGAGCCGCACCGCACGACGTCACACGATGATCGTCGAGTTCCCTCACCCGAGCTGCGTCGACAAACCGTTCAAGCGCCACGCGATGAGGGCCGCCCGATCCTCGATGCTCAACAACTGCGGGTCGCTCTCGACCTCGTCGTTCACGAAGCTGAAGGGAAACGTCACGATCATCGGCGTCGGGTTCTGGGACGAGAAGCACGGTCAGACCGGCGTTGCTCCCAACGGGATCGAGCTTCACCCCGTCCTGAGATTCGCCGGTACGTGCAACAAGGCTTGATGGAGTGACATTGGTCGCGGATATCGAGCCCCTGTGGCGCCTCCGAGTCAGCGTCGGCCAGTCAGCTCTTCAGAAGCGGAGATAGGGTCTAGTTAGGGTGATGTGTGCAATGACGCACCCAGCGCGTTTGGCCCAGACTATGTGGGGCGTAGGCTGATGTACGTCGAGTCGAGAGACGGGAGACATCATCATGGGAGGCGCTGTCGCCTACGGTCTATTTGGGTTCCTGGGCACCGGAATCGTGTTGTACGCCCTCTACCGGATCACGCTGGACGTGTCAGCGATCCGAGCGCTGCTGGAGAAGGCTGCCGCATCTCAGGAGCAACAGTCCAACTGAGACACCACCCGACATGCTGGCCTTAGCGTGTCAGACCCGCAGGTCAGAATGTGGGTGTGTCAGAAACCAACATCCTTCGGATCGCAGAACGAATCCCCGACGAGGCCGCCGCCTACGCCTACCTTGAGGAGCTTCGCTGGAATGGCTCCCCGGTCTGCCCTCACTGTGGCAATGAGGACCGCTGCTACTTCCTGAACCCAGCCAACGGCAAGACCCGCAAGACCCGGTCCGGCCGACCGACCCAGCGCCGCCTCTGGAAGTGCGGTGCCTGCCGCAAGCAGTTCTCGGTGCTGACAGACACAGTGATGCACGGCACCAAGATTCCGGTGCGGACGTGGGTGTTCGTGATCTTCGAGATGTGCTCATCGAAGAACGGAGTGAGCGCCCGCGAGATTGAGCGTAAGTACGGCATCGCCTCCCGCTCGGCGTGGTTCATGACGCACCGTATCCGCGAGGCGATGAAGGACGACGGCCTCTCGATGTTCGTCGGTACGGTGGTAGCGGACGAAACCTTCATCGGTGGCAAGGCCAGCAATATGCACAAGCGCGACCGGGCTCGCAAGATCACCGGGACTGGCGGCAAAGACAAGACAGCGGTGCTTTCCTTGGTGAACACAGGAACGGGCGAGGTTCGTTCCAGGGTGGTTGCCGACGTGACCGGCCCCACACTCCGCAAGGCCATCGCCGAGCAGGTAGACGTGGCAGGTTCGGTGCTTC
>JALYLV010000005.1 GCA_030774035.1 Actinomycetota bacterium
GGCAAGATGGCGTGCAACAGGTCGTCGGATTCCTTCTGGAACCGGTCACGTTGGCGCACGAAGTAGGCCATGGAGGCGAACAGGAAGACCGTGACCCCGACGATCGTTGACGCGATGCCGGCGGGCGTTCCCTCGACCACGTACAAGGGCTCGATCTGCTGGGGTAGCACCACGGCCAAGACGAGCGTGACCCCGTAGGCCAGGGACCACAGGAGCGCCGCCTTGATGGAGAGAACGATCAGCGCGCCGATGACGACCAACAACCCGAACAGGATGACCAACTCCGACGGCACCAGCCCGCCGAAGATGATCGTCCCCGCCAGGACCTCGGCGAGTATGAGGAACAACGCTGCATCGACGATCCACGGGAAACGATCAGGCTTCAGCGCGAGCACGACCAGCAAGAGGACGCTCGAGAGCGCGGCGGTGAGGTCGAGCACGGCCGCCCACGGCTTCCCATCGCCGAACTCCGAGGTTGAGATGGGTAGGCGAACCAGCGCACCGAAGACGAAATAGCCGACGACGATCCTTCGCGTCCCGCGATGGATGTCGGTTTCTCCCGGGTATGCGCCGAGGGACATGAGGGAATCCCACCAACGTCGGAGGCTGGCGCTGACCATCGGGCGATGGTAGTCGACGAGACGGGCGCATCCGGAGCCCGCGGCCCGGTACCCAATCACAGGGCGCCTGATTCAAGCCCGCACCGTTCCACGCAGACGCAGGCCCAGCCGGGCGGGGTAGGTGCAAGGGCACCCGTTCAACCGGCCCGGTTACCCGCCGCAAGCTTTTACGACGACGCACGGTCACCTGACCCGCTGATCTCGGGACCGTCCGCTCGAGAAGGGTCTACCCTGACGCCATGCCCTGGAACCCCAAGATCGCTGCTGACGTCCGCACCGTCAACCTCGGCGAGTTCACGCGGCAGCATGCGGAGCAGATCGGCCAACAGCTGGATGCAGCCGCTGTCGCCTGGTGGACGAAGGAGCCGGGGGCGATCAGCCGGATCTGGCAGCTCGGCGTCGAGATGTTCGTCGATCGTGCGCATCTCGAAGAGGCACGCACGATCGCCGACGCGGTACTCGCGGCGAGCCCGTGACGCCCTGCGGATCGAGTACGTCGTAATTACGGCTCTTCGCCCGCGGCCCGCTCGAGGCGATCGAGGAACGGAGCCTGTGCCGCCTTGATCTTCACGCGGGCAGATTGCAGATCGAACCACGCTACCTGGTCGATCTCGGGGAACTCCCGGACCTGCCCCGATCGAGGCGGCCACTCCATCTCGAAGGAGTTGCTCACAGTGGTCGTGGGGTCGAGGTCTCCTTCGAGCGCCCAGGCCATCACTATCTTGCCGGACTTCTGGCGGATCTCGCCGAGCTCGATCAGCGGGCCGTCGGGCGGCTGATGTCCGCTCTCCTCGGCGAACTCCCGACGAGCCACCGCAACCGGGTCCTCGCCCGGCTCGATCTCCCCCTTGAGCACGGTCCAATGATCCGCATCCTTGCGCGCGAAGTAGGGACCGCCCGGATGGCCCAACAGCACCTCCAGACGACCGTTCCGCCTGCGCCAAAGGAGGATGCCCGCGCTGGTGCGGCCGGACTTGTCGACCTTCGGCTTCCGCCCTGTTGCCATCGCCGTCTGCTTATCCCGCCGATCGCCGTCGCGCCGGGGCCCGTCCCGGCGGCTGTCTGGGCTCTTCGCGTGCTGGTGATGCCGGGATCGTGCGCGTCACAGGTTCTTCGACCGTGACGTTGACCATCTCACCGTGATGGGTGATTTCGAGCTGTGAGCCTTCGAGCAACGAGTAGCGGGCCTGGTGATGGTCCACCTCGACCTTCAGTCGCCGCCCGCGAAAGCAGAGACCGAAGGCTAGCCGGCTCAGTCGCTCGGGCAGCCGCGGCGCGAAGCTGAGCGAGCCTCCATGGTCACGCATGCCCCCGAAGCCGGCAACCGCGACGATCCAGGCGCCCGCGAGCGAGGCGATATGAAGACCATCCCGTGTGTTGTGTTGGAGGTCGCCCAGATCGATCAGGGCGGCCTCGCCGAAGTAGTCGTAGGCCAGCTCGAGATGCCCGACCTCTGCCGCGACCACCGCCTGGGTGCAAGCAGAGAGCGAGGAATCGCGGACGGTCAGCGCCTCGTAATACGCGAAGTCACGGGCCTTCGCCTCCTCGTCGAACGCGTCGCCGCGCAGGTGTAGCGCCAGCACGAGATCGGCTTGTTTGACGACCTGCTTGCGGTACAGGTCGAAGTAGGGGAAGTGCAGGAGCAAGGGGTACTGCTCCGGACCGGTGCCCGCGAAATCCCAGACCTGATGTTCGGTGAATCCCTCGGCTTGCGGATGGATGCCCAGCTTCTCGTCGTAGGGAAGGAAGATCGCTCGTGCGGCGTCGCGCCAGGTGGCCGCCTCTTCGGGGTCGACGCCGAGCTCACCGGCGCGATCCGGGTGGCGTTCGACCGCGTCGGCGGCCGACTTGAGGTTGTGTTGTGCCATCAGGTTCGTATAGACGTTGTTGTCGGCGATCGCGCTGTATTCGTCGGGGCCGGTGACGCCGTCGATACGGAAGCGTCCCTCGGCGTCGTGGTGACCCAGCGCGCGCCACAGTCGCGCCGTCTCGACGAGCAGCTCGAGTCCGGCCTCGCGTTCGAAGGTATCGTCCTCCGCCGCAGCCTGGTAATGATTGACCGCAAGGGCGATGTCAGCACCCAGGTGGAACGCGGCCGTTCCCGCAGGCCAGTAGCTCGAGCATTCCTCGCCGGCGATCGTGCGCCATGGGAACGCTGCGCCTGCGAGTCCGAGCAGCTTGGCGCGCTCTCGAGCATGGTCCAGGGTCGTGTGGCGCCAATGCAGCGCGTCGCGTGCGGCATCCGGGTGCGTGTAGGTAAGGACCGGCAGGACGAACGTCTCGGTGTCCCAGAAGGTATGCCCGTCGTAGCCGGGCCCTGTCAGACCTTTCGCCGCGATCGCGCGTCGCTCGCCCCTGGCGCCAGCTTGCAGGGTGTGGAAGAGCGCGAAGCGCACCGCTTGCTGGAGCTCGGCGTCACCCTCTAGCTCGACGTCGGCGCGCTCCCAGAAGTCGTCCAAGTAGTCGCGCTGGCTGGCGAGGAGCCCGTCCCAGCCCGTGTCGTGCGCCTCGGCCAGCGCCGCCGCGACCTGATCGCCCAATGCCGTCGTCGAACGCCGGCTCGACCAGCCGTAGGCCAAGAACTTGACCACGCGCAGGCGCTGGCCCGGTTCCACGTCAGCCGTGATCGTTACGCGCCCGAGGTCGTCGCTACTCTCCGCCTCGCCCGTGTGGGTGCCCTGCGGACCTTCGATGATGTGATCCATGCCCGCAGCCATCCGCAGTCCACTCGCCCTCGTGGAGTGCACGAGTACGACCTTGGCGTCGCTGCCGGAGAACTGCTCGGCATGCAGCGGCGACATGAGGCTCGCGCCGGTGCGGGGATCCTTGATCCTGGAAGGCGTCGGCTCGTTGGCCACCAGTTCCGACTGCACCACGAAGCGGGTCGCGCTGCCCAGCGGCTCGACCTCATAGAGCACAGCGGCCACGGCCCGCTGCGCGAAGGAGACGAGGCGCACGGAGGAAACCCGCACCTGCGGGCCGGCAGGTGATGCCCACTCGGTCTGCCGCCGCAGCACGCCGGCGCGGAGATCGAGCGTCCACTCGTGGCTCTGCAGCTCGCCGAAGCGGACGTCGAAGGGCTCGTCGTCAACCAACAACCGGATGATCGTGCCGTTGGTGACGTTGACCATGGTCTGCCCCGCCTCGGGGTAGCCGTACCCGCCTTCGGCGTAGGGCAGCGGGCGCGCTTCATAGAAGCCGTTGAGGTAGGTGCCGGGGAGGCCGTTGGGCTCGCCCTCGTCCAGATTCGCCCGCAGCCCGATGTGTCCGTTGCCCAACGCGAACAGCGATCCCGACTGCGCGAGCAGGTCCATGTTCAGCTCCGTCTGGCGCAGCGCCCACGGGTCAACCTCGAAGGCCGGATGCTGGATCACGAACCGAGCAGCTCCGCCAGATCGGACACAACGATATCCGCGCCGTGCTCGCGCAACTCCTCGGCCTGCCCGACGCGGTCAACCCCGACCACACAGGCGAAACCACCGGCCCGTCCTGCCGCCACACCGGCCAGCGCGTCCTCGAAGACCACTGCTTGTTCGGGAGCAACGCCGAGCGCACGAGCGCCGGCGAGGAAGGTGTCGGGGGCGGGTTTCCCTTTCAGGTGCTCGCGCTCGGCGACCACACCGTCGATGCGCTCCTCGAACAGATCCTCGATCCGCGCGGCGACGAGTACCTCGCGACAGTTACGGCTCGACGAGACCACCGCCCGGTGGAGGCCCGCCTCCCGCGCCGCGCGCACATACCGCACCGAGCCCTCGTAAGCCTCCACGCCCTCAGCGCGGATCATGCGCAGGACGATCTGGTTCTTGCGGTTGCCGAGCCCGGCGACGGTCTGCGCGGTCGTCGGATCGCTCTCTTCGCCCTCCGGAAGTTCGATGCCACGCGCAGCGAGGAACGACCGCACACCGTCATCGCGTGGCTTGCCGTCGACGTACTCGTCATAGTCAGCGACCGGATCGAACGGCGCGAACCGCTCCTTACCTTCGGCTTCGCGCTCGCGCAGGAAGGCATCGAACATCTCCTTCCACGCCGCCGCATGAACCCGTGCGGTCTTCGTGAGCACGCCGTCCAGATCGAACAGGCACGCGCGCACACCCTCAGGCAACCCGAGCACGGAGTAAGCCTACGATGGGTCAAACTTCAGCGAGCCGAGAGGCTTACCATCCCAAGCATGGATGAGGGCCTCTCCCAGGAGGAGCTCGGGGCCGCGTACTGCTGGGAAACGGTCGACCGAGTGCCGGGACGACCGACTATGACCGACTTCCGTCGGCGGCTGCGCCTCCACGCGGCGCGGTGGCGCGAGTCCAACGGCCACCCGATCGGAACGCAGCCGATCGTCCCGCGGAAGGGGAAACCGTCTCGTCTTGTCGGCAGTCACCTTCCGCTCGACTACGGGCGCGAGACCGGCGCGAACTTCCTCACTTCTGCGGCGCTCGACGCGGCGCGGGCTCGTACCTCCGTCACGGAGCCGCATCAAAGCTTCGATCACCAGCGACTGTGGGCAGACCTGCTGTGGTCGCCGTCGATGGCGTTCAACCTCTTCGGCGACCTGGCGGCCGACCTCGGGCGCGCCGACCGAGCCGTCCACGCCTGGTGGCCCGACACGCCTGGCACCGTGAGCGACGTCCTCTTCGCGCACTCGCCAGGTTGGCTCGATCCGTCGTACCTCGGCAACCTCATGGCGTGGGACGTCGCCTTCGTGCTCGACCTCGGCCACGGGACGCAGGGGATCATCGGTCTGGACATCAAGTACCACGACGCAACGAAGCGGGCGGAATCGAAGCCGGAACGGCTCGCGCGCTATGTGAAGGTCGCGAAGAAGTCGGGCATCTTCGGGTCTGGGTTCACCAAGGCGGTCAACCCGACGGACCTGCTCGTGACCTGGCTCGAGCATCTGCTGGTGCACTCGATGCTCCAGCACCCGAGCGGCGCGTGGAGCTGGGGTCGGTATCTCGTGGTCTACCCCTCCGGCAACACAGACTTCGCGGAGGCGTACGCCCGCTACCGAGAGCTGCTCATGGACGAGTCGACCTTCTCGTCCCTAACCCTCGAGGAGCTGCTCGGCGCCGACGCCCTCCCGAAGCGGACGACTTCGGCCCTTCGCGCGCGGTACGTCCCGCGCTGATCCTTCTCTCGGGCTCAGTCGCTTCCACCGGTGCCCGTTCCCGGCGGGGCTGCGACGTTTCCCGGCTGCCAACCGAGGAGTGGATGCAATTCCCACCAGTTGTGGAGGCCGTCATGGCGGACGACACCCCAGGCGGTTATCTGCTCGCCGACGTGGGGCGGAGCGAGCGGGAACTCCGGCATGATCTCGAGAACGAGGAACGCGTCCTGGCCTTGGATCCGGATGTGGTAGTCGCCGTCGAGCTCGTGACTCACTTGCGTCACGTCCCCGACGACGGTAGCGTAGGTGGCGCGGCTCTCGCCTGCGGCGATCGTTTGGATCGGAACCGTCGCGAAATCGGAGGGTGGGGCGGGCTCGGAGCTCGCGTGCAGCATCGCCTCGGCGCGGATCGCGGCCGACCTCCAGCCCAGATCCTGGATCGCGCGGATCGCGTAGCCGACGCCGAACAGCAAGAACGCCAGGGCGATCGCTATGCCACGGCGGTGTCGGTGCGTGAAGGCATGCTCGGGCTTCGACTCGGGATCGCCGGTCCCAGGGTAGGCCGCCGCGATCGCGCGGGAAACCGGCGCGCGGAGCGGGAGGAGCACCAGGAAGCAGCCAGCGCCCACGGCTACGCCGACGAGGCAATCACTCGGATACTGCACCCCGGCACCGACGCGGCCGATAGTGATCAGTGCTGCTACGCCCAGCGCGATCCATCCGAACGTTCTCCGCGTCGCAAAGAGCGCGGCGACCGCGGCTCCCGCGACCGCCAGGTGGTCGCTGAACAGGCTCGAATCCACCGCCTCAGGAAGCAAGGGACGGACGTCAAGGACCAGGAACGGCCGTGCCCGGTAGTAGAGGTGGCCGAGGGCGAGATTCAACAGGAGTGCGGCGACCGCAGCGACGACACCAAGCAGCAGCTCCGAGCGCCTGATCGGCGAGTTCGATGGCGACCTCGACCACGCGAACACCACGAGCACCCCGATCAGCGCGAGCGGCACGATCGCGAGCGCTCGGGAGAGGTCGGCGCGGAAGCTGGTCGCGGCGAACCAGCGGTTCAGACTCTCAGCCAGTCGCGCGTCCATCGCTCCATTCTCGTCGATGAACGAGCTTGCATTTCCTTCCTATAACGATCCACGCCGTGCGGTGGATTTGCGCGAAAACACGGAACTCCATACGTTTGGTGATGTAGCCGATCCGGAGGGGGTACGCCGTGAAGACCCGAGCCTTCGCCCTGCTCGTGGGCGCTGCCGTTCTCACCGCATTGATAGCGGTACCGATCGCGCCTGCCGGCGCGTCGGGTGGCGACACGTTGGTGTCTGTTGGGAGCCCGGCGTCGCCGTTCGCGCAGAACAAGCAGAACGAACCTGCGGTGGCGATCGACGCGAACCATCCGAACGTCGTCGCCGCCGGAGCCAACGATGAGATCGACTTCGAGGCCTGCAACGCGGGGCTCGACACGACCTGTCCCTTCACCTCCGGCGTTGGGACG
Source organism: Actinomycetota bacterium (assembly GCA_030774035.1). Classification (GTDB taxonomy): domain Bacteria; phylum Actinomycetota; class UBA4738; order UBA4738; family HRBIN12; genus JALYLM01. Next base: position 7,217 of record JALYLV010000005.1, read on the forward strand.
TCGGGCGTCTACTTCTCCCTTAACTCTGGCGCGACGTGGGTGCAACCGACGTACACGGGCTACTCGGCGCGGAACTGCCTGGGTGCACCGGGAGGCGACGACACAAGCGCGCCGTGCGTGCCGGAGAACGAAGGTCCGCTCGGCACGCTTCCCTGGTACTACGAGAACGGGTTGGTCTCCGACGGCGACCCGGCGCTCGCGTTCGGTCCCGCGCCCGGCCCGGACGGATTCGATTGGGCCAACGGGTCACGCCTGTACTACGCGAACCTGACCCACGGCTTCCCCGGCAACAGCGGTCTCAAGGGGTACGAGGGCCTCGCGGTGTCCCGCACGGATGATGTGGCGGCCGCCGCGCGAGGCGACAAGGACGCGTGGATGTCGCCCGTGATCGCCTCGAAGCAGGCTTCGGCGACGTTCAGCGACAAAGAGCAGATCTGGGCCGACAACGCCGAGAGCAGCCCCTTCTTTGGCAACACCTACATCTGCTTCGCCCGGTTCCAGGGCGGCGGGGCCGCCCCGATGACCGTGCTCACCTCCAGGGACGGCGGTGACACGTGGGCGTCGAAGCAGGTCAGTCCGGCTCACAATGTCTCGCCGAAGAAGTGGGGGCAGTCGGGCTGCACGGTCCGGACCGACAGCAGCGGAACCGTGTACGTGTTCTACGACCAGTTCCAGAACCCGTCGGTCTTCCCGAACCCGGTCGGGACCCACTTCGTGGTCCGTTCGTTCGACGGCGGCTTCAGCTGGACGCGGCCGGTCGCCATCGGTTCGGCGCACGATCCCTGTTCGCTCCTCCAGTTCGACGCGACCTCCTACCGGTGCGTGATGGACGGCATCGGAGGCGCGCGTGACGACCTGGCGGGTTCGCCCAACGTCTCCATCGCCAACGGCGCGCCGACGGGGGAGGACGCGACGGACGAGCTCGTTCTCGCATATGTGGACGCGGCGACCGTGAACCACGAGCACGTGATGGTCAAGACGTCGTGGGACGGGGTCCATTGGGGCGATCCGGTTCAGGTCGAAGGCAACGGCGACCGCGGTTACTACACGGCGCCGGCTCTGTCTCCGGACGGGACCGACCTGTACCTCGTGTACAACGCGTTCACCACTCCACTCCGCAATGACACGACGAGCCCACGCGGTCTGGTGGGCGTGGTGATGCACGCGGAGGTGGCCGGCGACGGCTCGTTGTCTTACTGGACCGAGATCCACCGCGGAGCGGTCGGGGATCCTCGTGCGTCGAGCCAGAACAACATCGCGATCGAGTTCCTGGGCGACTACGTCTACGCCGCCGCCACGAACGATTACGGCGTCGCCGTGTGGAACGACGTGCGGAACGCCGCTGATTGTCCGGCGGTCGACACGTGGCGCGCCGCGCTCCAGGTCGACCCGAGCACGTACCCGGCGGGACGTCCCGCCATCGAGCAGGACTGCCCAGCTCACTTCGGGAACACCGACATCTACGGCGGCTCGTACCCCGATACGACGTAGGGAGGCACGGTTCTTCGAGGAGAGCCGATCTGCTATCCGATGACCCGTTCGCCGTCCTTATAGACGGCTTCGATCCGCTCGGCGAGCGTCTTCAGGTCGAACGGGTCGCCGTCAACGACGACCAGATCGGCGCGCTTGCCCGGTTCGATCGACCCGAGCTCGTCTTCGAGGCCCATCAACTCGGCTGCCACCCGCGTGGTGGCCACGATCGCGCCCTCGGGGGTCATGCCGAGCTCGGTCATGAGCTCAAGCTCCCTGAGGTTCTCCCCGTGCGGCGTCACGCCGCTGTCGGTGCCCATCGCCACCTTCACACCGGCTTCGATCGCCTTTCGGATCGACTCACGGTGCACGTCTATGGTCTCTCGGGCTTTGACGAGCGAGGCCTCGGGGATCGAGGCGCCGGCCTCAGCGGCGGCCACGACGCCGGTTCCCGCCAGGAGTGTCGGAACCAGCCAAGTTCCGTGTTCGAGCATCAGATCGATCGCTTCGTCGTCGAGGAAGATTCCGTGCTCGATCGACCGGATCCCGGCCCGGACAGCGTTCTTGATCCCCTCCGTACCCTGCGCGTGCGCCATCACCCAACGACCGGCAGCTGCCGCTTCACTCACGAGGGCCTCGAGCTCGTCCGGACGGAAGTGCGCATGGCGAGGATCGTCGCGCGGCGACAGTACGCCGCCGCTCGTCGCGACCTTGATCACGTCGGCGCCGTTGCGGATCAGCTCGCGGACCTTCCTGCGCATCTCCTCTGGCCCATCGACGATCGAGTCGGGCATCCCCGGGTACGGCAGGAAGAGCGGGATATCGCCGCCGCACGGCATCCACGGATCACCATGTCCCCCCGTCTGGCTGAGCATGTTGAGGGAGATCTGCATCCGCGGTCCGGGGATCAGCCCGTCTTCGACCGCCTGCTTCACGCCGAGGTCCGCGCCGGCCGCGTCGCGGATCATGGTGATCCCGATCGACAGTGTTGCCAGCAGGTTCCTGGCAGCCTCGAAGAATTGGTACGAGAAGGGTGTCTGCATCAGCTTCATGAAATCGATGTGGCTGAGAGTTACGTGCGTGTGACAGTCGAAGAGACCGGGGAGCAGTGTCTTGCCTGAGACCTCGACGGCCTCGTCGGCATCGAGTCCCGGCCCAACCTCGAGGATCTTGCCGTCCTCGATGACCACGTCCGAGGCCGGCAGCTTCGCCGACCCGTCGAACACGCGCCCCCCCTTGAAGACCGTGCGAGTCATAGCGCCACTCCTTCCGCTCGGACGCCGGAGGCCACTCTGGGGACGGTTCCTTGGATCTGCTCGATCCGCTCCAGCCATGGGCGGGCTCCGAGACGTTCGAAGATCTCCTGGGCTTCGGTCAATAGGGGATCGGCCTCGTCGATACGGCTCTGCGCGATCAGGAACTCGGCGAGTTCGGCGAGGGGTCGGGCCAGGGCATATGGATCGCTCAACTTCCTGTACTGCTCGATCGCTGCCGTGAATCCCTCTTCCGCCGCTTGAAGATTCCCCTGCTCTGCGGCCAGCCGTGCCGACATCCGGGAGATATCGCCCCTCAGAACCGGCGTGATCTCGGTTCCCGACCAGGACCGAACCTCGGCAAGGAGCCCCTCGGCCTTGGGCAGGTCGTGCATCTGCAGCGCGGCCTCGATCGTCGTTACGGCGCCCGACTGCACCGTCCACGTGTGCGCACCTGTCGTCTCCTTGACGGATACCGCTTCCATGGCCGCGTCGAACGCTTCCTGCCACCGTCCCTCCGCCATCAGCACGATGGCCTGCATGTAGGAAGTCGTGGACCGATTCTGTTCGTCCATCGTTGATTGAGGCAGACCGACGAGCTCCTCCAACAGCGAACGTGCCCGGTCCACCTCACCACGGTGCGCGGCGATCAGGATGAGTACCGGCAAGGTCCATGCCGTAGAGAAGGCGGCACCGGGAATCTCCTGCGGTGAGGGGATCTCGCCCGCCCACGAGATCGCTTCGTCCCATCGACCGAGCGAGAAGGTGTCCCCCGTGACATGGGCGAGGAGCGACCACTCCCACGTTCGGGCACCGACCTTCCGAGCGAGGGTGAGGCCGTCCATCGAGTAGCCGAGCGCCTCCTCGGACCTGTTCCGTCCTTCTTCGATGGTGGCGCCCAGGTTGACGTAGGCGCGGAGGGCGGCCGCATGGAGCTCGTTGTCCAACGCGATCTTGAGCGAGTGGCTCAACAGCGCGAGCCCCTCCTCGAACTGGCCACTCCTGCTAAGGATGACGCCCTTCGTGTTGAGCGCATGGGTGAGGACCAGTGGGAGATCCAGCGATTCGGCGATGTCCAACGCACGCTCGACGCGTTCACGGCCCGTCTCCATGTCGCCACTGAAATAGTGGAACCGGGCGAGCTGCGCGGCGAGCATCGCCAGATCCTCGTCGGGCTCGTCGTCGGCGAGGACGGAGAAGGCTCGCTCCATCCGGTCGAGACCCTCGTCCAGGTGGCCCTGGTCCCACAGCACTTCCGCGAGTTGGGCGTCGACCCTCGCGACGGCGTGCTCCAAGCCGGCATCGTGGAAGAGCTGGATCGCCCGCTCGAAATGCACGGCTGCTTCATCGTTCAGCGCCGCCCTGCGGGCCATATCACCCGCCTGCTCGGACAGCTCGGCCTGAAGTGTCGGCTCGTCGGCGAGTTCGAGGGCGTGCTCGAAGTACCGCTGGGCGTCGCCGCTCGCCGCCAATGAGGCCGCTCGCCTGCCGGCGCGCTCCAGCCCCTCGCGAGCTTGGGTCCTGATCTCGGCGGCGTCCGGCGCGTCCGGTGCCGCCTCGTACGCCTGGATGTAGTGGGACGCGACGATCTCGACGATCTCCTCCTGGTCGGCGCCCCAGGAATCCTCCATCTGCTTGGCTGCCGCGAGGTGCAGGGCCTTCCGTTCCTTCCTGGAAAGGGTCTCGTACGCGACGCGCCTGACCAGATCCTGCAGGAACCCGTACTGGCCCCGCTCGGGTGACCGGGGATCGACCTGGATCCCCAGCACCTCCTTGCGGACGAGCGCCATCAGAACCTGTTCGAGGTCTTGCCCCGGGTGCCTCGTCGACCCGGCGAGCGCCTCCAAGGTGAAGGTCTTGCCCAGCACCGCCGCGTCCTGCACGACGCGTCGCTCCTCCTGCGTGAGGCCATCGAGTCGGGCTGCGATGAGGGCGTGCAGCGTCTCAGGGACGTCGAGCGTTCCGATCGGCCCGGCAGGCCGGTACCCGGCTCCCTCCGGTACCAGGAGCCCTCGGTCGATCAGCATCCGAACGGTCTCCACCGCATATAAGGGAACCCCTTCGGCCCGGTCGAGGATCTGATCCATGACCTCGGTGGGCAGACCCGGAACGAAGCCGGCGAGGAGCGCCTCCATGGCCTCCTTCGGAAGCGGCTCGAGGTAGAGGGAGGTGAAGTTTCGCCTAGAGGTGCCCCAGCCCGGCGCGCGATCGGTGAGCTCGGGCCGCGCGACGGCGATGACGAACAGCGCATGGCTCCGCGACCATTCGAGGAGGTATTCGATGAAGTCCAACTGAGCGCTGTCCGCCCACTGGAGGTCTTCGAAGACCATCACGACGGGCGCGGCTTCGGCCAACCGCTCGAAGAAGACGCGCCAGGCGGCGAAGAGATCCTCTCGCTCGCGAGCTTCGCGCTCCTCCAGACCGAGCAGATGGGCCAGGCGCGGCTCCACCCACCGCCGTTCCTCCGGGTCGGGCAGGTACTCCTCGAGCGTGCTTCGAAGCTTCGCGAACGCCGACGGGGGCTCTTCGCCTTCCGTGATGCGACACCGCATCTTCACCATCTCGGCGAGCGCCCAGTAGGTCACTCCCTCGCCGTAGGAGGGGCACCGCCCTCGGTGCCACATGACGAGGTCGGCGAGCCCTTCGAGGTACTTGAAGAACTCCCACGACAGTCGGGACTTGCCGATCCCGCCGATGCCGACGAACGAGACCAAGTGCGCTTTCTTCTCTTCGGCCGAACCGTGGTACAGCTCCTTCACCAACCGCAGCTCGCGGTCGCGACCGACGAACGGTGGTTCCAGACCGGTCGACTTGTACGCCCCGCCGATCCCGGCTACGACCCTGACCGCTCGCGACAGATGGAGGGGTTCGGCCTTCCCCTTCAACTCGTGGGCTCCGGCATCCTCGTACGCGATGGCTGCTTCGGTTGCCCGCCGGGTGGCCTCGCCGACCAACACCGATCCGGGGACGGCGACCGATTGGATCCTCGAAGCCGTGTTGACGAGATCGCCTGCCACCATGCCCTGGCCCTCAGCGCCGATGGTGACCGCAGCCTCGCCCGTGAGCACACCCGCTCGGGCCTTGAGCTCGGTGGTCCCGATCTCCGAGCCGAGCTGCTCGACGGCCTGCGTGAGCTCCAGCGCCGCCCGAACCGCCCGCTCCGCGTCGTCTTCTCGTGCGACCGGGGTGCCCCAGACCGCCATGACGGCGTCGCCGATGAACTTCTCAACGATGCCGCCGTAGAGCCCGACGAGTCGGCGGGCGGTGTCGAAGTAGCGCGTCAGTAGCTCGCGGACCTCTTCGGCGTCCCTGTTCTCGGCCAGGGTCGTGAAGCCGACGAGGTCGGCGAATAACACGGAGACCAGCCGGCGTTCCGCGAGGGAGTTCCCACCACCCGCGACCGGGCCTTCGGTCGAAGGCGCACCAGGCACTTGAGCCGCGGCGGGGGTTTCGGTCAGCGCGAAACCGCACGCGCCGCAGAATCGAGTGCCAGGCAACGTCTCGCTCCCGCAGTTGGGGCACCGCGCGGCTAAAGCGGCCCCGCACCAGGCACAGAACCGATGGCCTTCGGGGTTCGCCCGACCGCAGTTCGCACACTCGGACACGAGGAGCAGTCTAGAGCGGGCTCGCTAGACAAAGAAGAGGAGCCCACCGTGGTGGGCTCCTCTTCCGTCGAACTGGCGGGGCCGCAGCCGCGCCGAGCTCGGAAGTACCGATCCGGTCAGACCCTGGCGGGCACGCCCTCGAAGAAGGCGAGGTCGCCTACCTCGTTCGAGCGAAGCTCCACCTTGTCGGCAAGGTGCTCGCGCACCCATGTTGCGGCCACGGGTGCAGCAGCCTCGGCCTCGGCGTGGGTCTCCCACTGACTGATCGACATGCACGTGCCCTGGCCTGTGTCGGCGAGCCCGTAGCGGATGAAGCCGGGCTGGGACTTGAAGGTGCTGAGCATGCCCAGCTTCGCCTCGTCGGCGAGCTCGGTGAACGTGCCCTTGGTGATCTTGTAGTTCGCGATGCGTAGTGCCTGCATGGTGAGTCACTCCTTGTGGCTAGGTGTCCCTGATCGTCCGAGGCGGGCGGGTGAGCGGCATCAAGAGCTGACGTTCGCTCAGGATTTCGGCCCGTCGAGCCCGAGAAGGGCGGTGGGACGGGTTCGGAGGAGGCGAACCTTGGTGATCTCTTCTCCCCCCAATTTGGTTCGCGTCCTGCGTCGAGTATGCGCAGATAAAAGCCGAACTGTCGCGATGGTCAGGAATGCACGTCCGAAGCCCTCGCGACCCACTCCTCGAGCTCCGCGGGCGGGATGGGCCGGCTGAACAGGAATCCCTGGCCGACGACGCAGCCCTGCTCGAGTAGGAAGCGACGTTGTTCCTCTGTTTCGACGCCTTCGGCGAGCGGGGTCATCTCGAGGCCGTTCGCGAGTTGGATGACCGCCTTGACCATGTTGCTCGCGTGGGGCTCGTTCGGGATGTCCCGGATGAACGACCGGTCGATCTTCAGGATCGAGACGGGAAGATCCTTCAGGCGCGACAGCGAGGAGTAGCCCGTTCCGAAGTCGTCGATCGCGAGACGCACGCCGCCCCGGTCGAGCTGCTCCAGCACGCGGTTCGTGTCGGAGGGGTCGGCCATCGCCGTCGACTCCGTGATCTCGACCACCACGGTTCTCGGGTCGACCCCGGTTTCCTCGAGCCGTCGGAGGAGCCGCTCAACGATCTGCGGGTCCAACAGCTGCTGGGGTGAGACGTTGAAGGCGATCTCCAGTTCGAGGCCCTTCTCGCTCCAGATGCGGGACTGGCGGCACAGTTCTTCGATGACCCAGTCGCCGATGTCACCGATCAGGCCCATCTCTTCGGCGAGGGGGATGAACTCTCCGGGGTAGATCAGATCCCGGCCGGGTTCGGACCAGCGGACGAGCGCTTCGACGCCCCTGGGCGATCCGGTGCGCAGGTCGACGATCGGCTGATAGTGGAGCGTCCAGTCCTGGCGCTCAACGGCCTTTCGGAGACGAGTCGCCATCGACAGTCGCGAAAGAGCATCGGTCCCGCCCACCGAGTACATGGCGTGGCCGCCGGGGCCGATCCGCTTGCTCTCGTACATCGCGATCTCGGCGTTCTTCAGCAGCGTCGGAGCATCCTCGGCGTGGAACGGATAGATGCTGATCCCGACGCTCGCCGAGACGTAGAGCTCCGTCCCCGCCAATCGGAACGGCTCGCCGAGGGCTGCCTGCACACGCGCGGCGACGGACTCGGCCGTGACCTGCAGGTCCTCCTCGGTCCCGAAGTCCAGGTCGGCGAGCAGGAGTTGGAACTCGTCACCGCCCTGGCGCGACACCATGTCGGTCTCTCGGCTCTCCTGTTGGAGGCGCCGGCTCACCGCGAGCAGCAACTCGTCGCCGAGCTCGTGCCCGAGGCTGTCGTTCACGAGCTTGAACTGGTCGAGGTCGAGGGAGAGCACAGCGACGGCGAAGCCGTGACGCCGGGCGCGCTCGAGCCCGATGTTCAGGATCTCTTCGAACATCAGCCGGTTGGGCAGCCCCGTCATCTCGTCGTGATAGGCGAGGAACGCGATCCGCTCCTGGGCGAGCTTCTGATCGGTGACGTCGTGCATCAGGCCCTGCCAGTACAGCGGGCGACCGGTCTCGGTCTTCACGAGGGCGGCCTGGTCATGGATCCACAGCATCCGCCCGTCGCGAGCGTGGATCCGGTACTCGGTTGATAGCGGCTCACCCGTCGCCCAGCTCGCCTCCTCCTCGGCCAGGACGCGCTCGAGATCTTCTGGATGCAGGTGGGTGGAGAACGGTTCGGGGTGTTCCATCCACTCCTCTGGTGTATATCCGAGCATCTGCTCGAGCTGAGGGCTCATGTACAGCCATTCGCCTTGGTTGCCGTACTCGGCGAGGTAGACGACGGCCGGGATCTGCTCGATGAGGGCGCGGTGTTTGGCCTCCGTCTCCATCAGCCGTTCCTCTGCCTGTTTGCTCGCGGTGATGTCGTGCCACAGGCCCTGCCAGACGTCTCGATGGCCCCAGTCGTCCCGACGGATGTACGCGTCATCTCGCACCCAGACGACGCGACCGTCGCGGTGAAGCATCCGATACTCGATGTTGTAGGGAACCCCCGAAACGGTCGTCTTCCATGCCGCCTGCGTCGCGGGATGGGTGTCGTCCGGATGCAAAACCTTCTCCCAGAGACCCGGATCGGACATCCACTCCTCGACGGAGTATCCGAGAAGGCTCTCCACCTGTGGGCTGACGTAGATGGGGATCGAGGTCGCCGGATCCTCGTCCGCGTACGCGTCGACATAGGTGACCGCCGGGATGTGCTCGACGAGTGTGCGGTAGCGCGCCTCGATCTCTCGCCCCTCTCGGTCGAACGCGCGACGTTCGATCACACCGCCAAGGAGAGCGGCGGCGGCCTTCAGGGCGTCAAGCTCGGGGGCCGCCCATCCTCGCTCGTTCACGCAGTCGTGAAGCCCGAGGAACCCCCACCAGTCGCCGTTCGCGAAGATCGGCACTGCCGCGAACGAGACCACGTCCATGTTCTCGAGCGCTTCACGCTCGGGGTTGGGGCGTTCGGGCGCGGTCCCGGAGATCACCGCCCCACTTCGGAGTACGTGTTCCCAGGGCTCGAACCGTTCGTCGAGGTCTCCATCCGAGCCGCGATCGCCTTGCCCGATACCCCCGACGTCTGCGACGGACCACTCGGCGAACAGGTGGATGACCGAAGTTCCGTCCGCTCGGGCTGCCTTGCCATAGACGTAGACACGGCTGAGCCCAGCTGCCTCCCCCAAGCGCCGCAGCGCTTTCTCGATGGACCCGCCCCACGAACGCCTCCCGAGGAGCTCGGCCCCAGCCCACACGAGCGCCTCGAGGATCTCCGTCCCCGATCTGGGCGTGTCAGCTTCCAGCCGCATCTGCGGCTGGTCCCAGCTGCCCGTCGCGGCCATGGTTGTCACTCCCCGGTGCCTGCAGAGACACCTCTGAGGACTATCGACCGGCTGCGACCAGCCTTTACACTGCCCGGGCGTCGGAGGTAAGGGCGAGGCGCGTGAGGGGTGACGGGGCGATTGGATCCTGTGTTGGCCGTCATCGACATCGGCTCCAACTCGGGTCGCATGGAAGTGATCCGGATCCGGGCCGGCGGGCACCTCGAGGTGATCTCGGACAGCCGCGCGCCGCTCCGCCTCACGCTCGACGTTCAGCGTTCAGGGCGGTTCTCTGCGCTCACGATCGTTCGGACGGTCGCGGTTCTTCGTGATTTCGCGGCGCTCGCCCGCAGCGCAGGTGCACGGCGGACGCTCGCGGTCGCAACCGAGGCGGTTCGAGTCTCCGCGAACGCGGATGAGCTCATCGGCCGGGCGAACGACGAGGCCGGGATCGATCTTCGTGTGATCTCGGGCGAGGACGAGGGGCGCTACTCGTTCGCCGGCGCCGTCCACGGCATCGACGCGCGATCCGGACTGGTGGTCGACCTCGGCGGCGGGAGCCTCGAGATCACGCGGTTCCGGGAGCGAGCGCCCGAGCGTTCGTGGACGCTTCCGCTGGGTTCGCTCAGAGTGAGCGATCGCTTCCTGACGTCGGACCCGCCCGACGCCGATGAGGTCGAGGCCGTGCGGAAGTACACGATCAACCTGCTCAAGAAGGAAGGCGTGAGTGAGCTGGAGGATGGGGAGCAGCTCGTTGGAACGGGGGGGACGCTTCGGAACCTGGCGAAGATCGACCGTGCCAACTTCGCGTACCCGATCCCCCGGATCCACGGGTACGTCCTGGACCGCTCGCACATCAAGACGATCGTCGATCGCCTGGCGTCGAAGTCGATCTCGGGCCGCCGCCGGATCGGTGGCCTGAACCGGGATCGAGCCGACTCGATCGTCGGAGGGGCGGTCGTGGCGTCCTCGCTCATGAAAGCCCTCGGGGCTTCCGATCTCGTCGTGTCGGGACAGGGACTGCGTGAAGGCGTAGCTCTCGAAGCGGGCGCACTCGAGGTCGGCTCGATCGAGCATGTGCGTGATGCATCGATCGAGACGCTGACATCGCGCTTCTCCGGGTGGGACCGCGCACGCGCCGATCGACGTGCATCGCTGTCGACGCTCTTGCTCGATGCGATCGAACCCGGCGCCGACGGTGATGCGCGGCAACGCCTGGCTCGAGCCGCGTGGATCCTCGACGTGGGACGGAGCGTCGATTATTACCAACGACATCAGCATGCGGCGGACATCGTGGTCGAGGCGGATCTCGCCGGTTTCTCGCATCGGGATCTCGCCTTCTTGGCTGCGGTCATCCGCGGCGCCGGCGAGGACGACGTTCGACGCCAGTACGGACCACTGTTGTTGAGTGAGGACCGCGAGGAGATCGCCCGCGAGGGGTTGATCCTGTTGCTTGCCGACGAGATCGAACAACGGATGCGTTCCACCCGGTCCGACGAGGTGAACTGCATCTCGAAGTCGAAGAGCGTCATCCTGGAGGCCCCGATCTTCGACCCGTGGCGCCAAGAGTCCCTGTCGCAACGGTTCCGCCTCGTGTTCGGCAGGAAGCTCGTCATCGTGCCGCCCGATCGCGCGTGACCCGTGAACGGAAGGTGAACAACTGGATCGTGCGGCGCGCGCGTCTATCGCGTGCGTCCGGCCGTTCGGGATAGACTTGATATCCGGTCCGGGTGGCCCGGGTACGAGACGGAGGAGAAGCCATGACGATCGCGGGAGGACCGGACGGAACGACCCCCGAGGCGACGCCGCCTGCGGCTGCGACCCCCGAGGCGACGCCGCCTGCGGCTGCGGCCGCCGAGGCCGCGCCGAAGAAGAAGACCGCCACCAAGGCCTCCGCTGCGAAGAAAGCACCTGGCCTCGAAGCCCTCGAGCACGCGAAGGTCGCCGCGCAGGAAGCCACCCTCGCTGCAGAGCGAGCATTGGCGGCCGTCGGCGGTGCGGCCTCTGCCCTGAAAGCCCTCGGCAAGGGCAAGGATGGTCCGAAGGCTGCCGCGAAGAAAGCGGTTCAGCGAGCCACCGATGCCGCGAAGAAGGCGAGCACGGCGGCCAAGAGGGCGACGAAGGCCGCGGAACGGGCGACCGCCGCGCATCGGAAGACCTGAGCTGGCCCGATGAGGGAGAACGACGACCTCCCCGGGAAGCTGTTCGTCGTCGAGGGGATCGACGGCTCAGGCAAGACGACCCAGCTCGACCTCCTGCACAAGTGGCTCGTGAGTCAGGGCTGCCTGGTCGTCTTCACGGAATGGAACTCCTCGCCGATCGTCAAAGGCACGACCCGCCGCGGGAAGAAACGCCGCCTGCTGACGCCGATGTCGTTCAGCCTCGTCCACGCGGCGGACTTCGCGAACCGGACGCATACGCAGATCTTGCCGGCGCTCAAAGCGGGTGCGGTCGTGTTGGCGGATCGGTACGCCTTCACTGCGTTCGCGCGTGACGCGGTTCGTGGCGTGAACCGTGAGTGGCTGCGCTCGCTCTACTCGTTCGCGGTGAGGCCGACCGTGTCCTTCTATTACGACGTCCCGCTCGACGAGGCGGTCAAGCGGATCACCGAAGGTCGATCTGAACTCAAGTACTACGAGGCCGGACTCGACCTGCGTCTCAGCGCGGATCCGTTCGAGTCGTTCCGCCTCTTCCAGGGTTCGATCCAGGTGGAGTACGACGAGCTCGTCGAGGAGTTCGGCCTCGTGCGGATGGACGCGACGGAGAGCTTCGTCCGTCAACAGCACAAGATGCGCAAGCTCGTCCAGCCGTTCCTGACCGACGTGATGCGCACGGATCAGGGCCAGATCCAGCACGCCCTGCAGGAGTCCGGGCTCATCGGTCGATACGTGAACGATCCGCGGCGCTCCTGGTCGGCGGAGGTCTGACGACGTGACCGAGCTGCGGTTCTACGGAGAGCGCCCCGCCGGCATCGAGGGTGAGACGCTCCCGGGAAAGCTGATCGTCATCGAAGCGACCGACCGAACCGGGCGTTCGACGCAGGTCGCATTGCTGAAGGAATGGTTGGAGGACGAGGGGTTCGCCGTCCTCGACACGGGGCTCACCAGGTCCGACCTGGCGGGTCCGGGGATCCAGCGGGCGAAGAAGGGAAACACGCTGGACCAGACCACACTGAACCTCTTCTACGCCGCGGATTTCTGGGATCGGTTCGAACGGCTCATCATCCCCGGCCTGCGCGCCGGGATGGTCGTGATCTCCGATCGATATGTGTTCTCGTTGATCGCGCGAGCGGCCGTGCGCGGGGTCTCGGTCAGTTGGATGGAGGATCTCTACGGGTTCGCGCTGATCCCCGACCTCGTCGTCTATCTGGACATCGACGTCGAACAACTGCTGCCGAGGATCATCGGGAGCACGGGATTCGACTACTGGGAATCGGGCCAGGACTTCCTATCGACGCCCGAGATGTTCGAGAGCTTCGTGCAGTATCAAGGCCTTCTCCTGGATGAGTTCCGACGGCTCGCCGAACGCCACGACTTCACCGTGATCGACGCACGGCGTGCCGTGGCCGACATCTTCAAGGAGCTCCGTTCGCACGCGGAAGCGGTCGTGAGCGATATGGATCCCGATCTCGCCCTCGACCGGGTCAAGCTCGAAGAGCTCGAAGCGCCTTCGGCGGTAGCGCCCACCGAAGGAGCCCCATCCCACTGGCGGATATTCCGTCGTCCACGCTGATCAGGATCGTCCCGCCCTTCTTCAGCTCGAGCTGCATCCGATCGGGGTCAGCGCTCAGAAGGAGCGAGGCGAGCTCGCTGAGCCCCGGCTCGTGACCGACGACCGCAACCGACCCCGCTCGTTCGTCCCGGATCGGGGTGAGGGCCTCGGCTGCCGGCCGATCGGCCGAGAGCTCGTCGCATCGCCGGGGAGCCGGCCATCCGATCTCGGAGTGGAGGATCTCTGCGGTGCGCCACGCCCGCGCGAACGGACTGGAGAGGACCGCGTCCACGTCCGGCACCATCGAGCCGAGTCCACGGGCTGCAGCGCGGAACCGCTTCTCGCCGTCGCTCGTGAGCGGCCGATCCGCGTCGTCAGGCCAGCGCGAGGAGTCTCGCTCGAACGCGATGGCATGGCGAACCAGAATGATGTCCATGCCTCACCTCTCTGCGTTCATCGTGGCAGCTGGCCGCTTCGGCGGCGATGCCTCGAGCGCAACGGAGCGCGCCCTCGATCGCTCCAGGTGCTTGGCGAACTTCTTCCACGGCTTCTTGTGGAACCGGCGGTAGGCGGGCCCGGCTCGTTCGCGGAGCTCAGCCGCCTCGACCCGATGTCGTTCGACGAGCCGGCCCATGGTGAAGATCGCAGCCGGTGGCATCGTCCCTGCCCGCTCGCGCGCGAGCTGTTGGAACCGTGAGATGGCAACGATCGCGTCCTGGTGCGATCCCAACAGATCCTGCATCGCGACCAACCCCTCGATCGTGTCGTCGGCCCGCCCCCGGAAGACGGGTGCGAAGAACTCGAGGGAGTAACGGAGTCGTTTGCATCGGATCCGGAGGCGATGCAGGGCCTGTGGGCTCGGATCTTCCTCCGCCCGGATGGCAGCCTTCCTGACCTTCGCTTCCGTGGCGAACAGCAGGTTGGGAGCCACGGCCCGAGCTTCGCGGCGCGGCTCCGATGAGTTCCGAAGTGGGCCTCGAGCAACCAGTCGCTCCAGGGCGGTCGAAACTCGCCCCCACCGCGCGGACCCCATCGTCCTCTGCATCGCGTCACGAGCGGTTGCACGCTCAGATTCCAGGAACTCGATGAGGGGGATCATGTCGTCCTGGGCATCCGCGGACCGCTGCCACGACACGAGCTGAGCGATCTCGACATCGAGGTCTCGCACCGCGCCCAGCGACACCCCGAGTTGGCCGAGCTCGTTGCGGATGCGCACCGAGCTCACGGGGAGGATGCCGGAGAACTCCGACAGCGCCGCTCGCAGTCGTCTCGACGCAACACGGAGGTCGTGGAGCGCATCGGGATCATCCTGAAGCCGAACGGCAGCACCGTTCTCGCCGAACCGCTTGACGTTCCTCGCGAGGGCTGCAGAGGCGACGTCCCCCAGCGATGACGATGGGCCGATCGACGGGAACGCTGCACTCCGGGCTGGCTGCTTCGCCGAAGGCACGCCAACGACGTCTCCCGGATGGGACGGCTGGGTGCTCATCGTTGTTATCTCCGACGAGGCCATGACGCCGAGCATAGCTCGGAGGGTCGGAAGGCTCGTCACTGCGCGGGTCTCTGATCCGCATCTGGGGTGCTTTGGAGACGTTCGGCCGATGTGTCGCGCTTCGAGATGCCGTACGTTCAGGGTCTGATGCCGACGCCCCCTTCTCAGCAGGCCGTGCTTCTCCGCCTCGCCGACCCGCGTCGAGTCCTGTGCTCGATGTGTGAGCACACGGAGTTCGTTCATGGCGACAACGGGGGTCGCAAGTGTCTCTACTCGGCGTGCGAGTGCACCAGGTTCGCACCTGGAGCGGTCACGCTCCTCGAGACCATCAGGGTGTAGGAGAGCGAGCTCATTCGCCCGACGGGTCGGTAGATTGGACGGGATGCTGAAACCCGGTGATCCCGCGCCCGCGTTCGAGCTCCTCGATCAATCGGGGGAGACCATCAAGCTCTCCGACTTCGCCGGGCGCAAGCTCCTGATCTACTTCTATCCCGAGGCCGATACGCCGGGGTGCACCAGGCAATCGTGCGCGGTGCGCGATGCGCGCCCGGATCTGGCGTCACTCGGCGTCGATGCTGTCGGGATCAGTCCCGATCAGCCAGAGAAGCAAGCGCGGTTCGACGAGAAGTTCGGTCTCGGCTTCCCGCTGCTGTCCGATCCCGATCACGCGATCGCGTCCGCCTACGACGCCTGGGGCGAGGTGACAGAGGACGGCGAGACGTACGAGGACATCATCCGCTCGTCGTTCCTGGTCGACGAGCGCGGTCTGATCGAGGGCAGCTGGTACAAGGTGAAGCCCGAGGACACCGTGCCGAACGCGCGCGCCCTGCTCGGATCCTGAGGCTTCTCAAACAGAACGAACGGGCTGGACCCGAAGGCCCAGCCCGTTCAACTGCTCATCCCTCACGAGCACTTCGGCCTCTCACGAGGCTTCGTCCGGTAGACCAGCCGGAGCACGTGGGGTCGGTGAGCTGGTGTGGATTCTGCCGGTCGCCCGGCATGCGGTGGGGAGGTGACCCCAACCGCGAGGGACGGCTCAGCAGCCAGTCACCTCGAGGGTCTCAGGTTGTTCATGCAAGCTGGACCACCTCCTTCCTCTCGTGCCAGACATGTTGCGGCAGACCTCGCCGAAACGCAACCACGCAGCCGAACGAGAGGAGTACCTTTGGGTGGGGCGAATGGGGGGACTCCATGAATAGGACCGTTCGCGAGGTCATGAGCACTGAGCTGGTCACGGTGGAGCCGGCGACGATGATGGTCGAGGCCGCCAGAGCCATGTCGATGGCACACGTAGGTTCGGTCCTCGTGATGGTGGGCGACGCGTTAGTCGGGATCCTCACGGAACGGGACATCCTCCGGTCGTTCGAGGAGCTGCACGCCGATCCCGCTCGCGTTTCCGCGGTGTCGAAGCGCATGAGCGCGGAGCCAGTGACGATCGGCCCGGACGCCACCGCTGGTGAGGCGATGGACAGGATGCTCGACGGCGGATTCCGTCATCTGCCGGTGACGGAGGGCGGGACGCTCATCGGCATCGTCTCGATGCGCGACCTCGCGCGGAGCATCTCAAAGGGCTGAGACTTTCTCAGTGGCCCTCGTGGCCCTCGTGGCCCTCGTGGCATTCGTGGCCTTCGTGGCCTTCGTGGCCTTCGTGGCCTTCGTGATGCTCTTCGTGGTGCCCATGGTCCACGTGCTCGCCGTGCTCGCCGTGGTCCATGTGCTCGCCGTGGTCCATGGGCTCGCTATGGTCCATGTGCTCGCTATGGTCGGCGTGCTCGTCCATGTCCATCGGCATGTCCATCATCTTGAGCATCGCCTGCCCGCCAGTCTTGAAGAAGCGCACCAATAGCACGAGTGCTAGCAACAAGAACGCCCCGTTCAGGACCGTCGTGTAGTTGAGGTGAACGGTCGCCTCGATCACCTTGGCGTTCCGCGGGCCAGTCGGGACCAGGTGCAGCAGTCCGAAGAGGATCTCGACGATGTAGCCGGCCGCGACCATCGTTGCGTAGAAGGTGCCGAGCAGGAACAGGCTCATCTTCCAGCCGTAGTACTTCCGGTAGATGTTCAGGATCGGCAGGATGATGAGGTCGGCGAAGATGAACGCGACCACGCCCCCGAAGCTGATCCCACCGTTCCAGAGCACCGCCGCGAGCGGCACATTTCCGATCGAGCAGACGAACGACAACATCGATACGAGCGGCCCGATCAGCGGTCCCCAGAGCTTCGCCAGCAGCGGGTGATGGACAAGGAAGAAGCCTTGCCAGAACGATTCCGGGACCCAGGCCGCGAGCGCGCCGGCGAGCAACAAGCCGATGACGACGTCGCGAAGGATCGCGGCCCATTCCATGACGAACGAGTGGGAGATCGCGGTGAAGCCCCGCGGCGACGTGATGCGTGAGAAGAGCGAGCCCTCGCTGACGGACATGTCCATCGAGGCGTGGCCTTCCATCGAGCCGCGAAGACCCTTCTCGGCCTGAGCACGAGCCATCTCGAGCAGCCGTGGCCGCAGGAAGGCGCGGAAGACGAGCGCCAACAGAACCACCATAATCGGGCCGCCGACGAACTCGGCCAGCGTGAACCGCCAGCCCATCAACAGCGCCAGGATGATGCCGAGCTCGATCACGAGGTTCGTCGAGGCGATCTCGAAGGCCATCGAGGCGGTGAAGTTCGCGCCTTTGCGGAAGATCGACCGCGCCAGGGCGACCGCGGCGTACGAGCATGAGCTGGACGCGGCGCCCAGCCCGCAGGCGATCGCCAGCGTTCGAGGTCGGTCATCGGGCAGGAGCCGCGTGATCTGGTTCTTCGACACGACCGCCTGGACGACGGCAGAGAGCGCGAAGCCCAGGATCAGGGCCCAGGTGATCTCCCAGGTCATGCCGAACGCGAGCCGAAGCGCGTGCAGGATGCCGCCGCCCACGCTCGCGACGAGGGCGACCCCTTCGATCTCCATCACCAGCGCGCCACGCCCCCTACATCTGCATCATCTGCATCGAGTACTCGCTCCGACGGTAAAGCATGAGCGCGAGCATCGCCACGACCGTTGTCGCGCAGTAGGCGCCGCATTGCCCGCTCCTGGTGACGTGGAACCACACGAGGCACAGGAACGGGATCACGGGGATGACCATCGCCGCAGCCATCTCCCAGGAGTTCCTCCAGCCCATGCCCCGGTGGACGCATCCAGGCGACCATCGGCACGGTCATGCCGGCAGCCATCACCAACAGAGCCTGGTTCGGGTACTGGATGGTCACTGCGTCCCATGACTTCAGTCCCACGACGGTCGCGAGGATAGCGCCGCTCGCGAACATCCCGATGGATCATCACAGCGAGCATCTCCCAGAAATGCCGCCAGAATTGCGATCGGTGTTTCTTGCCGTGATCTCCGATGACTGCGTGGCTCTGGGCCATCACGCACCTCCTCCGTCTTCGGCCACGTCGTACCCGGAATGACGCCTGGGCGACAGGGTTGAAGGTCCCGTCGTGGAAAGGACCGGCGGAACGGTGTCGGGAGCCGTCGGTAGAGTGGGCGTCGATGGATCAGCGGGTGAGCTTGATCACGCTCGGCGTGAGGGATATCGGAGCTGCGAGGACCTTCTACGAGCGGCTCGGTTGGAACGTCGGGCTGGATGTGGAAGAGACGGTCTTCTTCCAGACGGGTAGCTCGATCGTTGCGTTGTGGGGCCGCGACAAGCTCCAAGCCGATAGCGGCGTCACCGACGGCGGATCGTGGGGCGGGATCACACTCGCGCACAACGTCGTTTCGCGAGAAGAGGTCGATCGCGTCATCGAGGAGGCGCGGGCAGCCGGTGCTCGGATCAGCCGAGAGCCGGCCGAAACCTTCTACGGCGGATAGGCGGGCGTCTTCGTCGACCTCGATGGCCATCCATGGGAGATCGCCCACAACCCCGGCTTCGAACTGACAGACGACGGTAGCCTCAAGCTCCCCCAGGCCGTTGAAACAGGGCGTTGACCTTGAGCCAAGAACGTCATACTCTGTATGACATGCCTGCTAAACGGATGTCCAGGGTCCTGACCGTTTCGCTTCCGCCTGATTCCGCTGAGGACTTCGAGCGGATCGCGGAGCAGGAAGGCCGCAACCGGAGCGAGTTGTTCCGCGAGATGCTCCGCGTGTATCAGACCTACCTGGAAAGTCGAACCTTCGAATCGCTTCAGCGATATGGGGCCGCGCAGGCGTCTCGAAGAGGCATCACTTCTGAGGAGGATGTCGAGCGGTTGATCCAAGAAGCGCGCGGTTGAAGGTCGTCCTCGATACCAACATCCTTGTCTCAGCGTTCGTGTTCCCCGGTGGAACGCCCGAGGCCGTCTACCGGGCAGCGATCGAGGGTCGCATCACGCTCGTCACGTCACCGCCGATGCTCGCCGAACTAGGACGCGTCCTTTCCACGAAGTTCGGCTGGGAAACCGCCAGGGCCCGCTCGGCGGTGGCGCAGGTCGCCGGCATCGGCGACGTCGTTCGGCCCACCGAAATCGTGCATGTGATCGCCGACGATCCGGCCGACGACAGAGTGCTCGAAGCGGCAGCGACCGCGGGCGCCGAAGTCATCGTCTCCGGTGATCGACACCTTCTTCGGTTGGAGATCTGGGAAGGGATCCGTATCGAGAAAGCGTCCGGATTCCTTGCAGGGCTCGACGCCAGCCCTTAACCGAGCTGATACCCGAGGCTGTACGAGGCCCCTGCCTTGGACGCCTCGAACGTGCCGGTGCCGACGATGGTGGAGAGCTCGCCGGTCCCCGAGCCCGCGATGATCGCCCAGGTTCCCTTCGACTGCGTACCGTCGTGATCCGCTGTCGCTTCGGCGATGAAGCTACCGGTGCGTCCGCCGATCGAGCCGGCGATGCGTTGGAGGCCGGCGAACCTGGCCCCTCCGTCGGGCAGGTAGCAGACCAGCCACTCGACCGAGCCCTCGCCCTCGATGTCGCCGGTGAACCGTTGGACCCCGTTGGCTCGGGTGAGCTTCGGCTCGCCTTCGATCTCTTGATAGGCGTCCTCACCCGCGGAGGTGACCTCGAACGTGCCCGTTGCAGTCGCCATCACAGCTCCTTCCTACTCCTCGTGAACCGCCGGTCCGGCGCGAGCCACATCACCGCGACGCCCGCGTAGATCGCGTACGAGATCCACGGGCTCACGGCAGCCAACCCGACCGCGGCCGCGTAGAGCGCCAGCGACGCGTACCCCTTCAGATCCGAGGCGATCGCGTTCGCCACCAATGAGTCGCGTCCGTTCGCTCGGATGATCGACCGGACCAGCAGGTTGTAGGCGAACCCGGAACAGAGCGCGACCATCCCGTAGAAGGCTGCCGGCACCGGGTCTTTGTAGTAGTCCCGTAGCCACAGCGTGACCACCGGGATCAACGACAGCCAGAACAGCAGGAACAGGTTCGCCCACATCACGGCGCCGCTGATGCGGGTCGTGGCGCGCAGCAGGTGATGGTGGTTGTTCCAGTAGATGCCGACGAAAGTGAAGCTGAGCACGTACACGAACAGGCCGGGCAGCTGTTCGCGGATCGCGGTGAGGCTCGTGCCGTGAGGCGCCTGCAACTGGAAGGCCATGATCGTGATGATCACCGCGATCACGGCGTCGCTGAACGCCTCGACGCGTTCCGTGCCGAGCTCGAGCGGTTCCGGTTGGCGCTCCTCCTGATTCATGGCGTTGACTGGATAAGAGCGATGTCGAACTCGTTGTCCTCGGGATCGGCCATGCAGCGCCACTTGAATCCTTCGAGATCGCGCGTGGTTCCGGGCTCCCTCCATCGGCCGCCGAGCCCCTCGATCTCCGCGGTGCTCCTGTCGAGATCATCCACGTACAGATCGAGGTGCAGGCGATTCTTCCCGGTCTTCGCCTCGGGGACGCGTTGGAACGCGATCGTGAGGCCATCCTCGGTCGGCGACAGCACGACGTACTGGCCGTTGTTGAGTGTCGAACTCACCTCCACGCCCAGCAAGCCGCACCAGAACGGGGCGAGCCGACCCGGATCGACGGTATCGATCACGAGGAAGCCGATCTTCGCCGGCATCTCAGCCTCGGGCGCTATGCCCGGACGTGCTCGTGGTCCTCGCTGCCGTAGACGAAATCGGCGGCTTCACCGTATAACGCCGCCGTTTGGTGTCCGAAGACATCCAGCTGGCCGTCGCACGCGCCGATCTCGAACTGCGGCGCGAACCCGAAGGGAGCGTTGGACACCATCGTCGGGTTCCCATCCTGCCCACGGGTCGGCTCATACGTGTACGAGTTGCCGCCGTATCCGATAGAAGTATCGGAGTAAGAGATGGGGGCGCGCTCAACGCCCATGAACTGGCCGATCAGCGGGGCCATCTCACCGAACGGCCCACCGAGCTGTCCCGACAGAATCTGCCCGATGATGTCAGCCTGTTCGTCGGTGGCCTTCTCGTCGATCACCACCCCGACCTGCCAGTTCCCGTTGGAGACGACCTCCGGGAAGTGAACGTTGATGGCGAACCGCACGCCCGACAGATCGACGTCGCCGGAGCTTCCTTTGCGGATATCCCAGACGCCGCCTCCCCAGCAGTTCGTCGTGCCGTCGGGGTTGTCCGGTGGCGCGCTCGCCGTCGGGCACGGGCACACGTTGGTGCATGAACAGGCTGAGACGTAGTGGCCACTGATCATCCAGGCCATCAGAAAGCCTCCCTTCCCCCGGCGCCAGAGGCGCCACGATCCAGTCGGACGAATACCAACTTTCCCGCGACAGCGGTGTTAGGTCAAATCAGGAGCCCGTGGCCTGCAAAGCCCATGGCCACCCTCATACTTGTCCGGTGGTGACGACGCCAGCCGTTCAATGAACGAGCGAACCGCGGGGAGACTCGCGTGGGGTATCGCGTTCGTGTGTTTCGCGATGGTCGCCGTGAGTCTCGTGCTCCTGTACCTGGACCGGGCTTCGTTCGGCTCCGTCGGGTTCGGTGACGTCTCCAGCCTCATCCCGACGTCGAGCCTCGCCGTGCTGGGAGCGTTGGTCGCATCGCGTCGGTCGGCGAACGCCATCGGGTGGCTGCTGCTCACGATCGCGGGGTTCGTGGGCCTGTCCGTCGTCTCGGGTCACATCGCGATGCACGCCTTGCTCGCCGGGGTGTCCCCTCACGGCTGGCCCCGGTGGCCGGCGTGGGTCGAGAACTCGATCGGGCAGCTCGGCATCACGGGGCTGCTCTTGGTGTTGCTGCTGTTCCCGGACGGCAAGCCACTCAACAGACGGTGGCGGTGGGTCGCGTGGGCCACGCTCGTCCTCTCGGTCGGGTTCGTCGTCGGCGTCGCATTCGATCCCACGCCGGTGAAGCTCTCGCCGCACCTGCCAAGCCTGGGGAACCCCATCGGCCTCTCGGCACTCACGGGCTTCTCTGACTCCGCTGCCTTCCTCGTCATCGTCGTTCTCTTCGTCCTCGGCGTGGTGGCGCTGTTCGTGCGCCTGCGCCGGTCGAAAGGGGACGAGCGTCAGCAGCTCAAGTGGTTCGTCTACGCGGCGCTCTTCTCTGTCTCGCTGCTCGTCGTCGCTATCCCGCTGAATTTCGTGAGCGACGCCCTCGCTAACGCGTTGTTCAGCGCGGCGTTCGTCGTCGGTTTCTCGATGGCCATCCCGGGGGCGGCTGCGCTCGCGATCCTTCGCTACGGCTTGTACGAGATCGACGTCATCATCAACAAGACCCTCGTGTACTTCTCCCTCGCTGCTGTGATCACCGCGATCTATGTCGGGATCGTCGTCGGGATCGGCGCGGTGATCGGCGCACAAGGCAACGTCGGTCTTTCCATCCTCGCCACGGCGATCGTGGCCGTCGCGTTCCAGCCCATCCGTGATCGCAGTCGGCGGTTCGCGAACCGGCTCGTC
This sequence comes from Actinomycetota bacterium, assembly GCA_030774035.1. Lineage (GTDB taxonomy): Bacteria > Actinomycetota > UBA4738 > UBA4738 > HRBIN12 > JALYLM01. The sequence continues at coordinate 29,912 of JALYLV010000005.1, forward strand.
TACGGCAAGCGGGCGACGCCGTACGAGGTGTTGTCGACCTTCGCCGAGCGGATGGCAGGCACATACTCGGTTGAAGACGTTCTTCCCCGAACGGCGCGTATGGTTGCCGAGGGGACGGGCGCCCTCCGGGCCGACGTGTGGCTCCGTGTCGGGCGCGAGCTCCGGGCGGAGGGGTCGTGGCCGTCGGCTTCAGATACCGAACGCATCGCGCTGACCGAGAGCGATACTCCCGAGGTCCCCGGGGCGTCTCGCGTCGTTCCGGTCAGCCACCAGGGCGAGCTGCTCGGTGCGTTGTCCATCCACAAAGCTCCAGGCGATCCGGTTTCACCGACCGAGGACAAGTTGCTCGTCGATGTCGCGTCCCAGGCCGGACTGGTGCTTCGCAACGTTCGGCTCATCGAGGAACTCCGCGCGTCCCGACAGCGCTTGGTGGCGGCCCAGGATGAGGAGCGACGCAAGCTCGAGCGCAACATCCACGACGGCGCGCAGCAGCAGCTCGTCGCATTGGCGGTGAAGGCGAACCTGGCGCAAGCGTTGGCGACGCGCGACCCCGCCCAGACGTCAGTGATGCTCGAGCAGCTCAAGATCGAGGCGCAGGACGCCTTGGACAACCTCCGCGACCTCGCGCGCGGGATCTATCCACCGCTGCTTGCCGACAAAGGACTGGCGGCTGCGTTGGAAGCCCAGGCTCGGAAGTCTCCGATCCCCGTCACCGTCGAGTCCAACGGTGTCGAGCGTTACCCGCAGGACACGGAGGCGGCGGTGTACTTCTGCGTGCTCGAAGGGCTGCAGAACATCGCGAAGTACGCGGGAGCCTCAGGCGCCACCGTTCGCTTGTTGCAGATCGACGGGAGTCTGGACTTCGAGGTGCAGGACGACGGCCAGGGTTTCGACCTTGCTCAGACGACGTACGGAACCGGCCTCCAGGGGATCGAGGACCGACTCGCTGCACTCGGCGGAACGCTTCAAGTCCGGTCCACGCCGGGGGCCGGCACCACGGTCGTCGGTCACGTCCCCGCATAACGAGACCGCCTTCACCGGGTCTAGCGGGCGTACTCGTCGTGGCGACGGACCCAGTATTGGGGATCGCGCCCCTCCTCGTCGCGTCCCTTCGGGGTGAGGTCGAGATAGTTGTACGCGGAGTTCAGCATGTCGATCCCGCGCGCATAGGTCGAGTACGTGTGGAACACGCCCCCGACCTCGTCTCGGTAGAACACGCTGACGCCTTCGCGCTCGGAGCCGAGCGAGCTCTCCCGTCGGTAGTTGTAGACGCCTCCGTTCGCCTGCATCGCCGGCATGAAGGACGCGCCGAAGTCGAAGTTGAAGTCCGTGTGCGACGAGGAGACCCACGGGAAGCTCCACCCCATCCGCTGCCGGTAGGCGGCGAGCTTCGGGAACGGCGCCCGTGAGATCGCAACTAACGTCACGTCGTGTGCGTTCATGTGCACCACGTTCGGGTCGAAGTTGTCCGCCCAGAACGAGCAGTGCGGGCACCCTTCGTCCCAATCCGGATCGAACATGAAGTGGTAGACGATCAGCTGGCTCCGATCGTCGAAGAGCTCCGGCAGCGTCCGGGTTCCGTCCGGTCCCTCGAAGATGTATTCCTTGTCCACGGCCTCCCACGGCAACTCGCGTCGCCGCCGGCTCAGCTCGTCGCGGAGCATCGTGAACCGCTTCTCTTCGGCGAGGAGATCCTTGCGCGCTTCGATCCACTCCTCGTGCGCGACGATCGTGTGCTCGTCCATCGCGAAGGCCTCCTCCGTTGACGCGTTCGACCGAGGAAACCTAGCCTAGGTCCATGAAGAAGCTCCTGCTCAACCTCCTCCTCATCTACGTGCTGCTGGCCCTGCTGGGTCGCGCGGCCGAGGCCGTCGGCATGCGGACGTGCGGTTGCGCACCCGATTGTTGGTGCAAGAGACCCGGTCTGAGCCTGTTCCGCTGGGTATTCCCTCGCTTCCATATGGACGCGTAGCCTGAGGGTGCGCCGGTATCTAGAGCTCCTTAGGAACCGTCCGTTCGCGGCGCTGTGGACGGGGTCCACGATCTCGGCGATCGGCGACGCCATGACGTGGGTGTCGCTCATCTGGCTGGTGTTCTCGATCGCGGGCTCGGCCAAGCAAGTGAGCGTGCTGGTCATCGTCTACACGGCCCCAACGCTCGTCGGCGGGTTCGTGATGGGATCGGTCCTGGATCACTTCGACCGACGGGCCACGCTGATCGCTGTCAACGGATTCCTGGGCGCTGCCGTGGCCACCGTTCCGGTTCTGCATCAGCTCGGGTGGTTGCACGTGTGGAACCTCTACGTCGTCGCAGCGCTGTACGGCTTCTTGAAGATGACGAACTGGGCTGGTGTGCCCGCGCTCGTGCCGTCCATCGTCGCCGGCGAGGATCTCAACACCGCAAATGCGATGGAATCGATCTCGTTCGGTCTGAGCGACGTTGCCGGCCCGGCGATCGGCGGGATCCTCATCGGGCTGATGGGCGCCGCGAACGTTCTGGCGGTCGATGCCGCCTCCTACGCGCTGTTCGTGGCGTTCCTCCTGCGACTTCGGATCCCGCCAGCAGCTGCCTCCGAGGAGGTCACTCACGATGCTCGCGGGAGTCGAGACCTGCGGCCCGCGTTCCGTTTCATGGTTCAGTCCCCGGCCGTGTTCGCGACAACGTTGATGTACATGTCGCTGAATGTCGGCGAAGGGATGCTGTTCGTCCTGCTCCCCTTGTACGCAAGCAAGGTGCTCAACGGGAGCGCCTCGGTGTACGGATCGCTCCTGAGTGCATTCGCGTTCGCGGCATTGGTCGGCGCTACCGTGGTCGGCGCCGTCAGCTGGCGGCCGACGCTCGGCCGCTCGATCGCTGCGGCCCAGACGTTGGGTGGGTTGGCGTTCCTCGGTCTGGTGTTCGCAAAGACCCTGCCGGAGGCGTTGCTCGTGCTCGCAGTTGTCGGGTTGTGCATGTCGCCCCTCACGATCTGGGCGCAGACGATCCGGATGCGGCTGATCCCGGCGGGCATGCGCGGTCGTGTGTTCGGCGTGTTGCGCACGCTGATGCAGTCGACGCCACCGATCGGAGCCGCGATCGCCGGCGTGCTGCTCTCCCATGGAACGACGACCTCGACCGTGCTGGTCATGGTTGCCCTGATGGCGATCCCCGGCGTCATCGGGCTCGGTATCCCGGCGCTCGCGGACGAGCACACCCACGAACGCCCCATCGTCGATCCAGCGCCGGAAACCGTGACGTAGGCGCGCCGATGCTTAGGCGTGCAGCTTGTCCGTCGGGGCCATCTGGATCGTGGAGCGGTCGCCGATCCATTGCGCCGGCGGAACGGTGATGCGCACCGCCAGAGCGTTCAACCGCCCTCCGTAGACCGCGCGGAGCTCGCTGAACGCCTCCCAGGCCTCGTCCGCGGGCTTCAGCGGGATCCCCGCATCCTTCAGGTCCGCGAGCACGTGGTCGAACTCCGCTCGCTCGATCACGCCCGGACGCTCGGGGAGCCGGAAGTAATAGAAGAGGTCCTCGACCGCATGCGTTCCCGTCGCGTAGAGCATCCGCGCGTCTTCTACACAGCCCTCGTCGTCCACCGACGACATCACGAGCGATGCGGCATCGAGCATCGCACCCAAGGACGTCACCCACGATGTGTTGTCGTGGGGCGAGCGGAAGAACGCGAGGAACGGGTACGACAGGTGCGACTCGAGGACGTCAGCGGCCCATCGTTCCCATTCCCTGAACAGGCGAGGCAAGCTGCGGCGGACGCCCACGCCGCCCGCCCGGCGTAAGAGCTCGGCACCGGAGGGTGGTGAACCAGCCCGCGCATCCAACATCAGCAGACCCACTTCGCGGCGATTGAACGCCTGGTAGAGGACGGGCAGGTACGCGATCACGACCGCGACCAGCCCGAGTCCGGTGGCGGCTTCGACGATCACGATCGCGCGGGTGGCGCCTGTCGCCACGACGTCGCCGAACCCCAATGTGAACAGCGATGTGCCGCTCAGGTAGAGCGCGGTCGTGAGGCTCCCGCTGCTCGTCCCGTGCACGCCATGCACGAACGGCGGACTCCACAGGAGGAGGCCGTAGCCCACCAGGGACAGGGCGGCCCAAGTGCCCAGCAGCACGAACAGCGACATCGGCGACGCTCCGGCCAGGATCCGCTCTCGACCCTCCTCGGTCCGTGCACGCAGAGCGACCCACCGCCACGGTCGCCACAAGAAGAGGAACATCAGGCGGGACAGCCGGAGCCTGCCTCGGGCTGCTCGGGGCATGACCAGGGTTCGGAACACGTCGAGCAACGTGGTCGCGAGGATCAGCACGCCCAACGGCAATCCGACCCACGCCATTCCGCCACACTACCGAACCCGCTTCGCTTAGTGGCTTTTCACTCGGCGTCAACGTCGACAGGGCTAGTGCAAGCCCCCGATTACAGATGCGAAGGAATGTTCGACGAGCGACAGGAATGCGTCGACCACGTCCGGGTCAAACTGCCGTCCCCGCTGGGCCTCGATCTCTTCGATCGATCGCGCGACCGTCCATGCCTCCTTGTACGGTCGCTCGTGAGTCAGGGCATCGAACACATCCGCAACGGTCGTGATGCGAGCGACGAAGGGGATCGCTTCACCCGAGAGCCCCTCGTACCCGGTGCCGTCCCAGCGCTCGTGATGAGAACGTGCCACCACCTCCGCCATCTGCAACAGCGGCGAGTGGCTCCCCGAAAGGATCTTCGCTCCAGTCACCGTGTGCAGCTTCACGATCTCGAACTCTTGCCGCGTGAGCCGACGGGGAGCGAGCAGGATACTGTCGGAGACCCCGATCTTGCCGAGGTCGTGCAGTCCGGCGGCCCGCTCGAGGAGTTCGACCTCTTCGGGCGGAAAGCCGAGCTTCTCGGCCAGGAGCGCGGCCATCTCTCCGACGCGCCGGGTGTGCTGACCGGTGTTGTCGTCGCGGTACTCGGCGGCCAAGGCGAGACGCTCGAAGGTCTCCGTCTGCGCCTCTTCCAGCTCACGCGTCCGTAGCCGAACACGTTCGCCGAGGAGCTCGTTGTGCGCTTGCAGCTGGAGGTGAAGACTGCGCGTCTCCAACATATTCTTGATCCGCAGCACGACTTCTTGAACATCCAGGGGCTTGGTGAGGAAATCCTTCGCCCCAGCTGTGAGAGCTCTTCGTTTGGTCTCGTCGGTCGCATCGGCCGTGAGGACGAGGATGGGGAGATAGCAATCTGTGGGGATCAACTCGTGAAGCTTCTCCATCAGCGCGAAGCCGTCGAGGTAGGGCATCAGAAGGTCGAGCAGGACCAGATCGGGCTGGGTTCCCTCGAATATGCCCTGCGCTTCCCGAGGGTCGGTGGTCGAGACCGTGTTCTCGAATCCGGCGTCGCGAAGGACGCGCTCGAGCAAACGGACGTTCGGCTCCTCATCATCCACGATCATGATGCGGGCATTCGCGAACGCTTCGTTGAGCACGGCTGATCGACCTCCTTGAGTTTCATCGGTTGCAACAACAGTTCCCTTAACGACGGGACCTTTAGCCCTAGAGCTTCCTGCCGATATATCGCAAATGGGCTGGAATACAGTGCTCGGTCGCGCATGGGCCAATCGATCGCTTCGGACGAGGGGCACGATCGTTGCCTTGGCCATCCCCATGGCGGCACTTCTCGTTATCGGTCCGGTCTTCTACGTCTCGATGCTGCGGGCAAGGGAAGCAACTGGACTGCTCGATGGAACCGTCGAGGTGCGTGACCAGATCGAGAACGTTCGCAGCTTGTACATCGACGCCTCGGCAAATGTCCGCGGATACCTCAACACCGGCTCGGAGCAGAACATCGAGTCCTATCAGCAGGATCTCGAGGCCTTGCCGACGGCCCTTCTACACCTGCAGGATCTGGTTCGGGACGACCCCAGGCAGGAGGTGCTCGCGTGGCAGATCGGCCCGGCTGCAGCGGACCTGCTCGGGATCTTGGCAGAGCTGAGATCGAGCCCGCGGGTCGGGCGTTCGTTGTCCCAGACGGACATAGAGCTCGTGTTTCGGAGCTCCGACGCGATGAACCCTGTCCAAGCCGAGCTGAACTCGATGCGGTCACAGGAAGATCGGCTGCTCGAGCAGAGGACCGCCACCGCCGATCGAGAGAGCCGCATCACCTCGATCGTCGCCGCCGCGGCGATCCCCGTTGTCCTGGTGATCGGGCTCGTTTCGACCCTGCTGTTCACGAGCGGCGTGGTCCGCCGAGTACGGGTCACAACGGATAACGCTCGCAGGCTTGCCGAGGGGATACCTCTTATCCCGATGGAGCCTCGGCGGGATGAGATCGGTCTGTTGGGCGTTGCCCTTCAGGATGCTAAGGATCTCCTCGCAGACCGACAGAAGGCGCTATCCCGGAGCGAGGCACAGTACCGAGCGCTCGCACACAACTTCCCGAACGGAGCGATCGTTCTCTTCGACCACGATCTTCGCTTCACGCTGGCCGAGGGCCAAACCCTCGAAACCATCGGCCTGTCGAAGGAGGGCGTGGAGGGCAAAACGGTATGGGAGGTGCTGCCTCCTGAGACGGCCCTAGCCGCCGCAGAGCAATATCGTGCGGCCCTTCGCGGGGAGGCCAGCACGATGGAGCGGCCCTTCGGGGATCGCATCTTCCTCATTCAAGTCGTCCCGGTAGAGTCCGACGCCGGCGAGATCGTCGCGGGGATGCTCGTCGCGATCGACATCACAGCGCGCAGGCAGGCGGAAGAGGAAACTCGGGCGACCGAAGCCTTCCTCGACTCGATCGTCGAGAACATCCCGAACATGGTCTTCGTCAAGGACGCCGAGGATCTCCGCTTCATTCGCTTCAACCGGGCAGGGGAAGAGCTCCTCGGGTACCAGCGGGAACAACTGATCGGGAAGAACGACTACGACTTCTTCCCCGTCGAGGAGGCCGACGCATTCGCGACCAAAGACAGAGATGTCCTGGCCGGTGGAACGCTGATCGATATCCCCGAGGAGGAGATCCAGACCGCGAACAAAGGCATCCGCATCCTGCATACGAAGAAGATCTCGATCCTCGACGCCGACGGTAATCCTCGATACCTCTTGGGGATCTCCGAAGACATCACGGAGCGCAAACGAGCGGAAGAAGCGCTCCGCGACGCGAAGAGCGAGGCGGAGCGCGCGAACCGGGCGAAGGACGGTTTCCTCTCCCGGATGAGCCATGAGCTGCGAACGCCGCTGAACGCGGTGATCGGCTTCGCCCAAGTGTTAGAGCTCGATGAGCTCAGCGACGAGCAGCATGACAGCGTCAGGCAGATCCTCTTCGGCGGTCGACACCTTTTGAGCCTCATCGACGAGGTGCTTGACATCTCTCGTATCGGGACCGGTCGCATGCCGCTTTCGTCAGAGCCGGTAAGTGTCACAGCGGCTCTGCGCGAAGCTGTAGATCTCATTCGACCGATGGCCGCAGAGCGCGGGATCGAACTCCGAGCCGAGGATGCGAACGGTCTGCACGTGCTCGCCGACCGCCAACGTCTGAAGCAGGTCCTGCTGAACCTGCTTTCCAACGCCGTGAAGTACAACCGCGAGGGCGGACAGGTCTCGGTCACCTGGGAGAGGGCGCCGAGTGACGGTCTTCGGATCAAGGTTTCCGATACAGGTCCCGGGATCCCCGGCGACTTGATCGATCGCCTGTTCGTCCCGTTCGACCGGCTCGGGGCCGAGTCGACCCACGTCGACGGGACAGGCCTTGGCCTGGCCCTGAGCAAGGGACTCGTGGAAGCCATGGGGGGGACGATCAAGGCCGACAGTAGTCCCGGTTCAGGTGCTGAATTCATCGTCGAGCTTCGCCTGGCCGAAACACCCTCGGATCGGTACGAACGTGAGTTGCAGGCAGACAACGATTACGAGTCGATCTCCGGCGACTCGACCGTTCTCTACATCGAGGACAACCTCTCGAACCTGATGCTCATCGAGCGGATCTTCGCGGGCCGCCCGAATATCGGGTTGTTGTCGGCGATGCAAGGAGAGCTGGGGATCGAGCTCGCTCGCAAGCACGAGCCCGACCTCATCCTCTTGGATCTTCACCTTCCCGACATCTCGGGTGAGGAGGTGCTCCGTAGGTTGCGCCAGGACCCGGTCACTCGGAGGATCCCGGTGATCATGATCTCGGCGGATGCGACGGAGGGTCAGGTCAAGCGCCTTCTCGCCGCGGGGGCCGACGACTACCTCACGAAACCACTCGACGTGAAGGCGTTCGTCCAGGTCGTCGAACGAACCCTCGATCGAGAGGAAGTGAAGCGGTGAGGCGCGGAAGGAACCTGTGGAAGGTGTACCTGGCGAGCGGTCTCGTCCTGACGGTGGCGTTGCCGTTCGTCCCCGCAGGGGGCGACGTTTGGCTCGCGATCTCGCTCGTCGTCTGCTCGTCGATGGTCGCCGCGCTGATCCTCGGCCTGCGGATCAATCGCCCGGACCACCCGATGGGCTGGTGGATCCTCACAGCGGGCGCAGTATTGCACCTGGTGGCCGACGCGCTCTGGTATCCGTCGCAGGCCGGCCGACTTTCTCTGCCGTTCCCTTCGATCGCCGACGGTTTCTACCTCACGAGCTACGTGACCATCCTGGTCGGGTTGGCGCTGTTCGTCCGCTCCCGCACGGCAGGAAGAGATAGGGCGGCATTCATCGACGCCCTGCTCGTCACGGGCGGCATGGCGGTCCTCTCCTGGGTGTTCGTGATGGAGAGGCTCTGGGACGACTCCGCTCTCCTGGGCCCGGCGAAGCTCGTGTCCATCGCATACCCACTGGTCGACCTACTTTTGCTCTCCGCGGTTCTCCGCCTGGCGTTCGTCAGCCGAACGAAGGATCGCGCTTCGATGCTGTTGAGTTTGTACATCATCGCCCAGCTCGCTGCCGACACGATCTACGGGATCACGCAGCTGAACCAGTCGTTCACGACGCATAGCGCCGCGTTCGCGGCATACCTCATTTCGTACATCCTGCTCGGCACCGCCGCGCTCCATCCCTTGATGGGTGTTGTCACACAACAGATCCCAGCTGATAAGCGGGCGTCCGAACGCTGGCGCCTCCCGGTTATCATCCTCGCGGCGCTTATCCCTCCTGGAGCGCTGATCGTGATGGGGGAAAGGGGACACTCCCTCGCCGCCATCGCGGTCATCTCGGCAGGTCTGTTCGTCCTCGCGATGTTCCGGCCGTCTCGACAGATCGTCGATCTCTCCGAGTTCCGGCGAACGAAGGCCCATCTGCAACAAGCCGAGGATCAGTACCTGACACTCGTGGAGCAGCTCCCCATGGTCGTCTACCGAGCCGAGTTCGGCGAGGGCGGAGCTTGGAGTTACGTCAGCCCGCAGGTCGAGTCCTTGATGGGATACCCACGCGAAGACTGGATCGCGGATCCGCGTTTCTGGTACGAGCACATCCTCAGCGAGGATCGGGAGCGCGTGCTGAGGGATGAGGCTCACAGCAGCGAGACGGGAGAGCCGTTCGCGAGCGAGTACCGGATGGCAGGGCGCGACGGGCGGATCCTTTGGCTGCGCGATGAGGCGGAAGTCCTGCGGGACGAAGACGGAACGCGTTCGAGCATCCAGGGGGTGATGGTCGACATCACCGAGAGCAAACGCGCGAATGAGGCGATCGAGCGCCTCAACGAGGAGCTCGAGCAGCGGGTCGCCGAGAGAACGGCAGACCTCGAGACGGCGAACGTGAGTCTTCGAGAAGCGAAAGAGGTCTCGGAACGCGCGAACGCCGCGAAGAGTGAGTTCCTGTCGCGCATGAGCCACGAGCTGCGCACGCCCTTGAACGCGATCCTCGGCTTCGGTCAGCTCATGGAGACGTCGGCCTTGGCCCCGGACGACGTGGAAAGCGTCGAGCAGATCTTGAAAGGGGGGCGGCATCTGCTGGGGCTCATCAACGAAGTGCTCGATATCTCTAGGATCGAATCCAGTCGTCTCTCGCTGTCGATCGAACCCGTCTCCGTCAACGAGGTAGTGCATGAAACGATCGACTTGGTTGCCCCGCTCTGCACCGACCGTGGGATCGAAGTCGTCGCGACGATCTCGCAGCCCTCGCCGTTCGTCCTCGCCGATCACCAGCGACTGAAGCAGGTGCTCCTGAATCTGCTGTCCAACGCGATCAAGTACAACCGGACGCAGGGACGCGTCGACGTCTCGTGCGAGGCAGAGGGAAACGATCGCATCGCGATCCGCGTAACCGACACCGGACCCGGATTCCCACTCGAAGATCTCGATCGGTTGTTCGCCCCCTTCGACCGGCTGGGCGCCGAGAAGACCGGCGCCGAGGGCACAGGGCTGGGCCTCGCCCTGTCGAAGGCCCTGATCGAATCGATGGCAGGGCGAATCGTCGTCGAAAGTGAACAGGGCCTTGGGAGCACGTTCACCGTGGAGCTCCCTGCGTGCCGGGAACCCGGGTGGGATGTCGATGGATCCGAGAAGGATCAGGTCCCGGGACCGAGCGGATCGAGCAGGCTCCGAACCATCCTCTACGTCGAGAACAACCTGGCGAACGTTTCGCTCGTTGAGCGGATCCTGTTACAACGGCCTTCCGTGAAGCTGGTCGCGGCGATGCAGGCGCGGTTGGGTCTCGAGCTCGCCCGAGAGCACTCCCCGGCCCTCGTTCTACTGGATCTCCACCTGCCCGACCTCTCAGGCGAGGAGGCACTCGAACGTCTGAGGCAAGATCCGATGACGAGACACATCCCCGTCGTCATCATGTCGGCGGACTCGACCCCGGGACAGATCAATCGGTTGCGAGCGATGGGCATCGACGACTACGTCACGAAGCCGATCGACGTGACGCGGTTCCTCGAGGTTGTCGATCGAGCGCTTGCGGTTCGATCCGATAGCGCTGCCGGCGTGGACCCGATCAGCGCACTAGGGTAACGGGTTAGCAGACCACGTCTCGAATACTGCGATGGCGTCCGCGGACGCTCCCTCGGCCGGCACGATGTCGCCCGAGCGCAGACGCTCGAGGATATCGGCTGCATGCTCCTCCACGCTGGAGGCATCCCACAGGTCGAACGCCCACGCAAGCTCCACCTTGTCTTTCTTGCTGAAGATAGGCTTGACGTCCGTCTCGAAGCTGAGCCTGGCTGCCTGAACGGCTGCTTGGTCGAGCATGATCTTGAGATCCTGGGGCACCGAGGCGACCGCCATCGCGTCCTCGACCGCCACATCGCCCAGCGACACGAGTTCCACGAGCGATTGGTCGAACGTCCGCATGCCGTAGTAGCCACCCTCAACCAATACGTCCTTGATCTCGGATGTCTTCGCGGGATCGATGATGCGCTCCGCGATCCGGCCGGTGTTGATCAGGACCTCGAGGCCCGGGATGCGCCCCCCACCGACCGCGGGAATCAGCCGCTGACACACGATGCCCCGCAACGCTCCCGCAAGCGTGAACCTCGCTTGCTGCTGTTGGGTCGCGGGGAAGAAGTCGACGAGCCGGTTGATGGTCTCCGTCGCGTCGACCGTGTGAAGCGTGCTGAATACGAGGTGACCCGTTTCGGCGGCCTGGAGGGCGGCTTGCACGGTCTCGGCGTCCCGCATCTCGCCGATCAGGATGACGTCGGGGTCCTGACGGAGTGCGGCTCGAAGTGCCTTGAAGAACGTCGTCGAGTCCTGACCGATCTCCCGTTGATTGATCGAGCTCAGCTTGTCCTCGTGCATGACCTCGATCGGATCCTCGATCGTCACGATGTGAACGCGCCGCGTCGAGTTGATGTGCTCGATCATCGCTGCGAGCGTGGTCGTCTTGCCGGATCCGGTGGGACCGGTAACCAAGACGAGGCCGCGCTTCTCCTCGGCGAGGTCTTGCACGATCGACGGAAGCCCGATCTCCTCGAAGGTCGGACCGCCCGTCCCGAGCTTCCTGAACACCATGCTCACGGACGTCCGCTGACGGAACACGTTCGCCCTGAACCGGCCAACGCCGAGCAATGAGTGGGCGAAGTCCACCTCGCCTTCTCGTTCGAACAGGTCTCGCCGCCGATGCGGGATGATGGCCTCGGCAAGCTCTTCGAGCTCGCCGTTCGAAAGCGGCGCCCGCTCCAGGCGGCGCAACTCTCCTTGCTCGCGGATCATCGGAGGGGAATCGACCTTGAGGTGCAGGTCTGAGCCCGCCCCGGACGCAAGCTCTCGCAACCACATCGTGAATTCGACCGCGATCGGACCAGGCGACACCAGCCCGAGCCGCGCGCCCGTTGCTCGTTCGTGCTCAGCGGAGACCGACGCCATCCTTTAGTCGACCTCCGCCGTGCCAGAGACCGGGGCCGGCGGGTTCACGCCGCTCAAACGACCCAGGAGACTGCGCCTGTGCTCCGCCATCTCGGTCATCCGCTCGAGGCTCTTGCTGAGGGCCTCGGTGCGTTCGAGGACCTTTCGCTCCAGCTCTTCGGTGTGATCTCGGAGCCGGACGTGCATGAAGCGAGTCTCCAAGAGGTTCCTGATCCGCAGGAGTACCTCGACGGAGTCGAACGGCTTGTGGAGGAAGTCTTTGGCTCCCATCGAGAGGGCCCTATGCATCGCTCCGGTTGTGAGATCCGCCGTCAAAACGAGGATCGGCAGGTATGTGCCATCGGGGAGGACCTTCGAAAGCTGCTCCATCACCTGGAACCCGTCGACATACGGCATGAGGAGATCGAGGATGATCAGGTCAGGATCAAATGAGTCATAGAGCGACAACACCTCGCGAGGATCCGTTGTGCTCGAGACGTTGACGTAACCGGCTTTCTTGAGGATCCGCTCCATGAGCAGGACGTTCGCCTCTTGGTCGTCCACGACCAGGATGCTCGCTCGCTCGAACGCTTCTTCGCTGACCATCGACCCTCGCTCCGAGCGCTCGAGGTTCCCCAAACATAAGAACCGTCGCCTGATGATGCATCGGCGAAGACGACGGCCGGCTTGAGGTAGCGAGCGGTCATAGACTGGGCGTCGGCTCTGGACCGAGGGGAGGGGGCTCAGGAGCTCATGACCGAACGTTCGTTGGGCACGATCACCGAGCTGCTCCGAGCAGAAGAAGAGGGATGGAAAGAGATCCACGCGCTGATCGACTCGTTGTCTCCGAGCCAGGTCGAGACCCGGGGGTACTTCCCTGAAGGCTGGTCGGTGAAGGATCTGCTCGGCCACCTCGCCAGCTGGCTCGCAGAGGCAGGCGTCGCCCTCGAGCGCATCAACGGCGGCACATACCGAGAAGGCGAGCTCGACATCGACGCGAAGAACGACGAGTTCATGGAAGCGTTGCGGCCGCTCACGTCCGCGCAGATCCACGGCATGGCCGAGTCGGCACGAGCCAGGATGCGTCGCAGCCTGCTGGCGCTCTCCGACGAATCGCCCGACGCCGCCTGGTGGATCGACAAGGCGGGAATCGCGCACTACCGGGACCATCTGCCACGGCTCCGCGATTGGGTCGAGGAGCTCCGCGCCGGAGCGTGACGCGTGGCGACCCGAGCCGCGCATGGCTCGGGTCGCCGTATAGGCAAGCACAGTGAGTTAGGTCAACGGGATGGACGTGAGAAAACTCTCACGAACGTGAAACCAGCTATCCGTCCGTTCGAGCAGCTCTCCGTCGTCGATACTTCTCGACCATGTAGGCGCCTGCAGCCACGGCGCCGCCATCGACCGAGAGCGTGACTCCGGTGATGAATCCGCTTTCAGGCGATGCCAAGAAGAGCGCGGTGTGGGCGATCTCTTCGACCGTTCCGAATCGCGCGATCGCTCCGTGCTCGGGCCGCTCCCGCAACGCTTCGGCGCTCCAAGCACCCAACATCAGTTCGGTCTCGATCGGGCCGGGAGCGATCGCATTCACCGTGATCTGGTGGTCGGCCAGGTCGAGCGCGGCCGCATGGGTGAGGCCGATGATGCCCGCCTTCGACGCTCCGTACGCTGCAAGGTCGATGGGGCCGATGATCCCGGCGACAGAAGAGATGTTCACGATCCGTCCGTACTTGCGCCTCGCCATCTCTCGAGCGACGATCTGCGTGCAGTAGAAGGTCCCCGACAGGTTGACGTCGAGCTGACGTTGCCAGTCGGCGGGTGTGATCTCGAGGAACGGCGCTCGCTTCTCGATCCCCGCGTTGTTAACCAAGACGTCGATCCTCGCCAGCTCTCCGACGACCCCGGTCACGGCGCTCTCTACGTCTTCGAAAACGCTCGTGTCGGCCACCTTGATTACTGCGACACGCCCTAGATCGCGGACCTCCTGGGCGGTCGCCTCAGCGGTCTCGCCATCGATGTCGAGGATCGCGATGTCGGCGCCCTCGCGAGCGAATCGCAAGGCGATGGCCTTGCCGATGCCCCGGCCGCCGCCGGTGACCATCGCGACCTGACCCTCGAGCAGCATCGACCCTCCGATCTGCGCAACGTGTCGTCGCGACGCTCAGCCCGACTCGAAGTCGTAGGCGCTCTCGTCGTGCTGACTGAGGTCCAGGCCGAGGTCCTCGTTCTCCTCGCTCACCCGCAGACCCATCGTGTGCTTGATTGCGAGCGCGATGAGCGCCGAGACGATGAGCGAGTAGGCCGCCACGCTCACCACCGCAAGAACCTGTTGACCCAGCAGAGCGGCGTTACCGCCGTAGAACAGCCCGTTCTTGCCACCGATCGCAGCGGTCCCGACGAAGCCGATGAGGATCGCACCGAGCGTTCCGCCGACGAAGTGCACGGCGAGCACGTCAAGGGAGTCGTCGAGCTTGAGCTTGAACTTCAGAGTCACGGCCAACGCACACAACGCCCCGGCGACGACACCGATGACCGTGGCCCCGAGCAGGTTGACGAAACCGCAGGCCGGGGTGATCGCGACCAAACCGGCTACCGCCCCCGAGACCGCCCCGATCGGGGTCGACTTTCCGTTCTGCAGCTTTTCCACCCCGATCCAGGCCAGCAGGGCTGCCGCGGCGGCAGTGTTCGTATTGACGAACGCGTGCGCCGACAGGTTGTTGGCTCCCAGCGCCGAGCCTGCGTTGAAGCCGAACCAGCCGAACCACAATATTCCGGCTCCGAGCACGGTGAACGGCACGTTGTGGGGCTCCATCGGCGCGTGGGGCCAGCCTTTACGCCTGCCGGCGACCAGTGCCAACGCAACGCCCCCCATGGCGGCGTTGATGTGGACCACGGTCCCTCCTGCGAAGTCCTCCGCACCCCGTTTGGCGAGCCAGCCTGTCGGTGAGAACACCCAGTGGGCAACGGGCGCGTACACCAACACCGACCAGGCGATCGCGAAGACCACGAACGCCCCGAACTTGAGCCGATCAGCCGATGAACCCGTGATGAGACCCACGGTGATCACCGCGAACATCATCTGGAAGATAACGAACACGATCGGCGGGATCGTCTGCGCCAATGCCCCCGAGTACCCGGGGACGGGCTCGGTGTCGATGTGGAGCAGGCCGGCGAAGTGGAACGTGCCGATGATGCCGTGCCCACCCCAATCCACCCCGAAGGCCAGGCTGTAGGTGAGCCATACCCAAACCAGACCGACGATGCCCATGACGACGTAGTTCTGCATGAGCATGCCGAGGACGTTCTTGCGCCGAACCATCCCTGCGTAGAAGAAGGCCAGTCCAGGCGTCATGAAGAGCACGAGCGCAGTGCTGGCAAGCACCCATGCCGTGTTACCAGCGTCGACGTGTGGCAAGTTGCCCTTCCCTTGCAATACGGTTGGCCGAGCGTTGATATCAGCTCAGCGATGCGGGCGCAACTCCATCACAACGGGTGAGGTGGAACGGCTTCGGATGCCGGATCGAGCGGACGCGAGCGCGCCCTAGGCAGAGATGGTCGCGGGACCTGCTCAGAACTCCTTGTCCCCGGTCCCCGACTCGACCGCCGGGGTGGCGAGGCACGCGTTGGCGGCTCGGTCGGTCGGTGTGGTCGACGGCGTCCAGGTCGCTGTGGAGTTGTTGCTGATGGTCTGCGCTCCGGCACCGCTCGCCGTCCCCAGCGTCACCGTGATCGTCGATCCGCTCATCACCATCGTCGAGCCGGTGAAGCTGACGTCTGCGTTGGCGTAGCCTTTCTTGCCGAGATCCACCGAGCCAAGCGGCAGCTGGGTCGTGTTCGCCTGGTTGTAGACGGCCACCGAGTCGTTGTTCCCGTTCGCGCCGTTGATCAGGCGCAGGGTCACCGGGGTCGAGGCACCGGTCCACCCGGCGAGGACCGAGTTCGGGTCGATGGGTTCGCTGAACGTGAACGTCATCGAATCGCCCGTCTCGGCCAGTCCGTTGGTCCCGCCGCCAACGTTCGCCGTCTGGATGTCGCTCGCGACCGGGACAGTGTTGTCCACGGTGACGGAGAACCCGCCCTGAGTCGTCGAGTTGTTCGCGATGTCCTTCGCCGTGATCGTGAACGACTTCGAGCCGGCCACGAGCACGACGTTCGCGGTGAGCAGCGAGCTTCGGTAGTTGTACGAGACCCCGGCCACCGTGTAGGAACCGGTCGTCATCGACGCGGCCGTCGTGCCCGACGTCACGGTCGAAACGTCGGCCGTGACGGTCGCAACTCCCGTCGCGTAGATCCCGGGGTCGGTCACGTTGGCGTACGCGTAGTACTGGCCACCCTGCTTCACGTAGCCCGGCGTGTCGCCGGTGGACTTGTTGATGACGGCGGCCGACACGGTCGGCGGCGTCGTGTCAGGGATGCTGACGGTGATGCCGCCGCTCGTCTGTGTGCCGAGCGAGCCGACCGCATAGACGGTGTGGCTCCCGTTCAGGACACCGGCGGGGATCGTCGCGCTGAACGACACCGATCCGCTGGCCGGCACGGATGTCGGGGAGATCGAACTGGTGAGGACGGTCCCGCTCGAGGCGTCGTCGAGACGGAACGTCACGGTCTCGCCGGTCGCATAACTCGCCAGCGTCCCGGTGAGCGTCGCCGGCAGCGATGTGATCGTGCTCGAGGAGGTCCATGCGAGCGATGAAGATGCGACGGTCGCCGTCGAGCTCTTCGTCCCCTCGGTCCCGACCCACAGTCCTTGTCTCGGCGTGACCGCGTACTTCCACGAGCCCGGTGGGACGGCCGATTCCGTGCAGGTGAGCGCGGCGATCGTCCCACTGCAGCTCGCGCCGATCGTCTGGAGGGCGGACGTACCCGCGTCGTAGCGGGCCGCGGTGTAGCCGGCAACTGACACACCGCCGATCGCCGATGCGGTCCAGCTGACGGTTACGTTGCGACCGGTCACCGAGACGCTCGGCGTGGCTCCGGTCGGCATGGAATTCGCCGTCACGGCGCCGGTGCCAGACCCTTGTTCGGTCCACGCAGCGAGTGCGACCCCAGGGACGAGGATCACGAGCGCCGCGATCGAGCCAGCGATCAGAAGTCGCCCGCGCGCTCTCACGACGCTGACGCGCCGTGTTCCACTCTGGAGAGATCCACTCGAACCGCCGGGCTGCACCGGTCGTCTCCTTCTACGCACGAGGAGGGCGGCGGAGCCGGGCTCCGCCCTCCTGCCGCGAAGCGCTTGGGGTTACGGGGTGCTCGAGCCGGTGAGAGCCACGGGGATGGTGAACGTCTTGCCCTGACAAGCGTTCACGGACGCGTTGCTCATCGCGGCGGCGTTCGTCAGGGTAACCGTGAGCGTCCCGGAAGCCGGAACCGTCCACGTGCCCGACTGGTTCGTGTACGAGACGCCGTTGGAGGTATCGCAGGTGGCGTCGCCCGACACGATCGAGCCCGTTCCGCTGTTGTTGATGGCCGTCACGAGCACGTTGTACGTGTTGGGGTTGTTGATCTTCACTTTCACGTCGGCAGACCCAGTCGGGTAGAGGAGCGACGTGGTGCTGGCGGCGACCGAGAGCGTCGTCAGGTCCTGCTCCGAGCCGGCCGCGACGTATCCCGAACCGCTACCGCCAGTCGTCCACGCGGCGAAAGCCAGGCTCCCGGCAAGGGCAACACCGACGAACACTGCACTTACCGTGAGCTTCTTCCCGAACCTTCGCTTCATCTCGACCTTCCCCCTTCGTGTTGCAGGGCACCGACAACCGGCGCCCCACAAGCTTTTCCCTCGTGTCTACGGAAGGAGTCGGGAACGGGGAGGATCCGCTGTAGGGCAGGGCCTACGGGACTTGCATACGTACGTACTGATTTCGGCTCGGTATCCAGCCTTCGGGATGGCTGGTGCTACGCACCACCGGCGGCTTCGGTCAGCCTCCGGTACTCGCGGATCGCGGCGTCCCTGCTCGAGACGTGGAGCGTCCGGTAGACGGAGGCCAGGTGAGACTCGGCGGTTCGTTTGCTGATATGGAGCTTCGCCGCGACCTGGGGAGCGGTCAGCCCTTCGGAAGCCATGAGATCCAGAACCTCACGCTCGCGCTGGCTCAGTTCGACCAGTCGCCTGTTCGCCTCGACGACGTCGCGGAGCATCACGGCTTCCCTTCGCTTGCGCTCCGTGATGTCCTCGACGATGCCGATCCCCAACATCGGCGTACGCGACTGCTGGTTCACGACCGAGGCGGTGAGGTTGACCCAGAGCGTCTCTCCATCACTCGTGATGAAGCGCTTCTCCAGCGAGTAATTCGGGATGTCTCCCGCGAACATCTTCTTCGCGAGCTCTGCATCGAGGTCGGCGTCGTCGGAGTGCGTAAAGTCGATGAACGTTCGCGTGCGCATCTCGTCTCGTGTGTAGCCCAAGAGACGACATAGCGCTCGATTCGCGTCAAGCATCCGGAAATCGGTCCCGACGATGCCGATGCCGATCGGGCTCGCCTCGAACACGGTCCGGAAGCGATCCTCTGCTTCCTTCAACTGAGAGATGTCCGTGAGGACTCCTTGTATCCACCGAGGTTTCCCGTTCTCGTCCGGCAGAATGGTGGAACGTTCGCTCACCCATACGACGCTTCCGTCGTACGAAAGCATCCGGTACTCCCGAGCGAAGATGCCGCCCTCTTCGACGCTGCGGCGCCAGTCGGCCCAGACTTCGGGCTCGTCGTCCGGGTGGATGTGGTTCCGCCAGAACTCCGGCTCCGCGTGCCAGTCTTCGGGCTCGAACCCGAGCAGGTCGCGGATCTGCGGACTCACGTAGGCACCTTCTTCGGGGCCGCCGGCTTCGTCCACGAACGTCATGGCCGGGATGTGCTCAACCAGCCAGCGATATTTCGTCATCGCCTCCGACAGTTGCTCCCTCACCGCTTGCCGATCGATCGCTGCGCCGAGGATCGCCGCGACTGCCTCTAGAGCGCTGATGTCTGAAGGGAGCCATTCACGTTCGTTCGTGCTCTCGTCGAGTCCGATGAGACCCCACCACTCGCCGCCGACGAAGATCGGCGCCTCCGCGATCGAGGCGATGTTCTGCGCCTTCAGGTCCACGGCCTCGGGTTCTGGGAATCCCCGGGCTATGCCATGGAGCGGCTCTCCTCGTCGGAGTGCCTCCGCCCATCGGCTCCAGCCGGCGCCTTCGAAGGTCCGTCGTTGCGTGGCAGGGTCGTCGATCTGAGGCGTGACCTCGGGTGCGGCCCATCCATACGCTCGAGCGGCAAACGGGGTCCATCCGTCCGTGGCCTGATTCTCGAAAACGTAAGCGTGGCTCGCCTCGACGGCCTC
Organism: Actinomycetota bacterium; assembly: GCA_030774035.1. Classification (GTDB taxonomy): domain Bacteria; phylum Actinomycetota; class UBA4738; order UBA4738; family HRBIN12; genus JALYLM01. Next base: position 49,423 of record JALYLV010000005.1, read on the forward strand.
CCCCAGCCGCTCAAGCACGTCATCGATGCGGTCCCGCCATGATGCGGAGGCGAGGAAGCGCTGGGCAGCGAACGCCAACGCTTGCATGACCCGGTCGTTCCTGGGCACGAGCGATGGATCACGGTCAGCGCCACTCACTCGGAGCCTCGCTGTCCGGAACGGGTTTGATCGTTCACCGTGCGAAACCGTAACCCATGTCGCACCCGCTCCGTCAAGCCCAACGTGGGTGACCGCCGACGTTCGTCAGGATCGCGAGTCTCGGGTTGCGCGGTGTCCGGGGATCGGCAACCTCCTCTTGGCCACGAACCAGCCGAGCACGCTGGACGCGATCATCGCGGCCAAGGTGATGAACACCGCCGGGCTCCTGCTCAGGAATGGCATGTATCGGAAGTTCATGCCGTACATCCCGGCGATCAACGAAGGCGGCAACAGCAGTGTCGCGACCATCGTGAGTCGGTACGTCGTCGCCTCGATCGTGTCCTGCTTGATCGACGTGAGCAGATCGAACGTCTGTTGCACCTGCTCCATCAGATCCCGCGTGGTCACGACGGCTCGTGATGACTCGGCCTCCGCATCAGCGAGATGAACGTCGATCATGTGGTTACGGCCCTGGTCCGACGGCCACGACAGCAGCTCGTGGGTCTCGTCTTCAGGCACGAACGCCCATCGCAACTGCCGCAGCAACCGTCGAAGGTTCAAGATGTCCCGCCGGGTACGAACGCTGTCCGGCATCTCGAGTCCACTCACCTCTCCTTCGACGATATCGGCGACGCTGCGAACGAAGCCGAGCGCATCGAAGTAGGAAGACGTTACGCGCCCGAGGAGAGTCGTGAGGAACGCCGATGCGAAGTCGAAGCCGTCGGTGCTCCGGGCCGCCTCCGCCAGCTCGGCCGTCTCCTTCTTCAGTCGCTCGATCGGAAGCCCAAGCCCCGGCGTCGCTGCCCGAGGTGTTGTGGGGTCGGTCGCATGCCAGTGGATCAATGGATATCGCACCGTGACTGCGAGCGAGCTCGACGAGACGACGTGGATCTCTTGGGCGACGAGGATGAGGTCCTGATCGTCGTCGCCACGCGGAGATTCCTTCCGTTTGTCGAGCCAATAGAGGCGGCCGAAGACCCACCCAGGGGACACGTGGAACGACGGCGGGTCGGTGGGAGGTAGCGCCCCGCCTTTCGCCGCGCGCTTCGCGAGCAGTCTCGGGAAGGAATCCTGCATCCACGCGGAGGCGAAGAAGGCCTTGGCCTCCTCACCCGACCTGAGTTCCACATCGACCCACGTTGGTTCCTCGACCGGCCTCGACGGCACCTCGCGCGCCGTCCATTCGGATCCCGCGAACGTCCACGCTTCTTGCCTCATGGTTCCTCCCGCTCGGTAGGTGTAATCGGTATTACTCCCCGGGAATAGTCGCGGCCGGGCATCTCGTTATTGCAGGTGCAAACCCTACGTTAGGAGACGCCCACCATGCCGCAGCTCGATACCCAGATCCTCCCGCTGCTCCCCTTGACCACCGGGGTCGTGCTCCCCGGGATGGTCGTGACGCTCACGATCGAGTCCGACGAGGCCCGCCGGGCGATATCGGCTGCCCGAACGACCGGATCGGAAGTCCTGCTCGTTCCTCGACTCGGAACCGCCTACGCCCGCGTGGGCACCGTCGGCAAGGTCGAGGACGTCGGACGCCTGCCCTCCGGCCTGGAAGCGGTGGTCATCCGCGGCCTGCATCGTGCCCTGATCGGGGCAGGGGTCGCAGGCACCGGGGACGCCACGTGGGTGCAGATCGAACCCTCGCCGGACCCGGAAGCGTCGACGGAGCACGCGCGTGCGCTCGCTCGCGAGTACCGCGCGGTGCTGGAGAACATCGTGGAATCGCGCGGCGTCCCACAGGTCGCGGAGTTCCTCCGAGGGATCCAGGACCCGGGCGCGATCGCCGATACGGCCGGCTACTCGCCGGACCTCACCCTCGAACAGAAGGTGGAGGTCCTGGAGGCGATCGACGTGGAGCACCGGCTGGAAACGGTGCTGGCGTGGGCCAAGGAAACGCTGGCCGAGCTCAGCCTGAAGGACAAGATCCGCCAAAACGTGAGCGACGGGATGGAGAAGACGCAGCGCGATTACCTGTTGCGTCAGCAGCTCGAAGCCATAAAGAAGGAACTCGGCGAGGAGGGGGGCGAGGACATCGTCTCCGAGTACCGGAAGAAGATCGAGGACTCCGGCATGCCCGAAGGGGCTCGCCGCGAGGCCGAGCGAGAGCTCGGCCGGCTCGAGCGAACCTCCGAGCAGTCGCCGGAGTACGGATGGATCCGCACCTACCTGGATTGGATGACCGAGCTCCCGTGGAGCACCGCGACCGACGACAACTTCGACATCGCCGAGGCCAGGCGGATCCTCGACGAGGACCACACGGGCCTCGGTGACGTGAAGGACCGCATCATCGAATACCTGGCAGTGCGCAAGCTCCGGCAGCAGCGCGGCCTGGGCGAGGCGACCGGCCGCGGCTCGGGCGCGATCTTGACGTTGGTCGGACCCCCCGGCGTCGGCAAGACCTCGCTGGGCGAGTCCGTTGCGAGGTCACTCGGCCGGAAGTTCGTCCGCGTGTCGCTCGGCGGGATCCACGACGAGGCCGAGATCCGCGGGCACCGGCGCACCTACGTGGGAGCGCTCCCGGGCCGGATCGTTCGGGGTCTGCGAGAAGCCGGAACGAAGAACCCGGTGTTCATGCTGGACGAGATCGACAAGGTCGGCTCGGATTGGCGAGGCGATCCGTCGAGCGCGCTGCTCGAGGTGCTGGACCCGGCGCAGAACCACACGTTCCGCGACCACTACCTGGATGTGGACCTGGACCTGTCGGAGGTGCTGTTCATCGCCACCGGCAACGTCGCCGAGACGATCCCCGGACCGCTGCTCGACCGGATGGAGCTCATCCGGATCGACGGCTACACCGAGGATGAGAAGGTCTCGATCGCACGCGACCACCTGCTCCGCCGTCAGCTCGAGCGAAACGGCTTGCAGATCGACGAGGTGGATATCGCCGATGAAGCGATCCACACGATCATCGCGGATCACACCCGCGAGGCCGGTGTCAGGAACCTCGAACGCGAGCTCGGGAAGGTATTGCGCAAGGTGGCGACCGGCGTCGCTTCGGGGAACGGGGAGACGCCCATCACGATCGACGCCGCCAACATCCGCAGCTACCTCGGGCGCCCGAAGTTCTTCTTCGAAGCAGCGGAGCGAACGAGCGTGCCCGGCGTGGCCACGGGGTTGGCCGTCACCGGCGCGGGCGGCGACGTCCTCTTCATCGAGGCCACGCGGATGGATGGGGAGCCGGGGTTGACGCTGACCGGGCAGCTCGGCGACGTCATGAAGGAGTCGGCCGAGATCGCGCTGTCATACGTGCGCTCGCACGCGACGCTGCTCGGTGTCGAGCCCGACCTCCTGAAGGGACGGTTCCACGTGCACGTGCCCGCAGGGGCGGTGCCGAAGGATGGACCGTCGGCCGGCGTGACCATGGTGACGGCGTTGGCCAGCCTGCTCTCGGGCCGGTCGGTTCGCAGCGCGGTCGGCATGACCGGCGAGATCACGCTGCAGGGACGCGTGCTACCGATCGGTGGCGTGAAGCAGAAGGTGCTCGCCGCGCACCGTGCCGGCTTGGCCGAAGTCATCCTTCCCAAGCGGAACGAGGGCGACTTGGACGACGTGCCCGAGAAGGTCCGAGAGGAGATCACCTTCCACGCCGTCGAGACCATCGACGAGGTGCTCGCGGCAGCGCTCGAGCCAGCCGAGCAGCAGGAACCCGCCGCCGTGGCCTAAGAAGCTTGCGCTCGGTCCGGCGCCTGGCGGAGGATGCCTCGATGTCACCGGGTTCCGAGACTTCGCCGTTTCCGCCGAGCTCGACCCTCGGGGATGTGGCGCGGCAGCTCACGCTGATCTCGGCCGCGGCGTTCGCCGTGCTCGGCGTGATCTTGTTCGTCGCCCCCGCGTGGGCGGCGACACGGTTCGCGTGGACCGTGACGCCGTTCATGACGATGACGATCGGGGCATGGTGTCTCGGGAACGCCGTGGTCGCCACACACGCTGCGCGTGTGTGGCGATGGGCCACTGTGCATCCGCTCTTCGTGTACCTGTGGTCCTTCTCCCTGCTCGAGGCCCTTGTGCTCGTTCGCTTCCACGCGAAGATCGTGTTCGGCGCCGCGCTCACCTGGCCGTACCTCGCAACCCTCGCGCTTGCACTGGTCGCCGCGGTGGCCGGGGTCGCCGACGTTCTGCGCTTGCGCCCCTCGCTGCGAGGGGAGGACTCGCAGGCGGGCCCCGTGCTACGGGTGCTCTGGGCGATCTTCGCCGCGCTCGTCGGCTTCATCGGGCTGGCGGCGTTCGTGAAGGCGCACGCGACCAACCTGAAGGTGTTCCCGGAGCCGATGACGCCCTTCACCTTGCGAGCGTTCGGCGGCTTCTACCTCTCGCTCGCGCTGGGGGCCGCCGCGGTCGCGATGACCAGGACCCTTCGGCCCGCGATCGCGTACACCTCTGCACCTTCGACGTTCACCGGTTTGATCACTCTGGCGTGCCTCGTCTACCTCCACGTCTTCGATCTCAGCGCGCACCACCTCCAGTGGATCTACTTGGGCGCATACCTCGGCGCGCTGGTCCTCGGCCTCTCCGTGTTCGCGTGGGCGCGCAACAAGGAACGGTCCGACGCGAGGATCGGGTCGACCTGAGCCGGACGAAGACACCGTTGTCGCCCGGTTCCAAACGAGGGGCGATCCTCATCGTCGCGACCGCGATGATCGCTGCGTTGGCCGGCACGATCGTGCTGCTGTCGCGCACGAGTACGAACCCGTCCGTCATCGCCACCAAGGGCTGCGTGGGCGCAGGGCGATCGGTCGTGAACACGCCGATAGCGACGCTCACCACCGGGTACGCGCCGCGGCCTGCGAGCGACACGACGTTTCGGGCATCCGGCACGACGTGGCTGCCCGACCTGGGCACGTATCCGATCGATATCGATCCCGGTGGTGAGCGCCTGTGTTGGTTCGACGGGGCGGTCTTCGGCTCCATCACGCCGGACATGACGTGGGAGCAGGCGCACGTGTTCAACCAGCCGTGTCTACGCGTGGTCGCCACCGTGTGGATGGAGGTGGACCGCCTTCGCTGCGATGGCACCGACGACGGATTCCGTCCTCGCGAGAGCGAGACCGCGGCGCAGAACACGATGATGACCGTGCGCGACACCTATTTCACGAACATCCACGATGACTGTCTGGAGAACGACGGGGTCATCGGGGGCTTGCTCCAGGACGATCTGTGGGACGGGTGCTTCACCGGGATCTCAGAGCGACCGAGCACCGACCAGGGGGCGTTCGCGCAACCCCCCGGTGAGACCCTCACCCTCGATCACATGATCATCGGACTGCAGAGGTTCCCGCAGGACTCGGGCCTGCTCGGGGAGAACGCGCTCTTCAAGTGGTCAGCCTCGGCGAACGACCTCGTCATCGAGTGCTCCGTGTTCAAGGTGGACTCCCTATCGGTGAACGGCATCGACACGATGACGATCCCCGGCACGATCGACGATAGCGGCTGTCCGCGACACCCGAGCACCTTGATCTGGCTCGGGGGAGGGCGTTATCCGGCGCCTCTGCCGGCAGGTCTCAAGGTGACGTCGGACATCAGCGTGTGGGACAGCGCCGTCGCCGATTGGAAACAGCGTCACGCGGGTGTGTTCTCGGCCTCCGCCAGCGTGAGCTCCGACACGCCGACACCTTCTCCGTCGTAGTTGCGCCGGTGTCACGCTGGGAGCGACTCGAGAGCCTTGTCCACCCACCATGACAACGCCGACGTGAACTCCACCCGTTCGCTCGGGTCGAGCGCGTCGAGTATCCGCCGATACGTGATCGCATGGTGCATCGCCGCGAGCGGCTCGGTGCGCTCGAAGAGGTGAACGGCCTCATCGAGCGGGATCAGGTCGCTCCATCCGAGCAGATAGCGGTCCCTCAACCGGCGCCGAAGCTCCGTGTCCGTGGACGCAGGTCCCCAGCCATAGAAGAACGTCGCCAGATCGACGAACGGATGCGCGATGCAGGCGTCCGTCCAGTCGAAGATCAGGTGACGACCGTCCTTGATCACGATGTTGTCCAGGTGGAAATCTCCGTGCACGAGCGTGGCCGGGATCTTGGCCTCGGCGACGTCCACGCAGAGCTCTTGGAGGCGAGGGACGGCGGCTCGCAACCGGTCGAGCGTGTCGTGAGAGAGCTCGTCCGTCGAGCCTTCGGCGAATCGCGCGATCTGCGCCGCGAGCACCTCCAGCCTTCGATCGACGCAGCCTGCTGTCAGCAACGTGCCGAGGATCGGAAGGCTGGCCTGCTGAATCGTGAGCAGCGCATCCAGCGCCCCGTCCCAGTGCTCGACCGCCATCTCGCCGACGATCGCATCGCCGAAATCCTCGAGCAGCATCCACCCGCGCTCCTCATCGATCGCGACCGGCCGAGGGATCGTGGAGGGGAAGTGCTCCGCGAGCGTCGCGGTCACGACGGGTTCGCTGTGGAAGAAGTCCGGCGCCGCCTTGAAATAGAAACGACCCTCGCCCGTTTCCACGCGCAGCAGCGAGGATGCGCACCACGTCGAGTACTGCGCCACGCTCGAAACGCCGCTCAGCGTCTCGTTGATCCATCCAACCGCGGCGGCATACCAACCTTCGCGCTGCCACGGTTGCATGCGTCGTTTGGGGTCGCCTCGTTCGGTGAACCACTGTCGGATCGCAGCCAAGTCTGCGTCGTCGACGATCAGCCCGGTCGCGAGCGCGTCCTCGCCGAACCAGCGGCCACGCGTAGGAAGGCTGTCGTCGAGGTTCTCGGTCAGGAAGAAGACATCGCCTCCATCGTGGTCGAGCCTGCCTCGTTCGAGCAGCGCGCCTCGAAGGAGCAGGACGTCGAGGCCGAGCTGTTCCTTCACTCCGGCTACGACCGCATGCACCACCGTTCGCTCGGGGGAGCTCACGCGAGGCAGCGCCCAGCCGTTCCCATGGTCGATGAGCAATACGTCCTCGTTCGACGGGCTCGGGATGACGAGGTGGAAGGTGAATGGCATCGGCGAGAGGCTATGGTGCGCGTTCCGACACTCTGACTCTGTTCTATCGGGTTGTTCCGACTGCGGGATCGGTTGCGAGGTCGATCCTGCGTCCGGTTACCGCGAGGGCGAGCAGTGCGATCAGCCCGATCGCGAACGACCCACCGATCCCGGCGCTGAGCGACAGGCCGAACGCGGCCGAGACCGCAACGGCGCCACCGCCGAGGCCCGCTCCCGCCGAAACGCCAAGCATGTCCATCAGCAACACCCCGGAGAGCTCGCCGGCTTCCTCCCCGCTCGGCGCAAGGCGCATCGTTGCCAAGGGGAGTGTCGGAAACACGACGCCCATGCCGGCGCCGACGATCGCCCAGCCGAGGTACGCGAGGATCACCGGCGTGCTCGGACGAAGGCAGCTCGCAACGGCGGCCTCGCCGACGATCAATACGGCGGTTCCAGAAAGGACGAGTCGTGGGAGCGGGATCCGCTGTGCGCGACCCGATTGCCACCAGCTCCCGATCGCCCACGTCACACACGCAGCGGTCACGGCGAGGCTCGCCTCGGTCAGGGAAACGCCTCGAACGCTCGTGAGCATGAGCGTGAGGAATGCGTCCATCGCCAGGAACCCGACTGAGAGGAGGAACGCCGACAGGGCGATCGCGGGAACACCCGGCGCCGCCCGGAACGTGCCCGCCGGCACGATCTTCGCCAGGGCGGGTGCGGCGATCGCGATCCCAACCGCGATCGGAACGAGCGCCCACGGGCGGACCACGGTCAGCGAGGTGAGGACGAGCCCGGCGCCCACCATGAGCTGGAGTGGCCATCGGAGCGACGTGGAGGCGATCGCAGGCGCCTCGGGTGAGCCGCCTTCGAGCGTCGGCGCGATCAGGATCGCGCCGACCAACAGCAGCGGCAGCGGGGCGACATAGACCCACCGCCACCCCACAGTGCTCGCAAGCAGGGCGCCGAGAGGAGGTCCGACGAGGCCGGGCAAGATCCACATCGCCGCGAGCAAGGCCAGCACCCGAGCGCGGAGATGATCCGGGAAGGTTTTCGCGACGACTCCGAGGGATAGCGCGTAGAGTCCGCCACCTCCGGCTCCCAGGATGAAGTGTCCGATCAGCAGGATCGGCATGGCCGGCGCGCTCGCCGCGACGAAGAGACCCAGCGTGAAGGTGCCGAGAACGACGGGCAGGACATGTCGCGAACCGAAGCGATCGATGGCGGTACCCACGAGCGGGATCGCGGCGAGCGTGGAGAGCCCGGACGCGGTGAATGCGAGCCCGTACAGCTGGGTCATGCCGAGATCTCGACGGATGTCGGGCATGATCGTGGCGATGATCAGCGATTGGACGGCAACGAGGGCCTCGAGCAGAAGCAGCCCCGCGGTCAGCCGGCCGTTGCGCCCGCTGAACACCTCGCGCCATCTCGGCGACTGCCCCAACATGGGAGCGGCGTCATCGGCCATCGTCACCAGAGTGTAGGTCGCGCTCGAACAAGCCCGATCAGCCGGTCACCGTGACGCCGATCAGATGACCGATCGCGTACGTGACCACCGCCGCGGCTGTTCCGATGAAGAGCATGCGCACGGCGGCGTACACAGGCTGGCGGCCCGTGAGCAGCGACGTCATCGCGCCGACGGCTGCGATCGAGGCCGCGGCGATGAAACCCGTTGCGAGCTCGGCGGCATGTCCGGCGGTGAAGAAGAAGGGGATCAACGGCAGCAGCGCGCCGAGAGCGAACATGAGGAACGACGAGATCGCGGCGCCCCACGGAGAGCCGAGGCCCTCCTCGGGGTCGATCCCCAGCTCTTCGCGGGCGTGCGTATCGAGCGCCACCTTCGGGTCTCGCATCAGCTCGGTCGCCATCTGATCGGCGAGCTCGGCCGAGAGCCCCTTCCCTTGGTACAGCTCGGAGAGTTCGGCGTGTTCGCCCTCCGGGTCAGAGCCGAGCTCGTGCGCCTCCAGGTGCAGCAGCCGTTCGAGGAGCTCTCGCTGGACGGTCATCGAGACGTACTCACCTGCACTCATCGAGAACGCGCCTGCGAGAAGACCCGAGATCCCGGCGAGCACGATCACCGCGCGGCTCTGCGACGCGCCGGCGAACCCCATGATCAACGACGTGTTCGTCAGGAGGCCGTCGTTGATGCCGAAGATCGCCGCCCGCAGCGCCCCGCTCTTGCCGAGGCTCGTTCCTTGTTCCTTGCCGACCGGCCCGTGATGGGGGAGCAGGTCGGCGCCGCGCCGGTGCATCCTTCGGCGAGCGTCAAGCAGCCGAGGAAGCTCGGACTTCGTGCGCTGATCGTCGGGCGTGAGTGTCATCCGACGCAGCGTATCCGACTAGTAGCCGTACCCTCCTCCGTGCCCGGTTGGGCTGGTGGGGCTCGGTGCGGTGCCTCCAGCGATCGTCACGGCGAAGAAATCGGCCACGCCTTGTCCGGTCGCTTGCCCCGGGCCTTGGTCGCCCACGTAGGCATAGAGCGGCATCCCGGAGAAGGTCACCTGCGTACCGCCGTCCGGACGCTCGATCGTCCCGAGCTTGCTGCCGTCCACACCGCCTCCAGCGGTCGCCGACGTCGTCCCCGCCGGCAGCAGCAGCGGCGGCCAGTTGTCGGCGCAGGTTCCCGTGCACTTGATCGTGCCGGCGGCCTCCGTCTTCAGGTAGTAGAGGGTGGATCCCGTCGCATCGACGAGAACCGTGCCGATGCCGGAGATCGATCGTGTGGCGACGGTGACGCCGCCGTCCGCGGGCGAGACGTTGTCGCCCGAACCCGGTGTGCCGGTCTTCGCGCACGCCGACAGCATCAGCGCCGCGACAGCTGTGATCGCGATGGTTCGCCGCATATAGGGAGTACGCGGGAGGATCGGTGCGGGATTTCGAAAGCCCCGGGTTCGAGATGGCCGTGCACAAACGAAGGCCCCGGCGCTAGCCGGGGCCTTCGGGGTTGAACTCCTCAGTGAGATCTACGCGTAGACGTGGAAGTCGAGCGTTCCGAGGACCGTCTCCCTGCCGCCGTCGACCGAGTAGAGCGTGGCAGTGCAGTCGGCTGCGCCACTCGACCAGACGTTCGACCTCAGCGTGAAGTCCTGCGTGGAAGGCCACGGGTAGCTGGGGAAGAACCCCGCCGAGCCGCCCAGCACGAGGGTCGTGTTCTTGTAGCAGTTCAAAGCGACGAAGGGATAGTCGGTGGCGTTCGTGGAAACGTCGAACGTCACCGTCTCGCCCCAGTTCGCCTGGTTATCACCCGAGTTGACAAGAACGAGGCTGAGACCGCTGCCGGCCGCCGCGACCTTGGTGTGGTGGTGGTGGTGGTGGTTGCTGTTATTGGCCAAGGCCGGGGCCACGGTGGTGACCGCGGCGAGCATGGTCCCCACGGCGAGAACGATGATGGATCGGCTTCCGATGCTTTTCATTGATACACCCCCTGAAAACGTCTGGGACCACGACATGTGGACCTTCCTGCATCAAGGCATCGGCTCGGGTTGTAGGAGTCTTGAGGGTCTCGCCAGCGATCTTGAGTGATCTTTCTGACGGTTACCCGGGTACGTCGGCTGCGGTACCGCCCTGGGACCACCGGGCAGCGTCGCGTCGCGAACCCCAGATGTTCTCGCAGGTCGTAGTGGGTAAGGCCTAGGTCGAAATGACCTACGTAGTGGGCTTACGCCATCTTGACAGGATGTCGCACCGCACCGCAGGCTAGCGGAACTAGCCTCTTACGTCGGATGGACCGGGGAAAGAAGGAGAAGATATGGACCAGATCCTGAACCACCTTCGAGCAAGACTCGGCCGAGCCCATCGGGGCCGGCAGCTGTTCGTGGCCGTATCCGTGATCGCCCTCCTGGGCGTCTACCTCGTGCTGCCGGCGCAAGCCGTGCACGACGTCGGCGTGTTCGAGCTCGACGCGGACCAGCCCGGCGCAGCGCCAGCGGTGACTGATAACGCAACGGCAGGACTCCCCGACGACTGGGATCGGGTCTGCAAGTCAGCGACGGGCGGTGCGTTGTGTTCGAGCGCCGACGCCGCCAACACCGCCGGGACCAACCTCTCCTTCACCAACGACGGATCGCTGAACGCGACGATCTACACGGGTGGAGGTTCCAAGGACCCGCAGGACGTCCCGAACTGGGACTCCAAGACCGAGACCGGCGGGCTGCCTGCCAAGGACAACCTGCTTCACGGCTACGCGGCCCGTTACACCGGCGTCGGATCGCCTTCCGGCGACTACATGTTCTTCGGTGCCGACCGCTACGACAACAGCGGCGACTCGCAGATCGGGTTCTGGTTCTTCCGGAGCCGGGTCTCCGTGAACGCGGACGGGACCTTCAACGGAACCCACACCGCGGGCACCGTTCCCCACTCCGCCGGCACCCCCGGAGACATCCTGGTGCTGAGTGACTTCACGCGTGGCGGCACCCAGCCCACCGTGCGGGTCTTCGAGTGGGTCGGATCGGGCGGTTCCGCTGGATCGCTCAACCAGATCGCCGGTGGAACGATCGCATCGGCCGACTGCGCCACCTCTCCTCCCGGCGACGCGTTCTGCGCGTCGGTGAACGGCGCCGACGGGGCCAACTCTCCCTGGCCGTTCACGGACAAGAGCGGTGACAATTCGTTCGGTCACGGAGAGTTCTACGAGGGTGGTATCAACCTCAGCACCCTGGTGCTGCAGAACGAGTGCTTCTCGACCTTCCTCGTCGAGACCCGCTCCTCGCAGTCCGTGACCGCGACGCTGAAGGACTTCATCCTCGGCCAGTTCCAGACCTGCCAGACGACCATGACGACGACGCCCTCGGTGGGCGCGGGCGGCACGGTTCACCCTGGCGCTCAGGTCACCGACACGGCGACGATCATCGGCACCGGGGCCCAGAACCCACCGACCCCGACCGGCGACGTCACCTTCTTCATCTGTGGGCCGATCGCGTCCGGTACCTGCAACAACGGCGGCACCCAGGTCGGAGCTCCCGTCACGCTGAGTGGTGCGGGGCAGCCGAGTGGCGCGGCCGCTGCAACGTCCGACCCGGTCGACACCACGGGGATGGCCGACGGGCGGTACTGTTTCCGTGCCGAGTGGCCCGGTGACGAGAACTACCAGACCGCGTTGACGCACAGCGGCACGGGAGACAGCGAGTGCTTCTACATCGCGAGGCACACGACCAACCCGCCGCCAACGACACCGCCGCCCTCCCAGGTGCCGCACGTCCCCTCGGGCGCCCCTCAGACCGGTGGTGGCTCGACCGCGGGCCTGCAGAACGTCGGTCTGTTCGTGCTCGGCGGGGCGCTTCTAGCAGCTGCTGCCGGGGCGTTCGCGATCCGTCGTCGCGCCGATCGGCTCTGGTGATCGAACCGGCCGGGCCGGTTCATAAGGAGTTGAGATGAGAGGCAGCCACCGTGGTCTCGTTGCCACGGTGGCTGCCGTCGTCCTCGGTGTTGCGGGAGCCGGCACCATCGTGTACGCGGCCGCATCCCAAGATCACGCTCCCCGACCCCCTGCAGCCGCCGCCGGTTCCCTCGGCCCGGTCGTTACACAGGTGGTCCACCGGACCAAGAGCCCGGCTCCCAAGATCCTCGGTCCGGTGCTCCGGAGGTCCCAGCCGGTCCGGATCGACATCCCGGCGATCGGCGTGCACTCGCCCTTGGTACTCCTCGGTGAGACGGCGGGAGTGGTCGAGGTGCCAAGCGGATCGGCCTACAACGAGGCCGGTTGGTACAAGTACTCGCGGATGCCTGGCTCGCTCGGCCCCGCCGTCATCCTCGGCCATGTCGACTCAGGCGCGTGGGGACCGTCGGTCTTCTACAGGCTCGGAGACCTGCGGCCCGGGAACAGGGTCTACATCACACGCGAGGACGGGACCGTCGCTGTCTTCCAGATCAGCGGGGTTCGCGAGTTCCCGAAGGCGATCTTCCCGACCAAGCTCGTCTACGGCAACACCAACTTCGCAGCGCTCCGCCTGATCACGTGCGGTGGATCGTTCGACTGGTCGATCGGTCACTACGTGGACAACATCATCGTCTTCGGGTCGCTCATCGGTTCACACGACTAGATCGGGCGGTTCCTCCCCGAGACCCCACGCGTCGAGTCCGCCGTCCACCAGCAGGCTCGACCCGGTGATGAATGCTGCAGCCTCCGTCGCGAGGAACGCGATGACGGCACCGACTTCCTCGGGTGTCCCAAGCCGCTTGAGCGGGACCTGGCGACGCGCGACGTCGACTTCCTCCTCGCCGTAGGCGGCGAACGCCTCTGTGTCGATGTTGCCTGGAGCAACGCAGACCGAGCGGATCCCGAATCGGCTCCATTCGTTCGCCAGACCCTGCGCGAGGTTCTCCAACGCCGCGCGCGCTGCCGACGCATGCGTGAAGCCAGGGATGCCGCGTCGCGGCGAGAATCCGATGAACACCACGAGCCCGCGGCGGGCGGGGATCATCGCAGCGACGGCGACCTTCTGCGTAAGGCCCCAGGCGGCATCGACCGTCAACCGTTGTACCGCTCGGAATCCCTTGAGTGCGATCTCCTCGGCGGGCGCGGTGAACTGTCCTCCCGCGTTGTTCACGAGCACATCGATCCGCCCGAACCGCTCGAGCACCTCGGCGACGAGCCGGTCGACCTGCTCGGGTTCCCGGATGTCGCAGTCGCTCACGGCGACGCACGCGGCTCCCGTTGCTTCGATCTCCGCGTGCGCGGCCTCGATCGGTTCCGTGCGGCGACCGCAGATCGCGACGCTCGCCCCGGTGCGGGCGAACGCCAAGGCGGTAGCCCTGCCGATGCCCGTGCCCCCGCCGGTGATAAGGGCGATGCGTCCGATGTTCGCGTCGGCGGCGAGCGAGGCGATCGGATCCTGGGACGGGCTCGACGCAGACGCGCTCATCGACCCTTCCACACCGGATCACGGCCTTCTGCGAACGCGCGCGGGCCTTCGTTCGCGTCCTCGCTCTCGAGCGCCCGCTGATACGCGGGCACGCGACCCGCGTGCAAGGCCGCGTAGCCCTCCTCCTCGGTCATCTCCGCCGTGGCTCCGACGATCGCCTTCACCGCTCGGGTCGCGAGCGGTGCGCCTGAGGCGATCTGGTCCGCGAGCTCGTGCGCCGAGCGCATCAGGTCCCCCGGGTCAACCACGCGATTGACCAGCCCCCAGCGCGCGGCTTCCTCCGCACCCATGCGCCGGCCTGTCAGAAGCATCTCCATCGCGATCGTGCGCGGCAGTCGCTTCGGCAGCCGCAACACGCCACCCGCGTCGGGTACGAAGCCGAGATTCACTTCGGGCAGGAAGAACGTCGCACTCGTGGAAGCCACGATGAGGTCGCACGCGAGCGCCAGCTCGAAGCCGCCGCCAGCGGCGTACCCGTTCACGGCCGCGATCACGGGTTTGTCGAGGCCGAACAGCTCGGTCAGCCCCGCGAACCCGCCCCGGCCCCACTCTTCCGTGTCTCCCTCCACCGCAGCCTTCAGATCCCACCCGGCAGAGAAGAAGCGATCTCCGGCGCCCGTCAGCACCGCGACGCTCGATGCATCGTCGTCTCCAAACGCGGCGAACACCTCGCCGAGCGCTCGACTGGTTGCCGAATCGATCGCGTTCGCCTTCGGCCTGTCGAGCGTAATCTCAAGGATCGGACCGCGATGCTCCGTCCGCACGCCGCTCACGTCAGAGCGCCTTGTCCCTGCGGATCTCGCGGACGGCGTGATGGCCCGGCAGCCCGTTCACTCCACCACCGGCATGCGTTGCGCTCGACGCTTGATACAACCCCTTGATCGGCGTGCGGTAGTCGGCGTATCCCGCGGCCGGCCGCATGTGGAAGAGCTGATCGACCGTGAGCTCGCCGTGGAAGATGTTGCCGCCGATCAACCCGTATTCCTGCTCCATGTCGTAGGGCCCGATGATCTGGCGGTGCAGGATCAGGTTCCTGAACCCGGGGGCAACCAGCTCCCACCGGTCGATCAGACGGTCCGCGTAGGCTTCGAGCTCGTCGCGGTGCGGCTCTTTGCTCCAGCTCTCGGGCACCCACTGCGTAAACATCGACATCACGTGCTTGCCCTCTGGCGCGAGGGTCCTGTCGAACACGGTCGGGATCTCGCAATCGGAGAACGGAGCCGTCGCCGGTTTGCCGGCACGAGCCTCTTGGAACGCGGTCTCGAGGTACTCGAGGTCCTCCATGATGCTCATCGCCCCGCCGTGGATCGCAGGGTCGAAGCCCGGATCGGCGGTGAACTCCGGCAGCCCGTCGAGCGCCAGGTTGATCTTCACGGTCCCCGACCTCGTGCGCCAATGCTCGATGTCTTCGACGAACTCGGAGGGAAGCTCGTCACGATCGATCTGCTTCAGGAACGTGATCTGCGGGTGGCAGGCGGTGACGATCACCCGCGCGCGGAGCTCGTCGCCGCCCGCGAGCACGACACCGGCCACCCGGCCGTTCTCGATCAAGATCTTCTCGACCGGCGAGTTGACGCGAACCTCGGCGCCGAAGCCTTCGGCGGACGCGCGGATCGCATCGGATACCGCTCCCATGCCGCCCTCGGGCATGCCCCACGACGCCACCTGACCTTCCGTTTCCTCACCGACCGAGTGGTGCATCAGCACGTAGGCGGTTCCCGGCGTCATCGGTCCTGCCCACGTTCCGATGATCCCGTTGACGGACTGGATCCCGATGACGGTCGGGTCCTCGAACCAGCGCTCCAACAGGTCGGCGGCGCTCATCGTGAACAGGCGCGTGATCCCGGCCACGGTTCGCTCGTCCATCTCCTTACGGAGCATCCACGCGAGCTTGCCCACGTCCTTGATGTCCCGCAGACGGGTCGAAGAGATGTGCGGGGGAGTGCGGTCGAGCAACGGGTGCATCAGGTTCGCGATCCGCCCGATCCATTCGTAATAGGGCCCGATCGCGTCCGCGTCCTTCTTCGAGTACTTGCAGTAGGAGTCGTAAGACCGCTGGTCGTCTCCCTCGATGAGCGAGCGGCCGTCGGGATGCGGCGTGTACCCGAGGCCGAGTGGGTTGACCTTGTATCCGTGGTCCTTGAGCTTCAGGTCATCGACGATGTAGCCGGGCATCAGGCTGATGGTGTAGCTGAGCGTCATCACCTTGAACTCCGGCGCATCGGGCCAGGGACTGCTGGTATCCGCGGCTCCGCCGGTCTTGTGGCGCTTCTCCACGACGACGACGCGCTTACCGTATTTCGATAGGTAGGCGGCCGCCACCAGGCCGTTATGTCCGCCACCGATCACGATCGCGTCATAACTGTTGGCCGGGGCCATCGGATGCCTTCCGTCAGTGGGTTGCGCCGAAGCCTAGCGCGCAGGGGTCCTCGAGCGGGAACCGGAGGGCCAAGAGAGCCGTCTACCGCACCCCGGACCCTTCCGACTAGAGTGCCTCGGAGTTCGATACAGGGGGTTCTCGACATGGAGAAGGCAACGACCGGGGCGTTCGCCTCGGGAAGCACGACGCTGTACTTCGGGCCGTGGTATCGGCGCTCGCCGTTCTTCGAGGCGACGCTGCGGGACGGGTGCACCGCCTACGACATCTATAACCACATGTACTTGCCCGGCTACTTCGATGACATCGTCAAGGAGTACTGGGCACTCGTGAACGACGTCGTGATCTACGACGTCGGCGTGGAGCGGACCGTCGAGGTGAGCGGGCCCGACGCGGATCACTTGATCGACCAGATCTCCTGCCGCGACATGACGAAGTGCCAGATCAAGCAGGGCAAGTACATGATCGTGACAGCGCGCGACGGCGGCATCGTGAACGACCCGGTGCTGCTGCACGTCGCCGAGGACCGCTGGTGGATGCAGCTCGCCGATTCGGACGCCGGCCTGTACGCCCTCGGCGTGGCGACGGCGCTCGGCCTCGACGTCGAGGTCACCTACCCCGAGGTCTACCCGATGCAGGTTCAGGGGCCGAGTTCTGCCAAGACCCTCGCGAAGCTCGTGGGTCCGGCGATCTACGACCTCAAGTACTACTGGTGCGACTGGTTCGAGATCGCCGGGATCCCGGTAGTGATCAGCCGAACCGGGTTCACAGCCGTCCCCGGCTTCGAGGTGAACATCCTCGATGCGTCGCGGGGGACCGAGCTCTGGGACGCGATCCTGGGCGCGGGCGAGGAGTTCTCGATCCGCCCCGCGATCCCCAGCATGATCCGTCGCCTCGAGGCAGGAATCTTCAACTACGGCTCGGACATGACGCTCGAGAACAATCCCTTCGAGCTGATGGGCATGGAGCGGCTCGTGGAGGAGCAGTCGCAGCCGTACATCGGCAAGGATGCGCTGGAGCGGATCCGCCGCGAAGGTGTCTCGCGCAAGCTCGTCGGGATCGAGATCGACGGCGACGAGCTGACGTTCGACCCCACAGGGTTCTGGCCCGTGCACAGCGACGGCAAGGAAGTGGGCAAGGTCACGGACGCGGTGTGGTCACCGCGCCTGGAGAAGAACATCGGCTACGTCTGGGTTCCGATCGAGCTCGCCGGGCCGGGGAACCGGTTGGACATCGAATCCGAGCAAGGGCACCTGAGCGGCCAGACGGCCGCGATCCCCTTCGTCGACCCGAAGAAGGAGGTTCCCGCCGGCACCCTCCGCTCGTGACATCAGGCAGTGTGCATACCTCTTATATAGACGCGCGGCGGCGGATGCTGACCGTCATAGCCGGCCCGGACTGACCGAAACCACGAGTTCCGTCTCACCGGCGGCTACAGTCGGAAGCGAGATGTCTCGGAACCGTCGGGTCGCGCGCACGCTCGCAGCTGCAACTCTTGTTGCTGCTGTGCTCGTGGCGACGCCCACCACTGCCTCGGCCGTGCCGGCCGGGATGCTCGCTGGGATCGATGTCTCTCATTGGCAGGGGACGATCGACTGGCCGACCGTTGCCTCGACCAACGTTCGTTTCGTGATCGCCAGAGCGACGCGGGACACGGTCGTCGATCCCACGTATGCCCAGAACCTGGCCGGTGCGACGGATAACGAGGTGGCGGTCGGTGCGTACCACGTCGCCGTTCCGAGCGCTGCGGTCGGTGATGCCACGGCGGAGGCGGACGCATTCGTCGCCGCTTCACGCAACGCGCAGGGCGACATCGTTCCGGTACTGGACATCGAGGACACCGGGGGCTTGGCCGTGGCCGATCTCCAGGACTGGGTGCGACAGTGGCTGTGGGAGGTCAGATCGGTTCTAGGGGTACCGCCGATGATCTACACGAGCCCTTCGTTCTGGCACGACTCGATGGGCGATACCGAATGGTTCGCCAACCACGGTTACGCGCTCTGGATCGCCCACTGGGCGGTCAAGGTTCCGACGGTGCCGGCGAACGACTGGGGCGGGCACGGGTGGACCTTCTGGCAATGGAACAGTTGCTGGGCGGTGGCGGGCATCACCGGATGCGTCGACGGAGATCGCTTCTTGAGGACCGATCTCACGAAGGTCGAGATCTCGCAGCTCACCGTGACGCCGTCGGATGGAGGCATCGTGACGGGCGCTCGGATCTCCTGTGGCGACGGTTCCAGCCTCTGCTCACGGCTGGCGAACCCGGGCGACCTCTTGACGCTCACGGCAACCCCCGACGTGGGTGCGGTGTTCATGGGCTGGACGGGGGCATGCGCGCTGGCCGTCGTGTTGCCGACCTGCACGGTGGCTGCGCTCGGCGAAGTCGATACGTCAGGCGTGTTCGGGTATCCGGTCGCGGCATCGGTCACGGGTACCGGTGCGGGCACGATCGTCTCCTCACCAGCGGGGGTCGCGTGTGGTTCGACGTGTTTCGCTCTCTTCGCATCCGGAACGGAGGTGACGCTCACCGCGACCCCGGACTCCGCCTCGAACTTCGGAGCCTGGGGAGGCGCCTGCGCCGGAACGGATCCGTCGTGCGTCCTCACGGTTACGTCCCAGACCGATGTCGTGGCCCGTTTCGATGCGCTCGTAGAGCAGGAGGAAGACGGTGCCGGCACCCACTTCGTCTGGGGCGAGCAGGCCGATCCCCGGGCGATGGGTGGCTCCTACTTCTTGGATCACCGCGCGGGCGCGTCGGAGACCTTCGCCTTCAAGGGTGACGCGGCCACGCTGTACACGATCTCGGGACCGCAGATGGGCAGGGCGAGGGTCGATATCGACGGCACGTCGGCGGGGAGTTTCAACGGCTACGCAGCATCGCTCACGTTCGCAGTGGCGCGCAGGTTCACCGGGCTCGGCGCCGGCGACCACACGATCACGATCACTGCCCTCGGGACCCGATCGTCGAGCGCGACGGGAACGCAGGTCGACATCGACGCGCTCCGAGCGGGCGGGACGCTCCACCGGACGCCCCGACCGACGGCCGGCGGATGGAGCCTTGTGGACACGGCTTCGGCCGGCGGTGGTGGCTACGTCGTGAACGACGTGGCCGGCGCAACCGCCACGTTGCGTTTCACGGGCACCGGGGCAACCTGGATCACGGTTCGCGGCCCTTCGATGGGCCGGGCCGAGATCTGGATCGATGGGGTGTTCCTGCGGGCGGTCGATCTCTACTCCTCCACACCGGCGTTCGGCGTGGAACGGGCGGTCTCCGGTCTGTCGGACGGACCCCATGTGATGCGGGTATCCGTGCTCGGCACACACCGGAAGGCCAGTACCGGTGCCGCCGTGGGGGTCGACGGCTGGATCATCACTTGACAGCCCGTTTGGCGTTTCCCCTTGCCCCGAGGGCGCGTGAGGGGTTGTAATCACCGAGGCACCATCGAGTGGGGGGGGAGCGATTCGATGCGTAAGACGACCGTGAGGAAGACCGCAGCTCGAAAGCCATTGGCCAAGAAGACAGCAGCGAAGAAGACGACAGCTCGGAAACCAGCTGCGAAGAAGAAGACGGCAGCCAAGAGATCCTCGGCAAAGAAGACCATCGCCCGGAAGCCGGCCGCGAAGAAGACGATGGCGAAGAAGAGCGCTTCGCGCAAACCCGCCGCGAAGAAGATAGCCGCCAAGAAGGTTGCCGCCCGGAAGCCCTCCGCCCGGAAGCCGTCCGCGAAGCGGGCCGCGGCAACGAGGACGGGTCCGTCTCGCCGCGCGACAACGGGGACGTCGGGCCGGCGGGGGGACCACATCATTATCGACTCGCCCCAGGTCGGCTCGCCTCCTCGTGAAGGGGAGGTCCTGCAGGTCGTTCGAGGAGAGGTGAACGTTAGTTACCTCGTCCGCTGGGCAGACGGCCACCAGACCTTGATCGCCCCGCTGAGCGGCGCCGCTCGTTTCGTCAGCACAGGCAGCAAAGTCTGAAGGCGATACCCGCGCCTTGACCGGTTGAATGCCGGCCGGGTATGTGGTTCCTCGAGGTCAACGGCGTCTACGGTGAGATCGGGGTCACGAATACCGGCAAGACGTTCGCGATCTGGGGCGAGGGCTACAGCTGGGTCGGGCCGGGGGGAGTCTGGTACAACCTCCAGACCTGACCTGGGCCGCTGTCGCTTCTGCCTCGGCCTGGTCCCGCGGATCGAAAGGGGGGAGCGTGGCCACCGCGGTCGACGACGGCCGTCTCCTCGAGCTCCTGCGAGCCGCTCCACTGATCGACGGGCATAACGATCTTCTGTGGGAGCTGCGGCAGGCCCGCGAGAAGGCCAGGGACAAAGGTGCGGCAGGGCGGGAGCCCGCCGACGTGAGCCGCGAGTGTCCGGGGATGATGACGGACCTGCCACGCCTTCGGGCGGGTGGGGTCGGCGGGCAGTTCTGGTCGGTATACGTGCCCTCGGATCTGCCGGCAGCCACCGCCGTGACGGCGACGTTCGAGCAGATCGACGCGCTCCTCACCTTGGTGCGCCGGTACCCAGATCGGCTCGAGATCGCCCGCACCGCAAACGATGTCGAGCGCGTGGCCTCGACCGGCAAAGTCGCCTCGATGATCGGCGTCGAAGGGGGCCACTCGATCGGCTGCTCCCTGGGGACGCTGCGGATCCTGGCCGAGCTCGGCGCCGGATACCTCACGCTCACGCACAACGACGACACGCCGTGGGCGGACTCGGCGACGGGTGATCGCACGCATGGCGGATTGACCAGGTTCGGTGAGGAGGTGGTTCGTGAGCTGAACCGTTGCGGCGTCTTGGTCGACCTCAGCCACACCTCGGACGACACGATGCGGCAAGCGATCGAGCTGAGCGAAGCGCCGGTGATCTTCTCCCACTCCTCGGCTCGAGCGCTCTGCGACGTCTCCCGGGATGTTCCCGACGACGTCATCGAGCTGGTTGGCCGGACCGGTGGCGTCGTCATGGTGACCTTCGTGCCGTCGTTCCTCACCCCGGAAGGCGCGGTCGCGAACGGCGAGGCATGGGATGAGGCGCAGCGACTCCGTGCTGAACACCTCGATGACTCCGAAGCGGTGCGAGCTGCGATGGAGGCGTGGTTCGTGGCCAACCCGGATCCGCCGGCGGCCGTGTCCGATGTCGCCGACCATGTCGACCACATCCGCGGGGTTGCCGGGATCGATCACGTCGGTATCGGCAGCGATTTCGACGGCACGCTGTCCATGCCGGCGGGTCTCGACGACGTGTCGTGCTTCCCTGCACTGTTCGCCGAGCTTGCCGATCGCGGCTACGCCGACGAGGAACTCACGAAGATCGCCGGTCGCAACGTCCTCCGAGTGATGCGCGAGGCTGAGAAGGTCGCGGACCGGATCCAGACCGAGCGTCTTTCGTCGACGGCGACGATCGAGCAGCTGGATCAGCGCTGACGCATGACCGAGGGTTCTGACCGGTCCTTGACTCTGCCGGTCATTCGGCTACCGTTCGCGCCGAAGCCCGGCTGGTCATCCAGCGGGCTTTCGGTTTAGATGAGCCGCAACGAGAGAAAGGAGCCCATACAGGAAACCGTCGATGACATCTCACGACAGGAGAAAGGAGCATCTCATGACCTGTGAGAGCAACTCCCCAACCCTGGCGGCAATCGTTCGTCCGTACACAAGACGGCCCGCCACGGCAGCATCTGCCGCCCCCCGAGGGGTCTTCCAACCTCTCCCCCTCCCTCTTCTCACCGACGCGGAATCCATCATGTGGCGCCGGGTGCCTTCACCCGCCGCGCTCTGCGGGTTCGCGTACGCCTCCTCCCCGCCACGAAGTTCGCCCGCTCTCACACGAGGAGCTCGGCCTCTCACGACCTGAGTCGACCCGAGCGAGCGAACACCGATCTCGAGGCTTGCCACCGATCGCTGGTGCGCGCGCCCAACCGGGACCGGACCCCGTCTCGCGGATCCGCGGACGGTGGTTCCCGTCGTGAATCGGAGGTATCGAATGAGGAGCATCCGTACCCGATCCATGCTTACCGTGGCTGTTGGAGCTGCGCTCGCTTCCGCCATGATCGCCGGCCCCGCGCTCGCTCGGATCAATGGCAACAATGGCAACGGCGGCAACAAGACGAGTACCAGCAGCCTCCGCCTCGTGCTGCTCAACTCGACAGACGGCGTGCCGCACTGGGGCCAGAAGGTGACGTTCAAGGTCTCGACGACGGCGACGTCGCAGCCGTTCGTGAGCCTCCGCTGCTACAAGAGCACCACGCTCGTGTACAGCGCTCAGGCCGGCTACTACACGAGCTACCCGTGGCCGTCGGCGGAGAACATGGTGCTCAAGTCCAACGCCTGGAGGAGTGGCGGCGCTGATTGCACCGCAACCCTCTTCTATGCCAGCGGTAACAGGGTGATCACGCTCGCCACGAGGGGGTTCCACGTCTACGCGTAGCTCGGCACGAACGAAGAAGGTCAGCGAGCTACTCGCGACGAGCGCGAGCCCGTCGACGGTCATGCGGTCGATCATCGAAGAGCTATGACGTCCCCGCCGGAGCTGGCGCGTGGGTCTGCACGCCCGAGCAGGTCCGCTTCGCGGATTCGAGGTGCGCTGAGATAGGGGTCTGGGAGAAATCGAACGCGCCCAGCATGCTGTCCGCGATCCCGTCGCGCGTGTTGGTGTGCATCGGGGCGATGCCCTTCAGCACCTCGATCATCCGCAGGATCGAATCCAAGGAGTACTCGGTGTGGTCGATGTATCCACCGTCCGGATTGCTCCCGCGCCTGGTCCACGGCGAGATGATCAGCAGAGGCAACCGCGGCCCGAACCCGTAGATGTCGGGGTGGGCCGGCGCGACATGGTCGTAGAAGCCGCCGAACTCGTCATAGGTGACGACGATCGCCGTGGAGTTCCAGTACTTGCTCCTCATCACGGCGTTCACCATGCCCACCAGCCAGTTCTCGCCCACACACATACTCTCGGGCGGGTGCTCCGACGTGCTCCAGCTGGGCGTCAACCACGATACGCCGGGCAGTTTCCCGTTCTTGATGTCGGTCACGATCCGCCCGTCCGAGACGACGTGAGACCACTTGCTCTTGTCCAAGCGGATGCTGCGGATCATCGCGATCGACTGGGTGAAGGAATTCGTTCCGTGGTAGTCGCGCCACCTGATGCCCTTCGCGGCCAGCTCGTCGGGAAGCGTGTTGATCTTGACGCACGGCCACTTCTCGACCCAGAAGGACAACATCTGCTTCGGGGTGCTGATCTCCCACGGGCCGTCCTCGATGCCGTACACCTGCGCTCGCTCCGAGACGGTCATCTTCTTGAACGCCCATGCGCGCTCGCTCCGATCGCCGCAGTACTCGCGCCTGATGCCGTTCGTGCCGAACTGTCCCGTCTCCTCGTGGGTCACGAAGCGGCCGGAGCTGTCGGCCAGGCTCCACAGGATGTTCGGCCCCGTCGGCCCATACTCACCGCTGAAGTAGTTGTCGCCGAGCAGGTAGCGATCCGCATAGGCCCAGTACGAGGGGATCGAGGTCCTGTCGTAGTACGCGTAGCCGGGATGGTTCCCCTTCACGGTCCCACCGCCGAGCTTGTCGAAGCAGTTCATCTGTCCGCCGTTGATCGCATGGATGCCCGCAAGGAACGAGTGATCGACGCCGGAGGGCTGGTCGGGACCTCGGTGAAGGTCGATCGTCGTCCCGTCGCATAGTTGACCTTGCGGCTGGCCGGTGTCCGGGTTGATCGGCAGGCCGTTCGCACCGGGGTAGGTTCCGAACATCGAGTCGAACGTGTGGTTCTCACTCACGATTAAGATCACGTGCTTGATGTGCTTGCGGGCGAGCGACGCTTGCGTGAGTGGATCCGGAGAAGCCGGTGCGGAGGGCGCGGACCTGGCGGATGCGGGGCTCGGACCAGCCCCCGCGAGGCGCGGGGATACGGCAGCGGCGGCGATCGCGAGAGCGACCGCCGCCAACCCGAGGGTGCGAACGCGAACGGCGCGGCGGGTCACGGCGCGCCACCTTATCCGAAGAGGTCCGCGCCCGCCAGACGTCCAGTTGGCCGCCGCCGGTCCCGGGCCCGAACGACGTTGGCGTTACGATGAGCCCATCATGCGGCGCTCTGCTCGGATCCTGCTTGCCACCTGTCTCGTTGCCTCGCTTCTCGGGATCGCGGCACCTGCGCGAGGGGGCGTCGTCTACACGCTGTCGGTCATCGAAGGCGGGAGCGGCGGCGGCTCGGTCACGAGCTCTCCCGCGGGCATCGACTGTGGCTCCACCTGCTCTTGGGATTTCCTATCGGGCACGGTGGTGACGCTGACGGCAGCGGCCCGCGCAGACTCGAGGCTCACTGGGTGGACCGGCGGAGGGTGCTCAGGAACCGGGACATGTCAGGTCACGATGAATGCTCCGATCACGGTCGGCGCGGAGTTCACGCTTTCGTATCGACCAGACGCCTGGATCAAGCTATGCGGGGCCGGCGATAGGTGCGCACATCCTCGACGACACCACTATCGCGGGGAGGATGTCTTCAACACGACGGGAGCCCGCCAAACGGTGTCCGCCGGGGTGGAAGAGGCCAACGACATCCGGTTCTGGATCAAGCTCGAGAACGACGGTGCGCTCGGGGACAGGTTCTTCGTGCAGGGTTGTTCCGGCAACTCCAGCTTCGTCATCAGAGCCGTCCTCGTGGGGGCACACACGGGCCCGTCGAACGCGACCCACATCACCAAGGCGTTCAAGCACGGCACCGCCCATTTCGATTTCCCTCCATCAACAACCACGCTCAACGTCGTGCTGACGCTGGACATGATCGCGGCGACGAGCGTGGAGGGCGTGAGCTACACCTGCCGGATCACCGTGAGCTCGAAGGCTGACCCGACCGTCAAGGACACCGTGAAAGCGAAGATGACGACGGTCTGAGCTCGCAGGTCTGACTTCTGCACCGAACGGATGCTGGTCCGTTGCGGGATACCCCTTTCTTCCCGAACTCCCGACCTGTTCCCAGGGCGCTCAAAGCCTTAGGCGGTTCCATGTATGTGACCGAACGGACGAGGAGGTGATCCGAAGATGGCATCGTTCGCAAGTCGCGCGATCGTGGTCGCCGAGTTGGCCTCGAGCGCGTTGGTGGGCGGGCTCGGCCTCGAGCATGCGTTCGCGGCGAGCTCGTCGGCCTCGCCCAGCGCGAGTCACAGCACGAGCTCGTCGAGCAGCTCAACGAACAGCTCCTCGAGCACGTCGAAGACGCATCACTGTCCCAACGACGGCTGAGCCGTCGATCGGACCGAGACGAGGGGTGGCCGGGCTCACGCGGTCCGGCCACCCCTCGCTCCGCGATCACGGTTCTCCTCTCGCCGAACGCTCGGTTGCCGTTCAGCTTCTTCCCAGGTTCACGTGTTGCACTTATGGTCATAGATCGAGCGAGGAGGTTCCGATGCAGCGATACGATCCGGGCTACGGACCCGGCAGCCCCGGTTTCGAGTATCACCACACGGAGGGATGGGTGGTGTTGTTCCATCTCATCCCTCTGCTCCTGTTCCTGGTGATGATCGGGGTGATCGTGTGGGCGGTCCTGCGGATGACGTCGCATCGGATGCTCGCCGGCTCCCCAGCCGGACCGCAGCCGCGCGATCCGGCGTTGGAAGAGCTTCGCGTTCGGTACGCCCGAGGCGAACTCGGTCGCGACGAGTTCATCCAACGTGCTTCCGATCTTGAGAACCCAGCTCCTCCAGGGTGGGCGCCGAATGCCGACCCGCAGCCACCATCGAATGAAGCGACGCCTCCGGACGCGGGCTAGGAGGTAACGATGCCGGGAAGGCGGGAGCCGGAAGCGTCCAAGACTTCGACCTCGGGCTCTACGCGCGTGCTCGTGGTCGACGATGAACCGGCGATCGCAGATCTTGTTTCAACGGCGCTTCGATACGAAGGCTTCGAAGTAGAGATAGCCGGCGATGGTAATGAGGTGCTCTCTGCGGTCGAGTCGTTCCGTCCTGAGCTGATCGTGCTCGACGTGATGCTGCCCGACCTCGACGGGTTCGAGGTGAAGCGTCGATTGACCGACCGTGCGAACACGGTGCCCGTGCTCTTCCTCACGGCGCGAGATGCCACGGAGGACAAAGTCCGCGGACTGTCGATCGGCGGCGACGACTACGTCACGAAGCCGTTCAGTATCGAGGAGCTGGTGGCGCGCATCCGCGCGATCTTGCGCCGTGTGAACGGCATCGAGCAGGGGAGCGGTCGCCTGCGGTTCGAGGACCTCGAGATGGACAAGGACACTCACGAGGTCTGGCGGGCGGACCGCCCTGTCGATCTGACGCCGACGGAGTTCAACCTTCTGCGGTTCATGCTGGTGAATCCCCGTCGCGTGCTCTCGAAGGATCAGATCCTCGACCACGTGTGGCATTACGACTTCGGCGGCGATGCTTCGATCGTCGAGACCTACATCAGCTACCTGCGCAAGAAGGTGGACGCCGTCGAACCCCATCTGATCCAGACGGTGCGAGGTGTCGGTTACGCTCTTCGCCTTCCGCGGGAGTAGGTGAATGTCGCTGTCGCTGCGCGCGAGGCTCCTGATCGTGACCGTGGCACTCGTCGGGGCGGGGCTCCTGAGCGCAGACGTCGCCACGTATCACCGTCTCTCAGGGTTCCTCGTTCGCAAGGTCGATGAGCAGCTCGTCGCAGCGCAACCGGCTGTCGCGTTCGCCCTCGAGCATGGGGTCATGGGGCCCGGCCCGGGAACCGGCCCCGATCATGGGAATCCCTCGATCCCGATCGGCACCTACGCGGCATTCTGCGACGACACGGGGCGGATCCTCGCGAGCCAGTTCCTCAACGGGAGGAGCTCGGCGCCACCGATCCTGCCGTCCGATCTGCCGGATTCCGCATCTGCCGGAACCGTTGCGACGTTCAGCTCCCCCGCTGCGGACGGGTCCGCCGACTACCGGGTGTTCGGCCGCGGAGTAGCACAGCCACCCGGGACGATCGTGGTGGCGATCCCACTTGCGGAGACCCGAAGCACGTTGCACGGGTTGTTCGCTGCGCAGGTCCTCATCGGCTTGGTGGTCTTGCTCACAGCAGGAGGCCTCGCGTCGTGGCTCGTCCGGATCGGTCTGAGGCCGCTGGACGGGATCGGTGAGACGGCGGGCGCTATCGCAGCGGGCGATCTATCCAAGCGGGTGGAGCCGGCCGACGACCGTACCGAGGTGGGTCGCTTGGGCCTGTCGTTGAACGCGATGCTCGCCCAGATCGAGGCCGCGTTCGACGAACGACGCCGTTCGGAGGAACGCGTGCGGCGATTCGCGGCCGATGCATCGCACGAGCTGCGTACGCCGCTGACCTCGATCCGCGGCTATGCGGAGCTGTTCCGTCGGGGTGCGGCCACACGGCCGGAGGATCTGGCGAAGTCGATGACCAGGATCGAGGCCGAGGCCGCGCGCATGGGAGTGCTCGTCGACGATCTGCTGCTTCTGACGAGGCTCGACCAGGGCCGCCCGCTCGAACGCGAAACCGTCGACCTAGCCCGGATCGTCACTGACGCGGTGGATGCTGCGCGCGTCATCAACCCCGAGCGGCCATTCGACCTCGAGGTCCCGCCGACACTACCGATGACAGGCGATGAAGGCCGGCTGCGTCAGGTCGTGGATAACCTGCTGGACAACGCGCGCGTCCACACGCCGGCCGAGACGGCTGTTCACGTCGCACTGGTGGTCGAAGGAACCGAAGCCGTGCTCACCGTGACTGACGACGGGCCTGGCCTCGATCCTAAGGTCGCCGCTCGCGCGTTCGAACGCTTCTATCGAGGTGACCCGGCGCGGTCGCGCTCGACCGGAGGGGCAGGGCTCGGCCTGTCGATCGTGGCCGCCATCGTCGAAGCCCATGGTGGGACGGTACGAGCGATCACCGATCGTAGTGGGGCGACTTTCGAGGTCAGGCTTTCGATCGCGGATCCCTCGGCACCGACATACTGAGTCCATGCTCGGTCCTCTTCGCGTGACTCGGTCCGTCGTCGTGCCGGAGCGCGAGCTCCGTTGGCGGTTCAGTCGCTCATCGGGGCCGGGCGGGCAGTCGGTCAACACCGCCGACTCGCGGGTCGAGCTCAGCCTCGACCTGAGGACGACGACGGCGCTCGGTCCCGTACAACGAACCCGCGTGCTGGAGCGGCTGGATCGGCGGCTCGTCGACGGCGTCCTCACGATTACCGCATCGGAGGAACGGTCACAACTTCGCAACCGCGAAGCCGCCCGCGGGCGGCTCGCCGAGATCCTCGCCAAGGCGCTGGCATCCCCACCGCCTCCGCGGCGACCGACGCGCCCGAGTCGCAGGGCCGTCGAGCGCCGCCTCGTCGACAAACGCAAGCGAGCAGAGACGAAACGGCTCCGACGCGACACCGACGACTGAGCAACCGCCGGCCTGTACAGTTCCCGACGTGAACCAGGATGTCCACGACGCGATCCTCCGCCTCGTCCGGGAGCGGGGGCTGGAACACCGCGACGACGCATTCCAACTCTCTTCCGGCGAATGGAGTCACGACTACATCGATGCGAAACGCGCCGTCTCCAACGGTGCGGATCTGACCTTGGTCTGCAACGCGCTGATCACCCTCGCCAAGGATCATGGCGTCACCTTCGAAGCGGTCGGTGGGATGACGATGGGCGCCGACGCCCTCACGCACGGCGTATCGATGTTGTCGAACTGCGATTGGTTCACGGTCCGCAAGGATGCGAAGGCTCACGGGAAGCGACGGTCGATCGAGGGATGCGACGTCGATGGCCGCTCCGTGATGCTGCTCGACGACGTCGTCACGACCGGTGGTTCGATCATCCGTGCCCTCGATGCGCTCGAGGAACAGGGAGCGCGGGTCACGCTCGCCTCGTGCCTCGTCGTCCGTTCCCCTCGCCCGCTGGAATCGTTCGAAGCCCGGAACGTCCCCCTCGCACCGCTGCTGACGTGGCAGGACCTCGGGATCGACGCCGTTGGCGAGGGACGGGTGTCCACGTAGATGTCGACGCACGAGTCTGCGATTCCTTCCACGGCACCTGAGATCGGATTCACCGAGTGGGCGAATGAGATCCTTCAACGGACGCACCAGGCCGCACGGCGGTTGAACCCTGACGCCATGGTGCGGCTGGGACGCATCCGGGCCGGCGTCGAGTTCGTGCTGACGGATGAACAGGCTCCGGGCGACACGCTCGTACATGGAGAGGGGTTCGATCTCCTCGTAGCGGAGGGCCTCGCCGGGATTGTCGACGTGGTCGAGCCGCACGATCAGCTCATCCTTCGGCCGCCGGGCTCAACCGAACGCAGCGTGCGCGAGCCGCATTGACGGGGCTCGCGCCGGCTACGCAACGGCGCGAGTGGTTGGGTGAGGTCAGACCGCTGGGCCGGCGATCAAGCTCACCGTGACCTTGTGCGTTCCGTCTTGATCGACCCACGTCACTCGGATCTGGCCCCCCGGACGGTGCGCCCATAGAGCGGGGCCGAGCGTTTCTGGAGACGTGATCTGCGTGTCGTCGATCGCGGTGATGACCGAGCCCTGCTTGATCCCTGCCTTCATCGCAGGCGTTCCTTCGATCGCTCCGACGACGAGTGCTCCCGAGGTTCCGTTCAGCCCGAGCCGGGTCGCGGTCGCGCTGTCGACGGGGCGCACCAACACGCCCAGGAACCCGGCTTGGCCGATGATCAGCGTGGCGCTGCCGTTCCCCGCGCGGATGTCGTTCACGATGTCGAGCGCCTTCGACGTCGGGATAGCGAACCCGACGCTGCTGGGCGCGACACCGATCCCCACACGCTGACCGCCGGCGGTGATCATGCCGATCACCTCACCCGACGGATCGACGAGTGCGCCCCCTGAGTCACCCGGCTGGATCGGAACGCTGGTCTGGATCATGTCGGTCAGGTGCTCCGTCCCGCCGTGGTCGTCGCTGACGGCGATAGAGCGGCCGATCTCTGAGATCGTCCCTTCCGTCACGCTCGGCGTGCCGCCCTTGCCGAGCGCGTTCCCGATCGCGACGACCTCTTGCCCCGTCGACACGCTCGACGAATCGCCGAGCGTGACGGTCGAAAGTCCTGAGATCCCTTGGATCTGGAGCAGCGCGACGTCGGCGGCGTAGTCGGCCCCGAGCACCGTTGCCGTATATGTGCCCCCGCGACCCGGGATGCTGATGTCGATCTTGGTCGCGCCTTGGATCACGTGGTTGTTCGTCAGCACCTCGCCGGAGGAGGTGAGGATCATGCCGGTGCCCGCCCCCCGTCCGACAGGCTGACCCACCGACCCGCCCGCCCCGAGGACGGTGTTGACGTCCACGATGCCAGGCTCGACCTTGGCTGCGATCGCCGATGCGTGCGCACCAACGTCGACACGTCCCGTGGAGGAGCGACCGGGAAGAGGGGCCGATGCGTCGTTCGTCCGAGGCAGCAGTCCAGCGCCGAGGCCGCTCGCGAGCAGCACGAACACGACGAGCGCGCCGGCGACGACACGCCGCCGCCTGCTTCGCCGATCGGGCTGGGGTCGCGGTTCGGTCCCCCAGCCGCCCGGCTGCCCCGGTGGTGGCGGCGGCAGCGGAAGCTGCGGCGAGATGTATCCAGCCGATATGGAGTCTTCGTCCGGCATCACGTGCTCCTTGGTCCACGGTCGATCATGCAGGTGATTCGACACGACCCTGAACCGGGACTCACTGGAACCTTAGAGGTTCCTGTGGATATCGCGACGGTCAGACGGCCCGGCGATACAAGCGCACGGCGATCGGTGCGAACACGGCGAGGATCGCGACGCACCACAGGATGGCGTGCGAGATGTCGTTCGCTGTGGGTCCGCCGTTCACCAGATCTCGCACGGCCGAGGCGGTCGCCGAGACGGGCTGGTGATTGGCGAACACCCGCAGCCAGTTGGGCATCGAGGCCGGCGAAACGAACGCCGATGACGCGAACACGAGGGGAGCCAGCACGGGGAAAGCGGCGGCCTGGGCGGCCTCGGGATCACCGACAGCGAGGCCGACGGTCGCGAAGATCCACGACATCGAGAATCCGAACAACAGCACGAGCAGCGCTGCCGCAACCAGGGCAAGTGCGTTCGTGTGGATCCGCCATCCGATGAGGGATCCGACCACCATCATCAAGATCACGACGAACACGTTGCGCGAAAGGTCGGCGATCGTGCGCCCCGTGAGGACCGCCGATCGAGCCATCGGCAGCGCGTGGAAGCGCTCCATCAGCCCGCTCTTCATGTCGGTCGCCAGGCCGATCGCGGTGGCGATGGCCCCGAACACGACCGTCTGCACGAAGATCCCCGGCATCAAGAAGTCGACGTAGGGGATCGGACCCACCGTCTTGATCGCGCCCCCGAACACGTACCGGAACATCAGGACGAAGATCACCGGCTGGATCGTGGAGAACACTAGTAGCTGCGGCACGCGGCGATATCCGATGAGGTTCCGCTGGGTGATCGCGGAGATATCGCGGAGCGTGCTGTACGGGATCTGGCGGTCGTGGATCTCGTCCACAGGAACGGTGATGGAGGGCGAGCTCATGCGGCATCTCCCTTCGCGGAAGCGGCACTAACAGCGGCGCCGTCGCTCTCGGCGCGGTGTCCCGTGAGCGACAGGAAGACGTCGTCCAGGCTGGGTTCCCGCACCGTGAGGGTCTCGGGCGAGAGGTCCTCGACGTCGAGCGAGCGGAGCGCGTCGATCAGGACAGCCGCCCCTCGCTCCGAGGTGATCCGGATCGTGTCGCCGTCTCGTTCGATCCGACCGTCGATGCCGGCGCCCTTCAGCAGCTGCAGCGCGCGTTCGGCGCGACCGTCGCCTCGGACGTTCATCTCGACGAAGGTACTGCCGAGCTGTGCCTTGAGGTGATCGGGGGCGTCGTTCGCGATGATGCGCCCGACGTCGACCACGGCGACACGACTCGCAAGACGGTCGGCCTCTTCGAGGTATTGCGTCGTGAGCAGAACCGTGGTGCCCTCATCCACGAGCTCGCGGATCATGTCCCACAGCTCGTTGCGGCTGGTGAGGTCGAGTCCGGTGGTGGGTTCATCCAAGAACAGGACGGGCGGGCGCGGCACCAGCGACGCTGCCACGTCCAAGCGTCTGCGCATGCCTCCTGAGTACGTGCGGAGCGGCCGGTCGGCCGCCTCCGACAGGCCGAAGCGTTCCAGGAGCTCCGCCGCCCGCGGCATGATCTCGGGACGTGGGAGCTGCCCCAACAGACCCACCATCCGAAGGTTCTCCCGGCCCGTCAGGTTCGGGTCGACGGCTGCGTTCTGGCCTGCCAAGCCGATCCGTCGACGAACGGCTTCGGGCTCCCGAACGACATCGTGGCCCAGCACCTCGGCGCGTCCCGCGTCAGGCCGAAGGACGGTCGCCAGCACCCGCACCGCCGTGGTCTTGCCGGCGCCGTTCGGGCCGAGCAGCCCGAACACCGTGCCCCGGGGAACCTCGAAGTCGACGCCGTCGAGCGCGACGACGTCGCCGAAACTCTTTCGGAGTCCCTCGACGAGGATCGCGGTGTCGCTCATGGTTTCCAGCCTGCCACAGACATCCGAAAAGTGTCATGAACCGTGCCCCGCACCTTCGGATAGCCGTTGCGCAAGGACGCGCATCACTGCCAGGGCGACGTCCGGGCGCTCGCGCAGCATGCTCTCGAACTCGCGGTGTCCGATCCGGAGCGTCCGCGCCGGGCCGCTCGCCATCAGCGAGGCCATGCGAGGCTTGTGCGTGATGAGCGACATCTCGCCGACCGCGTCACCCGTCGTCCGGCGTGCGAGCTCGTGATCGGACCCGTCGCGATCCTGGACCACACTGACGACTCCCTCGACGACGATGTGCAGTTCGTTGCCGAGCTCGCCTTCGGCCGCGATCGTCTCGCCGTCTGCGTAGCCGCGTTCCTCGGCGATCTCGGCCACGCGCTCGAGATCGTCGAGCGCGAGGTCGGCGAAGAGCGGAACCTGCCGCAAGAAGATCACTCGTTCGATCACCGATATCGCTCCGGTGGAAGCCCTCATCGTGTCTCCTTCGCGTCGGGCGCGGACGAGCTCCGCGCAATGTCGGATGAATGCGTCGTCGTCGCGCAGGGCAGCAGCCAGCCAATCGCCGTCGCCCGATGCTGCAGTCTTCGGTTCCCACAACAGGAGAAGCGGACGAACGAGGTCTGGATCCCCGACAGCCTCCAGCGTTTCGAGTGCGTTCGCGCGATGCGCCGGCGTGCTATCGAGGTTCTCGATCGCCATGTGCATTGCGTCGCGTCGGTTCCCGAGCATCGCGGTCGCCCACAGGGCCGATCGAGCGACGCGACGTCCCCTTTCCAACAACGCGTCGTGCAGCAGCGTCGTTCCATCGGTGTCCGAGGGGATCACAGCGGCGAGGTCGTGGTCGCTGGTCGCGTGAACCGCTGCCGTGAGCACGAAATCTCGAACCCGTTCCACCTGGTCGTCCACGTTGAGTCGCTTGACGGCCTCGACTCCTCCATCTGCCGTTCGCGGATCGTTCAGGGCCGCCAGCACGTGCTCGAGGGCCCTGGGGCCGGCATCTGCGAGTCCACGCCCGGCCGCGATCCGCATAGCACGATCAGGATCGCCCAAGTGGGCGACCGCCAGGGTGAAGGCTCTGGACGGAGCCGCTTCCGCGAGGCGTTCGAGGGCGGCAGCTCGGACGTCCACAGCGGGGTCCTCGACGAGCGCTTCGGCGAACGCGGCCGCCGCATCCGGCGAGGCGAGCGAGAGCTGCTCGACGGCAGCCCGACGTGCGCCGACGTCACTAGCTTCGAACAGCTCGCGCAGCCGTACCGTGGC
This sequence comes from Actinomycetota bacterium, assembly GCA_030774035.1. Taxonomy (GTDB): domain Bacteria; phylum Actinomycetota; class UBA4738; order UBA4738; family HRBIN12; genus JALYLM01. Next base: position 83,457 of record JALYLV010000005.1, read on the forward strand.
TCGGTCGTTGCCGAGCCGGGTCGCTCGCGCCGCCGCGGCTGCGGCGACCGATGGCTCCACGTCGTCGATCGTCCTCAGAAGAGCATCGACCTCCGCCGGTTCCCCCAGATCGAGTCCGACGACCGCGGCGAGCCGAACGATCGGGTCGACGTCGTCGAGCCCACTGGCGATATCTGTCGGCCGACTGGCCCGCGGGAGCTCCCTCGCCAGCTGGAACGCCAAGCGCCGTACCCGCACGTCCGGCGACCGCATGGATGCGGAGAGCGCCCGCGCCGCTTCGGCATCGACGGAGATCTCGATCGGCGTGTGCGCCGCCGACGGACCTGCGAACAGCTGTGGGCGGCCCGCTCGCAACGCGTCGATGAGCGCGTCCGTGTACGAGCGGCGGATCCCGAAGGCGACCAGGATCGTCGCGACCGACGCGATCAGCCCGATCACTGCGAACTCACGCGGCGTCAGTGCGCGCTGCCCGATGAGCGCCACGACCCCCGCGATCGCGGTTCCGAACTGGGCGGGGCCCCCATTCATGAACGCCCTGGTCTGGTCGCGCTGGCTCTCCGGAACGACATTGATCAAGGTCTCCCACGCGGGTGAGGCGACGCCCTGCAACCACACGCCCGTCACGACGCGCATGGCCACCACCGCAACGAAGCCCGACTCGACCAGCAGGATCCCGAACGAGCCCGCGTACAGCAGTGGCAGCACAACCATCATCGCGGCGACGCCGAGCCAGGCGAACAGTCGGTTCGCGAGCAGCACCGAGATCAGGAACGCCGCACCCGTGATCGCCGCCCACAGCAGGCCGAAGAAGCCGGCGAGCTCCTCAGGGTTGGGGAACCGTTCGGAGGCCGCCTGCGCGAAGGGGAGAAATAGGGAGTAGTAGAGGACCGAGAACAAGACGGCGGCGACGGCCATCCAAACGAGCAGGCGAGACCGGCGGACGAAATCGAGCCCACGCGCGATGTCCTGAAGCGGGGACGCACGCCGGCGGGCGGCGTGGCGCCGCGTTCTTCCAGCAGCCGGACCGAGTGCGAGTCGGCAGAGGACGATCGCGATGGCGAGGCCCGCGGCCCAGATCAGCAACAGATCCTCCGCTCCCACCGCCCGAGCGAGAGGGCGGGTCGCTAGTCCTCCGATGACCGATCCAAGGATCCCGCCTGCGCCAAAGATCGGGAACAGCCGTTTCGCCTGTCGCGCATCCACGACGGCGCCGGCGGTTCCCCACAGGCCGATCCCTTGGCCGAGCATCGCGAACGCGACGGTTACCCAAAGGACGGGATAGATCCACCGAACATGGGTGAGCAGCACGGCCCGCTCGGTCAGGACGATCGCGCCGAGCACCACGGGCGAGAATACATATGTGCGGCGAGGGCCCAGACGACCGAGCACGCCCGTGAGCGCAAGCATCGCGATGAACGTCGCGCCCGCCTGTAGGAGATACATCAGCGGCAGGGCATGGGTCCCGATGCGGTCGAAGAACAACGCATCGATGCCGCTCTCGCCGATCGCGATGGCCGCCATCGAGACGAACATCAGAGCCATGACGATCGCTACCGTCCGGCCCTCGCCCTCGCGGATGCGCAGCGCCCGCGACGCGATCCCCACGGCCGGTCGCTATCCGGCCGTGGCGGCGACCGGTGAAGCGGGAAGGACGAGCGCGTCGATCGGGTGTCCCTTCAGCAACACGTGCCGTCGCTCGAGCCCTGCGTCGAGCAGACCCGCGCCCTCGACGACGGGATCGGTCAGGAGGATCTCGCCGATGGCAGCCTGCGACGCCAGGTGCGCGGCGATGTTGACGGGGTCGCCCAGCGCCGTGAAATCGCTCGACTCGTCTTTCCCGACCATCCCCACGAACGCGGAGCCGGTGTGGACCCCGGCCCCAAGGGGAACCCACGGACCTTCAGCGGTTCCGTGTCCGGTCGCGAGGAAGAGCGCCCGAGCGGCGTCGACGGCCCGCTTCACGTGCTCTGGTCCCGCCATGAACGGGATGAACAAGGCGACGACCTCGTCACCGACGAACTTCTCGATGATCGCGTCGTGCTCGATCAGCACCTCGCGCGATATCCCGTAGAAGCGGTTCATCAGGCGCGTGAAGTCGAGCACGGGCATCGCTCGCGCCAGCTTGCTCGACCCGCGGACGTCGGCGAACAGCATCGTGATATCGATCTCTGCACCGCGGACGTCCTCGCCCTCTTCCGCCGCGGGACACATCGCCGCCTGACCACCCAGGCCGTCGAAGCAGCGCGCGCACATCTTCCGGTTCTTCGACCACGGCGTGTACCCGTACCGCTTGAGGATGAACGAGCCTGGTCGCCCGAACGGCGCCCGACAGAGCTTGCATCGCGGGCGCGAGGGGATGAAGCGCAGCGGGCTCCCATGTACGAGGTGCGGATGCGTTCCACTCAGGAGGTCGTGCCATTCCTCCTGGGGCGACGCATACGCATGCGGCATCCTGCGAGCGTACCGTTCCGGAGTCGGTCGGCGCCAGACTGGGCTCTCGCTTGACGGTGAGAAGCCTCGCGTCTGCCCATCGAGGCGCCTAGCATGTCCAGCCATGGACGATGAAACGAAGGAGCCCCTCGAACCGCCGATGCCCCCTCCGCCGCCGGATATCGTCGATACCGGCAAGCCCGGCTACGGCGGACTCAGGATGGGAGCCCAACCACCACAGGTAGTTGCCGGCGGTCCAACGAGCCCGAGCCCCGCGGGACTCCTCGTGCTGGGCGGTGGGCTCGCGGTCGTGATCGGTGTGTTCCTGCCGTGGCTACAGGCGAGCGGACCGGGTGGCACGTTCTCAGAGAACGGCCTCAAGATCGGGACGTTCGGCACCCTGATCCTCGGGGGATTCGCCGTCGCGAAAGGGTTGTCGGTCCTGCGTCCGGGACTCATCACCATGCGGCTGTCGAGCCCACTCCTGACCGGTGCCCTGCTCGCAGGACTCATGGCTCTGCGATGGAACTTTCTCCAGACGGAGATCAGCGATACGAGGGCGTTGAGTCCGAGCGTCACTGCCGGTTTGGGTGTCGGTGTGTGGCTCGTGATCGCCGGGACCGCGGCGATCCTGCTCGGCGGCCTCCTCGGGATGTCGCGCCGTGGCTGAGACGGTCACGATCCAGGGCCAGCAATATATGAAGCGCGAACCCCTGGGTGTCCTCGGCCTGTCGTTCATCACCCTCGGGATCTACTTCTTCTATTGGTATTACAAGATCAACGACGAGATCCGTCGGTTCGAGAACGATCAGAACATCAGCCCGACCCGTTCGCTCATGGCGATCATCTTCGGCTGGCTCATCATCGTTCCGCCATTCATCGCGATGTACAACACGGCTAAGCACATCCAGGCCGTGGAGCAACGGATGGAGGTCCAACCGCAGCTCGAACCGGCTCTGGTGATCGTCATCATGCTGTTCGTATCGATCGGCAACGGCGTCTACATCCAGGAACATCTGAACAGGGTGTGGGATACCGCCGGGGGCATGCAGGTCCCGGCCCGATCGGTTCCCCCGCCACCACCGCCGCCCGTCTGATCGAAGACGCCCCGGCCGGAAGCCGTCGGCTGGTTCGCTACGGCGTTCCCCAGATGAGCCCGCCGTCTTGCGCTCGAACCAAGAGCGGGGGGTTGGGGTCGCCGGTCCATGTCGTCACGTTGAACGTGTCGCCGTCGTGAAGCACGTGCAGTTCGATGAACCGCGTCTGCAATGGTTCGGCGCGCTCGCACGTCGTCACGTCGTCGCTCCGCATCCGCAGGAACGAAACGTTTGCGTCGCCGATAACGGTGGCTGTCCCGTCGGGCTCCAGCAACGCCGCGGTGAACCCGTCCACGCCGATCCCCTTCGTGTCCGTGGACCAGCCGTCGCGGATCGTGCGGGCCATGAAGGTCATCAGCCGTCCCAACCGCCCACGGTCGGTGAAATGCGAGTCGGTGATCGTCGACGCGAGCGTCGGGATATCGACCATGTCCTGCTCGAGCGTGATCTTCATGTTGAAGCAGTCCGCCAGAGCTTTGGAAGAGGTGATCGTGTTCTTCTCCGCTGCGAACAGGAACTGTCCGAGGATCGCGAGCCCCGCGCTGATGCCTCCGACCACACCGCCGCGAGCGATCACGCCGTTCACCGCGGTCTCCACCGGCGTGTCCTTCCAGATGCGGACGTAGTCGGACTGGTCGCCACCTGCGAAGAAGATCCCCTCTGCGCGCGAAACGCTCCCGACGACGAACGGGTCGAAAGACGCACGGCGCTTGTGATCTTCAGCGTCTGGGCGGAATCGATCGTGTGGAGCTGGAAGAGGTACGGGTTGTATTCGTCGGTGCATGTGGCGCAGATGATGACGATGTCGCCGTACCCTGCTCGCGCGAGGAACCATTGCCACGCGGCGTCGAGGTCCTCGCCACCGCCTTCGAGCATGGCACCCGGCGTCGTCGCAACGCTCACGTCTCGCGCGTCCCCCTGAAGCCACGAGATGTAGCCGTAGCCCTTGGTCTGTGCTGCGCCAGCAGGGGATGCAGCAAGGACCGGCAACAGGCCGGCAACGAGGCTCATCACGAGCAGCATCGGCGCGATCGTTCGTCGCATCCGTCGAAGACTGCACGGGCGAGCGATCCCGCGTCAAGGGTGTTGTCGGCGAGTCCTGTCGAGATGTCCTTCTAGACTCGGGGCCGTGAGGAGCTCTCGGGTCGGCCGATGGGGCGCGCTCCTCGCCATCTTCGCTGTGCTCGGAGCGTGCACGCCTGCATCACCTCCTTCAGCGTCGTTTTCCGCGTTCCCATCGGATGACCCGGTCGTTCTCGGATGCACGGAGGCTGCGGGTCTGTCTGCGCCAGTAAGCCTGTTCGCCACACGCCAAGCAACATGTGTTCCGGAGACCACGCTCGTCGGCGTGCGCTGCGCCGACGCGTCGCCGCTGCTCGTGCGTGGCGCGGGGACGACGCACCCGATCAGGTTCGCCGGGGGATCGATGGCACTCGTGCTGGACGGCCTTCCCGCGGGTGCCGAGTTCCTTGGCCGAAGCGGTGACACGCAGGTGTTCGCCGTTCTTCATCAACCGCTGTGGCTGATCGTGAAGCGGGCGGATGTCGTTGAGCGTTGGCTCCCGCTTCCCACGCAGCGGATCCCCCGGCTCACGGTTCCCGCGCCGACGTTCGGACCCACCCCGACGCTCCCGCTGCCGCCTCCTTCGTCACCAGCTCCCGCGGCTGCGCCGAGCGTCTTCTTCATCGGCGACTCGATCACGTACGCGGCGACGCCGTGGCTGCAGGCCTACCTGCCCGGCTGGAGAACGGGGTTCGACGCCGTGGTGGGTCGCTCTTCGTACTCCGGCGTGTCGATCGCCGAAGCGCTGGCAGGGGAGGAGCCGCCGCCCGATGTTGTCGTGGTGGAGCTCGGTACGAACGACGCCGACCCAGCAGCATTTCTCGTCAACGCCCAAGCCATCCTGACGTCGCTTCGGGACGTGCCTCTCGTTATCTGGCAGACCGCACACCGGCCCGCTCCGTACACGGTCGAAGTGAACGCGGCGATCGCACAGGCAACGGCGAGCTTCCCCAACACCGTCATCGCCGACTGGGATCGGTTCGTGCCGCCGGACGATCTCGTGTCCGATAGCGTCCATCCACAGACCATCCACGACGACGATATGGCGCGCCTGCTCGCCCCGCTCCTGAGCGCGTGGGATGGCGTCGCGTCGAGGTCGTTCAGCACACGGTGCCCGGGAACGCCGGCACCCTGAGGGCCGGGGTCCGTTATGCGCCGGCGGCGTTCTCGCGGTGGAGTTCGTATCGCACGCCCTGCCAGACCTCGTCTGCGTCATGGTGTTCGAACCGCTCGACGAGGCGAAGCCCGACCTTCTCCGCCACCCTGATCGAGGCGAGGTTGTCCGCACCCGCGTACGCGCGAACGACCTCGACGCCGAGGGTCCCGAACGAGTACGCCACGAGTGCGCCGACCGCTTCGGTTGCATATCCGAGACCCTGGAACGAAGGTGCCATCGTGTAGCCGACCTTCATCACGCCCGGCTCGCCGGCCGCCGGGCTGAGTCCGATGTCACCGACGAGACCGCCTCCTTCTCGCTCCTCGACCGTGAACTGCACCCACCCGCCGGGTTCGCCCGGCGCTCGAGTCAACATCTCCTCGAGGTCAGCGCGTACGGAATCGGGATCCGTCCGGTCCCACCCCTGGTGCCGCCTGACGTCGGGATCGCTTCGGTAGACGGAGATCGCCTCCGCGTCTTCGGGGCGCGACCGACGCAGGCGGAGACGCTCCGTGAGGATCTCTTCGAAATCGCTATCCGCTAGCATCGCGTGACCAGCTGTACCAGAAGCGGTCCCATGCGGCCGGAAGCACCCACTCCCGCGACCGCTATTCTCAGAGAACGATGCCGTCTTCCATCCAGTCAGGTGCCCCGCTCCGGGTGGGGATGCTCGCCCCGATCTCCTGGCGCGTGCCCCCTCGCCACTACGGCCCGTGGGAGCAGTTCGTCTCGCTCTTGACCGAGGGGCTGGTCGAGCGGGGAGTGGACGTCACCTTGTTCGCCTCTGCCGATTCGCTCACCGGTGCGCGTCTGGTCGGGACCGCTCCGACGGGATATTCGGAGGATGAAGGCCTGGATGCAAAGGTCTGGGAAGCGATGCACATCGCGACGGTCTTCGAACGAGCCGACGAGTTCGATCTGATCCACAACAGCTTCGACTTCCTGCCGCTCACCTACAGCGAGCTGGTCGAAACGCCGGTCGTCACGACGATCCACGGCTTCTCCTCGGAGCAGATCGTGCCCGTTTACGAGCGGTACAACGAGATCGGGTACTACGTGGCGATCAGCGATGCGGACCGGCACCCGAGGCTCGATTACGCCGCGACGATCCATCACGGCATCGACATGCGGCTCTTCCCGTTCAACGCCGCACCGGGAGGCTACCTGCTGTTCTTCGGCCGGATCCACCCAGACAAGGGCGTCGAGGAAGCGATCGAGGTGGCGAGGCGCGTGAGGATGCCGCTCATGATCGCAGGCATCGTGCAGGACCGAACGTATTTCGAACGATGCGTGCAGCCGCACGTCGACGGCGAACGGGTCACCTACATAGGCCCCGTAGGACCGGCGATGCGTGGCGAACTGCTCGGTGGAGCGACGGCGCTCCTGCACATGATCAATTTCGATGAACCGTTCGGGTTCAGCGTCGTCGAATCGATGGCGTGTGGGACACCCGTGATCGCACGCCGACGCGGCTCGATGCCGGAGCTCGTGCGGGACGGGGAGAACGGGTATCTCGTCGATTCGTCCGATGAGGCGGTTCACGCCGTCCAACAGATCCATCGACTGGACAGGCGAGCCGTCCGCTCCTCGGTCGAGCACTTGTTCAGCGTTGATCGGATGGTGGACGAGTACCTCGCGTTGTATCGGCGGATCGCGGGAGAACACGACACCCGTTCCGCCCTGCGCAGTGCGAGCTGACCCTCGGGTCGAACCTGTCGCGTTCCGCCTCGGCGTCAACTACTGGCCCTCCCGAACCGCGATGAGGTGGTGGTCGTCGTTCGATCTCGCTGAAGTGGCAGAGGATTTCGCGAGGATCTCCGCAAGCGGGATGGATTCGATCAGGCTGTTCCTCCTCTGGGAGGACTTCCAGCCCCGGCTCGACCACGTCGACCCCGAGATGCTGAGGCGATTGGCGCAGGTTGCGGACACCGCTGCACACGCCGGCTTGTCGATCATGCCCACGCTGTTCACCGGTCACATGAGCGGGGTGAACTGGATCCCCGGTTGGGCCCTCGGGGGACGAGACCGAGACGATCGGTTCCGGGTCGTTTCGGGTGGGGCGGTCACCGGGGAGGGCTTGCGCGACTGGTACGCGGATCGCGAGATCGCTCGATCTCAGGCGCGGTTGGCGCGCGACGCGGCCGCGGCGATCGCCGGCCACGGCGCGCTATGGGCATGGGACCTGGGCAACGAGAACTCGAATTGCGTCAAGCCACATGACAGCGCAGCGGGCAGCGGGTGGATGGCTCAGATCAGCGAAGCGATCCGAGGCGCCGATGATGCTGCCCAGATCACGATCGGTCTGCATATGGAGGACCTGCAGGAGGACCGGCACCTCGGACCCCGCGAAGCCGCCGAGGTGTGCGATTTCCTCACGATGCACGGCTACCCCATCTACGCAACGTGGGCAAGGAGCAGCACCGACGAGCACGTGGCGCCGTTCCTAGCCCGCCTCACCCGTTGGTTGGGCGGCGGCAAAGACGTCTTGTTCTCCGAATTCGGTGTGCCCACGTACGGGCGAGGTTCTCCGGACTCCGAACGGTCGCGCGATCCTGCCTCCATGTTGGTTGATGAGGAAGAAGCCGCTCGGTACGCAAGGCGCGTCCTTGCCGAACTGCGTCGCGCCGGCTGCATCGGAGCGATGGTGTGGTGCTACACCGACTACGCACCCGAGATCTGGTCGGCTCCGCCCCTGGACGAGGGCCAGCACGAACGATCCTTCGGACTGTGGCGCGCCGATGGATCGGCGAAGCCCGCTGTCTCTACGGTCGCAGCGTTCGCGGGCCGATCGGTGGTCGATCCTCTCCATGAAGCATGGATCGATATCGACCCTCTCGAGTATCAACACGATCCTGGCGAGCAGCTTCCAAGGCTCTATCAGCGCTATCGCGAGGCTGCCGCGGCCGGGGGCGGCGTATCCACAGTCGTGGATCCACCCCCGGCCGACCCTCTCCCCGGCTAGGTGACCACCGTCTTGCTAGTCGGTGTCACCCGGTGTGACAAATCGGGCCCAAAGTGGTTTCGAGGGTCCGGCGAACGGGTAGCCGATTGGGATTCCCGAGGTAGCGAGTCCAGAGGGAGATGAGACATGACGGGTCTGACGTGTCGCGAGGAAGAGGTGCTCGAAGCATTGGCGCGCACCGGCGCTTCGAATCGGCAGATCGGCAGGCGGCTCTTCATGTCCGAGCAGACGGTGAAGGCTCACATGGGAAACATCTTCCGCAAGCTCAGCGTGGGAACGCGGACGGAGGCTGTGATCGTCGCCTGGAATACCGGGTTGGTCGAGATCGACATCACCGCAGGCAGTGCCGACAGGCCGAGAGAGCGCACGTTGGAACGGATCGGCGCGTGATCGGACCGAGGCGCAGCTGGCCTGGCGAACAGGCTGTTTGGGTACTGACCCGAGGGGGAACGGTTGGTGTGGGGGACGATCGTGGCCGAAACGCTGGAACTCTCTTTGCCGGCGAAGCCGACAGCGCCCGCGGCCGCTCGCGAGGCCTTGAGTCGAGCGCTCGAAGCGGTGTCTCCTTCGTGGAGGATCGACGACGCTGCTCTGCTGGCGAGCGAGGTCGTGACCAACAGCGTCCGACATGCCCAGCTTCCTCCGGACGCGGACATCCTGCTGCGAGCGTCGATCACGCCTGAGTCCTTACGTGTCGAGGTCCTGGACGAAGGTCCCGGGTTCTCATCGACGGTGGACCTGCGTCCCCGCTCGTCCGAGATCGGCACGTCGGGCTGGGGTCTCTTCCTGGTCGATGAGTTGGCTGACGCCTGGGGCGTCGAACGCGGTCCAACGGGTTCGACGTGTGTGTGGTTCGAACTGAAGCTCACCGAAACGTAGGTGGTGAAGCCAGACGATCAAAGGGATCCCCGCCAACGGCGGGGATCCCTTTTCTTCCTTGTCAGCAGGAGCGTCAGCCCTGGAGGCTTCCCCCTTGCCCGCCTGCCAGCTTGCGCGCCGCCTGCGAGGCTCCTTCTGACAGCGTTTCACCGGCACGTTCGCTCATCTGCTTGGCGGTTTCACCTGCGCGATAGGCGGACTGCTTCATCGAGTCGCCCACTCGCTCGGCGTTGCGCTCCAATCTCGCTCCGGCATCCGCGACCGCGGCGGCTGCTTCTTCCCGGATCGCATCTGCTTCATCCATGCTCGAGAAGGCTCGCCGGGAGAGCCAGCTGCGCAGTTGGTCATAACGCTCTCGACCAGCTTTCGTCCCAGCCACGTAGGCGCCTGCCGCGGCCACGCCCAGCATCGCCACGCGCCGGATCCGGTGCGGCTTCTTGCGCGGCGTGAGCGCCATCTCCAACGCCGCATGTTCCCGCATCAGCTGCTCGCGCAAGACGCGGTTCTCGGAACGGAGCGCCTCGTTGCCGGCCTCTGCACCTCTCGCCTTGGCCTCGAGCCGGCGTCGCCGAAGCGAATCCCTCACAGCACTAGGCGTCCTGTCCATCAGTTGCATGGCAACCTCCTCTTGGCCGGGTTCCTCCACACGGAGCGATACCCACGCCAGCACACATCCAAACGGAGATCCGTGAGTCGGCCGCTCAGTGTCTGGGCAAGGGGGAAAGCGGCCCCGCTGGGGCCGTTTCGTTCACGTCTCTCGTTTCGACTCCGCTTCGCTTTCCTTCCGGAGTCGTTCGAGCGTCTGCGCCAGCAGTCGCGATGCGTGCATCTGCGAGATGCCGATCCGCTCGGCGATCTCGGACTGCGTGAGGCCCTTGAAGAACCGAAGGTAGAGGATCTCGCGCTCCCGCTCAGGGAGTCGCCGCATCGCCGGTGCCACCGATAGCCACTCGTCCGAGATCTCATAGCGCTCATCCACGGTCCCGACGGCTTCGGAGACCGATCCACCGTCGTCTCCCGTCGAGGCGTCCAGTGACGCCGTCGAGTACGCCTGAACGGCGTCCATCGCTTCGAGCACCTGATCCTCCGAGAGGCCCGCCTTCTTCGCGATCTCGCCGATCGTGGGAGAACGACCGAGCTCTTGCCACAGCTGGCGCAGCACGTCGTTGACGAGCATCGCCGACTCCTTGAGATTGCGGGGCACGCGGATCGCCCAACCGCGGTCGCGGAAGTGACGCTTCAACTCGCCCAGGATCGTCACGGACGCGAAGGTCGAGAACTGCACCTCTCGATCCGGGTCGAATCGGTCGATCGCGTGAAGGAGAGCCAGGCTCGCCACCTGCGAGAGATCCTCGATCGGCTCGCCTCTGCCGGAGAAACGACGCGCGAGATGCTCGGCGAGCGGAAGGAACTCCTTCACGAGTGCCTCGCGGGCCTCAGGTGCAGGAAGCTGCCGGAAGAGCCCCGCGATCGCTGCCGGGTCGCCTCCGGAGCCCGGTGTGCGCTCGTCGCTGCGAGGGCTCACGCCGGTGCTCGGGCCCCGCGGCGTTTCACGAAACGGATCGAGGCCCCGCGATCAGAGGTCTCCAACTCGACGTCGTCACACAGTCCCGTCATCACCCGCCACGGCCAGGACGATCGCACGCCTTCGGCGGGCCATCCGACGTGGTCGCCGGGTGCCGTGAGCGTGACCGTCAGGTCGTCGAGCGCGACCTCGATGGTGAGCTCAAGCGTGGCATCGCCCTGGGTGACACCGAGCAGGATCGTCGAGGCTTCGTCGACGGCGATGCGTACCTCTTCGATAACGTCGAACGTCATATCGATGCGCGATGCGACACTCGAGATGACGGCACGAAGGACATGAACGAAGTCGGCACGAGCAGGCACCGATACGCGCACGATCGCGTCCTGGTCGGTCACCCGTCGAGCCTATACTAGGAGCGTTCCAGGACCTGGGCGTCCGCAGGCGAACACGCCGAACGAACGTGGCGAACACACGGAGGCACGACCATCGAGCTTGGTTTGGAAGTCCGTTCACACGGTCGGTGGACGGTCGTCGCGGTGCGAGGCGAGCTCGACCTCTATACCGCTCCGCAACTGCGCGACGCCGTGATCGCGCTTCCGAGCGAGGAGGCGCTGAACGTAGCGATCGATCTGACCGAGGTCGGTTTCATGGACTCGAGCGGTCTCGGATCGGTCATCGCTTGCCTCAAACACGTGCGGGCGCTGAACGGCGAACTCAAGCTTGTCACCCCCGAGACGTCGCCCCTCATGAAGCTCTTGTCGCTCACGGGGCTCGACGGCTCCGTCCCGACCGTAACGTCGCTCGACGACGAGATCTGAACGGGGGCGAGCGATGGGATCGCTCCTTGAGCTCCCTTCCGAACCGCCCTTCGCCATGACCGCACGGGTGTTCATCGTCGCGGCTGCGCGGCAGTACGGCGCCGATGAGCGAGTGCTCGAGGATCTGCGCCTCGCCGCCTCCGAACTCTTCACGAACGCTCTCGAACACGGCGCCTCAGCAGTCCGGTTCCTCGGTCGCCGCCGATGATCGGGGAACGGTGGTGCGGGCGGAGGGGGTCGGCTCGCTCACGAATCCCGGAGCCGGCGCGGCGGACGACGTCTGGACGGCGACCCGACGACTCGATGTGCTCGCCACACTCTTCGACGACCTCCATATCATCGACGATGATCCCGGCACCGTCGAGATCCGCTTGCGCTCGCCCGTCTAGGACGGCCAAGGGATCGCACGACGCGTTTCGGTGGTCACGTTCGCGGGTACCTCGTAGCCGCTTGCTCACGAAGAAGCATCGGTCGGGAACCAGCAGGCGCAGGTCATCGAGGAAAGGGAGGCGGGCGCCCGAGGATGGGACGCAAGATCGCCAGGCACGGCAGGGAGCTCCTTGACCGGATCGACAGCTGGCAGTCCTCGCACCCCGTCGTTTCGTTCCCCGTCGCGGTCTTCAAGAAGTTCCAGGACGATCGCGCAGGGTCTCTCGCCGCTTTGATCGCGTACTACGGCTTCTTCTCGCTGTTTCCGTTGATGCTCGCATTCGTCACGATCACGACGTTCGTGATCCGGGGGAACGAGAACCTCCAGACGAGACTCTTGGATTCAGCGCTCAGCCAGTTCCCGATCGTGGGTTCGAGGGTCGGCGACAACATCCACGCCCTCAAGGGAAGCGTCGTTGCGCTCGTCCTCGGCCTCGGCGGCGCGCTCTGGTCTGGCATGGCGGTCGTGGGCGCGTTCCGCGATGCGATGGACGAGATCTGGAACGTTCCCCGCCGGGCGCGGACATCGTTCTTCCCTCGGCTCGGACGCGGGATCCTCACCCTGCTCGCTCTGGGCATCGCGATCGTCATCTCAGCCTTCCTGACAGGCCTCGGTACGAGCAGTTTCGCGGGAGTACCTCTGCGCATCGCATCGCTCGCGGCCGCCGTCGTCGTCGATTGCGCCCTCTTCGCTGCCGCGTTTCGCCTATCGACGTCCGCTCGGGTCGGTTGGGGCGAGGTCATCCCTGGCAGCATCGTCGCGACGATCGCCTGGATGTCATTGCAATCGGCCGGCGCTTATCTGGTTGACCGGCAGATCCGCGGTGCGACCGAGGTGTACGGCTTCTTCGCGATCGTCATCGGGCTGCTGTCATGGATCTTCCTTGCGGCGCAGCTAATCCTGACGGCCGCGGAGGTCAACGTCGTCGTCGCCCGCCGCCTCTGGCCCCGACGGATGTTCCCTTCCCCCAGCGCCGGCGCGGATCACCCGGCGCGCATCGAGTACTCGTTCCCTTTCGCCCTCGCCTCGGTCAGTGAGGGCAGGAAGGTGGCGGTTCGGGATCTGAGTCGACGACTCGATCAACGCACGCTCAAGGACGTGGAACTACTCGTGAGCGAACTGGTCACGAATGCCTTGCGGCATGGTCAGCCCCGAGCAGATGGCACGATCGGGCTGGTGCTTGAAGTGGCGGATAACAGGGTTCGCGTCGTGGTCGAAGACAGTGGCAAGCATTTCCACTGGGAGCGTGCGTCACCGGGTGAGGAGCGCTTGGGCGGGTACGGGCTTCAGCTGGTGGACAGCCTTGCCACTGCGTGGGGCTACTCGGAGGACGGGACGAAAGCGGTCTGGTTCGAGATCCTCGCATAGCTCGAAGATCCTCAAGCCTTCCTTGGTGTGTTCGTATCGACGTTCCCGCTTCGCGCTCCAACGGTTCCTCAGCTTCGCTGATCGCCACTCATCAGCGTTTCGCTCCCCGTCCTCGTGGGTATCGCACGTGTGCTGGCATAGATGAGGGAACCGGAGGTTGGCATCATGGAACAGCACAGAGGCAAGGAAGGAGACATCTCCGTCCCCGCGCGCGCCGTTTGGCATGAGAGGGACTCCAGGAGAGGTCGGATATCCGCCGCGGGTCGGATCTGTTCGACGGCCGAGTGCGAAACCGTTCTGTCGATCTACAACCGAAGTGACTGGTGTTGGCAGCATCAACCCCTTGGGCCATACGTGATGCGCTTCGGCCGACCCTCTCGCGCGGACGAGGCGCTCCGCCGTCCTCAGCCGGCGCAGACAGGAGCGGAGATCGCATGAGGCACTCACCCGTGAGGCCAACGACGTCGCGCGTTCCCGGTCCTCCGGTGCCGCCTGCACCGATGCCCTCGCCGGCTCCGGAGCCGGCACCGCCTGAACCTCCGACCGGAGAGCCTCCGTCACCCCAGGCGGCGGGGATTGAATGACGGGCGGGCGGAGACGCTCCGCCGCTAGTCCTTCGTTTCGATCGACGTATCGGGAGTAGCCGCATCCCTCGGCGTGAACGTGAAGGACTTGTCGACCCCGGTGACTTCGAAGACGCGCTGCACCGAGGCATTGCCCGGCACGAGTGAGAGGGCGGGAGGGTGGCCGTCGAGGCGTTCCTTGAGCTCGATCAGGAGCCGGAGCCCTGTCGAATCGAGGAACGCCAGTCCGCCGAGGTCCACGACGAGCGAGCCCTCGGCGGCGTCCACCGCTTCATCGAGCGCAGCGCGGGCCTGGTCCTCGACCTCGAGATCGACTTCTCCGATGAGTTGGATCCGGACGGTCCCCGGCACCGACGTGATGGAATAGGAGAACCTGGCGTCGCGATCTCTCTGCACCAGAACGATCCTCCCCGAGCCGCCGCGTCGCGCGGGGGATCGATCCCGAACGCGCGTTCTTCCCGGATAGCTTACGTTGTGGTGATGTTGTTCCGCCCTGACGCGGCCCGACTGTTCCTCCCGCCTTCGCGCAACCGGATCGCGGCCGGCATGGCGCTCGCACTCCTCGGTCCATGGGTCGCCGTCTTCGTCGCCGAACGTGCTGCATTCGCTCGATTCGTGGGCTTGCCGTTCTTGGTCGCCATCGTCCTGGCGACGCTGATCGGCAGGCTCTCCTCGGGAGTTGTGTGCGTGGTGGCCTCGGCGGCGCTCATGGACTACTACGTCATCCCCCCGACGCACACGTTCAACCCATCGGGAGCGACCGACTACGTGGCTCTGGGCACCTTTTCAGTGGTCGCGGTCGGCATCGGTCTCGTGCTCACCCGCTTCGAAAGTATGGGCTCCGAGCATGCGGCAGCGAATGAACGTCTGTCGCTGCTCGCGAGGGTCGGCGACGAGTTGGTGTCGTCGTCCCTCGAGTATCGCTCGGCGATGCAGCGCCTCGCCGAGGTTCTCGTCCCGACACTCGGAAGCCAGTGCGTGATCCACACGTTGGAAGACCCGCCGATCGAGGAAACGATCGCGGTGTCGGCCCCAGACGCGCAGAAGGCGAGCCTCCTCCGTGAGCTTCTTGCCGGCTATCCCTCAGGCCCCGGTGGCGAGGGGATCGTGGCTCGCGTCATGCGAACGGGCCAGACGGAGATCTTGAACAGCGTGTCCGATGCGATGCTCAAGGCCGCAGCTCAGGACGAGCAACACCTCGGCGTCCTCCGCACCCTGGGGGTGCGATCCGCGGTCGTTACTCCGATGATCGCCCAGGGCAGAACCCTGGGGACCCTCAGCTTGTCCGCGGCCGATCCCGGGAGCTACTCGACCGACGTGGTTACGTTCATCGAGGAGATCGCCGATCGCGGCGCTCTCGCCCTGGCGAACGCCAGGTTGTACATGGAGGCCGAGGCGGCGAGGGCGAGAGTTTCATTGGTCGCCGGAGTGAGCGAGTTGCTCGCCGAGGAACTCAAATATCCGGCCGCATTCGACAGATTGGCTGGACTGCTCGCGGGGCGCCTCGCGGACCTCGTCCTCATCGACGCGCTGACAGAGGATTGCCGATTGGATCGGGTCGTCGCACGACACGCGGACCCCGCGAAGCAACCGCTGGCCGACAGGCTCCGCGACGAGTACCCGCCGTCGCTCGAAGGGGAGCACCCGGTGGTCCACGTCATCCGCAGTGGAGCCCCGGAGTTCGCTGGGGAGATGTCGCCCGAGCTCCTGCGGCGGATGACGCGGGACGAGCACCATCTCCAACTCGTGACCGAGCTCGGGTTCTGCTCGTTCATGTGCGTGCCGCTTCGGGCGCGCGGACGGATGCTCGGCACGTTGACGATGATCTCGACCACGCCGTCGCACCGTTACGGTTCCGAGGACCTGCAGGTCGGGATGGAGATCGCCAGGCGAGCTGCGGTAAGGATCGACAACGCGCGTCTGTACGAGCGGCAGCGGAAGATCGCGACGACGCTTCAGGCGAGCCTGTTGCCCAAGAGCCTGCCGGAGATCAAGGGGATCGAGATTGGCACTAGCTATTGGGCGGCAGGTGAGGGGTACGAGGTCGGGGGCGACTTCTACGACGTCATCCAGGACGAGCCCGACTCCTGCGTGGCGCTGATCGGTGACGTGTGCGGGAAAGGCGCAGAAGCGGCCGCACTCGTCGGGGTGCTTCGCCATGCGGCGAGGGCGCTCGCGGCACAGCACTTGCGTCCGTCGACGTTGCTGCACAACTTGAACGAAGTGCTTCTGGAGCAGGAGACGGAGGGTCGCTTCTGCACGATGTGCGTCGCGAAGATCCGCACCGACGGACAGACACGGTCACTGACCGTCGCCACCGCCGGCCACCCACGTCCATTCCTCGTTCGAGCCGACGGCACGGTTCTCGAGCTGCCGACCCGTGGGACGCTGCTGGGTGTGTACGAGGTCATCTCCACCGAGCCCTACTCGTCGGAGCTCGGACCCGGCGACACGCTCGTGATGTACACCGACGGCGTCACCGAACGCCCGAACGGCGATGTGTCGGCGCAGCGTGATGTCGCCGGGCTCCTGGCCGGAGCCGAAGCGTGCTCGGTCCCCGAACTGCTGGCTCGCATCGAGACCGATATCACGCCGGGCTCCCTTCTCGATGACGCGGCCATCGTGGTCCTGCGGATCACTCCTTCGATCCGATGACGATCAAGATCCGTCGTGATGATGAGATCAGCGATGTGGACGGCGGCTGGTTCCGCGCGCGCTGGCACTATTCGTTCGATACGTACTTCGATCCCGAGTACGTGCAGTTCGGCACCCTCCGAGTCTTCAACGACGACCGCCTGATCCCCGGCGCCATCTGGCCGATGCATCCGCACAAGGACATCGAGGGGTTGACGTACGTGGTCGAGGGGTCGTTCCGCCATCAGGACGACGTGGGAGGAGCACCCGGGCCGCTGCCGCCCGGATCCGTTCAGCGGATGACTCTCGGTTCCGGTGCCTGGCACAGCGAACAGAACGCGAGCCAGACCGAGGGCATGCGCTTCATCCAGATGTGGATCATGCCGGACAGGAAAGGACTCGCTCCGGGCGTCGAACAGAAGGTGTTCACGAAGGAAGACCGCACAGACACGCTCCTCAAGGTGATCAGCGGCGATGGTGGCGACACCGTGCTCGTTCACCAGGATGCGGCGGTGTACGTGTCGTATCTGACGAAGGGCGCGTCGGTCGCCCTCCCGCTCGCCGAAGGTCGCGGCGCCTACCTCTACGTGATCGATGGCGATGTCACCCTGAACGGCGAGGAGATGGGAACGGGATCCGCGGCCCAGATCACCCGGGTATCGCCGGTCACGATCGAGGCGGCAGGCGCGAGCGAGCTGATCGTGGTCGACGTCGATCTCGCGTAAGGGGTCGGCGGGAACAAGCGGGTCGAAGCTGCCCTCTATCGCGTGTCGGGGATGGATGCGGGTCCGGGCGCCGGATACAGAGGCAGGATGAACGGCCGGATCGGCCTCCGGCCGAAATCGAAGTCGTCGGTGAGATCGCCGAGGCCGGGTTGGTCCTCCGCGATGAACGGACGCGAGTCTGGCCGCCCGTCGGTGGCGGGGTTCAGACGTTGGCCCCTGAGGAAGTCGTCCTCGATGAACCTCAGATAGCTGGCGGTGGAGAGCTGCTGGTGGTCGATGAGACCCGTGCGTGCATAGGGGCTGATCACGATGCCGGGAACACGCAGTCCGAGCCCTTGGCCGTTCACCGTCGGCGGCCGAACGTGATCGTAGAACCCGCCCCAGTCGTCCCACGACAGGAAGATCGCAGAGCTCTTCCAGTTGGGACTCCGCATGACCGCATCGACGACCCCCGTGACCCACGCTTGACCGCGGCCGATCGAGGAAGGGGGATGTTCGGAATTCGCGTCGTTCGGGATCACCCATGAAACGGCGGGCAGGGTGCCGGCGCGAGCGTTCGAGAAGAAGTTCTGGACCGGTTGGATGTTTCCGAGCTCTCCATCATCCTTGACGGTCTGGAACCCCGGTAGCGGGTTCCAGATGTCGGGGGTCTGAGCGCGCTGGGGCTTCGCAGGGCAGATCACTTCCCCGCTGGCGCAATCCGGTTGCGTGCCGGAGGCGACGAAGTAGCCCCAACTCACCCCGGCGCTGTGTAGCAGATACGTCAGGTCTGTCCACGCGTACGGGGAGTCGGAGTTCAGGTCTTGATGGGCTCCGGGCGTCCGGCGTTGCTCATCGTTCCCGAGGTAGGTTCGGCAACTCATCGGTTCGTCCGGGGCGCACCGCGCCGACCACCCAGACACCATGTCGAGGTGGGCGGGGAGGCTCCACGAGCGCGTGCCCTCGAACATGTGATCCTGCAGCACGAAGTGCTGGGCATATGACCAGTAGTTCGGGATCTCCCTCGCGTCGTGCCAGCCAACGGCGTCGAGCCGGCGTCCGCCCCCGCGGGAGATGCGGGCGCAACCCGCGTGAGACGGGGTCTGGGAGCACTCGTTGGCGAACCCCTGGATCTGACTCGCGACGAACCCATCCATCTTGCCCCCGTCGATGTCAGCCTTCGCCGCCGCCTGGTGATGGGGTCCACCCATGTTGGTGAGCGACCGGTCGTGGAACGGCTCGAGGCATGAGCTCGTTGCCGGATCGGGCAGGCAGACGGTGGGACGGCCGCGTTTCATCGGGATGCCATCCGCGCCGGGGAACGTTCCGAAGTATGAGTCGAACGATCGGTTCTCCTGCATGATCACGATCACATGCTGGATCTTGTGGATCCCGGTGAAGCGTGCCGTCGAGACGACGCGCGCGTATGAGGGGGCAGGTGGCGTCGTCGACTTCGAGGCTCCCGAGCCCCCGCCCCCCGCGCACGCGAGGCCGACGAGGCTCAAGACGATTGCGATGGCAAGCGATCTGGTAGCTCTATCCCGCACGATGGGTTGCACGCTACTAGGCGATGCGTAGCCGTTCGCTCCACGGTTCGAGCAAGGTCGAGTCTCTTCGTCGGAATCGGCCAAACGGCTCTTGCTCGTTCTGCCGTCCACCGCATACCATCAGGCCCCCGAAACACACGACGGCATGCAAGGAGGCTCACGATCAGCGCTCGGCGACCCTTCCGGCTCCGTTCGACCCTGTGGCGCTGTGGCTCGCTTAGAAATCGAAGCGCCCCTCGAAGTGCGTTGCCGCCTCAGGACGCGTCAGCTGATACAGAGCCATCCGTTGATCGCCGGGCGTGCGGAACGAACAGCAGGGTCCGTGTGGGATCTCGAAGGTCTGTTCGGGCACCCAACCGCCAGTTTCCGCTGCGGCCATCGCGTCGCGAAGGTTTCCCACACGGAACACGAGGATCGGCCGCTCTCCCTCCAGGTGTTCGGCCAGCAGAAGCAGGGGAGAACCCGGAGCAAGCTCGATGCCAGCGACCCTCGTGCCCATCGCCTCGACCGCGAAGACAGCGCGCCCACCCAGAACCTTCGTGAGATAAGCGAGATCGCCGGCCGCATCGCGGCTCGGCGTGTAGATGAAGTCGAGGCGCTCGAGGCGCGGTCCCGCGTCAGACACTGTTCGGATCGGCTGCCTCGAGGAGGCGGGCCGCTGTTCGCTCCCACGACCACTCACGTGCGACGAACGTACTCAGGCTTCGCCCAAGCTCGCGACGCTCGGCCGACCGCAGCGACAGCAGCCGATCGACCCCACTCGCCAGCCTGTCGATCGCTCCCTCGCCCGGCTCGAAGGAAAGCAGACCCGGGCGCACGATCTC
The DNA here is from genome assembly GCA_030774035.1 of Actinomycetota bacterium. Lineage (GTDB taxonomy): Bacteria > Actinomycetota > UBA4738 > UBA4738 > HRBIN12 > JALYLM01. Next base: position 103,477 of record JALYLV010000005.1, read on the forward strand.
TGCCTCCAATGCCTCCGCGACCTCGGCCAGCCCGGAATGCCGGGCGACGAGTGGGAGGGCTCCGGCCGCCGCCCCCTCCGCTGCGACCATACCGAAGGCTTCCTCCAGCATCGACGGCACCACCAGGACGTCCATCGCCGCCAGCGCACCGGGTGCATATCGATGGTCGAGGCGTCCGGTGAACGTGACGTCTCGACGCTCGTCGTCGGAACCCTGACCCACAGCACCTTCGACCGGCATCGCCCGGATGTCGCGCAGCCAGTCGATCGCTTCCGTATCGCGACGTCGGAGCGCGATGGCGAGCGCAGCCAACCATTCTCGGTACGAGCCGAAGCCGACGATCAAGCCCGACGCGTCGTGTCGCGTGGAACGAAGGGCGCTGAGCATCAGCTCAACGCCTTTTTGGGGGATCAGCTTCCCGAGGTAGCCGACGATCGGTCCTTCTCGATCCGACAACGCCCGGAGCCGTGATGCCGCCTCCGGATCGGGAACCTCTTGGTCATAGCCGGCGGCGAGCGCGTCGAGGGCATCTGCGTCTCGTCGCGCGAGCGCTTGTTCGACGTTCGCGTCCAGGGACGAGCGGCGTCCTCGCTCGGTTCGGGGATCCGCATCGAGGCTGTCGGCCGTAGCCTGCAACGCGGCAATACGTGGCATCGGGCGGAACGATGCGACGTCGACTCCGGGCGAGACGATACGCATGAGGCCTTCGATCCCGGGGACGAGCGCCGCGCAACGCTCGAGCACGTCGGTCGAGGGACCGACGACGGCGCGGGCGGCGACCATTCCCTCCTGCGCGAGGTCCCGGTAGCGAGCCTGCGCTCGCATCGCGTATTCGATGTCGCTCCCGTGGATCTTCACGATGTACTGCTTAGGTCCGAGCGCCCGCTTGCCGATCACCGCCCCGGGAACGGCGTGACCGACGATGCAGATCTCGCTGTCATGCCACTCCGCGGCCGCGCGCAACGCCGTGACGTTGCTCGAGAGATACGTCTCGAGGTCCTCGTCTGTCAGGTCGACGAACCGGCGAACGTCGTCGAACCCTTCATAGCGGTCCAAGACGAACACGGGGAGCATCGGGCCGATCAACGGGCGGAGGAGAACGCATCGCCCTGTCGACGTCGATGCCGGGTTCGGCGACAACGTCGCCGGACCGTGTGCGCCGAGCGTTCCGTGCGCGTCGATCCACGGATAGCGCTCCGGGTGCGGTTCCTGACAGATAAGAGCGACGTCGTGGCCGGCCGACCGCAATACCTCCGCGACCCGAGCGGCGCCCACGTTCGAACCCGAGCCCTCGAGGAGCCATCCGTGCCAGAGCAGGATCCGCATCGAGGGACAACCTACCGGACCGTTTCGCGCGGTCTCTCGCGCGCGCACGCGACGGTGCTCTCAAACGTAAGGAACAGGGCGGGGGCAGATTGACCGCGCCCCCGCCCTGTCGGTGAGCTAGTGGTTCTGCGTGACTTGGTAGCAGGCGATGTCGTACTGGGACACGGCAGCCGCATTCGCGGGCGTTGTCGTGTTTGCACCATTGCCTGCGTACACGGCGCCAGCGACGCCGCCCGGGTCCTCGTTGAACGCTGATCCCGGTGCCGACGAGGACAGACCCGGAGAACCCGTCGCCCCGGGGTCCGTACAGTCGATCGCGACAGGCTGACCCGATCCGTTCGGGTTCGTCGCAGCGAACGCCGGACCTGCAGCCGTGACCAACATCACGACCACCCCGGTTGCTATGAGCAGTTTTCTCATGCGCTACCTCCTCCTCCTCGGCTGTCCAACTCGGACGAAGTACTACGCGGGAGAGCGCAGCTCGGTTTTCCAGTCACGAGAGGTGGTCAAACCCCAGGACGCCAACGTGAACGCAGGGAAGCCGGGCGCAACGCCGGCCGCCGCGGCGCCCACCGCACCTTCCGAGCGTTTCCTGGGATTCGGTCCCCTCGCTCCGTGGGTCGTGGCGGCGGTCATCGTTGCATCCATACTGGTTGGGGCCGCCGTTTGGGTCGTTCGTCGCCAGATCGTGCTGATCCTTGCGGTCCTTTTCACGCTCGCCCTGGCCGTCTTGGACATCCGCGAGCTGAGTCGTCTGCTCAACCAGTCGAGACCCTCGCTCGTTGCGATAACGGTTGTATCCATCGCTCTTCACGCGCTCGTCGTGGCGATCGCCATCGTGCTGATCCGAACCTCGGATCCTCGTCCCGCGTCGGCATGACGCTTCCGAGTCACCCGACAAGCTCGATTAAGGACGAACGGCGTTGCTGCCGATAAGGGACTAACACGTCTGTGAAGGAGCATGCCATGGTTCGCCGGAAGTTCTTCTCGATCGCTCTCGCGGTCGTCGCCGTCCTCGTCTTCGCAACCGCCGCGGTGGCCCGCGGCTTCTCGCATGCGAGTGGTCCCAGCGGACCGCCTCGCGTTGCAACCACTGACGCCACAGGTCCCACAGGTCCCACCGGCACGACCGGTCCCACCGGCCCGACGGGTTCGGACCAGGGCGATCAGAACGACCAAGGCGACCAGAACGATCAGGGCGATTCGACCGGCGATCAGGGCGACGAGAACGATCTAGGTGACGCCACCGGCGACCAGGGCGATCAGAACGACCAAGGCGAGCAGAACGATCAGGGCGATTCGACCGGCGACCAAGGCGATCAGAACGATCAGGGTGATTCGACCGGCGACCAAGGTGACCAGGGTGACAACGGCGACGCGACCGGACCCACGGGCGCTACGGGCGATTCAGGTGGGGACGGCCAGTAGCCGACAACGAGTCGCCGCTCCGGCTTCCAGGGTCGGCCCCGAATATTTCGGGCGAGGGGTACAGTCGGCGCCCTGTCCCGTCGTTCGGCCGCACTTGCGGCCGCCTTCCTCGTCGTGACGGCGTGCACATCCCCGGGAGGCGGCCAGGGCACGCAGAGTGAAGGCGGGTTGACGCCGTCAACCTCGATCGTTCTGTCGATCCACTCCGCGGGCTATCGGCTGGCCGCACCGATCGAGCGCACGGTCGCTGTTCGAAACGGCGGCAGCGTGGTGATCGCCGGTGGCCTCGATCAGAATGGTGACTCGGTCGACGGCGTGTTCGTCCTCGACCCTCGATCGGGAAACCTCGCACAGCTGGGAACCCTTCCCGTTGCGGTGCATGATGCGACCGGTCAACTCATCGGCACCCACCTCTTCGTGTTCGGGGGAGGTTCCACCGTCTCGACCAACCTCGTCCAGGTTTTCGGCCTCGAGCAGAGGACGGGAACGATCGCAGGGCATCTTCCGGTCGCGTTGTCTGACCTCGGCAGCGCGGTGATCGGGGCAACCATCTACCTGGTCGGCGGCTATGACGGACGCATCCCGCGAAAAGAGATCTACGCCACGACGAACGGGACGACATTCAAGAAGGTCGGCGAGCTTCCCGTCGGCCTCCGGTATCCGGCGGTCGCGGCCGAGGGCGATCGCGTGATCGTTGCCGGAGGTGTACGAACCTCAGGCCCGTCGTCGGCGATCTACTCGTTCGATCCGGCCACCGGGACCACCCATCGTTTAGGCGAACTGCCGGCCGCGGTCGGGCACGCTGCCGGTTTCACACTAGGGAGTCGCGTCTACGTTGCGGGGGGGATCGGTGACTCTGGGAAGGCTGTATCCACGGTCACGCAGATCGATCCCACGACGGGAACCGCGACCACTGAGGCGCGTATGGTGTCCGCTGTTTCCGATACGGCTGTTGCCGCCAGCAGCAACGACGCAGTCTTCATCGGCGGGGAGCGTGGATCATCGACGCTCGACCAGGTGCTCATCGCAACGCAACGGACCGTTCCCGTCCAGACGAGGACGACGTCTCCTTCTCCGTCTGCTGGCGTAGACATCGCGAGCGCGGTTCGCCCCTTCGCTGGCCTCTTGCTGGTCGCCGACCGAGGCAACAACCGTCTCTTGGTCATGGATGCGAAGAAGCAGATCGTCTGGCGGTATCCGGCCCCGAACCTTCCCAAGCCGCCTCATCCCTTGTACTTCCCCGACGATGCGTTCTGGGTCCACGGCGGGCGCGCGATCATCGTGAACGAGGAGGAGAACAACACGGCTCTCGAGATCGCGTACCCGAGCGGAAGGACGGTATGGACGTACGGTCATCCCCGCGCGGCCGGGTCGTCGCCCGGATACCTCCATCAACCCGATGACCTCTACCCGTACCCGGGTGGTGGCGTCGTCGTCGCCGATGCGAAGAACTGCCGGATCCTATTCATCAACGAGCGCGGCATCCCTTCGAGCCAGATCGGTCGAACGGGCGTCTGCACACACGGCTTGCCGGATACCGTCGGCTACCCCAACGGCGACACGCCGCTGCCGAACGGTCACCTCTTGCTCTCCGAGTTGGACGGGCATTGGATCGACGAGGTGACGCGAATGGGTCGCGTTATCTGGTCGCATCAGGTACCCGGGGTGGTCGAGCCCTCGGACCCGCAGCGGCTTTCGAACGGGACGTTCATTGTCGCGAGCTACGCCTCCCCGGGCGCCGTCGTCATCTTTGATCGCACGGGAACCGTCCTTTGGTCGTACCACCCGACGACCGGACCCGGTGTTCTCGATCATCCGAGCCTCGCGGCACTTCTTCCCAACGGTCTCGTTGCCGTCAACGACGACTTCAATCACCGGATCGTTCTGATCGACCCAAAGACCAAGCGGATCGTGTGGCAGTACGGAACCGGCGTCGAAGGCGTCGCTCGCGGACAGCTGTCGTTCCCAGACGGACTCGACCTCAAGCTGCCCGGTGGGGTGCTGCCACTCCACGTCGACTTCTCAGCGGCAGCGATCCACCGAGGGAGGCCATGAGCGCCGGCGCCTCCCGATCGAGATCGAGGGTGCGTCTTTGGCTCACCGCGGGCGGATCCGTGGCGTTGATCGTCGCGGCGCTCGCCGTGACGTCCGTCGGAGGCCGGTACCGAACAGAGGGAAGCGCGCCTCGGCCAGCGGGATCGCCGAGCGACGCGGCGGCTATCCCGCCGTCCTCGGCTGCATCGCGGGCTCCCTCGCCTCCCCAGAGGCCGACGAACGTGTACGCGGGCATGCTCAACGCCGCCCTCGCGCCGCAGGTGGCCCACATCCCTGTTCGGGTTTATGTCCCGAACAACTACTCCAACGATGTCAGCGTGATCGATCCGAAGACCTTCCGGGTGCTGTACACGTTCCCAACGGGAACAGATCCGCAACACATCTCGCCCTCCTGGGACCTGCGGGATCTCTACGTCGGCGATGTTTACAGCAACTCACTGACGGAGGTCGACCCGAAAACGGGCCGACCGTTCCGCACGATCTCGGTTCCCGACCCGTACAACCTCTACTTCACCCCAGACGGCAAGCACGCGATCGACGTCGCCGAAGGTCACGACACCCTGTACTTCTACGATCCACACACGTGGAAGCTCCAAGGCTCGCTCGCGATCCCGTTCCGTGGACCGGATCACCTGGATTTCTCGGCCGACGGTTCGTATTTCCTGATCTCCACGGAGTACGCAGGAACGGTCGTGAAGGTCGACGTCGCGAAGCGTCGGATCGTCGGGTCTGCCGCGCTCGGTGGCAGTACGGTCGACGTCAAGCTGTCGCCCGACGGGAAGGTCTTCTACGTCGCGAATCAGGTCCGCGAGGGCGTATCGGTGATCGATCCCGACACCATGAAGGAGATCCGGTTCATCCCGACAGGCAACGGCGCTCACGGATTCGCGATCAGCCGGAACACCAAGGATCTCTACGTGAGCGACCGCCTCGCCGGAGAGATTTCGGTGATCTCGTTCGCAACGGAACGTGTGGTCCGCACGTGGCACGTGGGCGCCAGCCCGGACATGCTGCAGGTGTCGGCCGACGGCAAGCAGCTTTGGGTGTCGAACCGATTCGACGCATCCGTTTCCGTGATCGATACACGTACCGGAAGGGTCTTGCACACCATCCCCGTCGGGGTCGACCCGCACGGTCTCACCCTCTTCCCTCAACCTGGGAACTTCAGCATCGGCCACAACGGCGTCTACCGTTGAGCGCGCCTCAGCTGGTGGAGCGGTCGATCCGTGTCACTCTTTCTCCAACTACAACGATGCAGGTCAGCGACATAATGCCTGGTCACGGGCGGTTGACCGCGCTGGGGCGCGCCGGGTAGCTTCCTCACTGGCCCCAGGGGGCCAAGCAGATCGAGCAGGGAACCGAGCGGGCTAGAGCCGTAAGGCGACTCGGGGCACCTACGGGATACGGGTGGGAAGCGCAACTGCCTGTGCCTGCGGGGAGCCTGGGAACCCCCAAAGCCGAGGTATCGCGAGGAACTCAGCCGAGAGCTTAGTCACCTGGGGCCATCTCGCGTCCCAAGGGCCCTTCGCCCACCTACCCTTGACGGGAATGGCCCCGACCACTACGTTCAGTCATCCTTTCGGCGTGTCGTGACGAGATGGTCACCGAGGCACGCCGCCCCAACACCCGGGGGAGTGTGCTGAGATGACCCGAACGGCCCGCCCATTCACCGTTGCGATGGTGATCTGCCTGTTCCTCGTCGGCGCCATCCCGGCGGGGGAGGCGACGACGACCTCGGTCGAAGGCGTGCCTCATCTCGGTCACGTGTTCGTGATCATCGGCGAGAACATGACGTATTCGCACATCAAACCGACCAACTCTCCCTACCTCTTGGGCACCCTGAGACCCGAGTCCGCGTGGTTCACGAACTATTACGCTGCGACGCACTGGTCTCAGGCCAACTACGTGGCGTTGACGTCCGGCCAGTTCAACCGGTGCCAGCAGCAGGATTACGGCGCAGCGTGCCACCAGGACGTCCCCAACCTCTTCAAACAGATCGACATGGCCGGTGGAACGTGGAAGACGTGGCTCGAAGGTGGGGCCGCCCGGTGCGACTTCGGAGGGCACATCTGTGAACCGCAGGGCCCCTGTCCGTTGACGGGCTTCTACACGTCGGGCAACCCTGCCATCAACTACGACAACATCGAGGGGAAGTACGGGGTCTTCTCCTACACGGACAAGTCCGACGAATGTCTGGCCAACGACATCTACGCGGGCGACATCGAGGGCAACCCGATGGAGCTCTTCGACTCGATGCTCGCGGCAGGGACCGACGTTCCTGATTTCAACCTGGTCATCCCGAACGGGTGTGAGGACGGCATCGGGAACTGTCAGCCCATCAACAACCGCTACACGCAGTTCGATGAGTTCCTGCGGCGGGAAGTGCCGAAGATCGAAGCCTCCCCGGCTTGGACTGCCGACTCCGTGATCGTCGTCGTCGACGACGAGGACGAACGGGCGGGTGGGATGGCGAAGAAGAACGGCCTCGGCCAGGGTGGTCACACGATCTGCGCGATCATCAGCCCGCTCGTAGTGAACGGCGACTACGACACGAAGACCTACTCATACAGCCTGCTCCGCACGCTCCAGGACGGGTACGGACTCGCGGGATTCGGGTACCTCGGCAGCGCCAACGCCGTGGATCCGATGAACACGATCTGGCGCGCCGGTTCCTGACCGGGACCGGCCCCGAGTCTGTCTCGCGACGAGATCTTGGGCAACCATGTCACTCTTTCTGGTGCCGACATCGTTGCAGGTCAGAGGGCATAATGCCTGGTCAGGACCGATTGACCACGCCGGGCGCGACGGGTAGCTTCCTCACTGGCCCCAGGGGGCCAGCAGATCGAAGCAGAGAACCGAGCGGGCCAGCGCCGTAAGGCAACTCGGGGCACCTGCGGATGCGGGCGGGAAGCGCAACTACCTGTATCCGTGGGGAACCTGGGAATCCCCAAAGCTGAGGTACCGCGAGGAACCCGAGCCGATCGCAGGTCACCTGGGGCTCTTTCTATTCCTCCGTCTGTCTCCTTGCGCTTCGCGCTAGGAGACGGAAACCTGGATCTGGTGCCAACCGGTCGAACCCGAGGGGAACGGCGGCCTCCGGCTCTCGGGCTGCACGGCTCCTTCTGCGTCGGTTGCCCGGACCGCGACGTTGTGATCGCCCGGAGTCGCGTTCCACTGCCACACCCATTGCCGCCAGGTGTCCACCGTGTCCTGAGCTGAGAGCGTCGCCTCGTTCCACGCGCCGCCGTCGATCTGGACCTCTACGGCCTGGATGCCGCGATGCTGCGCCCACGCTACGCCGGCGACCGCCACCGTTCCCGCCTTGAGCCTGTCCCCGCCGCGCGGCGTGTCGATCCGGGAGGCCGTCTGGATCGGGGCGACCTGCGCCCAACCCCGGCTGACCCAATAGGCTTCGGCTGCCTGCAGCGTGGTGAGCTCGAGGTCGACCAGCCACTTCGTTGCCGATTCGTAGCCGTACAAACCGGGGACGAGCATCCGCACGGGGAACCCGTGTTCGAACGGCAGGGGTTCTTGTCCGTTCATCGCCACCGCAAGCATCGAGGCGCGACCGTCCATCGCGACCGCCGTCGGGGTGCCGATCGTCATGCCGTCCGACGAGCGCGAGAGGATCTGGTCCGCCCCGGGGCGGATACCGGCCTCGTCCAGCAGCGGCTTCAACGCGGCGCCGATCCAGGTGGCGTTTCCCACGTATCGCCCTCCCACCTCGTTGGACACGCAGTTCAACGTGATGTCGCGCTCGATCAGCGGTCGTTCGATCAACTGTCGGAAGTCGATCTGGATCTCGCGGTTGACCATCCCGTGGATGCGGAGCCGCCAATCCTCGACCTTGATGCGGGGTACGAAGAGGGTCGTATCGACGCGGTAGAAGTCCGGTGAGGGAGTGAAGAACGAGGTCAGCCCGGGAACGTCCAGCTGGGCATCGGGAGCCAACTTCGGCGCCCGGCTCGCCGGGAGCGGGATACGCACGGTGGCCCGAGACGCGTCGGCAACCCGTCGCCGGTCGATGAAGACGGAGAGGCCGCCCCCGCCCGCGGCGGCCGCGCTCAACGCCAACGCTGCCTGAAAGAAGCGGCGCCGATCGAAACCAGTTGGAAGGCCGGGTGTTGGGGGAGCACCCGGCGGCAGGCCGGGCTCCGGCTGCAGTTGACCCCTCACGACGACTCGGCGTACGGGGGGAAGGAGAACCGCAAGCGCGAACGCGCCCCCGGCGCCTGCGCCGAGCGATGGGATGACCCACGCAGGATCCGAATCAGGACGTCCGAGAGCCGCCGCTATGCCGATCACGCCGAGCGCCCCGAGACCGGCGAATCCAACCCATGGCTGCCGGACCGCCGCGACGCCAAGCACCACGGATCCCAGGGCGAGGACCAGCATGATCCCCACGATCAGGGCGGTCTTGTCGTTGGCTCCGAACGTTCGGATCGCGAACGACTTCAGCCACTCAGGGGTCGCATCGATCGCGGTCTGACCCACGGCGAGAACGGACGACGACGGCTGAGCGATGAACGCCGCGATGAGTTGCCCGAGCGCTAACGCGACCGCGCCAACGATGACGCCGACGATCGCGCCTAAGCCACGGAGGCGCCAGTCGTAGTGATGACCTGGCTCCGCCATCGCCTCTCGGTCCTGTCGCTCATTCGTGCGAAGTCCCATACCTCGCTCTCAGTCGCCGCGACGGGCGAACCGTTACAGACCGTTTCAGCCCGTGACGGTGAGGGTGCCCTTCATCCCCGAGCTCTGGTGGAACCTGCAGATGAACGGGTAGGTCCCGGGTGCCAGGTCGATCGTGACGTCCTGGGATGCTCCGGGGCTGTTCGTGACGTCGACGTCTTCGCCGGTGATGGTGAAGGTGTGCTGCACCGAGCCGACGTTGCTAACGGTGATGGTGTCACCCGTCTTCACGCTGAAGGTTGCGGGGTCGAACACCAGCTTGCCGCCGGGTCCTTGCTCGAGCGTCTGTGTCGACGTGCCGTCGGTCGGCGAGGTGGGTGGGGGAGCGCTCGTCGTCGAGGGGTTCGAGCTCTTGGAGCACGCCGTTGCCAGGACGAGCAGCACCGCCGTGACCCCCAGCAGGGCTCGTGATCCAGATCCCCAACGTCGCATCCCGTCCTCCCGTTCGCTCTCGCTCGCTCGACCGCCCTCGCGGCCGCTCCAATCTAATACGAGCGGCGATGGTAGCTGGACTTTCCCTTGCGGTTCGGCGATGGCACTGGGAGCATCGGTTGGTCGCCCCGAAGACGACCGCGTTCTCCGGAGCCGAGAGGGGGCCATCATGAAGAGGTTCAACCGTTCAGCGCTTGCTGCAGCATCGGCGCTTCTGTTGGTGGCGAGCGCCGCGACCGTCTCGGTAGGTCTCGAGGCACCAGCGCGGTTCGACGCGAGGGCCTACCTGAAGACCCACGGCTACCTCCCGCTGCGCGGGGTTGCCACGCTCGAGAACGCGAAGGCGCACGCTGCTGCATCCGTGCAACAGGGACACACGACCGACGTGCCCTCGCGAGCCGCGGCCCCGATCACAGGGTCCAGCTGGCAGGGAACCGCGTCGTCTGCCGTGTCGCCTCCCGACCCCAACGGCGCGATCGGTCCGAGCAGCTACATCGAGGTCGTGAACCAACGGATTGTGATCTACGGACGCGGGGGGAAGCAGATCGCCGGTGCTCCGTTCGATCGCCTCACCGGCAATGGGAACGCCACCGATCCGATGATCCTGTGGGATCCCGACACCCAGCGCTTCTTCTACAACGTGCTGAACGTCTCGAACGCGAAGATGGATTGGGGGTTCAGCAAAACCGCCACTCCGACGTCGATCCCGGGGAGCTTCTGCCACTACGAGACGGGCTTCGGCTACTCGCCGACCAGCATCCCGGACTACCCGAAGCTCGGGCAGACGAAGGACTACCTGTTGATCGGCGACAACTTCTACCCGACCGCCAACAGTGACGCTGCGACGTCCGCAGATCTGCTGTGGATCGCGAAGCCCCAAGGAAGCGGCGAGGTCACGACGTGTCCCGCAGGCGGCTCCTTCGCCTCGGGCAAGGTGACAGACCTGAGGAACGCCGACGACTCACAGACGTTCACCCCGATACCCGCGATCCAGACGGATCCGTCGGGTGCCGGCTACGTGGTGTCGATGTCCGATATCGAATGCCCGCCCACGTGCGGAACGGGAACGACGATCACCGCGTTCTCGGTGACGGACGCCGGTGGGGTTCCGTCGGTGTCAGAGCCGACATCGATGACCGTTGGGTCTTATCAGAGTCCCCCGAACGCCCCGCAGCCGGGAACGTCGAACCGTCTCGACACGCTGGATGGCCGGCTGACTCACGCGGTGTCGGGCTACGACCCGACGTTCGCAACGACGACGGTCTGGGTGGCGCACGCCGTGAAAGGCGGCGCAGGCAGCAAGATCCGCTGGTACGAGATCGATCCGGTGCTCGGAACGGTGGTGCAGTCGGGTGCCGTGAAGAGCCAGCAGTACGTGTTCGATCCCGGCATCTCTAACGATCGGACCTGTACGGCGAGCGAGTGCGCTCACGGGGCCGCGATGGTGCTCGGATTCACGACGTCTTCGTCGACCCGATATCCGGCGATCCGGATGGTGTCGAAGGTCGGCACGGCCGCACAGAGCGGATCCGTCCTCATCAAGATCTCGTCCGTATCCGACACCGGCTTCACCTGCAGTCCTTGCCGCTGGGGGGATTACGGCGGTGCCACCCCCGATCCCGCCGCGAGCCTGACGGGCTCCACGGGAGCCGTGTGGCTCTCGAACCAGTGGACGAACGGCGGCTCTGCCTTTAGCAGCGGGGACCGGACGTGGAACTGGCAGGCCCATCCGTAGGACGAGCGAGGGAGGCCGAGGGTGTGTGAGACTCCTGGACCATGAGTGAGGTCGTCGAGCAGCGCACGCGGTCGCTGGATGCCTTTAGGGCGGTGCTGCACAACCCGAACCTTCGCCGGTTGCAGCTCGCATGGGTGGGCTCGAACCTAGGAACGTGGGGGTACGGTGTGGCGCTCGCCGTCTACGCCTACAACCACGGAGGGGCGACCGCCGTCGGTGTCGTGGCGTTGGCCCGTTTCATCCCCGCGGCGATCGCGGCTCCGTTCATGGGAACCCTCGGAGACCGGTATCCGCGGCGCCTCGTGATGGTGCTGTCCGACATGGGCAGGGTCGTCGTGGTCGGGTTCGCGGCGCTCGCCGTATTCGCTCACGCGAGTCCCATCGTGATCTACGTGCTCGCGGCGATCGGCGTGGTCATCTCGACGGCCTTCCGCCCCGCTCAAGCCGCGATCATCTCATCGCTCGCGACGACACCGGAGGAGCTCACCGCCTCCAACGTCGTCTCGAGTTCGATCGAAGCCCTCGGCATCTTCGTCGGACCGGCGTTCGGCGGATTGTTCCTCGTTATCGGTGGGCCCACGAAAGGCCCGGGCGTCGTTTTCGCGGTTGCATCGGCGACATTCCTGTGGTCAGCGCTGCTGATCCTTCGGATCCGTGTCGTGGAGGGCGGCGCCCGGACCCGGACCACGGACGAGGGAGCGGCTGAACATCCTTCGTTCCTGAAACATCTCAACGAGGGCGTCATGACGGTCGTCAAGGAACCGGCGCCGCGCCTGCTCGTGTCGTTGTTCGGCGCTCAGACACTGATCGCGGGAGCCCTGAACGTGCTCGAGGTCGTGATCGCCTTCGAACTGCTCCGCAGAGGCCCGGGGTGGGTCGGCATACTCTCCGCCGCGTTCGGCGTCGGGGGCTTGCTCGGCGCCGCCCTGGCCGGCGCGCTCGTCGGCAGGGGCCGATTGGCGATCGACTTCGGTGTGGGCATCCTGCTGTGGGGGCTGCCATTGATCCTGATCGGCGTGTGGCCCCATCCAGCGGTGGCGATTGGGACCATGGTGCTGATGGGTCTCGGCAACACGTTGGTCGACGTCTCGGGGATGACCCTCCTGCAACGGAGCGTTCCCGACGAGGTCTTGGCCAGGGTCTTCGGCGTGCTGGAGACGGTCTTCCTGGCGACCATCGCCCTTGGCGCGATCATCACGCCGGCGATCGTTCACGGACTCCACACCAGGACCGCGCTGATCGTGATCGGCTCCTTCCTGCCTATCGTCATCGCCCTGACGTGGCGCCATCTCACGGCGCTCGACCGATCGGCTCGCGCACCGGAGCGCGAGCTTGCGTTGCTGAACGGGATACCGTTCTTCGCGGCTCTCCCTCGTCCGGTGCTCGAGCACCTCGCGGGCAGACTGATGCCGTTCAAGATCCCGGCCCGCACGCATGTCTTCGACCAGGGCGACTCCGGCGACCGCTTCTACGTGGTCGCCAACGGCGTCGTCGACATCATGAAGGACGGTGCCCTCGTGACCCAGATTGCGCCGGGTGGGTACTTCGGCGAGATCGCGCTGTTGCACGACGTTCCGCGAACTGCGGGAGCGGTGGCCGAGACCGATACGGAACTGTTCGCGCTCGAGGGTGAGGACTTCGTCGCCGCGGTGACCGGGTACGCCCCGAGCCACGAGGCAGTGGAGATGGTCGTTCGATCCTACGGCCTCGGGTTGGGCTTCTAGGCGTGGCTTCGATCCTCGTCGTCTGCACAGGCAACGTCTGCCGCTCACCGATCGCCGAGGCTGCGCTTCGAGCAAAGCTCACCGATCGCTTCGGCGATCGGGCGCCCGTCGTGTCGTCGGCAGGAACGGCCGGGTGGGAGGGGTCGGGGGCGGTGTGGGAGTCGGTGAAGGTAGCGGCTGAGCGAGGGTTCGACATCGAGGCTCACGTCGCTCGGGAGCTCACGCCAACGATGGTGGAGGATGCCGACCTGATCCTGTGCATGGCCGCCGAGCACCGAGACGCCGTGCGATCGGGCTCGGGCGATGCGGTTGGGCGCACGTTCACGTTGAAGGGCTTGGTGAGGCTGCTCGAGCAGCTCCCCCCGGTGCCGGCCGGCGCTGATCCCGACTCCCTTGCGGCTCGCGTCGCCGAGGCGGCCGCGATCGCCGGACAGAGCGCCAGCGGAGAGCTCATGGATGAAGACGTCGCCGACCCGCTCGGCTCCTCGATGGAAGCGTTCCGAGCGATCGCCTGGGAGATCGACGACCGTACCGAGGCACTCGTCGTGGGTCTGTACGGTCCGGCGCCCGCGAATACGTGAAGGCAGCCGTGCCGGCTCGGCGTCGGCCGGGCTAGGTGCACTCGGCAGAAGACCTGTCCTCGATCTCCCACGTGTGATCGAGGGCGTGCCACGCCGAGCGACGCACCGTGTATCGAGGTGTCCACGGGGCGGTGCGCCGGTTCTTGGAAGGTTTCTGAGCGGCAGGACCTGAGGCGAGGGCGTCGACGATCGTCTGTCGAAGGCCTGCCAGCTCGTCGGCGAAGGGCGCGTTCTTCGACCTGCGATGGCTGCCGCCGAGTCGAGACAGATACGCCCTATCCGCTTCGAAGACGTGAGCACGGATCGCATCGAGCTCGCGCCCGCCTCCCCGTGGGCCCGTGCGCAGCACGGCCGAGGAGGCCGCATCCGCCGCCACGTCTAACGCCGACCAGCTGGCGATGAGGATCTCGACGAGTCGTTCCCGTTCGTCGTCTTTGAGCGGTCGTCCGTCGAGAGCCGGTGCGATCGCGGGCGCTCCGAAGTCCGTGGTGGCATTGCCCTCGAGTCGCTCGGCGATCCGCAGGGCGGAGACGTCGGAGGGGATCTTCAGCCGCCTCGCTCCCGGCCCGATCGCCGCTGCGTAGCGGGGCGCGTAGGCGACGAGCGCCTCCAGTGCGGAGTCCTCGTCACGTCCGCTCCGGCACCACCCCGGCCATTCCAGCGCGCCGGCGAACACACGCCGACGGCCCAGTTCGACGTACACGGCAACGGCCGAGATCGCCACCGCTTCACCCCCTTTCGCGCATCTCAGGTATACCCGCATACCTTCTTCTTGGCGCGACTTCCGTCCCTCAGATCGCGACCTTCGCGGCACTCCTTTGACCATCCGGCAGAGGAGTGAACCCGCGCATGTGCCGACAATGGAAACGTGGATCACATGGAGAAAGCGGGACGACGATGAGGATGCTGTTCGCGGGCTGTGTTGAGTGCGGCGCTCGAACCACGAGCGTCGAAGGGATCTGTCCTGGGTGTGAAGCTCACCGAGCCGGCGTCAGGGCCGCGCGACCGGCAGAGCGCCGCGTGCAGATCCAGGAGCAGAAGACCGCTCCTCGTTCCACGCGCTGACCCCGCGCACCTCGAACGTTGAGCCGCTAACTCTCGGTGTCTTCGAGGTCAGCCACTCGAGGCGCCGAACGGAAACCGATGTCGACGTGCGACGAGTCGCAGAACGGCATCGTCGTCGAAGCGCCACATCGGCAGAGCTTGATCCGTGAACCTGTCGCGTCATCCTTCCTGTGCGCGCTGAGGTCGAACGGGGTGCCGTCGGCGTCGCGCACGACGACGGGCCCGTACACCTTGTACGAGCCGTCGGGCCGCACATGGATCTCGACCTCTGCCACGCCGCGAGTGTAGCCGCGCCTGAGGACCGCACCCCGGAGCCGGCCGCCGCGAAGGAAACGCCCCCAGCAGGGCCCACTTGAGGAAGGCGTCCCGTCGGCCGATAGTGAATCGTCACAGCAGGGGACAGGCGTGCGAGCTTGACCTGGAGCGCAGCTCAGCGCCCCGCACCGACCGAACGGAAGGGCTCGATGACCGCGGACGTAGAACGGTTGACGGAGACTCTCGACCGGGAGCGATCTCCCGATCGCGAGGGACCCTTCGGATCGATCCTGGCGCGATTCCGCATGTCCTACCCCCAGTTCCGGATAGGCGACGAGGTCATCCGTCGCTACCACTTGTCGATGAGCACCCGCGGGTTCGTGATCGTGTGCGGGCCGAGTGGAACCGGAAAGACGTGGCTGGCGCAGGCCTACGCGTATTCGGCCGGAGCGAACACGAAGCTCGTCGCGGTCGATCCGAGTTGGACCTCGAACGAAGACCTGCTCGGGTACCTCTCGCCCCTGGACGGGTTCTACCACCACACCCCGTTCAGCGAATTCGTGCGGGAGGCTGCCCACGAATGGGACCAGGCAACCCGTGCCTCTCGCGCGGTTCGCGAATTCCACGTGATCCTCGATGAGATGAACCTCGCTCGGGTAGAGCATTACTTCTCTCGGTTCCTCTCGGCCATGGAGGTGCGCGCGCGAGACGGGAGCGCACCGTTGGACCTCGCACCCGGTCATCGCGTCCAGCTGACACCGAACCTGAAGTTCGCGGGCACCGTGAACATGGACGAGACCACCCATGGCTTCGCCGACAAGGTCTTCGACCGGGCCCAGCTGATCGAGCTGCCCCTCCTGCGTTCTGACGTCGTCGCCCAGCTCGCCAGCACGCCGTACGGCGAGAAGCTCCTGGCGGTGTGGGACGCGTTGGAGCCGATCGGCCCGTTCGGGTTCCGGGTGCTCGACGAGATCCACACCTACGTGACCGCGGCCGACGACGAGGGAACGCCGTGGCAGGTCGCTCTTGACGAGGAGCTCGTTCAGAAAGTGCTCCCCCGCATCCGGGGTGCCGACGCGCGGGTGGCGGCGGTTCTCGACGGGCTGACAGCCGCTACCGCCGACGGGTGCCCGCTCGCGCAGGCGAAGGTGCTCGACATGCGCCGCGAGTTCGATACCTATGGATTCACCTCCTTCTTCTGAGCCCGCGACCCTTCAGTCGTCGGCGTCTGACTCGACCGAGCTCGGTCGCCTGCGCGCGGCCGTGCGTGGCGCTGACGGGCATCCCGGACTCGGGACCGTGCTTCCCACGCTGCAAGGGCGGCACCACAAGGTGTTGCTCCGCGAGGAACACTGGACGAGCGGAGACCTGGCGCGCCACCCCGAGCCGAGGGACATCGCCCGCAGCATGCGCAAGCTCGGCAATCTCGATAGCCACGGCCGGCTGGTACGGACCTTCGAGATGCAACGCAGGGTTACCGAGGACGTGCGAGAGAATCGCTTCGTCCGCCACGTCGTCGAGGAGGTCGAGCGCCGCCTGACGTTGCTGCCAGTGGAGGCCGAGGTATCCGTGCTTCTGCGCGAGCTGAAGGCGGCGAGGCGTCTCGCCCCCTTCCTCGGAGAGGCCGGTCGCCTGGATCGACCGATGGCCGAACCCACCGCCGTGCTCAGTGAGAATCCGCTCTACCGCGCCATCTACGAGATCTGGCGAACGGTGCTTCGGGACGCACCGAGCCCTTCGGCCGGGTCGTAGCCGACTTCGGGCGATTTCTCGTACTCTGAATATGTGCCAGACAGCATGGGGAAACGGCAGCGCCGGGACGTGAAGGCGAGGAAAGCGGCCGCGATCGAAGAGCGGCGGCTCGCCCGCAATCGCCGGCGGGAGGATCGCGCGAACGGCGTGATCGAACCAGGTTCCCCCATCGTTGAGCCCGAGCAGGACGTCTTCGGTGACGTCACGCTCGGCGAGAACGTCTAGCTCCCTTCCCGGGAGCCGAGTGCCGGTCGCAGCGGGTGCTCAAGCCGGACGGGTCAGATATCCGTCTTCGCTCCAGACCTGGACCGCACGACGACGAACCGGGAAAGAGATGATCATGCAGCAGACGAAGATCACGCACGGCACCGCCGTGCTCGCACCACCCGCATCCGACGCTCCCATCGAAAGCTTCGCTGGATCCGGCGTGTCACCGCCGGTCATCGAGGCCTTGAGGATGCGCGGCTTCGAGAGGCCGTTCGCGATCCAATCCCTCGTGTTGCGCGACGCCATCGGCGGCGCCGACGTCCTCGCGCGCTCGCGCACCGGATCCGGGAAGACGCTCGCCTTCGCCATCCCGATCGTGGAGCGGCTCACGAGCAGCGGCCGCTCCCCGTCGGCGCTGATCCTGGTGCCGACGCGCGAGCTCGCCAGCCAGGTCGCCGAGGAGTTCCGAGCGATCGCGGACGTTCGGCAGCTGCTCGTCGCGACCGTCTACGGCGGCGTCGCGATCCAGTCACAAGCGAAGAGAGCGCGTCGCGCCGACATCCTCATCGCGACACCGGGCCGTCTTCTGGACCTCGTCGCGCGCAAGCTGCTCCGTTTGGATCGTGTCCGCATCACGGTGCTCGACGAGGCCGACCGCATGCTCGACATGGGATTCCTTCCCGATGTGACGCGGATCCTCCAGATGCTGCGTCCCGACCGCCAGACGATGCTGTTCTCCGCCACCCTCGACGGGGAGGTCGGCAAGCTGGCCGCCCGTTTCACCAACCAGCCGATCCGGCGCGAGGTGGTCGACGACGACGGGCCCCTCGTCGCGCTTGCGGCACACCGCTTCGTTGCCGTGGAACAGTCGGGAAAGACCAGCGCCCTGGTGCGTGAGTTGGCCGCCGACCGGGGCCTCACACTGATCTTCGTTCGAACGAAACGCGGCGCCGACCACCTCGCGAGGAACCTGAAGAACGAGGGGTTCCGCGTCGGGGCGTTGCACGGCGGCATGTCGCAGCCGCAGCGCGAACGGGCGCTCGGCCACTTCGCTTCGGGAGATCACGATGTGCTCGTGGCAACCGACGTCGCGGCGCGCGGGCTCGATCTGCGCGACATCACACACGTGGTCAACTTCGATCCGCCGGAGGACGAGAAGGCATACCTGCACCGTGTCGGCCGGACGGCCCGTGCCGGAAGAGGCGGCACTGGGATCACGTTCGTGACGTCGGAGCAGCACTCGGACATCGGCCGCATCGCGACGAAGTTGGAGCTGCAGACGGAGTTCGGTGCCGCCGGCACGAGGTCGAGGCCGGCCCGGGTCGGTTCTTCGAACGCCAGGACCGCCAGGGTGAAGGCGCAGCCTGCTCGGGGTGGCCGGCGTCGGCGTTGATCTCGTAACGGGTCTCAAGGGTCTCGGTCTGCTGGACGGGTGACGTCGGCGATGTCCGAGCCGAGTTTCGCCAAGAGGTCCGCGGCGTCGATGTGGACGTTGACCCCTCTCGCCCCGGCGCCGATCGCGACCCGCCCGAGCTTCGTCACGCTGGCGTCCGCGATCACCGGCCAGGGTGTCGCCGCGCCGAGCGGGGTGATCGCGCCCCGCTCGTAGCCGGTCGCCGCTTTCGCCTCTTGCGCGTCCGGAAGCGACAATCGACTGACGCCGAGGTGCGCCCGGAGCTTGGGCCACTCGATCTGCCGGCCACCCGGGACGAGGACGAAGACGTAGTCGCCTTCGCCCCGTCGGATCACGATGGTTCGCAGGAGCTGCCCGACCTCGATCCCCTGTAGCGCGGCGCTCTCCTCGGCGCTTTCGGGCTTCTCGGTTCGAACGACCTCGTAGGCCAAGCCGGAGCCCTCGAGCTCGCGAAGCGCCGGCGTGTCGTCGTTCACGCACGGCATCGTACCGACCCGAAGAACCTGATCTCGGCTCCCTGAACGGGGCGAGAGCCCTGGTGATCCCGCTTCCACGCCGCGGCCCTCACCTTCGCTTACGGTAGGGACCATGGGACCGGGGTTGATCGTCGTGGTGCTGGTCGTCGTGCTCGGCGGGGGAACCTACTTGCTGCTGGGGGGACGCGAGCGGTCCCACGACCGCCAAGACGCGGCGAAGCGTTCGCGAGGTATACGGGTGGGAAGGAGACCGCAAGGATCGATCTCCTCGAGCCGCGCACGTCGAAGGCAGAAGTGGATCGCCGCCGTCCTGCTGGTCGGTGCTATGGCGTCCGTCGGTACGGCGATCGCTCAGTTCCGGCTCAACCGACACGTCACGCCGGCGACGGTGATCCTGGTGATGGATTCGTCGAACTCGATGAATGAAACCGATGTGGCCCCGAACCGGTTGGTGGCGGCCGAGAGCGCAGCCCGAGCGTTCGTCAATCAGGTCCCCGAGGGATTCAGCGTCGGCCTCGTCACGTTCGCCGGAGACGTGCAGGTTCGAGTTTCGCCGACCACCAACCGAGGCGAGGTGATCAAGGGGACGACGGGCCTCGTGACGTCGGCCGGCACGTTCATCGGCGACGGCCTCGCCCAAGCGCTCGATCTGCTCGAGGACGCCTGGAAGAAGGACGGGAAGGGGCCTGCAGCGATCGTTCTCCTTTCCGATGGGCAAGACACGGGCAGCACGGTGTCGCCGGCGGTCGCGGCGGCACGCTCGCAAGAGCTTGGGGTGCGGGTATTCACGGTGACCGTCGGACAGCCAGACACAGGGGCCGGGGGAGCATCAGGAGCCAACGCTGCGTTGCTCCAGCAGATCGCCGTGACGACCGGCGCCACGACCTTCACCGCACAAACGGCAGCCGACCTCACCCGCGTGTATCAGAGCCTCGGTTCTCAGCTCTCGACCGAGCTCGTGGTGTCGAACCTCGGGACCTACTTCATGGTGGCCGCGGTCATCTTGGCCGTCGCCGCAGGCGCCCTCGCGCTGCTCGCGTCCCGCGTCCGGTACTAACTGTGCGGCATCTTGGTGTGGTTCACCGCGCGCCAGAGGATCCGGTTCAACAGCTCCTCCGAGGAAGCATCGGGCGCAGAGAAGTCCAGCTGACGCGAGGCCGCCGCCATCGTCGCGTTGGGACCGTTCACGGCGGTCAGCGAAGCACCGGGTGTGGCTACCGAGTATGGGGCGAAGTTCGGGGTCGAGGAGAAGCTCGCGTACATCGGCGTCGCCGCAGCGTCGAACTGCGTCAGCGGCTGCAGCCCGAGGATCAGCTCGATGGACCTGAGCATCGACACGGTGGAGTAGAAGGTCGAGTCGACGGTTGCGGTCTGTGTGTAGGGGCTGATCGCGAAGGCGATCGTGCGGTGACCGCTCACGTGGTCGGGCCCGTCCTGCGCGTCGTCCTCGACCACGAAGATCGCCGTCGAGGACCAGAACTTCGAATGTGAGACCGCGTCGACGAGGCGTCCCAACGCGAGGTCGTTGTCGGCGACCATGGCCGTCGGCTTGGGTTGCTCCGTCGCTGTTCCCGACGTGTGGTCTTGGGGGAAGTAGACGAACTGCATCGACGGCAGGCAGCTGCACGCCTCGTATCCGTGGAATTCCTTGAGCCATTCGTCCGCGCGAACCTGGTCTTTGACGTTCAGGTCCCACCCGGTGTAGTTCAGGTCGGTCGTTCCTTGCAGGTTCGGCATGGAGGTCGGCACCGTCACCGGTGCGTCTTCCATGAAGAAGCCGTAGTTCCTGAAGCTCACATGAGCCTGTGTGAGTCGGTCCCATAGGAACGAATCATTCGGTGCTCCAGGGAGACCGGCCGTTTCGTTGTCGGGTCCACCGAAGTCGTACGGACGTCCGTAGATCCCGTAGTCCTGCGGCCAGTTCTTGTCGACGTAGGTGTTGGCGTAGGCCTCTGTCGACCAGCTCCAACCGTCGGCAGAGACCGCGCCGTCGGTGTAGAAGTTGTCGAGCGTGACGAACCGCTCAGCAAGGGCGTGCTCGTTCGGCGTCACGTCGGCCGGATACATCTCGTAGGCGGGGTTGCCGTTCCCCTGAGGCAGATCTCCGAGCACCTGGTCGTACGTCCGATTCTCCTTCATGACATAGATCACGTGCTTGATCGGACTCGGCCCGCCCTCCTGTGGCGGGATCGGGTTGCCGCTCACGCTCGGCGGTGACACGTCGAAGGCGTTGCTGGCCCGCACCTGCGTCGTGTAGGTCGTCAGCCGCGTCGAGCTCGGCACGGGGATCCGCGAGAGCGTTCCCTGCATCTGCGCCGCGATGTATTCGTCACGCAGCTTCGCTGAATACCAGTAGGGCCCGACCGGACCGGTGCCCAGCCCGTACATGCTGACGACGTCGAGGCGGGAGCCTACGAGCGCGACGGCCGTCGGGTAGTAGCCGGTCGGGATCAGCCCCGAGACCCTGTCGGAGCCGGTGCTCGAAGCGAGCGTGACGACGGCAACGTCGTTGCTCCCTGCGTTCGCGACGTACAGCGTGTTGCCGTCGGGTGAGACCGCGATCGCGTCGGGACTCGTTCCGATCTGCGCTCCTGCGTGCGGGCGAAGGTCGATGGTGCGGCGCACGCGCAGCGACCGCGTGCCGATAACGCTCACGGTGTCGGCGTCGGTTCCAGCCGCGTAGACCTCGTCGGTGATCGGGTTCACGGCGAGCGCACTCGGGTGCAAGCCAACGGGGATCGTCGCGAGGATGTTGTCGGTCTTCGTGTCGAGGACCGAAACGGTCGCCGCGCCCCAGTTCGTCACGTAGGCACGGGTTCCTGCGCGGTCGAGCGCCACCGCGTACGGGAGATGCCCGACGGGGACTCGAGCGACGACCTTGCGCTTCGCGGGAGAGACGACGAGCAGCGAATCGGCGAGATTCGCGGCCACATAGAGCCGGCTGCCGTTCGCTGACACGGCGATGCCTGCCGGCCACACGGCACCCTTGATCTGGATCTCCTGCCGCTCCGTCAGCGTGCCGTTCGCGATGTCGTAGACATGGATGGCGCTGCCGGGTCCGTCCGCGGCGTACGCGTGCGTGCCGTCCGGCGAATACGCGACGCCCGAGTAATAGCCATGGGCACCCCCGTACCAGACACCGTCGCTCTTGGCCTGAATGGTTTGCGTGACGACACCCGTCGATTCATCCACGGCCATGATCGAGTTGTGTTGGAACCCTGCGTTCACGATAAGCAACTGGGAACCGTCGGGGCTCGTCGCCATACCGATCGGACCGTTCCCGAGCGGCGTCTGTGTCCCGGCGGGTGTGATGCGCCACCCCTCCGGTGTGATGCCGGTGCCGTCGCCCTGAGGGCCGGGGTGGATGGGCGTCACCGAAGCGACGGCGATCCCTCCGGCGGCAACGATCGCGATCGTGAGGAGCAGCCACGGTGCCTTGCGAGGCCATCTCCGGCCACCATCGATCCGTGCGGTTCGCATCGTGTTCCTTCCCATCGGCGTTCGCGGGTCGCTCAGAGGGGGATACGGTACGCCCCCCGGGGCCCTTGCAGTCAATCGGCCGAACGACCACGGACGGGGAGACGACGCGCGTTGCCGGGGCGGTCGTGAACCAAGATGGGGCCATGAGACGGATACCTCATTCATGCTCGACCTTCGCCGCGGGGACCCTCCCGAGGATCTTCGTTCCCGTCCCCGGCGCGCTTTGTACCTCGAGCGTGCCGCTCAGGGCTTCGAGCCGGTCTGCCATCCCGCGGAGTCCCGTCCCGTATCCCCTGGTCGCCGGATTGAACCCGACGCCGTCGTCTCTTACTTCGAAGACGACCTCGCCATCCTGCCACCAGAGCCGGACGTCGACGTGCGAGGCATCCGCGTATTTCGCGACGTTGTTGAAGGCCTCGAGCACGCAGAAGTAGACGCCGGCCTCGACGTCCCGATCGAGCCGGCCGATGCCGTCGGCCTCGACCGCGACGGGAACGGCAGCCTTGCGGCCCTGCGCCTCGAGCGCCGTGGCGAGTCCCTTGTCGGCTAACAGCGGCGGGTAGATGCCGCGCGCAAGGTCGCGCAGGTCCTCGAGCGTGCCGGTCGTCTCGGCGCCGATCTGCGCAACGAGGTCGCGCGCCTTCGCGGGATCGCGATCGATCATCTGCTCCGCCAGCCGAGCCTTGATCGTCAGCGCGACGAGCTGCTGCTGCGCGCCATCGTGGATGTCGCGCTCCAGGCGCCGCCGCTCCTCGTCCTGCGCGGTGACGAGGCGTCGACGCGAGGCGCGCAGGTCCTCGATGAGATGCGCGTTCCGGAGCACGAGCCCAGCCTGCGCCGCGAGGTCGCCTACGAGCTTCTCGTCGGCGGGCGTGACCGGATCGGACGGAGGCTTGTGGACGCCTATCGCGCCGAGCATCTCTCCCTGATGCCGCACTGGGAATGGGCGCACCCCGTCCTCGGTCGCGGTGAGCGCGGCCGCTGAAGCGGCGATCGGAGCGGCGGGCGCTCCCCTCGGCCACACCGCCGCCGGGCGCAGTTCGCCTCCCGAGTTCAGCCACACAATGACCAGGTCTGCGCCGATGCCCCCGGCCAGGGCGGCCGCGATGCGATCGAGGACGTCGTCGGCCGCGTACTCGCCGGCGAGGCGGTCACCGAGCTGCGCGAGCACCTCGTACGGGGTCGCTCGTTCGCCGTACACGAGTCGGTTCGCGAGCCTCTGCGCACCTCGGCGCGCCGGCTGGAACGCGATCGCGACGATGGCGGCGGCGACCGCCGATAGCAGCGTGCCTCCGGCCGAGCCGATCACGGCGCCGAAACCCACGACGAAGGCGGCGTAGAGGACGGTGATGAACACGGCGAGCACCGCGTACACGACCGCCTTGTTGATCACGACGTCGATGTCGTAAAGGCGGTACTTCAGCACGCCGAATGCGACCGAGATCGGGACCGCGAGGAACGACGCGATCGCCAGGTACTCCGACCAGGCGGCGAACCCCTGATCCGGGTCCGTCCCCGTCGCGAGGATGATGCCGTAGTACACGAGCACCAGCGCGATCGCCATGACCGCTAGCAGCAGCCACTTGATCTGCTGGCGTTCGTCGCCGGGGCTTCGACGCCGGAAGCGCACCGTCGCAGCCCCGGCGCCGCCGACCAGCACCGGGAGCATCAACCCGATCGATGCGTTGGCGGCGCCCGGGAGCCAGGGCTCGTCGAGCCCGACCGGGTTGTCGAACCCCGCGAAGACCGTCAGCCGCGGCAGGAGGGCGTTCAGGACCATCGGGACGGCGGCGATCGCACAGGCGACAACCATCCCGGCCCTCCATCGCCGCGAGAGGAACCGACCCTCCGGGAAGATCCATCCCACGACGCCCAAGCCGGCTATCAGTGGGATCCAGAGCCACTCCTGCAGCCATGCCGCGTAGAGAGCGCCGGGTGGCCGTCCCCCTTCGTGGATCACGGCCCAGCGCGCGTACTCCGTCGTCAGCGCCATCGTTCCTGCTATCACGCCGAGGGCGCAGAAGATCCACCCGATCGGGTTCGACGGCCGGCGGTCCGCGAGGAGGAGGCCGAGTCCCCCGACGACGAGCGCGAAGGCGATCGCATAACCCTTGAACCCGAACTCGCTGCCCAGCTTCGGGACGTTCCACGCGAGGCCGAGGAAGACGACGGTGCCGAGGCAGAGCACCAAGGTGAGCGCGAACGAGCCCCGAGCCGCCAGCCGCAGCCTCCGTTGACTCATGTGCAGATGTTGCCATCCACGGCGGGATCGACCAAGGGAGGTGGGGAGCCAACTCGCGTTCGTCCCCGCACCACCTAGGTGGACGTGCCTGCACCCCATCACAAGGAAACGTGCCCGCGCCGTTGCCGGACGTGACCGAGATCACGGTTGTCGCTCTTCCGACGAACTAGCTTCAGTGTCCCCCGCGCCACCTCCCCCGGAGGAGGAATGTCGCCCGATGAAAGCGCACCTGCGCGTAGTGCTCGCTTCCCTCGTGATCGCCGTGGCCTCGGTCCAGCCAACCTATGCGGCGACACCGAAAGACATCGGCTCGACCGCATCGAGTCACCACGCCTTGGGCATCGTCCCGGCCCGGGGAGTGAGCCGCGCACCGACGGCGTCGAGCGGCAACCTCATGTACCACGGTGGCTCGGTCATGCGAACGAACAAGACGTATGCGATCTACTGGGTCCCGTCGGGTTGGTCGATGGTCTCGGGCTATCGCAGCACGATCAACAAGTACTTCAGCAACGTCGCCCACGACTCGGGAAGCAAGCAGAACGTGTACTCCACCGAAACGCAGTACTTCGACTCGACGGGTTCCATCGCCTACGCGCAAGCCTTCGGCGGCTCGACCACCGCGAGCAACCCCTTCCCACCGAACGGATGCCCTCTGTACAACGGACTGCGCGCGTGCCTGTCCGACGTACAGATCTCGGCGCAGGTGCGGCAGGTGATCGCCTCGAAGGGCTGGGTTGCGGGGCCGGCCCACGCGTTCTTCCTCTTCCTGCCGAAGAACGTTGGAACGTGCGACGACTCCGGTCCCTCGTCGTGCGCCTTCACCACGTTCTGCGGCTATCACTCGTGGGTCGGATCGGGCTCGTCGCAGGTCCTCTACGCCAACATGCCGTACGCCGACACCGACCCGGCCGGCTGCTCGACGGGACAGCGACCCAACGGCACCGACGCCGACGACACCTTGAACATCGCGAGCCACGAGCATCGCGAGATGATCGAGGACCCCAGCAGTGACGGTTGGTACGACGCCGCCGGCAACGAAGGCGCCGACAAGTGCGCGTGGAGGTTCGGCCCATCGCTCGGCTCAACGTCCACGGGTCTCTACAACCAAGTGATCAACGGCTACCACTACTACCTCCAGGAGGAGTGGACGAACGCTCGAGCGCTGTGCGTTCAGCGCGGGATCTGAGCAACCCTTCGAGACCGATGCCCTCCTTCCTGGGGCCTTGCCGAATGCGGCTGCGCAAGGCACTATCGCTGTCAGTCGATCGGTCCGAACGCGGTAGGAGGACGAGCCATGGCAAGCAAGGACAAGGGCGGAAGCAAGAGCACGAAGAAAGCGGCATCGCAGACGCTCAAGCAGAAGCGACAGGCGAAGAAGGCGAAGCAAGCCGGCGGATCCGGTCGGTAGTTCGCGCCTACGACGACGCAGCTCGCTCCGCGCCCGTCGTGAGCCGACGATGACCTAGTACGCTCGATGTCTCGGACGACGTCCGAGGGTTCGCCCAGAGCGAGAGACACCCGGCCCCAGTCCGATGCGCCTTCGCTTCCGACGGATCGCCTTCACGGATCATCAGGAAGGGAAGGAACCCCATGGCGAGGGAGAGCGGTGCCGTATTCGGTCCTCCCGAGCGAGGGAAGGGATCGGCGTCACGGCCCTCGAAGGGGCGCCTCTGCCTCCAGGCAGGCTGCTCGACGGTGCTCTCCACGTACAACGCCTCGCTGACCTGTTTCGCGCACACCGAACCCACGTACAAGCACGCGCTGTATCGAGGCTGAGTTTCGCCTTCACGACGCGGTTGCGGAGTCGAGCGCCGCTTGTAACCGTTGGACCGGTCCACGGAGCCCGTTGTCATCGGCCATCGTTCTCAGCAGTTCGTCGTCACGTTCCCCAGCCCACAGGTCGATCGGCGCGTCGGCGTTGCACGGCACGAGTACTTGCATCGCGGCGATGTAGTCGGCCGACTCTCGCAGCCGCATCCGTAACGCGGGCTTCCCGCGGAGCGGCCCCGGCTTGGGATCGTCCCCGGCTGCGTCTTCCAGCAGCTCCTCGAGCGACGAGTAGACCTGCACGAGTGCTTGGGCCGTCTTCGCGCCGACGCCCTTCACGCCCGGAAGCGAGTCGCTCGGATCGCCGCGCAGGATCGCGAACTCCGCATACCTCCCCGCCGGCACCCCGTACTTCTCGAGCACCCCTGCCTCGTCGAACTCGAGAAGCTCCGACACACCGCGCACGGTGAAGAGCAGCTTCACCACGGGGTCGCGCACGAGCTGGATCAGGTCGCGGTCCCCGCTGACGATCTCGATGCGATCGGTTGGCTTGGAGTCCTCGCAGAACGCCGCGATCGCATCCTCCGCCTCCCAGCCCCGCGTCTGGACCTGGATCATCCCCGTAGGACCGAGCACCTCCTTGAGGAGCTCGAACTGCGGCGGCAGTGCTTCCGGATCGGGAAGTCGCTGCGACTTGTACCCCGGGAAGATGTCGGTACGGGCCACCGGGCGCCAGTCGTGGTCGTACGCGTGCACGACCTCATCAGGGTGGCGCGTCGCGATGAGGCGCGTCACCATGTCGAGATACCCGTGCACGGCCCCGACCGAACGCCCGTCTGGCGCAGAAACGGTCTCCCCGAGCGCGAAGAACGCGCGATACATCAGGCTCGACACGTCCAGGATCAATCTATTGCTCACGACAGGCAGCGTAGCGGGGGTCGTCCGTCCGCGACCAAGCGGGAGTCGACGACTCTGTCTTTAGCGTCGCCGCCAAGTAACCACGAGGATCGCCGCCCCGACTGCGACCACGTAGACCCCAAGGTCGACCAGCGCGTTCGGTCGACAGATGTCGCCGTCGCACGTCGTCGGAGCAAGGATGAATACGAGCGCGAACGCCGCGATGACGATGAAAGCCGCAACCGCCCAACGGACCGTGGTCGTCATAATTGCAAGCTACCCGCCTTCGGGTCGCGTGCGCACTCGGTACTTATCCGCTGCTCGACACGTCAAGGATCAGAGTGGTCTTCGGTCGATCGGAACGGATTCAGTTAGCCACGATGACGGCCATCGTCGTCCCCAACGGAACAACCTGCCCCGCCGAGGGATGCTGGGCTACGATCGTCTCGGCCGTCTCACGAGGGCGGGCGCGCCGGCTTGACACGACGATGCGGAGGTCAAGCATCGCACCCATGGACGACAGCGCGTAGGGCGGCAAACCCACGAGGCTCGGAACCGTGACTCCCGTGTACACGACCTTTACTGCCTGAGTCGGCTGGGTTCCACAGCGGACTACGACGAACATCCCCGCGTGCGTGTAGCGGAGTTCCGACTTTACGCTTAGGACGTTCCGGCACGCCCTCTCATAGGCCGCCAGGATCATGGGTTGGAAGAGTCGTATGTCGTCGGCGGGGGGCTCGATCACCCTGATGGTGCCGATGATCCTCGCGTTCCGAGGGGAGAAATCCGCTCTCGTGATTCGGGATGCTGTAGCGGAGCCGAGGGTCGGATTGACGTTTCCGTGAACCACGGAGGGGGTGGTTACCGTACAAGCTGACGCCAAAGTTAGTGCGGCTACAACAGTCGTTCGCCGAAACACCGTGTGAGTATGGTCGTTGGTCCAGCCGCAGTCGAGATGACACCGCTTAGATGCGGCGCGAGCTCAGGCGCTAGGCTCCGTACGCAAGGGCAGATGCCAAAACGAGGAGCAGGGAGCCGAGGGCGATGTCTTGGAAGGCGATCCCATGAAGCAGGTCGCTTCCTCTACCCAAGTTGCCAAACCCGGTGAGTAGCCCTTGAGCGCCAAGCGCGGCGATGCCAAGAACGGCAAGGACGAGGAGAGTCATGAGGGCTGTTCGAGCGACCTGCTTGGTTGGTTCCATGCCATGTATATCGGCAGACGCGGGACGCACCGACAATGAATCGGTCGCGCTTCTTGCTCGGTACCCCGAGACGTCTAGGAGCAATCTGTGTGTCATGTCGGCCGGCCCATCAAGCGGGTGGATCTAAGCCAAGGAAGCGGCGCAGCTCCGGCAGGTGGTCGTCCACGTGCATGTACGCAGGCTCCGAGAAGAGTTCGACGGCCCGAGGGGACACTTCGTCGAGCTGGTCCATCGCGCGGATCACGCGTGTCCGCGAATCCTCCAGAGCAGACAACGTCTCCGCGTAGGCGACCGAACGTCCAGATGCGAGGAACAGGGCGTTGTTCACGTCCGTGTTCCAGTGGAATCCCTCGTCGAACGTTCCGGCTCTTATCGACTCCAGCTGAGTAGCCACGACCTCGTTCCAAGAGGCTAGGTGCCACACCAAGTCACGAACCGACCATCCCTCTGCCGTGAGGGATGATTCATCTGTCCGCGACGTGGGGACCACATCTAGCAGCTGCTTCAGAAGCGTCCATCGGGTGCGCTCAAGCTCGAGCAGGTCCTCGCGGGTCATCTCGGCCATCGAGGCACGCTATCTCGAGCCGCCGGCCGTCGGCTCAATCGCCCGTCGCGCCGTCGATGCGCTCCCTGACCATGTCGGCGTGTCCGTTGTGACGGGGCGTACTCCTCGATCATGTGCAGATAGATCCAACGCAACGACACCGGTCGGCCGTCGTCAGGTTCCGGTGAGAGCTCGTCGAGGTCTCGACCTTTTACGGCCGCTCGAGCCCGTTCAACGCTCGCGTGGTACGCGGCCACATCCTCATCGGCACGTGAGGGGTCGACCGCATCGAAGCACGCGTCGGGATCCTCGTCGTTGGAGTACCAGTCGCCGGACGGCGAGCCATCGAAGTCGTGGAACCAGGCTTCGACTTCGGTCAGGTGTCGTACCAGACCGAGTAGCGACAGTGTCGACGGGGGGCATGAGCGATTCGCCAGCTGTTCGGGCTCAAGTCCCGCACATTTCAAGAGCAACGTTGCGCGGTGGTAGTCCACCCAGGCGTCAAGCGATTCCCGCTCTCCGGAAACCTGCGGAGGATCGGTTCGATCAGGGCTCGGCCATGTCGACATTCGCGAATCCTAGTCCGGGCGCGGCAGCGTCACCCGTTGCCCCAGTTCGACCTCGAAACGATCAGTAGCGCTCGTTCCCAGCAAGGGGAATCCATCCATCCGCGTAGGCTCCAGATGTGGATGACGGGTGGATCGGCGTGATGCCGCTCGATGAGCTTCGCGAGCGCCGGTCCACTCGCGCGATGCTCGGCGATGAGTCCGTGATGCTGTATCGCGACGCCGAGCGGATCTTCGCGATCGGGAATCGTTGCGCTCACCAGGGAGCGCCGCTCGACCGTGGGCCTGTGAGGATCTCGGGCTCACTCGCGACCGTTACTTGCCAGGTGCACGGCAGCATGTTCCGGTTGGACGACGGTTCGGTCGCGCGCGGTCCTGCCCAGGCGCCCGTACCGGCGTACGACGTGCGTGTGACGGAAGGAGTCGTTGAGCTTCGCCCACGCAGCTGAATCCGGAGCGAGCACGAGGTGACCCGGGGTTACTGTCGTGCATCCTGGACGCTGCGCACGAGCCTGTATCGTGGGCGCGGCGATGAGCCTGAGGATCCCGTGCTCGAATTGCGGCCCCCGCCCGTACACGGAGTTCACGTTCGGCGGTGAGCTGCGCCCGCTCGAGGCGGCGGATCTAGCGGAGGACTTCGCCCGCGTGTACCTGCGGGAGAACGCGCCGAGCGATCAGCAGGAGCGATGGTTCCACCTCTTCGGCTGTCGCCGATGGCTGACCTTGCACCGCGACACCCTCACGAATCGGATCGGCGACTGAGGCGGAACGATGGCCGAGTTCGACTTCGAGGGGAAGAACGTTGCCTTCAGAGACGGCGACACGATCGCCGCCGCTCTGTACCGCGCGGGCGTGCGAACCTTCACGCGATCGCTCAAGTACCACCGGCGTCGCGGGCTCTACTGCCTCACCGGTGATTGTCCGAACTGCATCGTGACCGTCGACGGCATGCCCGGTGTCCGCGCCTGCTGCACCGATGCGCACGAGGAACAGACCGTCGCACGCCACTCGGGATGGCCTTCGACCGAGCACGATCTGCTCTCACTCACCGACAGGCTGCATGCGCTGATGCCCGTCGGCTTCTACTACAAGACGTTCATCCGTCCGCGGTTCGCGTGGGAGCTCGCGGAGAAGGTGATCCGCCGCCACACGGGTCTCGGCGACCTGCCCACGGATCGCAAACCAACCGCGTCGAACAAGAAGATCGTGCGTCACGCACACGCGAACGTCGTGGTGATCGGCGGGGGAGTGGCGGGGCTCGCGGCGGCTCGCGCAGCGGCTAGCCTCGGCGAGACCGTGATCGTCTGCGACGAGGGACGATTGGGCGAGAAGCTCCCGCCGGGTCGGACGCTGCAGCGGATCGGAGCGCTCGCGGGCGAGCTGCAGGGAACGCCTGGCGTGACGATCCTTGAGCGACACACAGCCATCGGGATCTACGAGGGACCGCTCGTGCCGCTTGTCGGACCCGAGGAACTGGTTCGTGTCGACGCCGATCGCGTCGTTGTGGCTACCGGGGCAGTCGAAACCCACGCGGTCTTCCCCGGCAACGACCTGCCCGGCGTGTGGCTGGGTCGCGGCGCAGCCCGGATGGTGGGCGCGCACGAGATCCCGATCAGCGGTGCCACGGTCGTAGCGACATCCACCCGTGAAGGGCTCGAGCACATCGCGACGCTCTCCGGCGCAGGCGTTCGCGTCGTCGCGGCCCTGTTCCCCAGTGCGCTCGTTCCCGAAGGTCAGGATCAGCGGATGCCCGCCGGGGCGGAGTCGATCCCCGACGGTGCCGTGCTCGCGGCCGAGGGGCGGCGCCGGCTCACCGGGCTCACGCTGTCGACACCGACGGGTGAGCGGCGGATCGCCTGCGATGCGCTCGTGCTCTCCATGGGCTATTCGCCGCGCGACACGTTGCTGCGGATGGCGGGCGATCTGCCTGTCACCGGCGCCGGGGACGTGGTGCTGCCGGGATGTTCGGTCGACGAAGCGGAGCAGAGCGGAGATGCCGCCGGCAGGGGTGGCGGCGTCGAGGAGGTTCGCGAACCCGAGGACGTCCCGCTCGGGTCGTCGGGCTACGTGTGCCTCTGCGAGGACGTCTCGGTCCGCGACCTCGAAACGGCGTGGCGCGAGGGGTGGCATTCCTCCGAGATCTTGAAGCGGTATACGACGGCAACGATGGGCCCGTGTCAGGGCGCGATGTGCGGACGCCACCTCGCCGCGTTCGCTCGGGCCGGATCGGTCGCGACGGGGGAGGGATCGGTAGCGACCCCGTCGCAAGCCGGTGCGCGAACGACCGCCCGCCCGCCGGCACGCAGCGTTCGACTCGGAGACCTGGCCGTCGGCGTCGACGAGGTCATCGAGAAGCGCACCGCTCTGCATGAAACGCATCTGGCCGCCGGGGCTCGCCTCGACTGGTCCGGCAGCTGGAAGCGTCCCTTCGACTACGGCGACCGCGTGGACGAATACCGCGCGGTCCGCGAGCGGGTGTCCGTGATGGACGTGAGCACGCTCGGCCGCTTCCTGATCGGTGGCAGGGACGCCGAGAAGCTGGTCGACGGCGTGTTCCCGTGCCGGATCGAGGATCTGCTGCCGGGTCGCTCCCGGTACGCGCTCGCTCTGGACGAAGCCGGATACGTGATGGACGACGGGCTCGTCTGTGCCCTCGACGGCGGGCGCTACATCGTGACTTCCACATCCGGTGGTGCGGACAAGATGGAGTCCTGGCTCCGGAACTGGGCCGATCGGTGGGACCTGCACGTCCACGTCGTGAACCAGACGCCGATGCTCGGTGCGATCAACGTCGCCGGACCGTTCGCGCGCAACCTGCTGTCGCGGCTCTCCGACGATGCGCTCGATGCAGCCGCGATCCCGTACCCAGGGCATGCGGAAATCGTCGTCGCCGGGGTAGCCTGCCGTGCGATCCGCGTCGGGTTCGTCGGAGAGCTCTCGTTCGAGCTGCACCATCCCCGATCTCGGAGCACGGACCTGTGGACTGCCCTGATCCAGGCCGGCGAAGACCTCGGCATCCGACCCCATGGTCTGGACGCGCTCGACGTCCTTCGGCTCGAGAAGGGCCATATCTACCTCGGGCAGGACACCCTGCCCGACGACCACCCGGAGAAGCTGGGTCTCGGATGGGCGGTGGCGATGGACAAGCCGTCCTTCCTCGGACGACGGGCGCTCGAGCGCATGGCGGCTCTGCCGAGCGAACGGAAGCTCGTCGGGTTGCGGTTCGACGCGACGCCGCAACGGGGAGCGCCGCTGTACGCGAACGACGCGATCGTCGGGCGAGTGACATCGTGCGCGCGATCGGAGGTGCTCGGGTTCCCGGTCGGGCTCGGGTGGGTGCGCTTCGCGGAGGGCGAGTTCCCGAGCTCGCTTCGTGCCGGCGACGTGGCCGCCACGGTGGTGCCGACACCGTTCTACGACCCCGAAGGAGCGAGGATCCGTGCTTGATCTCGTGACGACGGAGGTGTCGGTGGTGGGGGCGTTCGCGAGCCCTCCGGCGCTCGACGCGCTCGCGCCGGTCGGCGCATACCGGTGCCGGGTCGCGCCGGACGAAGTGATGCTGGTTCGCGAGCCCGGGGTCGGCGCCGCGCTCGTCCGCGATGCGATCGCCGTGACCGCCGGCGATCCGGACGCCGTCGTGATCGACACCACCGACGGGTGGGCGGTGTGGACCTTGGAAGGAGATGCGCGGACCGAAGCGTTCGCGCGCCTGTCCGATGTCCGACTCGGAGAACACGGCTACGTCCAGGGCGACGTGGCGCACATCCCGGTTCGGGTGATCGTCGAGCCCGGCCGGCTGCATCTGTTCGTGCCCGTGATGTGGCGGGGATACCTGCGCAGACGCATCTTCGAGCGCTGCTCAACGCTCGATGTCACCGAACGCGCGATCTCCGCGCCGTGGGGTTCGATCGGAGAGCTCGCGTGACCGGCATCTTCCGCAAACGGACGTTCCTGCGAGCGACCGAGGTGAAGCCGCGCTACGACGTCGTCGTTATCGGCGGCGGCGTCAACGGTCTTTCGATCGCCTACAACCTCGCCGCGAAGCAAGGCATCCGCGACGTCGCCGTGTTCGAGCGGGCTTACATCGGCAGCGGCGGCAGCGGGAGGAACACCCAGGTCATCCGAGCCAACTACAACACGCCGGAGACCGTGCCCCTGTACAAGGCGAGCTTGGCGATCTGGCGAACCCTCAGCCAAGAGCTCGATTTCAACATCCTGTTCTCGACCCAGGGCGAGCTCGACCTCGTCCACACGATCGACACGCTGGAGGTCGAGCGAGACAAGTCGCTGCTGAACGCCGCGTACGGCGTGCCGACCGACATCCTCACCCCGGATGAGGTGCTGCGACGTTGCCCGTTGGTCGACCTGACCGGTGGCGGCGAGCTTCCGGTGATCGGTGCTTCCTATCACCCACCTGGGTCGATCGCACGGCACGACTCGGTCGTGTGGGGCTACGCGGCGGCCGCGCAACGGCTCGGGGTGCACGTCCACGAGGGGGTCGGTGTCACCGCCGTCGACGTCGTCGACGGCGAGTGCCGGGGCGTGACCACCGAAGCGGGACCGGTCTCGGCCGGGGCTGTCGTCTCCGCCGTCGCCGGGTACAGCTCGGTCGTGGCCAACATGGCCGGCCTGAAGTTGCCGATCAGCACCCACGCCTTGCAGGCGTTCGTCACCGAACCGTACGGGCATGTGCTCGACGGGCTCGTGTCCTCGATGGATCTGTACATCTACGTCTCGCAGACGGCGCGTGGCGAGTTGCTGGTCGGCGCCGAGATCCTCCCGTACAACACGTATTCGACGAGGTCGACGTTCGACTTCCTGGCCGAGGCATCGAAGCGCTCGATCCAGATCCTGCCCTTCTTCGCCAACGCGCGCGCGATGCGCCAATGGACGGGCCTGTGCGACATGTCGCCCGACTCGTCGCCGATGCTCGGAGAGACCGAGGTTAAGCGGTTCTTCCTGGCCGCCGGCATGGGAACGTGGGGGTTCAAGGGCTCGCCCATCTTCGGCGTCACGATGGCCGAGTTGATCGCGACCGGGCACACCCCGGCGATCATCGCTCCGTTCGCGCCCGACCGATTCGCCAGGGACCGGATGGTTCCCGACGCCGCCTCGGCCGGCACGCACTAACCAGCCGCTGCTACCAGCGCTCGATCGCCGCCGCCTCGCGTTTTGGACCGAACGCCGGAGCGCTCGCGCCGCTGGCTGACAACAGGACCTGCACTCTGCCCCGATGTCCACGGTAGGGCTCGAGCAGTTCCAGCATCCGCTCGTCCGTGCCCCGAGACTCACCCGCCAGCGCCCAGCTAACGGTGTGCGGCGCATGGAAGTCACCGATCGAGACCGCGTCTGCGTCACCGAAGGAGATCCGTCCGACCTCGGCGGCGGTCCACGGCCCGATACCGGGGAGCTTCTCGAGCCACGCTCTCGCCTCCGTGGGCTCAAGCTCCGAAAGCGCCTCGATCTGCGAGTGCCTGGCACAGACCGAGCGGACGACCTCAGCGCGGCGGCGCTCGACCCCGAACGGGTGGAACGAGAAGTACGGGAGTTCGGCGACAGAAGCCGGATCGGGCGGGAGTAGAAGGTCGCCGGGGCCGGGCGCCGGCTCAGGGTCCTTCCGAACCAGGCGGCGCCACGCGCGACGCGCCTCGATGCCGGTGACCTTCTGTTCCAGGATCGTCGCGATCAGCGTTCGCATCACGTCGACGTTCCTCGTGATCCGGACCCCGCGACGGTGTTTCCATGCATCGGCAACGGCGGGGTGGTGCGGCGTGAACCCTTCTGCGTCGTCGCGGGCGCCAATCAGGTCGGGTGCTGTCTCCAACGCCCACGTCGCCCCTTGGCCCCACGCCTCTGCTTCAACGACGGCGTCCTCCCGTGCGACGAGGTGAAGCGTGGCCGGACCCTCAGGCGTGCGCGCGGCGCGCCACGCCTCGTCGGTCCGCACCCGCATCGTCGGGTCGCCGTCGCCCCTGAGCATCGGGAACAGCGAGCGCGCCAGGTCGAGCGGGCGGCCCTCGATGGTGATCGTTCGTGACGGCACCGGGCAAGCCTACGAGCGAACCCGCAGCCCGGAAAGACAACACCCCGGACGAGGTCCGGGGTGTTGTGTCACGAGGCCGAAGACCTGTGTCTGTCGGCGACGCGGTCAATCCGGTTTGTTCGCAGCACCGTTCTGGCCGTGCCCGTTGTTGCCGTGTCCGTTGCCGCCCCCATTGCCGCCCCCGTTGCCGTGCCCGTTGCCCTGTCCGTGGGTGTCAGCGTGCGCTTGTCCGTGGACGGTGGTTCCCGAGCTCGTGTCCGAACTCGTTGCCGAGCTCGCGGCCGCCTGCTTCGCGATGTTCGCGGCCAGGTGGAGCAGGGCGTTCTGGAGTCCCGGCGCTTGCGGGTTCTTGAGGGAGTTCGCGAGGACGTGATCGTATGCGTTCTGGAGTCCGGTGGCCGGCCCGGTCGGGCCAGTCGTTCCGGTGGTGCCCGTGGGGCCCGTCGTTCCGGTCGTACCGGTGGGGCCGGTCGTGCCCGTCGTGCCGGTAGGACCTGTCGTGCCGGTCGTCCCGGTGGGACCGGTGGTGCCGGTCGTTCCCGTGGGGCCGGTCGGGCCCGTCGTCCCGGTCGTTCCCGTAGGACCGGTGACCCCGGTTGGACCGGTGACGCCGAGGGAGCCGTCCGAGGCGAAGGCACGATGATGCTTAACCTTCGATGGATGCGTTGCGGCGTAAGCCGCTGAGCCCACAAGGAGCACGGCGATGACTGCCACGACGATGGAACCGAACCGGACCGAACGCTTGGGATTCATGTGCCCCGTATCGGCATCGAGCGACTGCTTTCTTGAGTGACAGCCGACAACGAGTGGCTAGATATATCTAGTTGCTCCGCGTTGCGCTCGTTGAGACCGCCTCAAACCCGCAGGCCGCGCATCGATCTCGCGCATGCGACCGCATCGTCGAGCAGGGCATCCGCGGCCGCAACGTTGGCTTCGGCGCCGGAGTTCTCACTGATCCGACCGTTGTCGATGCCGTCGGCGACCCGGCCGCGTTCGCGGTCGTACACGGGTCGCCCCGTCGGGTTCCGGCCGTTGAACCATGCCCGCGCGTCCGACGCCAGCTCGGCCCACGAATGGTCACCAGTGACGAGTCCGAGGCGCGCGAGCGCGAACACGGAGCTCGCAACGTCGTACGGCGTCACGTTCGGCAGGTCGAACCCGCTGCGCACGATCGGTACGAACAGTTGAAGGGCACTGGCGCGCGCGACGTCGACGAACGACGACTCGTCGAGCAAGGCACCCGCCTCGGCCAGGGCGCCTTCCTGGAGGTGAGCCCACAGGTGCGGGGTACCTGTCTCGGTGGACGAATTCATCAAGATGCCGTCCGCGCGGCAGGAGGAGATCTCCTCGGCCCAGAGCCGAAGCGCCGGGAGCAATGTCGTGCGCTCAGCGTCGACGATCAACCGCCGCGCGACCTCCATGTGCAAGACCCTGACATCAGCGGGCGCCGGCTTCTTCACCGCGTGGTCGAGGCCGCGATACAGAGCGTCTTCGGCTCGCACGTCTTTGAACGTCAGCCATGCATGCGACACGGCCATCAACGCCCGCGCGTGCCAGAAGTTCTCACCTCGAAGCGACGTGATGCCGTCGACGTTGCGCGTGCCCTCCCAGTCATAGACGAAGTTGATCCACCGGCCGTCGTCCTCCTGCATCCACAGGACGAATTCGAGCAGGCCGCGTGCCCATCCCTCGACCCAGTCCAGCCGCGTACGCGCCCACACGTCGCAGAGCACGTCGAGCACCCGTGCGGCGTCATCGACGCACGCGACACCTTCTGTTCCGGATTCCTTCGCAGAGATGAGGCGATCGGCGGGATCGGTGTACACGGCTACCGCAACCGCCTTGGGTCCGGCGGCGGGCAGCGGCTGGGTCAGTCGGGCGAGTTGCCTCAGCACGGGTCGAGGTTGGAAAGGATGTCGTCGATCGCGAACTCCACTGCCGCGAGCGCTGTATCGGCGGCTCCGTAGTACACGCGGATCCGGCCGTCGTCCAGGACGATATGACCCGTTGCGAAGACGACATCGTGCAGGAACCCATCGTGCTCGTACTGCGCCTGGGGAACCAGGATCGGCCGGTTCGAGCGCGCCAGCACGTGGGACGGGTCATCGGCGTCGAGCAGCAGCGCGCCCAGGCCGTATCGATTCATCCGATCGGCGCCGTGGTAGAGCTCGAGCCATCCGTCGGGAACCCGGATCGGTACACAGCTCGCGCCGATCCGCATCTCGTCCCATCCGCCAGAGCGCGGAAGCGCGATCGGGCGGTGGTGACCCCACTGCACGAGGTCGTCGGACTCGGCCAGCCAGATCCCGAGAACCCGCCCGAACGATCCAGGCATCGGGCGCGTGAGCGCCACGTATCGCCCGTTCACGCGCTCGGGGAACAGCACGACGTCCTTCTGATCGGGGTGCATCATCACGCCGTGACGCTCGAACGACCGGAAGTCCTTCGTCGTCAGTCGGCTCGTCGCGATACCCAGTCGGCTGACCGACACGTAGGTGATGTGGAAGACGCCGTCGATCTCAGTGATGCGCGGGTCCTCCACCCCGTACTCCTCCAGCCGGCTCCCCGGGCCGATCGTCGGCGTGGCGTCGATCTCGAACGAGATCCCGTCGGCGCTTCGCGCCACCCGAAGGTGGGAGATGTGTGACAGGTAGTCGGTGAACTCGTCGTTGCCCGGGGCGAAGCCACCCGCGGTCGGGCGGTAGCGGATCGTGCGTGGGTCCGACAGATCGAGGCCAGGCAGGTCGCGAGGAACGAACCCGAGGACGATGCGGGCGGGATGCTGGTCGACGTCGAAGAAGGCCATGCCGATCAGGCGGTCGGGCGGCAGGCCCGGTGGAAGCGGAACGAGCCGTGCCTCGGGGCCGGTGAGGTCGATCATCGCGGCCCCGTCGGTGGGTGTGGCGTCCAGACGCGGGCGCTCCGCCACTCGGACGAGCAGGACGATCTCTTTGCCGAACCGTGCAACGCCGGGGTTGATCGTGGAGATCACTTCGAACCCGGGTTGTGACGGCGCGATGTCTGCGGGCGTGATGAGCGGGTTCTCCGGGAGCCGTTCGCCGATCGAGACCGGACGCATGCGCGACCGTCTGCGATCGGGATGGGAATCCGGCGCCGCGGCAACGAGCTCCCGCATCGTTTCGACGAAGCGCTCTCCCGTCCTCGGCCACGTGGCCTTCTTCGCGTATTCGTAGGCGTTGTGCTCGAGCCGGTGCTTCAGGTCCGCGTCATCGAGGATCGAGTTGACGGCCTCGGCGATGCCGTCGGGCGAGCGGAAGTCGACCAGGAGACCCCGTTCCTCGGCGAGCGCTTCCTTCGCGTGCAGGTAGGGGGTGGAGACGACGGCCTTGCCTGCGCCAAGGGCGTACGACAGCGTGCCGCTCGTGATCTGGTTCGGATCGAGGTAGGGCGTGACGTAGACGTCGGTCGCCAGCAGATAGTCAATGACATCTTTCTGCTCGAGGTATTGGTTGACGAACGCGACGTGCTCCGACAGGCCCGCGTCCTCGACGAGCTGGATGAGCTTGTTGCGGTACTGCTCACCCTGCTTCCGCAGCAGTTCCGGGTGGGTCTGACCGGCGATCAAGTACTGAACTTGAGGATGCTTCTCGACGATCGCCGGCATCGCTTCGATCGCGTACTCGAGGCCTTTGCCCGGGCTCACGAGGCCGAATGTCGAGATGATCATGCGGCCGTCGAGTCCGAGCTTCGCCTTCAGCCGCCGGCGCCCCTTCGGCTCGATATGCGGCATCCCGTGGGGGATCACGGTCGGGCGCAAGGTGACCCCATAGACGTCCGAGAGGATGTCCACCGCTGTTTCGGCCATCACGACGAGGCCGTGTGTCGCGTCGGCGATGCTGCCGACGGCGGCGCGCACGGCGGGGCTCGGCTCCGGCAACACGGTGTGCAGCGTGACGAGAGACGGTTTGTGCAACTCCTCGAGGAACGGCGTCAGGTGGTCCTCGTACGTCCCCTCGATCCAGGTGTCGCCGACCCAGCTCTCGCCCTTCCACCGGCCGTACAAGCCGAACTCGTGCTGGACGCAGACGATCTCGGCGGTCGAGTCGTTGATCGCGCGGGCCGCGGCGACGTACGCGTCGGCGCTGCCCTGTCGGATCCGCCACCTGACCTCGTTGCCGTAGGCGCGGACGATGCTGCGCTCGTCGATCGCCGCGACCCGGCATTGGGAACGGTCCCCACTAGTTCGCACGGCGCTGATCAGGTCCGACGTGAACGTCGCGATGCCGCATCGCCGCGGGGGATAGGTGGAGACGAACGCGATCCGCATCAGGTCAGGGTACCCAACCCATGCGCTGCCCCTGGTATCTCCCCTGCTTGCGACCCTGCCA
The DNA here is from genome assembly GCA_030774035.1 of Actinomycetota bacterium. GTDB lineage: Bacteria > Actinomycetota > UBA4738 > UBA4738 > HRBIN12 > JALYLM01. The sequence goes on from JALYLV010000005.1 coordinate 143,709, forward strand.
CGTGCTCAGGGATCGGGCGCGACGGGCGTCATCGAGCGAGCGATCACTTGGGCGACGTCGAGCACCTCGAGCTCGGCGCCGCGCGACTTCGCCCCGTCGTCGAGCATGATCATGCAGTAGGGGCACGCCACGCCGAGCATGTCGGCGCCCGTGCCGATCGCCTCGTTCGTTCGTTCTTCGTTGATCCGCGTCCCGATGCGCTCCTCCATCCACATCCGAGCGCCTCCCGCGCCGCAACAGAACCCTCGCTCCTTGTGTCGATGCATCTCGGTGGTGCGCAATCCGGGGACGGAGTCGAGGACGTGCCGCGGTTGGTCGTAGATCTGGTTGTGGCGGCCCAGGTAGCACGGGTCGTGATACGTGAGCAGTCCCTGGACGTCCTCCGTGAGCGTGAGCTTGCCTGAATCGACCAACTCGGCCAGCAGCTGCGTGTGGTGCATCACCCGCCAGGTCCCCCCGTACGCGGGGTACTCGTTCGCGAGCGTGTTGAAGCAGTGCGGGCAATTCGCGACGATCGTTCGCACGCCGGCGCCGTTCATCGTTTCGACGTTCTGCTCGGCCATAGTCTGGAAGAGGAACTCGTTCCCCATGCGTCGGGCGGGGTCGCCGGTGCACGACTCGCGGGGGCCGAGGATCGCGAAATCGAGGCCGGCCGCGCCCAGGACCTTCGCCATGGCCCGGGAGATGTTCTTTGAGCGGTCGTCGAACGAACCCGCGCAACCGACCCAGTAGAGGTACTCGGGTGCCGGCTCGCCAGGCTGCCAGATGCGAACGTCCTGGTCCTTGGCCCAGGCCGCCCGGTCGGTCTGCGGCATCCCCCACGGGTTCCCGGTCGACTCGAGGTTCCGCAGCAACGAAGCCGCTTCCGGAGGGAACGAGGATTCGGCCATGACGAGGTTTCGGCGAAGGTCCACGATCGTGTCGATGTGCTCGATGTCGACGGGACACTCCTGCACGCACGCGCCGCACGTCGTGCAGGCCCACACGACATCGTCTTCGATCACGTTGGGAACGAGCGGGGTCGGGGTCGTGCCCGCGTCTGCGCCCGCATCGAGCAACTTCGGGCCTTCGGCGAACAGGTGATCGCGCAGATCCATGATCAGGAGCTTCGGAGAGAGCGGTTTCTGTGTCGCCCATGCGGGACACGCGTCCTGGCATCGGCCGCATTCGGTGCACGCGTAGAGGTCGAGCGTTCCCTTCCACGTGAGGTCGGAGATCGTCGCGGCGCCGAGCGACTGGGTGCCTGCCTCGAGGGCTTCCATGTCGATCTTCAGCGGCGTCAGGGCCCCGCGAGGTGCAGTCGAGGAGAAGTAGACCGTGAACGCGCTCGTGAAGATGTGGAGGTGCTTCGAGTAGCCGATGAAGATCAGGAATCCGAGGATCAGCGTCACGTGTGCCCACAGGAACGCGATCTCGACCGTCTGCAGGGTGTGGAGCGACAGACCTTCCAGCGGCGCACTGAGCGCGTGCGAGATCGGGGTCCAGGCCGCGGGCGACTCATTCATCCCTCGCGCGATCCGCGCGGCATTCGCGCCGAACAGCGTGAGGATGATGGACGTGATCCACAGCAGGATGACGTACGCCTTCCCCATGTGGCTGCCTTGGAACCTCGCCGGACGCTGGATCGTGCGGATGGAGACGGCGATCGCGACGCCCACGAGGACGAGGCCGGCGAAGACGTCCTGCGTGAGCCCGAGCCAGCCGGCGCGCCCGATCAGCGGGATCGCGAAGCGCTCGTCGACGAGTTGGCCGATCGCTTCGACGATCGTCGTCAACAGGACGAGGAATCCCCAGAAGATGCAAGCGTGCATCGCGCCGGCTAAGGGTTTCTGGAAGAGCTTCCGTTGCCCGAGCACCTGCACGACCTCGCGGCCGACACGCGCCGTCGTATCGGCGCTCCGATCGATGGGGCGGCCCATGCGAACGAGCCGGATCAGCAGGCCCGCGCGGCGGGTCACGACGACGCCGACGACCGCGAACATCACAAGGAGCACGACGATCGACGGCACGCTCGCGGTGGCGAGCATCAGGCGCCGAGCCCGAGCGTCTTCGCGATGTTCACGCGAAGCAGCTCGCTCGTTCCCTCGTAGAGGCGCATCGGGCGCACGTCCCGGTACCAGGCTTCGATGCCCATCTCGGTCATCGCCCCGTTGCCGCCGTGGACCTGGATCGCCCGATCGGCGACGCGCGCGACCATCTCGGTGGCGACGAGCTTCGCGATCGCTCCTTCTCGGCGCCCGTCCGCGCCCGCGTCGACCGCGGCCGCGGACTCGTAGACGAGCAACCGGGCTTGCTCGAGCTCGGCGAAGGAGTCGACGACCATCCCCTGCACGTACTGGTTCTCGCCGATCGGCCCGCCGAACGCGGTGCGGGTCTTGGCGTACTCGAGCATCCGATCGAGCAGGTGCTGGGCGATGCCCAATGCCTGCGCGGCGATCTGCAGGCGCGCGAGGTTGATGCCGCGCACCGCCGCGTAGAAGCCCTGGCCGACCTCGCCCATCACGTTCGCCCCCGGGACGCGTACGCCGTCGAACGTCAGCTCGGCAGGGTTCTGGAACGGCGACATCGTGCGCTGGAGTCGCGAGACGCTGAACCCCGGGGAGGACGTCTCCACGAGGAACGCGGTGATACCCCCGTGCGCCCCCTTGCCCTTGTCGGTTGTGGCGAACACGAGCGCGAGGTCGGCGACGTCCCCGGCGGTGATGAAATGCTTGCGACCGCTCACGACCCAGTCGTCGCCATCGGGCGCCGCGTGCGTCGTCAGACGCGATGCGTCGGACCCGGCTCCCGGTTCGGTCAGCGCGAAACAGGTGAACAGCTCACCCTTGATCAGGGGATCGAGGTAGCGCCTCCGCTGGTCGTCGTTGCAAGCCAGGTAGACCGGGGAGGGGCCGCTCACGACCGGCAGCAGCCCGTCGAGCGAGGCGAGCACGAGACCGTGGCGGCTGTTCTCTTCGTGCAAGAGGACCTGGCACAGCGCGCCAAGCCCGGCTCCGCCGACCTCCTCGGGCATGTGCATCGACCAGAACCCGAGCTCGGCCGAGCGCTTCTGGAGGCCGCGACGAACATCCTTGATGCCTTCGAACGTCGCGGTTTCGTTGATCTCTTCCCGGTGGGCGTCTTCCACCGGAGCGACCTCACGCTCGATGAAGCTTCGAAAGGTGGCCCTGACCTCGAGGAGCTCATCTGGGATGGCCAGGAGCGACACGGTTCCTCCCTCGCGCGAACGAAGGGAGCGTATCCCGTGCGGCCGAAGGGTGTCAGCGCGAACGACCTTTGATCGACCGACGCGACGAGGGGGCTCGAAAGCCCCCCCGTTGGTTACTGAGCGGTTCTTGACTAGGTGACTGTGAAGTCCAGGTGCATCCCTTGCGCGTAGTGTCCGGGCAGGTTGCAGAAGAACACGTAGTGGCCCGGCTTGAGGTCGACGGTCAGGCTCTGGGTTGCGCCAGCGGCCATGTCACCGGTCTCACCGTCGTTGGTGCCGGCGGTGTCTTCGTCGATCCGGTCTGCCTCACCCTCGAAGCTCTTGACCGGGATGTCGGCGGCCAGCGTGTCGGTCCGTTCCACGACGAACTCGTGAATCATCGTCCCTTCGTTCGTCACTGAGAACGTGATCGATCCCGCGGGCGCGCTCGACGCGCTCGGGGCAACGCTCCACTGGCTCAGGAGCACGGACACGGTTCCGTCTGCGGCGGCTGGGCTGGTAGGCGGCGGGGTCGTCCCACCGGCCGTGCTGTTATCGCTGCTGCAGGCGGCGAGAACGAATATGGCGCTGAGCACCGCCGCAACTCCGATGGGTCCCTTCTTACGCATCTGGTACCTCCTCATTCGAGCGTTTCAGGCCGTTGCCTATGACTCTGCCGGAAACGCGTGGCCTCTCTTAGGGTCGTAGGTCCTGCGGGGCGAGAGCCGAACGGACCGCCTTCGAGGCGGGAGGTATCGCTGTTGAGAAACGCTACTCGTCGAACATCGTGTTCTTGCGGGCTCTGTTGCGCCCGCGTGGGTTCATCGAGCGACCGGCGAGGGTCACCAGACTGGCCAGGACCAGGCTGAACGTCGTGACGAGCAGGACGACGCCGAGCAACACGGTGGTCGCGCTGGGAGATGTCGGGGCGGACCCGATCGCCTTCACGATGGCGTACACCGTGATGAACGAGTAGATCGTCACGACCAACAGAGCCGGGAGCAACACGAAGAACGTCACGATCGCGGCGGCGATGCCGAGCGAGAGCCCGGTGTGCTCACGCATGGGTTGTCCGTTGGTGACCATCGACCTGCTCCCCGGCTCTCGAGCGGATGAGGTGGAGTCTATCGGCCGGAAAGGGTTTACTTCCGGTCGATGACCTCCTCCCGAAAGCCGCCCTCCTCCGTCGATCTCGGGCTGATGCGGGGCTCGCCCGCGCCGCGCGACAAGCTGGTGACCCTGGAGGATTGGCAGGACCCGCCGTTCAACCGGTGGGGATTCCTGCACGTGCGCGAGCTGATCCCGACGGCGAAGATCTCGCGCGGCGACGGACCGGTGGCAGACCTCGAGCACGACGCTCGTGACCGAAGCGCCATCGACGCGATCGAGTTCAGCGACGGGCATCGGGACTGGACCGTCGGGGAGATGCTCGACGCCACGTACACGGATGGGTTCCTTGTGCTCCACGAGGGCCGGGTCGTCGACGAGCGCTACGTCGACGGCATGCGAGCCGACACGACGCATCTGCTGATGTCGATCTCGAAGTCGATCACGTCGACCGTTGCCGGCGCGATGGTCGACGCCGGGGTGCTCGACCCACAGACCGCGGTGACGACGTATGTGGAAGAGCTCCGCGGCGGAGCGTTCGAGGGCTGCTCCGTGCAGCACCTGCTCGACATGCGTGCTGGACTGAAATGGTCAGAGGAGTACGAGGACCTCGATGCCGACGTGCGTGTCTACGAGCAGCTCTACGGGTGGCGCCCGCGCGTCGATCGCGATCTTCCCGAGGATGCCTACGCGTACATGGCGGCGCTCACCGAGAACGCCCGTCCCCACGGAGGGCCGTTCGACTATCGCTCCATCCTTACCGATGTGCTCGGCTGGGTGATCGAGCGTGCCGGGGGTCATAGCTTCGCGGAGCTGTGCTCGAGCGAGGTCTGGTCCAAGCTCGGGGTAGAGCGTGATGCCGAGGTCACGGTCGGTCCGAACGGTTGTGCGATGGAAGACGGCGGGATCTGCACGACGCTTCGTGACCTCGCCCGGTTCGGTCAGATGCAGCTGGACGAAGGGCTCGCCTCAGGAGGACGCGTCGTGTCGGCCGACTGGGTGCGCGGCTGCACCCGGCCCGACCAGGAGCTCCTCGACGCATTCGCTGCATCGCCGGACAGCGAGGGGTTCCCGGGCGGCATGTATCACAACAAATGGTGGGTGCTCGACCCTGATCGGGGTGTGCACACGGGACTCGGCATCAACGGCCAGGAGGTCTTGATCCATCCACCGTCGCGCACGGTCGTCGCGAAGTTCTCGACGCAACCGAAGGCGTGGGACGACGCGGTGATGCTGGCGCAGGTCCACGGCACGCTCGCGATCTGCGAGGCGCTCGGCCGCGGCGAGGTGTGACCGATCACGGGTTCGCGGTCGTCCCGGATCGACGAGATGGCTGCGCGCACACCCGACACGCGCGACCGCACGGTCGACTTCCTGCGTGCAGCGAGCATCCTCACCGTGGTGGCGGGCCACTGGACGATCGGGATCATCTACTGGCGCGGGGGGGTCATCGGCACGTCCAGCGCGATCGGCGTCACGTCGTGGATGTGGCTCGCCACGTGGGTCTTACAGGTGATGCCGATCTTCTTCTTCGTCGGGGGGTTCTCGAACCTCGTCGCCTACGACGCGTACCGGCGGCGAGGCGACTCGACCTGGACGTTCGTGAAGAGCCGGATGGGCCGTCTCCTGCGGCCCTCGCTCGTCTTCTTCTCGTTCTGGGTGCCGGTCATCGTCGCCTTGCACCTCTCCGACACCGGATCGCCGACCGGGCCGCGGATCTGGGGAGACACGCGCCTCCTTCGCGGCGTCCTTCCGCCCGGGGCAACCGTTCCCTTCGGTCCGTTGTGGTTCCTCGGCGTGTACCTCGTGGTGGTCGCGATCTGCCCGCTCACGATCCGTCTGCATCGGCGCTTCGGTCTGTGGGTGCCGGCGGCGATGGCGCTCGGCGCCGTCGCCTCCGACGTGATCGGCTTCCAGCTCGGACATCCGGCCGTCCGTTGGTTCAACGTTGCGTTCGTCCTGCTGCTGCCGCACCAGCTCGGCCATGCGTTCGGCGACGGCTCGATGCTCCGATGGTCCAAGCGCGCTTTCTGGGCGATGGTGGCGGTCGGGCTCGGCGGTCTCCTGCTGCTGACCAACCCACCCCTGTGGACCCTGTTCGGCGACGCGCGCCTGCGCTGGTTCCCGGGCATCGGCACGTATCCGAAGAGCTTGCTCGGAACCGACGTCGAGCGCGTCTCCAACGCCTATCCGCCGACGGTGTGTTTCCTGCTCGGCGGGATCTGGTCGATCGGCGCGGTGATGCTGCTCCGCCCCCACCTGGCGCGGTGGCTTCGCGGCCCTCGTCCGTGGAAGGCAACGATCGCGGTCAACGCCGTGATCATGACCCTGTTCCTGTGGCATATGACCGCCTACCTGCTCGCGATCGTATTGCTATGGCCGCTCGGGTTCGGACATGAGCAGGACAGCACCCTGCGATGGTGGCTCGAGCGACCGCTGTGGATCGGCGTCTCCGGCGCGATCCTGCTGGGTCTCGTGAGCATCTTCGGAAGGTTCGAGCGCCCTCGGCCGGCAACGATCGAGCACGCCCGCTGACCTGCGGTCTCGATTCCCTTCGTTGTGCCTCTACTGATAGGTTCACGAGGCCGTGCGGTCCCTCGACGACGCTCGTTCCGCCACGCGAGCCGTGGTGCTTTCGGCCGCGAGCGTGCTCGTGTTCGCCACCTTCGCGGCGATGCCGGGGTCGCCGTTCCAACCGGCCGCATTACCGACCGGATACACGCCCGGCGGACCCTTCGTGTGGCTGGCCCGATCCTTGCGGCTCGACCGCCTGTCGGGGAGCTTGGCCATCGCCGTCGGTGTCGGCATCACGCTGTTCGCGATCGCGTCGTTCCTGCTCCTGCTCTGGGAAGCGTGGCGCGGCAACGTGTCGCTCCGCGCGGTTCTCGCTCTGGTGGTCGCGTACCACGTCGTGATCCTGTTCCTGCCCGTGCTGTTCTCGCGCGATGTCTACTCGTATGCCTTCTACGGGCGGATCGTCGGCATCTATCGAGGGAACCCGTACGTGCAGACACCGCTCACGTTCTCGAAGGATCCGTTGTGGGGGCTGCTCGGTCCGAAGTGGGTCGACACGCCCGCCGTGTACGGCCCGCTGTTCACGTCGATCGCCGGCATCTTCGCCCGATGGTTCGGGAGCCCGATCGGCGAGGTGGACGCGTTCCGGCTGCTCGCGATCGTAGCGAGCCTCGCCACCGTGTTCGTGACGGCGTGGACGTCTCGCGAGCTGTGGCCCTCGCGCGCGCCGTTCGCGGTCGTGGCGTTCGGTGCGAACCCGGTGATCTTGTTCCACTCCGTCGCGAGCGCTCACAACGACCTGCTCGTCGCGCTCTCGGTGATCGTCGGGTTGTCGTTCCTCATGCGTGGGAAGGAGCTACCGGCCGTCGCCTCGCTCACCCTCGGCACGCTGATCAAGGCGAGCGGCGCGCTTCCGCTCCTGCTGCTCATCGTGTACTGCGTGGCCCGCAGACCGCCGGAAGAACGGCGTCGCGCGTGGTTCAGCCATGCCGGCCTCGCCGCGGGCCTCGCGCTCCTGTTCGCGATGCCGTACCTCCAGCTACACGACCCGACGTTCGGGATGCTCGAGCTGGCCCATCACGAGGGATGGCTCGCCGCGTCGCTGTTCTTCCAGCGTCTCTTCGAGGACATCGGCCTCGGTCCGCTCGGCGTCGTGGTCCGGATCGGCTTCGCGATCGCTCTCATCGTGGGCGTCTGGCTGCTGGCGATCGAGGTGTGGCGTCGCGACCGCGAGCTCTCGCCCCGAGGCAACGGCGCGGCCTGGGGATGGGCCCTCCTGATGTTGATGCTCCTCGGCCCGGTGCTCGTGCCCTGGTACGTGGTGTGGGCCATGCCGCTCGTGTGGCTGCTGCCCCGCGCCCCTCGCTCCGCGCTGATCGGGGTCGGCGTCTTCCTCGCCGTCGCGCAATGGGCCACCGAGTCCGTGAACTACCCCGCCGCGTTCAGCGCCGATCTGCTCATCGGAAGATGGGTCATCTCTCCCGTGATCATCGGGCTGATCGCCTGGATGCTCGCCGATCTACGGCGCCGGCTCCGCGAGGGTCGTCCGCTTGAATGCGAGGAAGAGGATGTAGCCGCCGCCGCCGGTGGCGGCTGAGATCGCGGTCGGCCCCCACGTTCCCGTGAGTGGCACCCCGAGGCGTTCGGCGGCGATACCAACGAGGACGAGCATCGCGGCTCCGAACGCGGGCGCCGCGGCGACCGCGCTCACCCCTTCGCCCAACGCCCACGTCGACCATCCGAGGCCGATCACGAGCAACAGGATCACGGTCGCGATGGTCGCGAACGCGATCCCTGCCGAGGACGACGCGCGCAGCTCGTCGGGCAACGGTGGGAGCGGCCGAGGGTCCGGCACGCTCGAGGTCAGGCCGTCGTCCCATCGATACAGCGCCGGGTCGGTGATCACGGCGGGAACCTTGTTCAGCTCCCTCACCACGAAGATCGCCGAAGGACCGGTCGGGATCTGCGAGAGCAGGTCTCGCGACAGCGTGTCGTACTGAAGGCTGTCGCGGATCGTCGGGACGCGTGCCCGGAAGTTCTCGGAGGTTCCGATGTAGACGTGCGCATCGCCGATACGGTCGGGGGGCAACGTCGCGAGGATCATGTTCTCCGCGTGTGTCGCGAGGAAGATCGCGGTGGCATCCGGGTCGTCGACGACGTAGACGAGGGGGGTGCCGGCGGGCAGCGTCGACGCGATCCGGGCCGCGGTGTCGAGCTGTGCGACTTCCTCCGCCGTTTCGAAGGTCCGTTGCTGGCTCGCCGCGCCGTACCAGATCCACCCGATCACCGCCACGAGAGCAAGAGCAGCGAGAAGACCGAGCCACCGTCGCGGTTGCAGACGTTCCCACACCCACATGATCCCGAGACCCGCGAGGATCGGGAACGCGAACCCGAACGTCAAGATCCGCTCCGGGGGGTAGAGACCGGTGACGAGTCCGACGGGCACCGCAACCAGGGACGCCAACACCCAGGTGAGAAGGAACCGACGAGTGGACCCCGAGACGCGTGTCGAGCCGGGGAGCGCGAGGAAGACCTGGGAGACCGGAGCGTAGAGCCGCGCTTTCTGCCGGAACCGATCCGCGTAGTCGCGAACGAGCTCCTGACGCATCCCCACCCGCCGCAGGAAGGCGTCCTTCGAGGTGTCGACCCGGAGCACCGAGGGGCCGACCAACATCGAAACCAAGCCCGCACCCACAATCGTGATCCCGCCTGCGAGCGTCCATGCGACCCGAGCCGCTTCGGCTCTGCCGCCGGGTTCGCGCGTTCGCACCCACGCCCACACTCCTGCCATCGCCAGGATCGCTGCGCTCAGGCCGAAAAACTCCGGGTGTGCCAAGCCGCCACCGCCGAACAGCGCCGCCGCCGCGATCGTTCCCCGGCGCGTCCCCACCGCGATCGCAGCTCCGGTCGCGATGAAGGCGACGGCGAGCACGAGGTTCGACAGATACCCGCCTGCGAGGTGCACCGCGAACATCCCGGCGAACGCGCCGGCGAGGCCCCACCCCCAGCGCCCACCCGGCGTCCGCCCGCGAACGAGCGCGATCGCGGCCAGGCCCGCGGCGGCGCCGAGCGCGTACTGCAACCCTGCCACGGTCGCGACGAGCGGAAGGTGATACGTGCCCTGAAGCACGGCGAGGAGGGCAGGCGTTCCGGGCCGACGGCCGATCATTGAAAGCCCCGAAGCGGCGCCGATCCGCGTCCACCACAGATACACGGGGAAGTCGGGTCCGACACCGAACCGCAGACCACGCACGAGCGTCGTTCGGAGGAACCAGGCGAGAAGGAAGACCGTGATCCCCGCGACGAGCGCGAGGTCGGTCCTCGATCGCTCGCGGTGCCCCCGTTCCGTGGCTAGCCCGTCGCCGTGAACGACCCGCTCGCGTGCACGGTGATGCTTCCGTCGGAGCTCGCAAGGCTCGGGCAATCGAAGATGCCGCCCACGTCGTTCGAGAGCGCGACGGAGATCGTCACCTGACACTCACCGGCGGCAGAACGGAACGCAACGAGCGAGCCCCCGGTCGTCCTGATCGAGAAGGAAAGGACGCGCGAGGCGGAGGTCGGCTGCAGGCTCGTGAACGCGGGTCCACCCAACGAGAGGGTCTGATCGTCTGACCCCGCCCACTGCAGCGCGATCCCACTCGGCGGGGGAGCCCAGATCCCACCCGTGAGCTTCGTGAAAGCGACCGTCGTGTTCTCCGCACCCGTGGTCGTGATGCTCGCGGTGCCCTGCGTGACCGAGCCGGTGATCCCCGGTGACGAGGTCGGGGGTGGGCCGCTCGAATGGATGATCGTACCCGCGCCTCCGGTCGCGCCGCTCGGGGACGGCCCGGCGCTCGTCGGCGTCGGTGACGCCGTGGCCCCGGACGATCCGGAGCTCGAGCACGCGCCGAGCACGATGACGAGAAGTAGTCCGCTCGTGCTCGCGAGGCTGCGTCGCATCTGTCACCCCTTCCGGGGGCTGACTGTACCCCACGGCTCGCCGCGCGGGACCCTCCGGGGACGCCGGATGGGCAGCGGCGCAGGCGCGCGATCGGCGCGCGACGACACCCTGTTAGCATCGCGCGATGCTTGACCGCGAGCTCGCCGAGGAGGTGCTGCGCTCGGCGCGCCGCCACGGCGGTTCGTTCGCGGAGATCTTCGTCGAGGAGCGCACGTCGACATCGATCCGTCTCGACGACGGGAAGGTGGAGGAGCTCACGACGGGGCTCGACCGCGGAGCCGGGGTCCGCGTGGCGCTCGGCACCTCGTACGGATACGCGTTCTCCAACAGGCTCGATCGCGAAGCGCTCCTCGCGGCAGCCGAGGCCGCCAGCGCGGCGTTGCGCGGCGGAGGTGAAGACGGCGTCGTGGATCTCCGGGACCTCCACGGTCCGGGCACGAACCGCGCCGAGCGACCGGCCGGCGAGGTTTCCGCTTCCGAGAAGGTCGCGTGGCTCCGCGAGCTCGACGACGCGGCACGTTCGCACAGCCCGGAGGTGGCCCAGGTGACGGGCCTCTACGGAGACTCGTTGCAGCGGCGCCTGATCGCCACCTCAGACGGCCGGTGGGTCGAGGAGGATCGGCCGCGGATACGGCTCGTTGCGAACGTCGTCGCCAAGCGAGGCGACAACATCCAGACCGGTTTCCACGGTCCGGCCGCCTGTGCGGGGGTCGAGTTCCTCGAGTCGCACGGCCCACGAGCGACAGCCGAGATCGCGGCCAAGCGCGCGGTCACGATGCTCGACAGCGTCTCGGCGCCCGCGGGAGAGATGACCGTCGTCCTCGCCCCCGGCATGGGCGGGGTCTTGTTCCACGAAGCCGTGGGCCATCCGCTGGAAGCCGACACCATCGACAAGGAGGCGAGCGTCTACCGGGGGCTCGTCGGGACCCGCTGCGCCAGCGAGCTGGTGAACGGCGTCGACGACGCCACGGTTCCGAACGGCTGGGGATCGTTCGACTTCGACGACGAGGCGACGCCGGCGCAGCGCACGGTGCTCTTCCAGGACGGCGTGCTCTCCGGGTTCTTGTATGACCGGTTGCGAGCCGAGAAGGTCGACGTGCCGAGTACGGGGAACGGGCGTCGCGAGTCGTACGCCCATCCTCCCGTGCCGCGCATGACCAACACGTCCATCCTCAACGGGTCCGCCGACGCGAGCGACATCGTTTCCTCTACCGAGCGCGGCGTGTTCGTGACGGCGCTCGGGGGTGGTCAGGTCAACCCGGCCACCGGTGATTTCGTTTTCGGTTGCTCCGAGGCGTTCTTGCTCGAAGGCGGCCGGGTCGGCGCGCCGGTGCGCGGCGCGAACCTGATCGGGCGTGCGATCGACGTGATGAGCGCGATCGACGCGGTCGCGGGCGATTCCAAGACGTGGGAAGGCGTCTGCGGCAAGGACGGCCAGTCGGCGCCGGTTGGCAGTGGATCTCCGACGATCCGGATCGCCCGCATCACCGTCGGGGGGACCGATGCCTGACCCGCTCGACCTCGCGCGGGCGGCCGTCGAGGTCGCCGAGGGCGATGAGGCCGTCGAGGCCTTCGCGGAGGAATCGCGACAGACCGAAGCGAGCGCGTTGCGCGGCGAGATCGAAGGGCTCACCTTCGCCGAGTCGCGGGGCGTGGGGGTGCGACTCGTGAGCGGCGGGCGGTCGGGCTACGCGTGGGCCGCCGACCCGAGCATCGACGAGGTCCGCGACGCTGTGCGTCGCGCGCGGGAGAACGCAGCGCTCGGCGAGCCGGACGAGTTCAACGGGCTAGCGAGCTCCGTCGCTGCCGATCCGATCCCCGAGCTCTTCCGCGCCGACACCGCGGCGGTATCGACGGATGAGAAGGTCGCGATGGCGCTCGACGT
>JALYLV010000006.1 GCA_030774035.1 Actinomycetota bacterium
TCCCCGCCAGGACCTCGACGAGTATGAGGAACAGCGCTGCATCGACGATCCACGGGAAACGATCAGGCTTCAGCGCGAGCACGCTCAGCAGGAGGACGCTCGAGAGCGCGGCAGTGAGGTCGACCAGACCCTCCCACGGCAGCCCATCGCCGAACTCCGAGGCTGAGAAGGGTAGGCGAACCAGCGCACCGAAGACGAAGTAGCCGACGACGATCCTTCGCGTCCCGCGGTGGATGTCGGTTTCTCCCGGGTATGCGCCGAGGGACATGAGGGAATCCCACCAGCGTCGGAAGCGGGGCCCGGGCATCGGGCGATACTAGCTTGACGCGAGACGAGCTGGATCGGGACGGTCGTCCTCAAGACCGAGAGGGCGGCCGGGGAGCGACACACGGCGTCTCACTCCCGTGAGTCGTTGGTGTGACACGCGGTTACCGCGGGCCATGCTTCGATGGTTGGGGGGTCCGTTACCAGATGGGCGGGATCCGTTACCGGTAGTAGGTAGCCGTTGCCCATGACCTGGGTGTTGTGCGATTTCTACCGCCCCGACCTGGCCGTTCGCCGGTCGAGATCCTGGCAGACGCTCACCAGGCTCTCGTTCCGGGGCTCCCGAGTCTAGCGAGTCGGCGAACCGGCGGCGGTAGGGAGCAGCCCTCCGGGGTGGCAGGGAGCGGTCGTCTAAGGGAGGATGTGGTTCCGCTGATGAACACGCTGCCCAGCCTCAAAGAGCGGCTCCAGCCCTACCTTCCCCGCCTCACCCTCGAATGGCTGGCGGAGGCACCGGGTGAACGTCACCGTGCCGTCGAGGGGTCCCTGGTCTTCGCGGATATCTCGGGGTTCACGAAGCTATCGGAGAAGCTCGCGAAGCTCGGAACGGTCGGCGCAGAGGAGATGGCCGACGCGATCACGCGGTGCTTCTCCTACCTGCTGAGCGTCGCGTACGACGAGGGCGGCGGCCTGGTGAAGTTCGGAGGTGACGCGCTGCTCTTGCTCTTCACCGCCGACGGCAGCGAAGACCACGTGGTCAGGGCGGCTCGCGCGGCGATGGGCATGCGCAAGCTGCTGCAGACCGTCGGCAAGCTCGTCACCGCCGGCGGGCGAGTGAACCTGCGGATGTCCGTCGGCGCCCACACCGGTACGTTCGATTTCTTCCTCGTCGGTGAGTCCCACCGGGAGCTGATCGCCACCGGCCCGGGTTCGAGCCGGGTGGTGGAGATGGAAGGGATCGCTGAGGCGGGCGAGATCGTCGTGAGTCCCGAGTTCGCCGCTCGGCTGCCGAATTCTTGCCTGGGGGCAACGAAGGGTGAGGGGCGCCTGCTGCGCAAGGCCCCTGCGGGCGAAGCGTCCTCGCTCGTGTGGGTCTTGCCCGAGCTGCCCGACGAGGTCATCGAAGGGAGCATCCCGGTCGCGATCCGCGAGACCCTTCGAGCGGCGATCGGCGAGCCCGAGCACCGCCACGTGTCGGTTGCGTTCGTCCATTTCGACGGCACCGACGAGCTGCTGCGGCGCGAGGCTCCGAACGTCGTGGCCGACGCCCTCCACGAGCTCGTCGCCAACACGCAGGCGGCCGTGGACGCGTACGGGGTGTGTTTCCTCGCGTCGGACGTCGATGCGGACGGTGGGAAGCTGATCCTGACGGCGGGCGCTCCGCGTGCAGTCGGCGATGACGAAGAGCGGATGCTGCTGGCCCTGCGCAGGATCATCGACTCGGATCCGAAGATCCCGATCCGCATCGGCGTGAACAAGGGGCCCGTGTTCGCCGGCGACATCGGGCCGCGCTACCGACGCACGTACACCGTCATGGGCGATGCCGTGAACCTGGCCGCTCGCGTGATGGCGAAGGCGAACCGCGGCCAGTTGCTCGCCACGTCCTCGATCCTCGACGCATCCGGGCTGGGTTTCGAAACCGTGGCGTTGGAACCGTTCATGGTCAAGGGAAAGAAGTACCCCGTTACCGCTTTCGAGGTCCGGCAGACCGCAGGGGCGAAGCAGGTCGTCGGCGAGCACGACCTGCCGCTGGTGGGGCGCGCCGCGGAGATCGCCGTGATCGAAGAGGCGCTCTCGAGTGCCCGCGCCGGTCACGGCCGGATGATCGAGATCGTCGGCCCACCGGGGATCGGCAAGACCCGGTTGCTGTACGAGCTACGTCAGCGAGCCGATGGCTTCGAGGTCCTGACCGCCGGCTGCGAGTTGTATCAGGCCTCGACGGCCTACGCCCCGGTTCGCGCATTGCTAGGCGCGGCGCTGGGGATCCCCCTTGATCCGGCCGATGCCGACGTCGCATCGCTGCTGCGCGAACGAGTCGAGGCGTCCGCGCCCGAGCTGATCCCGTGGCTGCCGCTTCTCGCGATCCCGCTCGACGTGGAGGTTCCCGCGACGCCCGAGGTCGACGCGTTGGGCGAGGAGTTCCGTCGAGCCAAGTTGGAATGGGCGATCTCCGATCTGCTGAGCCGCGTGTTCGCGGACAGGTCGGTCCTGCTGGCGATCGAGGACGTGCACTGGATGGACGATGCCTCAGCGGCGCTCTTATCGATGCTCTGCCTCCAGATCGCGAACGGACCGTGGCTCGTGGCGGTCACTCGTCGGGACGAAGAAACGGGATTCGTCGCCGCGCCAGGGGAGAAGAGCACGACGCTTCGACCCGCGCCGCTCGCCGTCGCCGACGGAGAAGCTCTCCTACTCGCCGCGACCGAGGACGCCCCCTACCGCCCCCACGAAGTCGTCGTGTTGGTGGAGCGCTCGGGCGGCAACCCGCTGTTCCTCAAGGAGCTGCTTAGTGCGGCTCGCGCCGCGGGTGGGGTCGAGGAGCTCCCGACCTCGGTCGACGCGATCGTGACGGCCCAGATCGACCGGCTGCCTCTGTCGGATCGCCGGTTGCTTCGATACGCGGCCGTCCTGGGAGCGAGCTTCACGGACGAGCTCATCGAAGCGCTTCTGGATGGCGAGGAAGAGATGCTCGACCGCGCGGCCTGGCGCCGCCTGAGCGAGTTCGTGGAGCCTGACGGTCCTGGTTCCCACCGCTTCCGGCACGCGCTGATGCGCGATGCCGCATACGAGGGACTTCCCTTCCGCCGGCGTCGTGAGCTGCACGCGCGCGTGGGCGATACGATCTGCCGGCGAGCGGGAGCCGACGACGAGGACTTCGCCGAGCTCCTGTCGATGCACTATTTCTACGCGCAGCAGCATGAGGACGCGTGGAAGTTCTCCGTGGCCGCCGGTGGTCGCGCCGAGGCGAAGTTCGCCCCCGTGCAGGCGGAATCGTTCTACGTCCGGGCCCTCGGGGCCGCGAAACACGTGGCCGGCGTTACCGCCCTCGAACTCTCGGACACGTGGGAGAAGGTCGGGGATCTGCGCGAGCGCATCGGCCAGTACGACCGTGCGGCCATCGCCTTCCGCGAGGCTCGCAAGCTCGTCGCCGACGACAAGGTGCGCCAAGCCCAGCTGCTCTTGAAGCAGGCGTGGATCCCCGACCGTTCCGGCCGCTATACCGAGGCGCTGCGCTGGGTGACACGCGGCCTCCGCGCGCTCGAGGGGCGTGAGGATGTCGGCTCGAGGAAGCAGCGCGCCAAGCTGCTCACCTTCTACGGCGTCGTGCGGCAGGCACAGGGCCGGCACGACGACGCGATCGAGTGGCTGAACCGTGCGATCGACGAAGCGGAGGCAGCCGAGGAGAAGGAAGCGCTGGCGCACGCGTACAATAGCCTCGACTGGGCGCTGATCGAGGCCGGACGAGAGGTACGGCCGATCCACTCCGAGCGCGCGCTCGAGCTCTACGAGGAGCTCGGCGACCTCGGTCGTCAGGCGTCGATCTGGGGGAACTCCGGTGTCTTCGCTCAATGGGTCGGCAACTGGAGCGAGTCGCTCGAGCTCTTCGAGAAAGCCCGGGAAGCTAAGGAACGGGTCGGCGACGCCGTCGATGCCGCCTTGGCGGTGAGCAACGCTGGCGAGATCTTGTCCGACCGGGGTGAGCTCGATCTGTCGGAGACGATGTTCAAGGAAGCACTGCGCGTCCACAAGGCGGCGGACTTCCTGATGGGTGTCGGATACGCCACCACCAACCTCGGACGCGTCGCTGCGCGCAAGGGCCTGTTCGATGACGCCGAGCGTCTCTACGCCGAGGCTCGCGAGGTGTTCGGCCACGTTGGCATGGAATCCGAGGTGCTCGAGACCGATGCGCGACGCGCCGAGCTGCTCGTGTTGCAAGGACGCTCCGACGAGGCCCTGGAGATCGCGGACAAGGCGCTCGACAGCATCCGCGGCGAAGGAGGAGCGCTTCAGGAGCCGTTCCTGCTTCGGGTTCGCGGATACGCCCTCGCTCAGAAGGCTCGCACCGCAGAGGCTCGCGCGGCGTTCATCGAGGGGGTCGAGGCAGGACGCAAGCGAGAGTCGCTCTACGAGGTCGCGATGATCCTGGATGCGCTCACTCGCCTGGCTCGCTCACAAGAGCAGGAGATCGACCCCGAGGTGGAGCGCGAGCGGCGAGAGCTGTACGAGCGCCTCGGTGTCATCGCGGTACCCGCGGTGCCGCTCAACCCCGCCGCGGAGTAAGTTCGGAAACGGAAACGGCGCCCCGTGGGGCGCCGTTCCGATCTTGGTCCGTGTCGCTATCCCGGTGTGGCTACTTGTGGTAGATGCCCCCGTCGACGAACGACGTCAGCAGGATCAGGCCCTGGATGTCGCCATAGCACTGGCTCTTCGGCTTGCAGGTGCCAGACTTCCCGAACGGGAAGGCACGAACGAACTGAACGCAGGGATCAGGGTTGGCGACATTGGTGCTGATGCATTTCGGGAGTTGGAAGACGTCGCCGTCGGCCTGGTAGTAAACCTTGGTCTTCGTGCCGTTCGGTGCGATGGTCGCATCCCAGGTGACCGTGATCTTGATCGGATTCGAGGCCGTTGCATACCCAGTCGGCGGGTGTCCCTCGAATGAGGCGAGCAGGTTCAGACTGTTGCACAGGCTCCCGGTGCACAGGCTATCCCTGGGAATCGAGTCCTGGAGCGAGAAGACGCCGCCGCCGCCGTTCGGGATCGAATACTGGATGCAGATCGGGTTGGCCGTCGTCGCCTCGGTACAAGTCGCTAACGACGTACTTGTGGTCCCCACGATCTTCGCCAGGTTGTTAGTCGAAGGTGTCGCCGTCTTGGTGTTCGTATCGATGTCGCTCAGACCAACAGCATTGTGAGCCTGGATCGTGAACGTGTAGACGATCGAAGGCACAGCCTCTTTGTTCGTCAGGTTCTGCACGTTGAAACAAAGTGTGCCGCCGAGTCTTCCTGCGCACGGTGTCCAAACCTTGAAACCGACAGGAGCAGGTGGATGCGTTGTGCCTGGCGGGTAGATGTCGAACGTGCCCTGCCCTCCGCCTGATGGGGTTGCCGAGACCACCAACTCGTAGTAGTCGATGGTCGCCCCACCGTTGACTACCGGTGGCTTCCAAGAAGCGATGGCGTTCCCGTTCCCCGGCTGCACGTCGTAGTTCGTCACTGGATCCGGCACGGTGTAGATATCGACGGACTCCGAACTGCTGTTGGCGTAAACCTGAGGATCGGGCTCGCGTGTGTCTGCGCTGACCGACGCGGAGTCTTGCACGTTGAGAGACCCTTGGCGGAGCGTCGAGTCGGCCGTCGCCTTCACGCACACGTGCACGCTCCCGTCAAGGGCGATCGTGCCGAGGCTCAATGGCAGCGCCCCATCGGGCGTGCAGGTAGCGCCGAAACCGGCCCCCACGAGCGTGAGGCCGTCGGGAATCGTGTCGTCGAACATGACGCCGACCGAGTCCGACGGGCCGTGGTTGACAACGTCGTACTCGAAGACTACGGAGTTCTCGTCGGCGTTCTGATTCGCGTATACGGCCGTCTGGGTGCCCGGCAGCGTGGGCGTGTTTGACACAAGCTCGAGGTCGGCTTCGGGCTCGAAGTCATACGTCGTGTCGTTCCCGCTGACGCCGATCGTGAGAGCGTCCGCGTTGCCGACGAAGTTGTCCCACGCTCCTGCGCCTCCGCCCGCTGCGATGCGGAGACCACCGGCCCCCGAATCGTTATTGACGATCGTCGCACCCGGATAGAGAGCCGCATAGCCCGCGAGCGAATGGAGGGGCGGGCCGAACGTCCCGTCATTGAGCGACCACCAGCCGCCCTTCAAGGCGTCCCATTGTTGCCAGGTGTTCAGGGTCACCGCGGGTTGTGTATCGATGGTGTCGGTACCGATGGTGCCGTAGGTGCCGTCCTGGTAGCACGGCTCGAAGAAGAGGAGATCGTCCGTCGTTCCGTTGCCGTCCTGGTCGATGTTGAGTATCAGGTAGGGGGCCTGGCAGTCCAGGTTGACGGAGACGTAGGTGCTGTAGTTGAGCGTCGTGAGGTTGCTCAGAAGGGTACCGGCATGGCTCGTATTCCGAACCTCGGCGAAGTCATCGCCGTTCGATCCCACCTGATATTGGAGACTGCCAGCTCCTGCGGGGGCGGTGGCTGGCCCATTCACGAAGCCGACGGTGGCAGTGGTGTCACCCTGGTAGAGGGTCCATCCATTGGTGTTGCTCGGAGAGACTACGGTTGTCGCTCCGAGAGCACTCGTCGTGACGACGAGTGCGGAGATGAGGCCGAGTGCAAGCGCTATAGAGATCCTTCTCATGTCGATGCCCTTCGGTAGTCGAGCAGCAGAAACGGCGACGGAGGGACGCTCGTCACCTGCCTTCAATAACCCCCTTCTCTCCCGGACTCGCCCGAACAGGGCATGGACAATTCCGCAGGAACCCTACTTCCTTCGGCGGGGACCAGTCAAAAATACCTGACCGGTCGGCCTAAGAACACCCCCATCTGAGCCAGGAGTTCCCGGCAGTCGGTTAGGCCTCCAGTTTGACCGGAGGGCGGGGACCTTCGCACCGGTAAGGTCTCCTCGTGCGGAGCCAATCGCTCGAGGCCCTCGTGCTCTACCTGCGCGATCGGAGGATCCGCCACCTCTTCCCGACCCACGGGGAGACCCTGCGGGCGCAGTGGGATCCGGACCTCGACCCCGGTGAGTCGATCGCCGATGCGGTCGCGAGCTTGGGACTCTCACCGTTCATAGTGCACTCGACGTCGTGGCGGGTCGAGGGGAGGCGGATCGTGCTCACCTTCCTCGTGGTCATCGAGCCGCCGGCCGATGTGCCAGCCGGCTACCGAGAGGAACCGATCACACGGTCGGAGCTCGCCCGCGGCCGCCCGTTGGGGCCGCCCCCGGAGGTACACCTGTCACAGGTCGTGGAGCACGGGCTGCGGCACCTCGCCTGGCTCGCGAGCGATGACCAAGCCGTCCGGGAAGCCCTTCCCGACTGGGTGGAGGCGCTCTCCGAGTACGAGCAGGAGCCCTTCCGTGCGTTCGGGCGCGATCCTCGCTGAAGTTTTTCGGTGTCTGGCGCGCCTGACGCGGGCCTCGATCCCGCGATTTCCGCTTTGACAGTGCGAGCGCTCGCATCCTGGAGGGTGCTAGGCCGACCTGCCGCGTCGGTCTTTCGCTGGTCAGAGGGGGCGTCGTCCTGGCCCGTCCCGGTCCGTACGGCGTTATCCGGCAGCGACTGGCAGCAAAAGTGGCAGCAAACTAGCCCCCTAGTGCTGTCTCGATCGCCGCCGCGACCGCCTCACCCATCGTCGGCAGCACGTGCGCGTAGACGTCCATAGTGAACGCCGCGCGCGAGTGTCCGAGTGCCTCGCTGACCACCTTCAGGTTCACTCCGGCTTCGAGCAGCGCAGAAGCGAACCCGTGGCGCAGGTCGTGCAGGCGAACGTCAGCTAAGCCGGCGGATTCCGCGACGCCTGCGAAGGCGTGTGACACGGAGACCGGGTTGACGCCCTCCCCGTCCCCGCGATCCACGACGAGGTCGGTTTCCTTCCACGCTTCACCGCACAACAGGCGCCGCTCGGTCTGCTCCTTGCGGTGCCGTCGAAGGACGGCGACCGCCGACGGCGGCAGGCTGATCGTGCGGCGCGCGTGAGACGTCTTCCCGTGGGTGATGCGCAGTACGCCCCCGTCCAGATCGACGTTGGCCCACTTCAGACCGACGACCTCGCCGCGGCGCATGCCAGTGGTGGCCGCCAGGAGCACCGGCAATCCGTACGGCGTCTCCTGAGCTGCGTTGACGAGCGTTCGCATCTCCTCGGCGCTGGGGATGCGGAGCGTGCCACGCTCGGCCCTGGGAGGGCTCACGCCCATCGCAGGTGAAGCGGCGATCAACTGCCATGCGACGGCCTGCTTGAGAGAGGAAGCCGCCACCCGATGCGCCTTGACGACGGACGCCGGGGCGGCGCCATCGGCGAGCATGCCGTCGAGCGCTGATTGCAGGTGGTGCGGACGGAGCGCATTGAGCTTCACCCGTCCGCAGCGTGGGCAGAGATGACAGCGGACGAGCCCCTCGTACCGTGTCCACGTCTCGGAGCCGACGCGCGAGCGCATGTGCGGTAACCAGCGGTCGGTCAGGTAGGCGCCGAAGGTATCGCGGCTAGAGGTCGCGGCCGTCCCGGTGTCAATCTCGTGTAACAACCTCGTGAGCGCCTTCTGCGCCTCACGTTCGGTGCCACGCACAGTGCGCGTGATCCTCACTCGCTTCCCCGCGTCGTTGAACCGTGCGCTCGCCTGAATCGTGAACGAGCCCGCCGAGCGCTGCGTGATGCTGCCTCTCATCGCTTCCTCCCTTTCGGTGCTGGCTTCGCCGTCTTGGGCCGCAGTGACGGAGGGAAGGCTGCCGCGAGCTCCTCGAGCAGCTTTCTCGTGGTGTGGCCTCGGAGCGCTTGCAGCGCTCGAGTGTCGACCTCGGTAGGCGAGGCAACGCGCGCATCTCTTTCCTCCGTGAGCGAGCGATCCCACAGTCGATAGGCAGTCAGCGCCACGTCGATCGGGTGAACGCCTAGCTTTCGCGCCCCCTTCTGCTCCGTCTCTCCTGCGGCAGATTGCTCCGCCTTCATGGTCGTTTCGAAGGGCGCCTGCGGCCACGCTCTCGTTAGCGCCTTCATGCCCGCAGCGGTCCGCTTCAGTTCTGAACTAAACGCCGAGGCACTCGCCCTCGTCGCCAGCGGATGCACCTTTGCCGATGAGCGGAGGGAGGTTTCTCCCTTGAGCCCTGTCACCAGGTCCTCGCCGTTGATCACGAAGGACCGGGTGAGGAGGAGCTTCGGCGTCGCACCGAACACGTCTGCAAGGTTCATATCCAAGAACGTCATGAGGATGAAGAGCTCCCCAGGGGAGACCTCTCGATCGCCAGACTCGATTGCGCTCACGGTAGGGCGGTTCCACGAGAGACTCGCGAGCCGAGCCTGCCGCGCTATCGCGTCCTGACTCTTGCCGAGTTCGATGCGGCGTCGGCGTAGGGCCTGACCGATCACCGCGTTGACCGGCGTTCCGCTGGGTGCCGCCGTTGCCTTAGTCATTGCCTGCGGACTCTATCCGGTGGAGCGTGGCTTTTCAAGACGCTTGACTCCTCGAATGACAGGGGTGTAAGTTTTCCCCATGAAGCGTCCACAGGGACAGCTCTTGACCAGACTCCGTAGGTGGCGGCTCGAGAACGGGCTCACGTTGCAGGAGGAAGCAGACCTCACCGGGTTCTCTGCTTCGATGATTTCTCGCGCCGAGCGCGGTGAGCGGGTGTTCTCACCTATGGCGAAGGTGAGGATGGCGCGGCTACTCGACGTGCGGATCGTCGATTTGTTCGAGCACGAGCAGGAGTCGGCGTGAGCGCGACTGTTCGCCGCCTGATGACGCCGCCTGAGCAATCTTTCGAGCCGCTCCTCCTCGGCGTCCGCGATGCAGCACACGAACTCGGCATCGGGCGGGACAGCGCCTATGCGCTCGTTCGCGAGGGGCGTTTGCGTCACGTCTCAGTCAATCGGCGAATCCTAATCCCGAGAACAGAGCTGGCCGCGTTCGTTGCCCGCGAGGTCGGACGGGAGACGACGTGAGCGATAGTCGCGTTCTCGATGCGGTCCGTTCATATCGTCGCGCGGCACGGACCGCCGTTGGAGCCGACGAGCACCCTCTGCAGGATCGCTACCTCGCGCTGATCGACCTAAGCACGGCAGCCCGCGCGGAGAACGATCCTCTAGTTCGCGTTTGGGCGGAACGCGCAATCTGGGACGAGAGCAAGGCTTTCCTCGGGATGGACGACGGTGAGCCGTTCGACATTCCGCCAGAAAGCTACGAGCGCGCCCAGCGTCGGCTCCGCGCGATGGGGTTCGCCATATGCCCGGAATGTCGCTCGCGGCTGTCGACCAAGGAACAGTTCGACCGTTGGTCCCGGCTTCGTCTGCTTCAAGCAGAGGAATGCGATCGCCGCAAAGCGGCGGTGAGTCCTTGAGCGATCCCGACACGATCGTCGCCGGTCGACTCCACGAGTCGCCGAAGTCTACGCCGAACCTCGCGGAGCTCCTCGAGTGGTTCGAGGGCTTCGTCCGTCGATTCGTCGCCCTGACCGATGCTCAGGCCGTCACCATCGCCTTGTGGATCGTCCACACCTACTGCATGGACGCGGCCGAGTTGACCGCCTACCTGAACATCTTCTCGGCGGTGAAGCGCTCGGGAAAGACGCTCCTCTTAGATGTGCTCCGAGTGCTGGTGCGCCACCCGATGCTCGCGGCTGACATGACGCCGGCCGTTCTGTTCCGGGTGGTGGACGAGTTCCATCCCACAATCTTGTTCGATGAGGTGGACGTGATCTTTGCTGGCAAGAGCGAGCGCGCCGATGAGTTGAGGGGGCTCCTCAACGCCGGCTTCCGCCGGGGTGGCGCGGCCTGGCGCATGGAGATGGGCGGCAAGGCGGCGAAGGCCCGCTCGTTCGACGTGTTCGGCGCGAAGGCGCTCGCCGGCATCGGCAAGCTGCCAGACACGATCGCCGATCGGTCCGCCCCGATCGAGCTGGCGAGGAAAGTCCGCGGGATCGACGTCGAGCGGTTCCGCTCCCGCGGCAAGCTCGAGGAGACCGCACCGTTGCGCGAGCAGGTCGCGCAGTGGGCAGAGGAGCACCTAGAGGCGCTGAGGGCCGCTCGGCCGAACCTGCCGGACGAGCTCAACGACCGGCAGCAGGACGTATGGGAACCGCTGCTCGCGATCGCCGATGAGGCCGGTGGAGACTGGCCGACACGGGCTCGCGCTGCCGCGCGCGAGCTCCACGGCGGCGGCGACGAAGCCGATACGTCCGCCACGTTGCTCCTGCTCCGTCACCTGCGCGACCTGTTCGCCGAACGTGGGGACGCGGCCGCGCTTCCCACCGAGACGATCCTGGGCGGGCTCGTAGACAACGACGAGGGTCCTTGGGCGCGCTGGTGGTCGGTGGACTCCGATCACGCGAAGCGATCAGCGGCGAGCGGGCTGGCGAAGATGCTCAAGAACTTCGGGATCACCTCGACCACCATCAGGGTTGGGGATGCGACTCCCCGGGGGTACCGCCGTGAAGCCTTCTTCGATGCTTGGAATCGCTACCTCCCAGGGGGAAATGCAACTCCTGCAACGGATGCAACTCCCCAGGTAGCGCCTACCAGCGCGGTTGCATCTGTTGCGGATGTTGCACCTGTCCCGGAGACGGACCGGGACGAGCCCGACTGGCCGAGCGAGGAGACCGGATCGGCCTGCGACTGCGGACACGCCGAGTTCATGCACTTCGGCGAGGCGATCTGCCGCCGGCCGTCCTGCGAGTGCGTGACCTTCCGGGAAGCCACCGTCGATGCGTGAGCACGCTTCGGCGAGGCCCCGCAGGCTGGCTCATCGGGCCACACCGGGGGGCGTCACCATGTTCAGTGTTTCCGCCAGCCAGTTTCTGGCTCGCGCACACAATGATCGCCGCTGCGCGATTTGCACCGGCGATGGGCGCAAATCGCGAGGTCGTTGACGGTGCCCGGGCGCTCGAAGTTCACCAGTGAGCGCCGCAGCCTGATCCTGGAGATCTTGGGTGCTGGCGGCTCCCGCAGGGCCGCCGCCGCGAGAGCTGGGATCGACCATGCGACGCTCGGACGGTGGCTTGAACGGGGCCGTAAGGGCGCTCCTGGTGGCCGGTGGCACACGTTCGCGAACGACGTCGCGCAAGCGGAGACCCATCCGGCAATGCGAGCGCTCCGGGAGCAATACGACAAGCTCTCGGATAGCCCGATGGCCGCCTTCCGATTCCTCGACGAGCGCACGGATTGGGCGGATGAGCCCGACCCCGCGGATGGCCTGGTGGTGGTCGAGCTAAAGTTCCCCGACAACCCGCCCCGCCTGGGCGACGGAGTGAGCGAGGGCGAAGACGATGATGACGACTGAGGGGGCCGAGGGGCCCTCGAAAGTCGAGCCAGATCATCGCTGGGCAGCACGGTCATCCCACGGCTTTGACGCAGCCGAGTTTTTCCGATTTCCGTCGACTGGCTGGTCAGAGACCGTTTCCGCACTCCACGTCACCAACTGTCGGCATCGGTCCGGCTTCAGTCCGGAGCTGGTCCGACGACGCAATGAGTAGGAGGAACGGTGTCGAAGTTGAGTAGCTCGCCGCCGGAAGGTGCGAGGTTCACCCACAGACTCCAGGTCCACGAGGACCCCAACATCGCCGAGCAGATCCGGAAGCTCTCCCGCGATTCTGGACGTTCGCTCGCCGCGGAGGTCCGAGCCGCCATTCGGTACTGGCTCCAAGCCAACGAGGGGGTTGAGAACGAGTGAGCACGGCCGAGGGGGAGGGGGCTCGAACCTTGGCCGGCCGCACCAGCCACCTGAGGGATCCACGTCCAGGCTGGGGGGCAGACCTCCATCCGACTGACTGTTTTCAACCGCTCAGGCCGTCAACAAGCAGTGACACTCACACGATACGGCACCGAGCCCCCACTCTGCCCGGTGATCGACCCGGTCGCCGTCCCGCTTGTCCTAGCCCCATTGCAGAAACTCTCATTGGATCAAGCGAACGTCTCGGCGCCCATCTGCACTGGTCGCGAGAACATCACTGCGCGCATCACGGACTCGAACGGCACGCTACTTTCCGAACGGCATGCCAATTTGATCGTCACCTGACGCCGAGGCCGACACACCGCGATGCGCACGATGGCACTGTTACGTCGGGTCGTCCTCGTCGGGGGGATGCGCGGCGATGTAGGCCAACTCCCGCTTCGAGACGTGTGTCGTCAGCATCTTCGGCCCAGGTCGCAGTGTCTGCGAGTAATCGAACGCGTCCGAATAGCCGTATGCGGTTCCATCAGCCGAGGTGAGAGGCGGCAGCCCGAATGTGTGCTCCGTGAATGCCAGCATCGACATGTACGTCGCCGTGTTCGAGTCGGTGAAGCCCGGTTTCGCGTAGGGGCTGATGATGACCATCGGGACCCGGATCCCGATGTCGGGCGACGGAGGCGGGACGTGGTCGTAGAAGCAACCGCAGTCGTCGTACGTGATGAAGATCGCCGTGGACGACCAGTCGGAGCCGCCCTCGATCGCCGACACGACCTGTCCGAGCCAGTTGTCACCCACGGCCATCGAGGTGTGGTTGTGCTGGGAGTTGCTGCCGATCGGCATCACCAGCGAGAGGCTCGGCAGATCCCCAGCCTGCGCATCGGTGGTGACGGTGGATACGTTGACCATGTTGCTGCTTTGAGACGACGCGAGACATTCGTAGAAGGTGGGGCAGATCGTCCACCCGTAGGGGGTGATGGAGGTGTCCGGGCCCTTCGCGCCACCGTAGATCTTCCACGTCAACCCGGCGGCATCCAGCCGGTCGAAAATCGTCGGGACGTAGGGCACCGGCGACTCGCGGTAGGGTCCCATGCCGCTCTGGTCCGGGACGCAGGACGGCACCAGCACGTACTGCGAGCCGTTCCACCAGTTCGCGTCCTTGTAACTGTCGCAGCCCCAGCCGGGCCCGATGGTCGATGTGAACGTGGATTGCTGGGGGTTGTCGCCGTCGAACCCGTCCTGGGTCGCGGAGGCCAGCACCATATGGCCAGCCCATGAAGGTGATGTGGCGAACTCGAAGGTGCGATCGGAGATGACGTAGGTCGTGGCGAGCGCCGCGAGGTTTGGGATCTGCTCGGGATCGAACTGCGCGTAGCACGCGAAACCACCGGAGGAGCTGCATCCCGAGATCCGGTCGAAGCGGTCCATCTTGCCGCCGTCGATGGCGTTCCGCTGGAACGCGATGCCGTGACCCAGGCCCGGCACGATGTCGGGCTCCTGGGCGAGCGGGATCACCCGGCCGCTCGAGATGGTTCCCTCGGTCGCCCCGTCGCACTGATCGTGACCGGTGATCGTCCCGTTGGTGATCTCGGCGCAGAGTTTGCCGAGCGTGTCGTCGAAGCTGTGGTTCTCCTGATCGATCACCACGACGTGCTGGATCGGCGTCACCGATGTCTGCGTGGTCACGTCAAGGGGCGCCGATTGCGCCGAGTGGTTTCCGCCGGCATCGACCGCGTCGACGGTGAACGAGTAGGGCGTGGCGGGAGCAAACGTCTTGTCCGCGAACGAAGCCGTTGTCGATGTGCCCACTGCTGTACCGTCGCGATAGATCGTGTAGCCCGCGACCCCCACGTTATCGGTCGAATCGTTCCACGTGAGCGCGACCTCGTTCGCGGTCACGGCAGCTGCCGAGAGGCCGGTCGGAACCGATGGGGCCACCGTATCGATGAATGCCGTTTCCGTGACCACGTCGTCGAAGGCGACGTCCGAAGAGCGACCCGTCGTGGCGGTCGTTCCGAGCGCCACCTGGCCGATCTTGGTCATCCCGAGCGAGTACGTTCCGCTGATGCCGAGCTTCACATCGTCCAACCACACGTCCACCTGGCTCGACGTGCCGTTGATGCCCGCGTGAAGCTGAAGCTCGTGCCACGTTCCTCGGGCGATCGAAGAGGTCGAGGTGTAACTGACCCCCGTAACGTAATCGCGCAGGACCAGTGTGCCGTTCTTGCTCGCCCACACCCCGACGATCTGGCCCCCTTTCGGCTTGCAGAGCCGCAGGAGCTGCACGGTCCCGCTCGCGCCCAACAGATCGACGTGCACGTCGGCGTACACGTTTGCCCGGGTGGGCGCCAGGGTCTTGGAGACGTAGGCCGGCGGTCCGGTTGTCGTGGCACGCCCCGCCCAGGAGCCGTCGAAGACCACCTGTCGCTGCACCGTGAAGCCGGACGATGCGCTCCATGCTGAAAGGTCACCGGACTCGAACCCGTCGGTGAAGAGTGGAGCGGCTTGTGTCTGTCCCACGGACAGGAACATCGTGGTGAGCGCAAGGCACGAGACCACAGCCCGCAGCCTGGGGGGACGCCCTCCCGTCATTGCCCTCCTCGTTACGTCCTAGAAGGTGGGACTCTAGGCGCTGATCCTCACGATTACTAGAGCGTTATGTCAGGTCGCTGCGTTGGCGCGACTGCCTCTGAGACCGCGGCCTCCGCGACCGACATGGTGCTCGCGACCGTGCAACAGACCGGAGTCTTCTTAGTGAAGAACGCGGTCGCGGGGAGCGGGAAGTTCTCGATCTACCTGAACAAGGCGCCCGTATCTCCTGAAACCATCAAGGTCGCCTGGTTCGTAATCAGCGCCTCATAGGGAGTCGCCCGGATCGGTGAACGTCGCAGAGTCCCTGAACTCATGCTCCGCGAACTCCTCGACGCGCTCACTCGCTCCGAGGCCGATCGCGCAGCGCTGATCGGTCGTCTCTACCAACGCGATGATGCCCGGTGGCTCGCCGAGCTACTGACCGACCTCGAGGCTGACGAGCTGGCGCGGTTGCAACTCGTGAAGGGGTGCGGCGGGTGCTTTAGCCGTGAACTGGCAGCAAGAGTGGCAGCAAAGGTCCGGGCAACGGATTGGCAGAAGAAGTGAGGATCCCCCATCGCTTCCGATCGCGTTCGAGCATCTTCGGGAACGCGGCGAGCGTCGCCATGCCTCAAGAGCCTAACGAGCAGGAACGACGTCCATGAGACACCGGCCGAACGAAGTCGGAGGAGGGGATTATCCCCCTCCTCCGACCCGTGCCGCTCGCCTGGTTACGACGGAGTGTTCCCTCGTCGCAGTCAGGACGCTGAGCGTTGTTACTTGTTGCTGGGCAGGGCGCGAGCCGATGAATCCGTGTCGACGTGGCGAACGAACGCCGAGGGTGTCCCGTCGCAGTCGCCCGGCACCGGCGTGTAACCAACACCGCTGATCTTGTTGTTGACGATCGCGTCCCTGTGGCCAACGTCAGCCACGCCCGCCTGATACCCGCATGTGGCGGAGTAGCCGGTGGTGTTGGTGACAGCGTCGTTGGTGATGGTGTTGAGCTTCACGCTGTTGTTGGTCTTAGTCGTCCCAGCTCCGCAGTTGAAGAGCCAGACACCCACGTCGTTGTTCGTCAGGGTGTTCTTGGAGATGACCAGCCCGGTCGTGAACGGAAGGCTGTAGCAAGTGCCACCGACGACGAGGATCCCTGCGGAACTCGTCTGACCGGCTCCGGTGTAGGCGTTTCCGGTCACGGTGTTCCCGGTCACGGTCGCCTTCGCGCCGTAGCCGACCTGGATCCCGTTCTGGGCGATGTAACTGACGCGTCCTAGGCCAGTCACGATGTTGTTCTTGATCGTCGCCGAGACGCCGGCCCCGCTGACCGAGATCCCGCCCTTCTGGTAGTTCGTGAGCGTGTTACCGGAGATCGTGCCGCTCGCGGTGCCGGTACTCAAGGCGCGATAGTAGATCGCGACCCCGTGCTGGGTCCCGTCGAGCGGACTCTCGCCGATGTCGTGGATCGTGCTGCCGGTCACGTTCACGGTCACCGCACCCGCGTCACCGTTGACGACGACACCGAAGTAGTTCGCGTCGAAGATATCGGCGCCGGTGACGTTGCCGGAGGGGGCGAACCCCGTGAGTACGTTGCTAGTGTCATAGAGCGGTCCGTAGTACACGCCGATGTTGCAACCGCCGGCGTCGAGCGTACCCGTTACGTTCCCGCCGATCTGCGCGGCGGTCATGTTGATGCCGTCCCGGATGAACCCGGTCTGCGTACACGATGTCGCCGTGGCCATCGCCGTTCCGGGCAGGAACGCTATGGCGAGTGCGGCGATCATCGCCGTAGCCGTAGCCGTAGCAATGAATGCTCGTTTCATAAGACCCTTCTTCCTCTCGTAAGCGTGAAAGTGGCGAACTCGCAGTAGCCATGGAAGTGGCCTACTCACAAGCTCCGTAGTTCCTAGCGACGAGCGGTCAATCGGCCGGGGCCTTCCCCTCCGGTCATCCGACTCCGCCGAACGGGGGATGGATGATTCCTCCGTCAGCCTACGTCCTTCGATGGATAGGTGGCACCTGTTTCTATGCCGATGCCCGAATCTTCGCCTTAGTCACTTAGGTTATTTAGAGCGAAAAAGCGCTCTTTCGTGTGTGAAATGGTCTGATACTTTTGATTCTGAGGTCCGCAGATTTGATTGTCGCCGATCTCGGCATCTGTCTATACTTCGGCTATGCCGCAGCGCCCCACCCTCTCACGCGCCCTCCTCCGTCGAGCAGAAAATACGGAGCTGACGTTGGGTTCCCTGAAGGCGATCTCCGAGATCCGTGCGTGGCTTGATCAATGGGAGCTGCAGGCGATGATGACCGCAAGGCACAAAGGCGCGACGATGGAAGACATCGCCGAGGCCCTGGGGCTCACCACCCAAGCGATCTACCACCGCTTCCGCAACAACCGCGACGGGAATCACCCGATCGCCCGAGGCCGGCCGAAGAAGGTCCCCACCGAGCCAGACGTTGCGGACCCTGCTCGCCCGTAAGCGGTTACCGACTAGCCGAAAAGCTCGAGAGTGGCGTCGAGGTCGTCTTGGACCTTCGACGGAGAACCGTACTCTCGATCCTTCCCCTATGGAACCCCACGACATCGCTCCGCGTATCCCTCGCCGCGCTCGGCGAACCGGCCGCACGCGAGCTGCTCGACGTGCTGACGCGCTCCGACGTCGACCGTGCGGCGCTGATCGGTCGCCTACATCAACGCGTCGATGCCCGCTGGCTCGCCGAGGTACTCATGGAGCTCGAGAGCGACCCGGACGACATCACGCGGATGTAGCTCGTGGACGGGCTGCGGCGAGCACTTGCAACCTGAACTGGCAGCAAGAGTGGCAGCAAGAGCTCCGGTCCCTCGGCGGAGAACAGCGAACCCGCAGGTAGATCAGCGCGCCTGACGGGCTTCGATCCCGCGATTTCCGCCTTGACAGGGCGGTGAGGACGGCCGGACTCCTCTACAGGCGCACGTATTCGGTTCGTGGTGCGTGCCCCCAACGGGATTCGAACCCGTGCTTCCGCCTTGAAAGGGCGATGTCCTAGGCCGCTAGACGATGGGGGCGTTCCCCAGCTGCACGCGGCCAGGGGCAGCCGAAAGAGTATAGCCCCGGTCGCGCGCCCCCTGATCTACGCCGGACTGAGCTGATCTCCCGGCACGGGAGCAGCGCCCGCTGCGCACTCCAACACGTGCCTCGCCCGCATCCTGGGGAGCACCACCCGCATCGGCCGCGCACGCCGAACCGCGATGACCCGATACGAGCGGTCGAGGATTGCCACATCGATCGCGAACCGCATCCCGAACGTATGGACGGAGCGGCAGCGTTCAAGCAGCAACGCTCCGTCTGGCTCGAGGCCGTCGCGTCCGAGGAGTCCACGCGCTCGTTCCCGATGAGACTCAGGCACGTCGACGCGCCATCGTCCCCCACGCTCATCGATGAGAACGACCTGTCGCACGGTGGGCCGGGCAGGATTCGAACCTGCGACACGAGGGTTAAAAGCCCCCTGCTCTAACCGAGCTGAGCTACCGGCCCCGCGGAGAGTCTAGGGAACCCGCTCGTCAGCCGGGATAGCGGTTCGTGATCGGCATCCGCCGGTCGCGACCGAAGGCCTTCGGGGTGATCTTCACCCCGGGGGCCGCTTGGCGTCTCTTGTACTCCGCACGGTCGATCATCCCGACAACCCGCTCGACGGTTTCGCGATCGTGCCCCTTCGCGACGATGTCGTCGACGCCGAGATCGTCCTCGACATAGGCCTCGATGATCGGGTCGAGCACCTCGTACGGCGGCAGCGAGTCGGTGTCCTTCTGGTCGGGGCGTAGCTCGGCACTCGGGGGCTTGTCGATCGTCCGTTGAGGGATGGGGGCGCTGGCATCGCTGCCGTTGCGCCAGGTTGCCAACTCGTACACGAGCGTCTTGGGGACGTCCTTGATCGTCGCGAACCCGCCGGCCATGTCGCCGTACAGGGTCGAGAAGCCCACCGCGTACTCGCTCTTGTTCCCTGTGGCGAGCACGAGCCCGCCGAACTGGTTCGAGACAGCCATCAACAGGTTGCCCCGGATCCGCGCCTGAAGGTTCTCCTGAGCTACGCCCTCTGTGGAGCCTTCGAACACGTCGGCAAGCGCGGAGCGGTAGCGTTCGACGACGTCGGCGATCGAGATGACATTGAGCTGGATGCGGAGCCGTTTCGCGCAATCGACGGCGTCCTCGAGGCTCTCGGCAGATGAGTACATCGATGGCATCGCCAAGGCGCGCACGGCGTCGGGGCCGAGCGCGTCGACCGCCAACACGGCCGTCAGCGCGGAGTCGATCCCGCCCGACAAGCCGAGAACGACCTCACGGAACCCGTTCTTGTGCACGTAGTCCCGCAAGCCCACGACCAGGGCTCGATAGACCTCCTCGGGCCCGGTGGGCCATGCCGGTCGCGCCTCCGCCGAAGCGCCCTCCGGCGTGATGTCCACGACGAGCAGGTCCTCGTCGAACATCGAAGCGCGCTGGGCAACCGTTCCGTCGGGCGCCATCACCATCGACCCGCCGTCGAAGACGAGCTCGTCCTGGCCCCCGACGGTATTCACGTAGACGATCCACGCGCCCGTCTCCCGGGCGCGGTCGCGCAAGACATCCTCCCGCTCCCCGGTCTTGCCCCGGTGGTACGGAGAACCGTTGATGTTCAGTATGAGCGGGAGACCGGCGTACGAACTGAATGGTTGGGTGGGATGCCACGCGTCCTCGCAAACGGAGAGTCCGACCGTTTCCCCGCCGATGTCGATCGTTACCCCACGCTCGCCGGGTACGAAGTACCGTCGCTCGTCGAAGACCCCGAAGTTCGGCAGCTGAACCTTGTGATAGACGGTGTGGATCTCGCCCTCATGCAGGAACGCCGCCGCGTTGTGCACGCCGAGATCGGTCCGATCGATGAACCCGACGACGATGTCGCACTGCGTCGCGGTCTTCCTGGCCAGTTCTTGCGATGCCTCGAGGTTGTCGCGAACGAACTCCGAACGGAGCACGAGATCCTCGGGCGGATAACCGGTGATCGCGAGCTCGGGGAAACAGATGAGATCGGCGCCCGCCTCGGTGGCCTTCGAGGTGGCGTCGGCCATGCGAGCCACATTGCCGGCGAGGTCGCCGACCGTGAGGTTCAGTTGGCCGAGCGCGATCCGAGGCACGGTTCCAGCCTACGCGAGCAGGTAGGCGCGGAGGTGCGGCGCTATCTAGTCGACGCCGCCGATGTCGACGTTGTAGGCCTCCCAGACGAGGTCGGCTCCCCGCTGGCGGTGACGGATCACCGTGCCGATGAATCGCTGAAGGTCGTCGCGCGCGGTGTCGAGCGCCCATTCCTCGCCGCCGATCTCGACCGCCTCGAGCTTGTCGAGGGTGGTTCCGAGCCGCGCGGCGATGTCCGGATGCTCGGCTTTGAGGCGCCCCACGGTGCCGTCGAGGCGCGGCGCCCGGGTGATGATCTCCTCGTAGAGACCGCCGGGTTTCTCCGTGACAAGCACGTGCTGATCGAACGCGTCGCGCACGCCGGTGAGCTCCTTGATCACGCCGGCGGTCCACTCCGGGATGCGTGCTGCCGCGGGAGACGAAATCACCATCTCGAGATGCACGAGCGCGTCGTGCAGCGTCGCCCGACGCTGACGGGCCTCGCTGAGTGCTGCGGTGAGCTTCTTGTCGGGCTCCACCTCGCCACGCTAGCCGAGAGGGACGATCCCGTGCAACCGGGCCTCAGAGGATGGGTAAGTAGCGCTCCAGCTCGTACGGGGTGACGTAGGACTTGAACGAATCCCACTCGGCCCGTTTGTTACGTATTAAGAACTCGTGGACATGATCGCCGAGTGCGTCGCGCAGGACCTTGGAGCCCTCGGCCAGGTGGATGGCTTCGACGAGATCCTCGGGCAGCGACCGGATACCGGCAACCGCCCGTTCGTCCTCGGTCATCTCGTAGATGTTGTTGCTGGCCTCGGGCGGGAGCTCGTACTCGCCCTCGACCCCGGCGAGGCCGGCGGCGAGCATCGCGGTGAACGCGAGATACGGGTTGCACGCCGGATCCGGCGAGCGGTACTCGATCCGCGTCGCCTCTTCCTTCCCAGGCTTGTACTGCGGGACCCTGACGAGTGCGCTGCGGTTGCGCCGCGCCCAGCACACGTACACGGGCGCCTCGTACCCGGGAACGAGCCGCTTGTACGAGTTCACCCACTGGTTCGTGAGCAGCGTGATCTCGGGCGCGTGCCGGAGCAGACCGGCGATGTAGGCCTTCGCCGTCTTCGACAGGTGGTACTCGTCGCCCTGTTCGAAGAATGCGTTCCGATCACCCTGGAACAACGACTGATGCGTGTGCATCCCACTGCCGTTCACGCCGGCGACGGGTTTCGGCATGAACGTCGCGTAGATGCCGAACTCGTGCGCGACCTCCTTCACCGTGAGGCGGTAGGTCATGACGTTGTCGGCCATCGTCAGCGCGTCGGTGTATCGCAGGTCGATCTCGTGCTGGCTCGGCGCGACCTCGTGGTGGACGTACTCCACGGGGATGCCCATCGACTCGAGGTACTGCACCGTTCGCTTGCGGTAGTCGGTGGCGACGTCGAGCGGCGTCTCGTCGAAGTACCCGCCCTGATCCAGGAACGTGGGGTCCTGCGCGCTCTTGAAGTAGAAGTACTCGAGCTCGGGCCCGACGTAGAAAGTGAAGCCCATGTCGGCTGCGCGCTTCAGTTGGCGCTTCAGCACGCCGCGCGGATCGCCGTTGAAGGGTGTGCCGTCCGGGTTCAAGATGTTGCAGAACATCCGTGCGACGGCGGCCTCGGCGGGCCACGGGATGATTTGGAAGGTGCCCGCGTCCGGCACCGCGACCATGTCCGATTCCTGGATGCGGCTGAAGCCTTCGATAGAGGAACCGTCGAAGCCCATCCCCTCCAGGAACGCGCCCTCGAGCTCCTGCGACGTGATCGTGAAGGACTTCAGGAAGCCCAGTACGTCGGTGAACCACAGCCGGACGAACCGGATGCCGCGTTCCTCGATCGTTCGCAGGACGTATTCAGCTTCAGCGGTCAGTGCCATGCCGTGAGCGTACGGTGAGGGCCGGCGGTCATGGTTACGCTGCAGTTAACTCTGGCGGGAGGGGCGGTCATGGAACGGAAGCTGGTCGCGTCGGGCTCGCCGTACGAGCCGATCGTGGGCTTCTCACGAGCGGTCGTCGTGGGCCACCACGATGGTCGTCGTCCGAGGGTTCCTCGACCCGCGGTGGCGCGTCGAGATCGAAGCCGACGCGATCATCGGCTGAGCCTGCCGCTGCGGTAGCGTCGGGCCGTGCCGATGCCTGAGGGTCTCGCCCAAAGCCTCGCCGACGCGCCGGATCCCGATCTCGCGCGCGTCGCGCTCGAGCGCGTGGGGGAACAACCGGCCGCGCGCGAGGCGCTCGATCGAGAGGACGTCATGGCCGTGGCGGCCCGTCTGCTCGGCTTCTCCACGGCGGCGGCCGACTTCTTCTCGCGGCATCCGGAGGAGCTCGTGTTGCTTGCGAACGTCGACTCCCGATCACGCGAGGAGCTCGACCGCGAGCTTGGCGCGGACCTCGATGCATCCGGCCCGGCGGTGGGCCTCCGCCGGTTCCGCCGGCGGGCGATGTTGCGAGTCGCCGCACAAGACCTTGGCGGCGCGTCCTTCGAGGCCGTCGTCGCCGAGATCAGTGCGATCGCCGATACGTGCCTGCAGGCGGCGTGTGAGGTGACCGCGGGCGACGTGCGCTTCGCCGTGATCGGACTGGGGAAGCTCGGGGGTGCCGAGCTCAACTACGCGAGCGACGTCGACCTGGTCTTCATCCATGAGGCGCGTGAGACCGCCCGCCAGGGGAGCGCCGAACGCGCGGCAACTGCGTTCATCACGCTGCTGTCGGAGCCGACCGAAGACGGGATCGCGTTCCGTGTGGATCCCACTCTCCGACCGGGTGGGCGTGGGGGCGCGCTCAGTCGAGGACTCGACGCGACGCTCGAATACTACGAACGGCAGTCGGCGACGTGGGAGCGCCAGGCCATGATCAAGGCGCGTGCGGTGGCCGGTGATCCCTGGCTCGGCTCTGGATTCGTCGACGGCGTCACCCCGTTCGTGTACCCGACCGACCTGGCGCCGTACGCGATCGACGAGGTTCGCCGCACGAAGGTCCGTCTGGAGGAGTACATCCGCCAGCGCGGCAAGGAGTTCACGGAGGTGAAGCGAGGCCGGGGCGGCATCCGCGACGTCGAGTTCGCCGTGCAGCTGCTGCAGATCGTTCACGGCAGGCGCGACCCGCGTTTGCGGTCGCCCAACACGCTGCACGCCCTCGGCTCCCTTGCGGAGGAGGGGTACGTCGCGCAGCCGGATGCCGATGCACTGGCCGGCGCCTACCGGTTCCTGCGGCGACTGGAGCACCGGTTGCAGATCGTGCGCGACCTACAGACGCACGACCTTCCGTCGGACCCGCGCGCCCGCACCACGATCGCGCGGTCGCTCGGGCTGAAGGACGCCGACGCGTTGATCGAGGAGTACGCGCGAACGACCGATCTCGTTCACGGGATCCACGAACGACTCTTCTATCGCCCGCTGCTGGAAGCGTTCGCGGGACCGGCTGCGCCCACGCCCGGCGTCGATCGCGCCGCCACCGAAGAGCTGCTCGCGGGCCTTGGGTTCGCCTCCCCGTCGCGCTCGTACGAGGTGTTGCATCGCCTCGTCGATCCTTCGACCCGTATCGGGAAGGTCCTCGCGCACGTGTTCCCGGTGATGACGCCGGCCTTGGCGCTCGCCGCCGACCCCGATGCGGCGCTCGTCAGGCTCGAGCGGATCGCCGACGCTGTGGGGGAGGGGCACGGTCCGGCTGACGCGCTCGCCGCGGACCCCGTCGCCGCGAGACGGCTGGCGCATGTGGCGGCCGCGAGCTCGTTCGCGACCGACCTGCTCGCGGCCGATCCGTCGCGACTGAGCGCGCTCAGCGACGCAGCGCACTCGACCGGCAGCTCTGGCGATCCGCAAGCCGCGCTGGTCGCGGTCGTCGCTCGCTACGCCGGGCGCGAGCTGCTTCCCCGTGAGACCGGTGCGGCGCTCTCGGCGGTCGCCGACGGTGTGATCCGCGATGCGGTCGCTACGGCTGACCCTGAGTTGCCCTTCGCCGTCATCGGCCTCGGAAAGCTCGGGGCCGAGGAGCTGAACATCGCGAGCGACCTGGACGTCGTCTTCGTCTACGAAGGCGAGGGATCCGACGACCTTCGCCGCGCCTCCGGGGCAGCCGAACGTGTGATGCAGCACATCCGCGCCGCCGGCTGGGACCCCGACGCCGATCTTCGCCCCGAGGGCCGCGGAGGGCCGCTCGCTCGATCGGTCGCCGCATACCTCGAGTACCTCGGCCGGTATGCGGAAACGTGGGAGTTCCAGACGCTGCTTCGAGCCCGCGCGGTCGCCGGCGACGAACAGCTCGGGCGCCGCTTCTGCTCGCTCGCAAGCGATTTCGCATATCCGCCCGAGGGACTCACGCACGACCGAGTGGGGCAGATCAGGGCGATGCGCGAACGGATCGAGCACGAGCGTGTGAAGCCGCCCGAGGCGGCGAAGTTCCACTTCAAGCTCGGGTACGGATCGCTCGCCGACGTGCAGTTCGCGGTGGAGCTGTCGCTCATGCGCCACGGCGGCGAGCACGAAGAGGTCCGCACCCACCGAACGCTCGAGGCGATCGAGCGCCTCGCCGAGGCCAGGCTGATCGAGGGAAGCACGGCACGCGACCTGGGCGACGCGTTCGTCTTCCTGTCGGACGTGAAGAACGCGCTCGAGGTCGATCGGCGGCTCCACGCCGAGGCCGTGCCGCCCTCTCCCGAGGAGCAGACCGTTCTCGCGAGGCGTCTCGGCTACGAGGAGTACCCTCGCCAGAGTTTCATCGACGACTACCTGCGAGTGACGCGCCGATGCCGCCGCGCGATGGAACGGGTCTTCTCCGAGGAGGTCAGGTGAGCGAAGGTTCAGCGCCGACCGCTCGACGAACAGCACTCGTGACCGGCGCGTCCAGCGGCTTCGGGGCGGAGTTCTGCAGGCGGTTCGCGAAGGACGGGTTCGACGTCGCGATGGTTGCGCGCAGGGGGGTCGTCATGGAGGAGCTCGCCCAGGAACTGGAGGAGCGCCACAGCATCACGACCTATGTGCTGCCGAAGGACCTCGCGCACCCGAGTGCATCGCGCGAGATCGCCGAGAACCTGGCCGGGCGTGGCGTCCACATCGATGCCCTGGTGAACAGCGCGGGGTTCGCCCTGTTCGGTCCGTTCGCCGACGAGGACGAGCAGGAGCTCAACGACATCGTCATGGTGAACATCCTCGCGATGACCGAGCTGTCGCGGTTGTTCGCATCGGGCATGGTCGAGCGCGGCTGGGGCAGGATCGTCAACCTCTCGTCGGTCGCGGCGTTCGTGCCGGGGCCGCTCATGGCCGCGTACTACGCGTCCAAGTCCTACGTTCTGTCCCTCTCGATCGCGATGTCGGTCGAACTCGAAGGAACCGGCGTCACCGTGACCGCGCTCTGCCCCGGCCCGGTCAGGACCGGGTTCCAGGCGCGCGCCCGCATGGAGGACTCCCGGTTGGCCACCGGCAAGATGCCGAGCGTGATGGAAGTGGCTGACTTCGGCTACGACGCGATGAACCGGGGCAAGCCATTCGCCGTTCAAGGTGCGCGCAACAAGTTCTTCGTGTTCGGCTCGAGGCTGATCCCGCGGCCGCTCGCGGCCCGGATCGCTCGGAAAGCGCAAGAACGCTTGCCTCGCTGAGAAGACGCGCCGTCCAGCCCGTCGCCGAGCACGTGTTGACGCCGCGACATCTCACCCGCGCGAAATGCGAACTTCCCCCAAGTGGGGAGTGCGCCCCGCGGCGCCACGTGCCGATGACCGAACGCATGAGGATCTTCGCCACTCCCGAGGCCCGAACGCTCATCCTCGAGAAGGGTGGGCTCTTATTCGTATGGGCCACAACAGGAGTCGTGCGGTTCCTGCGTACGTCCACCGAACCGCCGCCCGACGCGCTCGCATGGCAGCGGATCGAGTGCAAAGGCGTCCTTGTGTTCCTGCCACCGAGGCACCGCCTCCCCCGCGAGCTGCACCTGGAGGTCGGAGGTCGTCTCCGGCGCCGGATCGACGCCTTCTGGAACGGCTGCGCTTACGTGGTGTAAGGCACATCGTTGCCCGTCAACCACAAGCCAACGAGATCACGACCGATCAGTTCGGACAACGCCGCCACGTCGCCCTCGTAGTGGCGGCTGAGTCGCTCTCGGTCCGCCTCGGACAGGGGCGTCGGCTCCTTGGATGCAAGCCTGTCTGACCGCAGGACGATCCGCTGCAGTCCCACCCGCTTTGCAAGCTCGATCGGAGCATGGAGCCCTGTTCGATGCAGCCAGGCCGAACCACGGTAGGCAAGACTCGCCATCCGGATCGAGCGCGGTGTCTTGTGCTCGTTCGCTCTTCGCGTCGTGCTCGGCGCCCGAAACTCCGGATCCACGCCCAGGATCTCGTACACCCTGCGCATGTACGCGAACGGGTCGACCTCTGCATCGTCCAGCACGAGCAGGTGGAGCTGTTCCAAGGGGAAGAGCTCTCGCCACGGCAGCAGGCACCGGAAGTACTCGCCATCGCCGATCATCCCGGGATCGCGTTCGCTCGCTTCCCAGAACGTGAGGTTGCTCGGGATCTGACCCTTTCGCCATACATGCAGGTACCTCGACCACGCTCGATCGATGGGATTCCTGAGCGACGCGATCAGCGTGGCGCTCGGCAGGAGCGACCGTACGCGAGCCGGCGCCTGAGGATGCGCCAAGTGCGTCGACGTGATATCGCCGACCCGCTTCTCGGCCGCGTGGCCACGGAAATGATGTGCGTACCAGTCGACGCCGCGATCGAAGTGGCGATCGAAGAAGAAGATCTCGTGGGTGTCGCGCGTCAGATACACGTCCGGATGCTCGCGCAAACACTCGTTGATCCAGACCGTGCCACCCTTCGACGCACCGATGACTAGGAAGTCGGGGAGAACGATCGCGGACGTCGTCATCGGCCTGGCTCAGCCGATCAGTCAGTGGCCGCCACACGCGCAGTTTCCGCCGCACCCACAGCCGCCCCCGGCAGGCGCAGAACTCCGAGTCCCGCCCGAGGTCGCGGCCGCGAACATCGAGATCCGACGTCGCACGTGGTCGGAAGAGCACGCGGGACATCCAGGCGCGTCATCACCGATCGAGCGGCGCTGCTCGAACAGCGACCCACAGGAGGAGCACTCGTACTCGTAGAGCGGCATGCAAGAAGTGTACGAGCGCACCCGGAACGTGGTCCAGATCGTGACGTGCGTCACAGCGACCAACCTGGCGGATCGCTGAACTACGGCGTCCTACGCGAGGGAGGCTCACCATGGATTTCTGCTGGATCCTGTTAGTGACGCGAGATTTCAGAGTTCATATGCCACCGGAGCGGTACAGCAATCTCGACCAGGCGCAGAACGAGGCACGTCGCTGGTTGTCAGCCCTGTTCGGTTGGCGGCCCACTTCAAAGCGCGTGATGACCGCAGGTCCGATCCACGTAACCGACCGATACGCGCTTCACTTGATCGAGTTGCCATTCCCCCAGCCGTGGAACGCCTGCCCGCTATGGATCGCGACTGAGTGGAACGACAAATCCTTTCCACGTATGCGCACCGAACTCCTCGCCGTCGACTTCGAAGACGCCCACAAGTGGGTCGGGGATCGCCTGGTCTGGCGAGGCACTCGTCCGAGAAAGACTGACTGGAGCAGCTGGGGCGACTACCAATATCGAGGCAAGACCCACTATGTCGCAGCCCACCGGGTCAAGTCAGTCTGCAATCCCTGGGCGTAGTCAACCCATGCATCTCGTGGATCTGACGATCTCGACCATGATCGATAACGTGCCCGTTTGATCCTTGGTCGTCGACCATCGGGACGTCATGTCTCGAGCTTTGTGTGACGTCGGTCACC
This sequence comes from Actinomycetota bacterium, assembly GCA_030774035.1. Lineage (GTDB taxonomy): Bacteria > Actinomycetota > UBA4738 > UBA4738 > HRBIN12 > JALYLM01. The sequence goes on from JALYLV010000006.1 coordinate 28,163, forward strand.
AATCTCCCTCAAGGAATGCGGTAGTGAGGAACCAGATGACGAACTCGGTGAAGCAGACGGTGGCGTGGGTGCTGTTCGTCACGGACGGCACGGTTATCGCCTACCCTCCCGAGCTATACCGGAATCGAGAGAAGGCGAGCCTTGAAGCGGAGCGCTGGGCCTGGTTCCTATCCGGCGAAGGCGTCCTCCACATTGAGCGTCCGTTCGAGGGCCGTCTGATTGTTGGGGAGCGGGATGTTCGCTTGATCCAAGTCGACTGGTCGGCACCCTCTGGGGCGCCCTGGATCGGAACCTATTGGACCCGCGATGGGTACCCCGATCCCGAGGCCGTCGTTCTTTTAGGTGAGTCGGAGGCTCGCGGGTGGGTGCGCGAAACACCGCAGAACGGCTCACGACCTTCCCAGCTGTTCCGGACTCCCTGGTTCGAGGCCGCTGTCTTCCCGGTTCGCGGCGAAGAGGAGTACGCGGTGGCACACCTCGCGAAGGTCATTGCGTGAGATCGGACTGAAGAGTCGGCTCTTCGCTCGGGATGTGCTTGCTGCTTCCGAACACAAGTAGTTCGTCCCCCTCGCTCGGCTCAGTGTCGCTACGGAAGTTGACCTGATACTGGATCCGCTGAGCGCGGGTTCTGCGTTCAACCTCGGCGAGGGGCAATAGGACGGCAAACGGACGGCCGTACTCATTCGTCTCGTTCAAGACTATGAAAGCAAAGCGGTAGCGGTCGCCTAGAGCCTTCGCCATCGCGTACTCGCGCTCCGTGGCTCCAAAGAAGAACCCATGAAGCGTGGCGCTCTTGATCGGCTTGCGCGTGGTCTTCATCTCGATAAGGGTCACATCTCCGATTAGGTCGTCGATCGACTGAAGGGTGATGGGATTCTGTTGCGCGCCCGTCATCACGGCGTCGAAGGTTTGAATCCCGAATGCACCCTCAATCCCGATGAGTTCGAGAATCCGCCTCTTGATGGGGGCGTCGACGGCCTGGAAGCGAGGATCGGTCAACAGCAACGCCAAACCTCGATTCTCGGTCCCTTTGTTGGCAAGGCTTTTCGTGAACTTCGATTCCACTGACTGAGCTCCCTGGTCCCACGGGATGATCCCACGTAAGCGCGGGGGCCCTGCAGCAGCGAGCCAGACGCTTCTCAGTCGGCGAACTCGGCGCGAACGCCGAGCAGGCGCACCTTCCTGTCGAGTTCGAACCGGGCCAGCGCTGCAAGCACGCCTGCTTCGATCGCCTCTACGTTCAGTGTTGGTTCCGGGAGCTTCGCGCTCTTCTGCTTCGTGATGAATGGGACGAAGCGCACCTTGACGCTCACGCGCATCACGGGACGGCCGTCGCGACCCAGGTCTTCCATGAGCTCTCGGGTGAGACGGAGGAGCTCGGCGCGCACTTGCTCGGGGTCGGCCAGGTCCGTCTGGAACGTTCGCTCGCGGCTCACGCCTCTCGCCATCCGCGGTTCGGCGCTCACCTCCGATCCGCCTTCGCCGGCACCAAGGCTCCGGAGCCACGGTCCGATCCTCGGGCCGAACGCGGACGCCAGCAGCTCCTCGTCGGCCTTTGCAAGGTCGGACACCGTTCCGATGCCGATCGAGGCGAGCTTTGCTGCGGTCTTCGTGCCGATGCCCCAGAGCGCCTTCGTGGGGAGCTCGCTCATGACCTCGTTCCAGTTCTCCTGCGTCAGGCGGAACACGCCTCGGGGCTTCGCGAAGCCGCTCGCGAGCTTGGCTCGCAGCTTCGTGTCACCGACACCGATCGAGCACCAGAGCTCGGTCCGGTCCAGGACGGCTGCTTGGATCTCTCGCGCGAACGCGTCGGGATCGTCGGCCGAGATGCCCATGAACGCCTCATCCCAGCCGGCAACCTCGACCACCGCCGGGAACGATCGCAGCACGGTCATAACGCGCGTCGACGCTTCCTCGTACGCGGGCTTGTCAACCGGCAGGAAGAGCGCGTCGGGGTTCCTCTTGAATGCAGTGCGCAGCGGCATCGCCGAGCCGATGCCGAACTTCCGCGCCTCGTAGTTCGCGGTCGAGACGACGCCGCGTTTGGTGGGGTCGCCGTCTCCACCGACCACCACCGGCTTGCCGCGGAGCTCGGGCCGGCGGAGAACCTCGACAGCCGCGATGAACTCGTCGAGATCGACGTGCAGGATCGCGTCCATGGGGTACAGCATGACCCGCCTGGTGATGCCGGTCGGTCAGAGCCTGCGAGTATGCTCGTTGCCAGGCGGTGTACACTATGGCGATGGCGAAAGCGCGACATGATGGAACTCACGAGGTGGGGGTCCGCGAGCTACGAGCCGACCTGAGCAAGTGGCTCGCTCGAGTTGAGGGCGGCGACGTCGTGGTCGTGACGGATCGCGACCGACCGGTGGCCCGACTCGTGAGGTACGAGCCCTGGAGCGGCCTCGATGACCTGATCGCTCGGGGGAAGGTCCGCTTGCCGACGAAGCCGAAACGACCTATCGATCGCTCCAAGATGATCAAGAGCGAGGGCGACTTGAGCCTCTCCGACATCGTCATCGAGCAACGAGAACAGGGCTGGTGATCGCTTACTTCGATACCTCGGCCCTCGTGAAGCTCGTCCTCGACGAAGGAGGCTCCCAAGACTCGCTCGCTCTCTGGAATCAAGCGAGTTCAGTCGTAACGAGCCAGCTTGCGTATCCAGAGGCACGCGCAGCCCTTCGAGCTGCGGTTAGTTCGGGGAGGCTAAGCGGCATCAAACAGCGCGGCGCGATCGATGAACTCGACGAACTCTGGGCGCAGCTCCTCCCTACGGACGTCGATGAGGAGCTGGCCGCATCGGCCGGGAAGCTCGCCGACCGGCACGGCCTCCGTGGCGCCGACGCGATCCACCTCGGTACCGCCATCGTGGCAGCGGGAGACGACTTCGTCGTCGTGACTTGGGACCGAAAGCTCGGCGAGAGCGCTCTCGCCGAAGGTCTCCCCGTCGCGCTTTATCCCGACTAGTCCGTAACGGACTAGTGCTCAAAGGTCGTAGTAGAGGTGGTACTCGTACGGGTGGGGGCGCAGCCGTATCGCGTCGAGCTCCATGGTTCGCTTGTACTCGATCCAGGTGTCGATGACGTCCTGGGTGAAGACGCCGCCTTCGAGCAGCCACTGGTGGTCGTTCTCGAGGTTGTTGAGTACCTCCTCGAGCGAGCCCGGGACCTCCTTCACCTTCGCCGCCTCGGCGGGCGGAAGGTCGTAGAGGTCCTTGTCCATCGGCTCCGGCGGCTCGGTCTTGTTCTTGACCCCGTCAAGGCCCGCCATCAGCATCGCGGGGAACGCGAGGTAGGGGTTGCACGAGGGGTCCGGGGTGCGGAACTCCAGGCGCTTGGCGGCCGGGTTCGTGGAGATCATCGGGATCCGGACGCAGGCGCTGCGGTTGCGCTGGGAGTAGACGAGCTTCACCGGCGCCTCATAGCCCGGCACGAGCCGGCGGTACGAGTTGGTCGTTGGGTTGGTGAATGCGAGCAGCGATGACGCGTGCGCGAGGAGCCCACCGATGTACCAGCGCGCCATGTCGCTGATGCCCGCGTAGCCGACCTCGTCCCAGAACAGGTTCTCGTCGTTCTTCCACAGGCTCTGGTGCGTGTGCATCCCCGAACCGTTGTCCTGGAAGATCGGCTTCGGCATGAAGGTCACGGTCTTGCCGGCCTTCCACGCCGTGTTCTTGACCACGTACTTGAACTTCAGCACGTTGTCGGCGGTCTTCAGCAGCGTGTCGTAGCGGATGTCGATCTCGGCCTGGCCGGCGGTGCCGACCTCGTGGTGGTGGACCTCGACGTTGATGCCCGTCGCCTCGAGGTTCATCACCATCTCGCTGCGCAGGTCCTGGTAGTGGTCCATCGGCGGCAGCGGGAAGTAGCCCTCCTTGTACCGCGGGCGGTACCCGAGGTTCTTCCCATCCGCACCCACGGTGCCCGAGTTCCAGACGCCTTCCTCGGCATCGATGTGGTAGTAGCCCTCGAACTGGTTCTGATCGAAGCGGATCGAGTCGAAGATGTAGAACTCGGCCTCGGGGCCCCAGTACGACAGGTCCGCGATCCCGGTCTGCTTCAGGTACAGCTCGGCTTTCTTCGCGATGTAGCGGGGGTCGCGGCTGTAGTTCTCGCCGGTCACCGGGTCCTTCACGAAGCAGTTGATGTTCAGCGTGGGGTGCGCCGTGAACGGGTCCATGTAGGCCGTGTCGGGATCGAGCGACAGCAGCATGTCCGATTCGAAGATCTGCTGGAACCCTCGGATCGAGGATCCGTCGAACCCGACGCCGTCTTCGAACACGGCCTCGGTGAGCTCACCGACGGGAACCGAGAAGTGCTGCATGAGACCCGGGAGGTCGCAGAAGCGGTAGTCGACGATCTCCGCCCCGTTCTCCTTCGCCATCGCGATGACGTCTTTCGGCGTTGCCACAGTGCCTTCCCCCTTGCTGCTCGACGGTAGCAACAAGGGTAGGGGCGGAGCCGGTTCGATGTGTTTCCGCGGCGTTAACTCTGCGTAACGTCAGGGGCCGGGGGCAGAGGAGGAGGGATCGTAGCTACCGTTGGCGTCGGAGGGAACGTTGGTTCGACCGACATCGGGGGCGCCATCTTCTTCGCCTTCGACAGGGCGGAGAGATCTACGGCGACGTCGATCCAGTTGACGAAGAAGCTGACGACTCCCCACCAGCCCTGGACCAGCGTCTTCTTGAGGTATTCCTTCGACAGCTCGATCGCGTGGTCCCGGCAGAGCGGCGCGTTGAGGCGAACGAAACGCTGTAAGAAGAGCATGCCTACGTGTCGCCGGATCTTGAACTGCTGGGCCGGCGCGCGTCCGCAGATCTGGCAGGCCAGCTGCTGCATCGCGACACCCTAGGCTCTCGGCAGGTTCCCCTTCAAGCCCGGATCCGATCTCAGGACGAGCCCGGACACCGGAAGGCCCGCTCGAGGGGGGGTCGAGCGGGCCTGTCCAGCGTTCGAGGGGGCGGTTCTAGTGATCGCGCTCAGGTCGGGAGACCGAGGGGGACGGCTCCGGGGAGGGAGAGTCGCGGTCCTGAGCGCTTGGTGCATGCCCACTTCATCGGCGGCGCAGGGGTCTTCAGCGTAGAGCCCGCCTGAGTCATCTTCGGATGGCTCGTGCCGGCTACGACTTCCGGTCTAACCTTGCGGCTCGGCGGCACGGTACCCGACGCTTCGGACCGTCTCGATCAGTTGTTCGTGCTCGGGTCCGAGCTTGGCCCGGAGCCTGCGCACGTGGACGTCGACCGTGCGGGTCCCGCCGTAGAAGTCGTATCCCCAGACCTCCCTGAGCAGCGCCGGCCTGGTGAAGACACGTCCGGGGCGCGACGCCAAGAACCGCAGCAGCTCGAACTCCTTGTAGGTGAGGTCGAGCGGACGGCCGTTCGCCGTCACGCGGTAGGTCTCGGTGTCGAGCGCGAGCGGGCCGAGCCGGATCATGGTGCCGTCGCCCGCGCCGGCGCGTCGTCGGAGCATCGCCAACCGAACGCGCAGCTCTGCAGCGGGTGCGCCCGGGTACACGACCTCGTCGGCGGCCTCGTGCCACGGGAAGCGTTCGAGCTGGTCGCGCTCGGCCACGAGCATCGCCGGAACGCGCGGGTCGCGCGTCCGAAGCTCTTGTAGCACAGACCACGCCTGCCCCGCGTTCTCGACCGCGTCCACGATGACCGCCTCGGGATCGAGGCCGAGGACGTGGGCAAGAGAAGACACGGACAACGGTTCGAGCTTGAGGTCGCGGTCGAGCTCCGCCAGGGCTGGCAGGGCCACGTGCGGTGAGCGGTCCGAGAGCAGCGCAAGGAATGACATACGGTTCTTCACCATATCGGGTCGGCACCGGCGCCGGTACCCTTGACCTGCGATGACGACCGTTCGGGTGAGGCTGTTCGCGGCACTTCGGGAGGCCGCCGGCGCGAACGAAGTCGACGCCCAGGGCCACACCGTCGGCGAGATCGTCGACGATCTGAGCGGACGCTTCGGCGAGCGCTTCGCGAAGATCGCCGCGGTCGGGTCCTTCGTGGTCAACGGTGAGCGGGCCGTCCGCTCCACCCCAGTTGCAGAAGGCGACGAGGTCGCGCTGCTTCCGCCGGTCAGCGGCGGCTGAGACTATCGGCTGATTCCCCTTGCAAGGGCCCTCTGCGATACTTAGGGGACCGTGATGCGTTTCCATCGGCTCCTCCTCATCGTGAATCCCGTGGCGCGGACCGTGTCGAGGCCGACGCTCGCGGTCATCGAAAAGGCCCTGTCGGCCGACTTCCGGCTCGAGGTCGTCGAGACCAAGGAACGCGGGCACGCCTACGAGATCGCCGCGCAGGCGGTTCACGAAGACGTCGACCTCGTCGTTGTGTTCAGCGGCGACGGCACCATCAACGAAGCCGTGAACGCGCTCGCCGGCACCGAGACGGTGTTGGGGGTTCTGCCCGGTGGCGCCACGAACATCCTCGTCCGAGCGCTCGGATTGCCGACCGATCCCGTCGAGGCGACCGGCGTTCTGATCGGCAAGGCTCTGGACGACGAGTACATCCGGATGCACCTCGGCCAAGCCGACGGTCGATACTTCGCTGTGAACTGCGGGGCCGGCGTCGACGCCGCGGCGATGAGCCGGCTCGATGCGAAGTTCCCGAAGACGAAGTCGAAGTACGACCGTGCGGCGTTCCGCGCGGTGGCGTGGTCCGTGCTGGTCGCCTACGCGGGCAAAGCTCCCGACCTCATGGTGCAGGTCGACGACCGCGACCCGGTCGAAGCCATCTCGGTGTTGATGGGACGCACCGACCCCTACACCTACTTCAAGGAACGGGGTCTGCGCATGACACCGCAGGCTTCGCTGGACTCAGGGCTCGACGTCCTGACGCTACGCAAGCTCAACCGACGCAGCGTCCCACGGATCGCGTGGCAGGTGTTCGGCTCGGCGCGGCACGTGAAAGGTCGCGACATCGACTACGTGCACGACGCCACGCGCGTCACGATCTCGTCCTCGGAGCCCTTCCCGGTGCAGGTGGACGGGGACATCCTCGGTGACCTTCGTCGGCTCGAGATCGAGCTGGCCCCCGAGGCTCTGCTGGTCGTCGCCTAGCAAACGCTTCGTTGCAGGCTCAGCCGTCGCCGTTCTTCGCGAGCTTGGTCTGCTCGGCGGTCTCGGCGCCGTGGATGCCGCACTCCCACTTCGGCTTTCCGGCCCAGCGACCGGAGCGCTCGGGTTCGCCCGCGAAACGGATGCGCGTGCAGGGTGCGCACCCGATGGAGCTGTACCCGAGGTCGTAGAGCGGGTTGTGCGGCAGGTCGTTCTCCTTCAGGTATCGCCACACCTGTTGGTGCGTCCACGCGGCCATCGGGTTAACCTTCACCATCCAGCGACCCGGCTCGATCTCGTATTGATCGACGAACGGCGCGCTCGCCCTGGTGGGTGAGGAGTCGCGCCGAAGCGCAGTGACCCACCCATCGAAGTCGCGGAGCGCCTCGAGCATCGGCTGCACCTTGTTGAGCTCACAGCACCTCTCGGGATCGCGTTCGTAGAGCCGCGGCCCGAGCTCGATGCTCTGCTGCTCGACCGTGTGCCTGCCGACGACGTCGACGACGTTCAGGCCGAGCCGCTCCGTGATCTGCTGCTTGAACGCGAGCGTCTCCGCGAACTGGTACCCGGTCTCCAGGAACAGCACCGGGACGTCGGGGCGGATCTGCATCGCCATGTGCATGACGACGGTTCCCTCGGTCTGGAAGGCCGACGCGATCGCGAGGCGATCGATCCCGGAACCCAGCAGCGCCCACTCGAGAACCGCGCGGGGATCCGCGTCTTCGAAAGCGACGTTGAGCGCGACGAGTTCGTCGGCGGAAATGAGGGTTTGCAGGTGGGGCCTCCAAGCCGGGGGGTGAGTATAGCCCGACCCCCAGATGGGTGAAAGTTCGCGCTTCTGTGGGCCCCTCCGGTTCCGTACACTGAGTCGCCCCAGGTGGGAGCCATCCCCCGACCGTCTTCCGAGGAGCCCAGATGTCGGAGATCCGCCCCAGCGTGCCGCACGGTGGCACGCTCGTGAACCTGCTCGCCCAAGGCGACGCCGCGGCCGCGCTCGCCGCCGAGGCCGCGAACCTGCCGAAGGTGCTGCCTTCCGAACGCGAGCTGTCCGACCTCGAGATGCTTACCGTGGGCGCGCTCTCTCCCCTCACCGGCTTCCAGGGTGAACGCGACTACCACTCGGTGCTGGATTCGATGCACCTCGACGGCGGCCTGGCGTGGGCGATCCCGGTCGTGCTCTCGCTCTCCGACGACGATGCGCATCGCGTCGGGGGCGCCAACAGCATCGCGCTCGAGCCGGCTGCGGGTGCCGATCCGATCGCTGTCTTGCGCGTCACCGAGATGTTCGAGCGCGACAAGAAGAAGGAGGCCCTCCACGTCTACCGGACCGATGACGCCGAGCATCCTGGGGTGAAGGCCGTGTACGAGTCGGGTGACACCTGCGTTGCAGGAACCCTCGAGGTCCTCGTGTTGCCGCCGCACGACGACTTCCTGGAATACCGGCTGACGCCCACCCAGACTCGCGCGGAGTTCGAACGCCGCGGCTGGAAGACGGTCGTCGGGTTTCAGACGCGCAACCCGATCCACCGGGCGCACGAGTACATCCAGAAGTGTGCGCTGGAGATCGTCGACGGTCTGCTCGTTCACCCGTTGGTGGGTGCGACGAAAGGTGACGACACCCCCGCGGCTGTTCGGATGCGTTGCTACGAGGCGTTGTTCGACGGCTACTACCCGAAGGACCGCGCGATGGTGAGCGTGTTCCCGGCGGCGATGCGTTACGCGGGCCCTCGCGAGGCCATCTGGCACGCGATCGCCCGCAAGAATTACGGCTGCACACACTTCATCGTCGGTCGCGACCATGCGGGGGTCGGCAGCTACTACGGGACGTACGACGCGCAGAAGATCTTCGAGGAGTTCGAGCCGGGGGAGTTGGGCATCACCACGCTGAACTTCGAGCACTCCTTCTGGTGTAGCGCCTGCGAGGGGATGGCCTCGCCTAAGACCTGCCCCCATGGCGAGGAGCAGCGCGTATCGCTCTCCGGCACGAAGGTGCGCGAGATGCTGAGCGCGGGCGAACGGCCTCCGATCGAGTTCTCCCGCCCCGAGGTCGCCGACATCCTGATCGCCGCGATGCGCGACCAAGGCTAGCCTCAGCTCAACCGGGCACATGACGCTCTTGGTCACCCTCGCACCGTAGAATCGCGCCATGAGCGACCAGCGCAATCGACGCATCGATCGGATCCGGGACGACGACTACCTGGTCGGGCTCGCGGAGCTGTCGCTCGAAGACCTGCGCGCCCGGCGAGCCGAATGTCTGGCCGAGCGCGAGTACCTCTCCCTCCTGCGGCGCCTCGTGCAGGGTCGGGCCGAGATCCTGCGGGCCGAGGTCGAACGACGTGGATCCGTCATCGAGGGCGAGCCGCTGGTCGAGCGCCTGTCAGAGATCCTGACCGGCGGCGAGGAGCACGCGGCAAGCTCCCGAGGCGAAGCACTCCGGATCGGTGCTCCCGAAGAGGAGATGCTCCTCGCCCGGCGCCGGATCGAGCGACTGGTCGCCGACGCCGGCATCTCGGACCCGTCCAACCTGGACGACACGAAGCTCGCCGAGGCGGTCGACACCCTCGCGACCGAAGAGCGTGTCGTTTCCGGGGATCGCCGTGACGTGATCCGGATCCTCGACGTCGTGCAGGACGAGCTGAAGCGTCGCTACAAGGACGATCCGAGCCTCGCGCTGCGCTAGGGCTGACGCTTCGCGGCCCTAACTCGAGCCTCGCTTACTATCGAAGCATGACCTCTCCGCGCGTGGCGGTGCTGTCCGTCCACACCTCTCCGATCGATCAGCCGGGCACCGGCGACTCGGGCGGCATGAACGTCTACATCAGGGCAGTCACCGAGCGCCTTGCCAAGGAGGGCGTCGAGGTCGATCTGTTCACGCGATGCCGTGGAGGCGCCGACCACGAGGTTCGCGAGATCGCGCCCGGGATCCGCGTCGTGAGCGTGAAGGCAGGACCCTGCAACCCGGTGCCCAAGGCCGTCGTCCCCCGGTTCCTGCCGGAGTTCCTCGGCGGGGTGTTACGGATCGCGCGGGAGGACGGCAACGGCTACGACATCGTGCACAGCCACTACTGGTTGTCGGGATGGGTCGGACGCGCGATGGCCGCGAACCTGGGGGTCCCGCTCGTCGCGTCGTTCCACACGCTCGGCAAGGTGAAGAACTACTCGCTGGCGCAGGGGGAAGCTCCGGAGCCCCCGGCTCGGCTCGCGGGCGAGGAGCGGGTGATCGCCGACGCGGATCGGATCTTGGCGCCGACCCCGATCGAGGCCGGCCAACTCGTTGGCTTGTATCGCGCCGACCCGAAGGACATCCGGCTCGTCCCCCCAGGTGTCGATCACACGATCTTCGTGCCGGGTGATCGCGCGATCTCGCGCGAGCGCCTGCACCTTTCTGGCTTGCGCCTGGCTCTGTACGTTGGCCGGCTTCAGTCGCACAAGGCGCCCGACGTCGCTGTGCGCACGCTCGCGGAAGCGGTCGCGCGCGACGAGGTCGCGAAGGATCTGGTGCTCGCGATCGTCGGCGGGCCGAGCGGGTCGGACCACGGCGCTGAGGTTGCGCGCATCATGACGCTCGCCGGCGCGCTGGGTGTCAGCGAACGCGTGATGCTGTTCCCGCCGCAGCCGCAGTCCAAGCTCACCGACTTCTACGCGGCCGCCGACGTCGTTCTCGTGCCGTCTCGATCGGAATCCTTCGGCCTCGTCGCACTCGAGGCGCAGGCGTGCGGCACGCCCGTCGTCGCAGCTTCGGTCGGCGGGTTGCGATACGTCGTCGAAGATGGACGCAGCGGTTTCCTCGTCGAAGGACACGATCCGGCCGATCACGCGGAGCGCTTGTTGCAGATCCTGCGTGACGACGACCTCGCGACCCGACTCGGCAAGGAAGCCGCGCGCCAAGCGCTCCGCTTCACGTGGGACGCGACCACGAACGGCCTCCTCGACGTGTACTCCGAGCTCCTGTAGCTGTTGCGCCGCAGCGGGTCTGCGGTCCCGTTCTTGTCACTTTTTTGTTTCACCCCCTCTACCTGCAGGTATACCCTCTGACCTGCGGAAACACGGGGTTGACCGGCGCCTCTGGCGCGAATACATTTCGCCTCGCTCCAAGCAGTCGAAGCGCACGACGCGAGGAGGCCGGACGGCGAAGGGGAAGCCGCAAGGCGGAACCGGAGCAGGGGATCATCGGAGCCGCAAGGTCGAGATGCAACCAAGCGCCGCGGGAGGGTCGCGAGGCCTGAACCGGCGGCCAGCCCGGATCACCGCAAGGTGAACCAGGCGGGTGTGCGGTCACCAACGCGACGGATGCAGAGGTTGCTTGGGGCACCAGAGCCCGAGAGGCTGATGGTGGCTGGGAGCTTCGGTTCCCGGCGAGCCGGAGGTCTCTCGGGTTCTTTTTTCCGCTACCGTGCTGCGCATGACCGAGGGTCGGACGAAGCGGGCAGCCGACGCCGAGGACCGGCGAAGCCGGATCATCGACGCTGCGATGCAGCACTTCGCCGAGCACGGGTACCGGGGAGGACGCGTCGAGGACATCGCCTCGGACTGCGGGGTCGCAAAGGGCACCGTCTTCCTCGATTTCGGTTCCAAGGAAGGCCTCTTCCTGGCCGCCTACCAGCGCGCCGTTTCGATGCTTCCCGCCTGGCTCGACGCGCCCGAGGAGGTCGTCGGTCGCGGTTTCTGGGCCACGCTCGACTACTGGCTCGAACGAACCGAGGAGTTCAACGCGAGCGACTGGGTGTCGAACCGTCTCGCGATGATCGGGCGCTACGATACCGGGCTCAAGCTGCGACAACCGATCGATCGCTTCATGCGGAGCGAGGATCCGTACGGAACGCTCGAGCTCGTCGAATTCGGCGTGCGGCGTGGCGAGATCCGCGAGGACGTCGACGTTGAGATGATCGCCTCGATGCTCGACTGGCTGGCAGAACGCTTCCAGGATGCGCTGGAGAGCGAGGAGCTCGATCCCGGCTTGATCCATCGACGTCCGGAGCGCCGATCGATGCGGATCAAGGAGTTCGTCGAGGTGCTGCGGAGCGGGATCGCCGCTCCGCCCTCGGGGGGAGCGTGAGCGATCTCCGGTCCGGGGTGTTCCGCCCGGTCGTTCTGCGACTTGCGGGGCATCCGTGGTTCAGGAAGCTCGCGACCCAGACGCGTCCCGGGCGGGCGGTCGCTTCGCGCTTCGTGGCGGGGGAGACGCTCGATGACGGGATGCGCGTCGCGCGGGAGCTCCATCGGCGTGGCACGGCGGCGATGCTCGATCTCTTGGGAGAGAACGTCGCCACGCCCCAACAGGTCGAGTCGGCCCGCGACGCCTATCTCGAGGCGCTGACCCGGATCCGTCAGGAGCCGACGCTCGATTGCGCGATCTCGATCAAGCTGACCCAGCTCGGGCTGAATTCGTCGGTCTCGGACTGCGAGCGGAACGTCGAGCCGATCCTGGATGCGGCGGCGGTCGACGGGACGCTCGTGATGATCGACATGGAGAGCCACGTTCACGTCGACGGGACGCTCGCCGTGCTCCGCACCGCGCACGCTCGATATCCGAAGGTGGGCGTCTGCTTGCAGGCGTACCTTCGCCGCACGGAACGAGACATCTTCGACCTGCCAGCCAAGGTGCGCGTTCGGCTCGTGAAAGGGGCGTACCTGGAGCCGCCGGACATGGTCTATCAAGACAAGGACGACGTCGATGCCGCGTTCGCGCGGCTGTTCACGACGTTGCTCGCGCGCGGTCACGCGATCGACGCCGCCACGCACGACCCCACCCTGATCGAAGGGGTCCGAACGCGGACCGATGCGATCGAGAACGGCTGGTCACGGGTGGAGTTCCAGATGCTGTACGGTGTCCGCCGAGACCTCCAGGCGGAGCTCGCCAGGCAGGGTTTCCCGCTCCGTGTGTACGTTCCGTACGGCACCGAGTGGTATCCCTATCTCACGCGCAGGCTCGCCGAGCGTCCCGCGAACGTGTGGTTCTTCGTGTCGAACCTGTTGAGATCCGCGAAGTGAGGACGACCAAGTGAGGACGATCAAGGTGAAGACGACCAAGTGAGGACAAGATGAGCAGGAAGGTCGCCGTCCTCGGCGGAGGCAAGATGGGCGAAGCCTTGGTCTCGGGGCTGATCCGCTCTGGCGGACGGAGCGCCGAGGAGATCATGGTCACGAACCGTCGCGAGGAGCGGGCTCGCGAGTTGGCCGGCAAGTACGGGATCACCGCGACGCTGGACAACGCGGAAGCCGTCCGCTGGGCCGACGTCCTGGTGCTCATGGCGAAGCCCCAGGACATGGAGACCCTGCTGTCACAGGTCCGTGATCAGGTCACGCCGGCCGATCTCGTCATCAGCTTCGCAGCCGGGGTTCGGACTTCGTTCGTGGAGAAGCATCTGCCCGACGACGTGCCGGTGGTGCGCGTGATGTCCAACGTTCCCGTCATGGTCGACGAGGCGATGTCGGTGATCTCGGCCGGCTCGCATGCGACCGAGGAGCATCTCGCCGTGGCCGAAGAGCTGCTCGGGTACGTGGGGAAGGTCCTTCGTCTGAAGGAGTCACACCAAGACGCGGTGACGGCGACCAGCGGCAGCGGTCCGGCGTACTTCTTCCTGCTGGCCGAGGCGATGATCGAGGCCTGTATCCTCCTGGGGCTCTCGCGCGACGTCGCGACCGAGCTGATCATCCAGACGATGGTCGGTTCGGCGAAGATGCTGCGCGACACCGGCAAACACCCGGTGGAGCTTCGCGAGATGGTGACCTCGCCGGGTGGAACGACGATCGCGGCGATCCGCCACCTCGAGGAAGCCGGAGTGCGCGCCGCATTCTTGAATGCGATCGACGCGGCGCGAAAGCGCAGCCTCGAGCTGGCCCAGGGCGGCGACGAGGACGACGGTTTGAACTTCGGACGCTGAAGTTCGGCGCCGACGACGCGAGGAGCGAGACATGGGCAAGGGAGCACTGGCCGAGGTGCGCGACGCGCACAACCGTGAACGCAAGAAGAAGGCGCGTGACAAGAAAGCCGCCGCCGAGCGCGGCAAAGCCCGCAAGGCAACCAAGAAGCGCTGACGGAATGTGACGGGCATCACACGGCTGATCCGGCGCTTCATCGACCTCTACCTGCAGGCGGTCGACGAAGGTCTCGCCGACGCCCGCTATGCAGAGGCCTACCGCCTGGTTCCAGAGCGGTTGGATGACTCCGCGGGTATCCGGTCGCTCGCCGCATGGCCGGAATCCTGATCGCCGACGAGCTGCCCGCGCTCGACCGAGCACTTCGCTTCGCGCTCGAGATCCGCTCGTGAGTGTGGCGGCGGGTACTTAGCCGCTGCGGGCGGCGACGGTGTTGCGAAGGGTTCCTATGCCTTCGGCCGCGAGCTCGACTAAGGCTCCGGGCCAGAGCTGGCGGGCTGGCCCGCCTTCGGCACCGGCGAACGGACTCAATGCGAAGGCATCGCCTCGTTCCAGCGTCAGGTCGCGTGAGGCGTCCGCGATCAGCTCGAAGAGGTTGGTCGCCGCGCCGTTGAGGTTCCCCTTCATCAGCTCCTCGCCGTCGACCTTCACCTGGATGAACATCGTTTGCGGGTTGGCTTCGTCGGCCGTGATGACGCAGGGTCCGATCGCGAGCGGCAGGCCCTCGGCGGTTTCCACCGGGTCGCCGTTCGCCGCACGGGCTCGCCAATCGTTGACGAGGGTGAAGCCGAAAAGGCTCGAGACCACGTCATCGACGCTGGCTCGCGAGAGCTCAAGTCCGAGCACCGCGGCAACCATCGGCTCGTAGTCGAGCCACGCCGCACCCTCCGGCCACAGGACGTCGTCTTCGGGTCCGACGATCCGCCGCTCGACGTCGAGCGCGCCGGGGGCGACCAGCGACTGCGGATACAGGGGCGTGAGCAGGCGTGCTCGTTTGACGACGCAGTCATATGCCTCGTCGCGTTCGAGGGCCGCACGGGCGGCATCCATAACGGAGCCGCGACTGCTCGAGACCAGGGCTTCCAAGGTGGTGGGGAAGGCCGGGTGCCCGACGGCGTCGGGAAGGTCGACCACCTCACCCCCGAAGATCGCTCCCAGCCGCCGGTGCCCCCCCCGGTCGAAGGTCACGAGCCTCATCAGGGAGCCGAAGCATACGCCTCCCGACCGGCGGTTTCTCCGGTTTTCCACAGGAACTTGGCGCCGACGTGGCATGGGCGGCGACTGGGGCGCTCGGCTAGCATGAAGGGCTAACCAACTACGGCATTTCTGTATCCATCCGGAAGGGGGCGTATCCCAATGGCAGAGGGCTTCCGCGTCACGTACGCGACGATGTCAGCCGACAACGAAGAGCTCCACAAGGGCTACGACGAGGGCATCGAGCTGGCGAAGGCCGAGCTCGGGAAGACGATCCCTGTCGTCGTTAACGGACAAGAGCGTCCGGGCGAGGGCACGTACGAGCTGCGCTCGCCGATCGACGACGACATCGTGCTGGCCCACATCTCACAAGCGACCCGCCAAGACGTCGAGGACGCCGTGGCCGCCGCGAAAGGCTTCGCGATCGGATGGGACCGGATGGGTTGGCGCAAGCGTGTGGAGATCATCAACAACGCGGCCGACCTCATCACGGAGCGCCGGAACCTCCTGTCTGCTCTCATGGCGCTCGAGGTCGGGAAGAACCGGCTGGAAGCCCTCGGCGACGTCGAGGAGACCGCAGATCTGATGCGGTGGAACGCGAAAGAGATGGTCGAACACGACGGGTTCAACGTGCCGATGCAGGCGATGGGCGCCGCCGGCCAGTACTACGACGTGCTGCGGCCCTTCGGTGTGTGGGCCGTGATCAGCCCCTTCAACTTCCCGATGGCGCTCGCCGGTGGACCCTCTTCCGGGGCACTCGTTGCCGGCAACACGGTCCTGTTCAAGCCCGCCCACCAGGGCGCGCTGCTCGGGTACAAGCTCTACGAGATCTACCGAGACGCCGGAGTTCCGGACGCGGCGTTCCACTTCATCCCCGGACGCGGGTCGATCGTCGGAGACGTGATCGTCCATCACCCCGACGTCGACGGCATCACGTTCACGGGGTCCTACGAGGTCGGCATGGGGATCTACCGGACCTTCGCGTCGGAGTACCCGAAGCCGGCCATCTGCGAGATGGGCGGAAAGAACCCGACGATCGTCACCAAGAACGCCGACCTGGACAAGGCGACCGACGGCGTCATGCGCAGCTCGTTCGGTTTCGGCGGCCAGAAGTGCTCGGCGAACTCACGGGTCTACGTGGAGCGCGCCGTCTACGACGACTTCGTCGCCAAGCTCAAGGAGAAGACCGAAGCGATCAAGGTGGGCAATCCCCTCGAGCGCGACGTCTTCCTCGGGCCGGTCATCAACGACGCCGCGGTGAAGACCTACGAGGAGGCCTCCGACGAAGCCCGCAAGAACGGCACGATCGTCACCGGCGGCGAGCGCATCACCGAAGGCGACCTGGCCCGCGGCACCTTCGTGAAGCCAACCGTCGTCGAGGTGCCGTTGGACAACTGGATCTGGAAGAAGGAGCTGTTCGTGCCGTTCGTCGCTGTGGCGCCGATCGACAGCTTGGACCAAGCGCTCGAGCTCGCGAACGACAGCGAGTACGGCCTGACGGCCGGCTTCTACAGCGAGGACGAGGACGAGCAACAGGAATTCCTCGACCGCATCGAGGCCGGCGTCGTGTACGTGAACCGGCGCGCCGGCGCAACGACGGGCGCATGGCCGGGCGTCCAGCCGTTCGGTGGTTGGAAGGGTTCCGGGACGACCGGCAAGGCCGGCGGCGGCCCGTACTACGTGACCCAATACATGCGGGAGCAGTCGAGGACGGTGATCGCCGAGTGAGCGTGCAGACGTCCGACCTCGCCTACGACTCGCTGGCTTCCCAGAGCCGTCCGAAGATCATCACCGACATCCCGGGCCCTGAGGCGATGGCTCGCATCGAGCGCGATCGCAAGGTGACGTCGCCCTCGCTCCCGCGCGCGTACCCGTTCGTTCCTCGCCGAGGCGCCGGGTCGGTGGTGGAGGACGTCGACGGCAACGTCTTCCTCGATCTGAACGCCGGCATCGCGGTGGCGTCCACCGGGCACTGCCACCCCCGAGTGGTCGAAGCCATCCAACGTCAGGCGACCGAGCTCCTGCACTACTCCGCCAGCGACTTCTACCTGCCGATCTACTCCGACGTGTGCGAGCGGCTCGACGCGATCGCACCGTTCGGCGGCAAGCCCGCGCGCTCGTTCCTGACGAACAGCGGTACCGAGGCCGTGGAGGCTGCCATCAAGCTCTCGCGCTACGCCACGGGTCGTCAGTACCTGATCGGGTTCTACCAGTCATTCCACGGCCGGTCGATGGGAAGCGTCACCCTCACCGCCTCGAAAGCCAAGTACCGCACCAACTTCGGGCCGATGCTGCCGAGTGTCTACCACTCGTTCTACGGCGACTTCGACTATTTGGAAGAGGTGCTGTTCAAGCGGATCGTCTCGCCCACGGAGGTCGCCGCCATCGTCGTGGAGTCCTGGCTGGGCGAGGGTGGGTACGTGCTACCGCCCGACGGGTGGTTCAGCTACCTCCGCGAGCTGTGCGACAAGCACGGCATCCTGCTCGTGTGCGACGAGGTTCAGTCGGGCGCCGGGCGCAGCGGCACGATGTGGGCGATCGAGCAGGAGGGGATCGCGCCCGACATCATCACGGCCGGTAAGGGCATGGCGAGCGGGCTGCCGCTCGGGGCGATGATCGCCCGTGAGGATCTGATGGTCTGGGCGCTGGGTTCGCACGGTTCCACCTATGGCGGTTCGCCGCTCTCTTGTGCGGCGGCGCTCGCTACCCTCGACGTGATCGAGGACGAGCAGCTGATGGCCAACGCGTCCAGCGTCGGGGAGATCCTGCTGGAGGGTCTGCGCGAGATCGCGGCCCGGCACCCGATGATCACCGACGTGCGTGGCCGGGCGCTGTGGATCGGCATGTCCTTCACCGATCACGACACGGCGGGAGCCGTTGAGCTCGCGTCGTTCCGGCGCGGGCTGCTCGTTCTCGGGTGCGGCGACGATGCGATCCGCATGTCGCCCCCGCTCGTCTTCCGCGAAGACCAGGCGGCGGTGGCGCTCGAGATCTTCGAGGAAGCGGTCGTCGAGGTCGAGGCGGGACCGTAGGTGGGCCTGACGCCCGACGAGCTCGTGTTCGACTGCGCCGACCCGGTTCGCGTTGCGACGTTCTGGGCGGCGGCGCTCGGGTACGAGCTGGAAGCGGATGCAGACGAAACGGGAGCCTTCATCATCGATCCATCCGCTCGCATGTCCGGGATGTTCTTCCAGCCGGTTCCGGAGCCGAAGTCCGCGAAGAACCGCATGCACCTCGACGTCCGTCCGACGGGATCGATGGCCGCCGAGGTCGAGCGACTGAAAGGGTTGGGTGCGACCGAGCGTGGGTTCATCAAGACCGAGGACAGCTTCTGGACGCAGATGCGCGACCCTGAGGGCAACGAGTTCTGCGTGCTTCGTGGTCCGGAGGATGGCTGGACGCCCGAGTGACGTGCCTGCGTAGCGGTATCGAGTGGCGCCGATGACGACCAAGGTCACGACGATGCACGATGCCGTGGCCGAGTTCGTCCACGACGGCGACACCGTGGCCATCGAAGGATTCACGCACCTGATCTGCTTCGCGGCCGGGCACGAGATCATCCGTCAGCGCAAACGCGATCTGACCCTGGCTCGGATGACGCCCGACGTCGTCTACGACCAGATGATCGGCGCGGGGGTGGCCAAGAAGCTGATCTTCTCCTGGCTCGGGAACCCGGGGGTCGGTTCACTGCACTCGATCCGGCGTCGGATCGAGGACCACGACCCCGGTCCGCTCGAGATCGAGGAGTACTCGCACTTCGGCATGGTGTGTCGCTACGTCGCTGGTGCGGCGAACCTGCCGTTCTTCCCGATCCGCAGCTACTACGAGAGCGACATCCCTGCGGTGAACCCGAAGATCGTGCCGATGACCTCGCCCTACGACGATGGCACGCAGGTGTACGTCGTGCCGCCCCTTCGGCCCGACGTTGGGATCGTTCACGCGCAACGCGCCGATGCCGAGGGCGACACCCAGATCTGGGGCCTGCTCGGCTGCCAGAAGGAGGTCGCCTTCGCTGCGAAGAAGACGATCATCGTCTGCGAGGAGCTCGTCGATGAGTCGGTGATCCGCCGCGATCCGAACCGAACCGTGATACCCGGCGCCGTCATCGATGCGGTGGTCGAACAGCCGCTGGCGTGTCATCCGTCGTTCGCACAGGGCTACTACGACCGCGACAACGCCTTCTACCTGGAGTGGGACAAGATCGCGCGCGAGCAGGCGACGCTGGACGCATGGCTCGACGAGTGGGTCTACGGCCTGGCAGATCACGGCGAGTACGTGGAGAAGTACGGCGCTGCGCACTGGGACGGTCTCCGTCCCGAGCCGGCGCTCTCCGGCGAGGTCGACTACGGGCGGTACGCATGAGCGCTCAAGCAGCGAAAGCGGTAGCGCACACATGAGCGCTCAAGCAGCGAAAGCGGTAGCGCAAACAGGATGAGCGACGCTGGGACGGTCGCCGCGCGGGATCTCGGCTACTCGAAGTCCGAGATGATGATCGTCGCGAGCGCGCGGGAGCTGCTCGGCGCCGCGAACTGCTTCGTCGGCGTGGGTCTGCCGAACATCGTGTGCAACCTGGCGCAGCGCACCGTCGCGCCGCAGCTGCAGCTCGTCTATGAGTCGGGCGTCTACGGGGCGCGGCCGGAGCGCCTCCCACTGTCGATCGGTGACCCCACCTTGGTGACGGGTTCAACCGCGATCACCTCGATGTTCGAGCTGTTCGCGTATTACCTGCAGGCGGGGCGGATCGACGTCGCGTTCCTCGGCGGCGCACAGATCGACAGGTGGGGAAGCCTGAACACCACGGTGATCGGTGACTACGCGGATCCGAAGGTGCGGCTCCCGGGTTCCGGAGGAGCGTGCGAGATCGCGATCCACGCCCGGCAGATCCTCGTGATCATGCGCCAGGCCCAGCGGTCGTTCGTCGAGAAGCTGCACTTCCGGACGTCGCCGGGCCACAGCGGCGATCCCGCTCACGACGCCGCGCGCGGCTGGTTCGGGAGCGGCCCGACGGCCGTCGTCACCGACCTCGGCACCTTCGGTTTCGACGAGGTCACGGGCGAGATGACGCTCCGAACGCTGCATCCGGGAGTCTCGATCGACGACGTGCGGACCAACATGGGCTGGGATCCGAAGGTCGCCGGTGACCTCGGCGAGACCCTGGCGCCGACCGACGAAGAGCTGCGCCTGGTCCGCGAGGAGCTCGACCCAAGCGGCGTCTACACGAAGTAGCGTGACGACTCCCGACGAGCGCACGGAGAAGACGAAGCGATGAGCCACGTGTTCCCTCGGGTCATGAACAGGACCCTGCCGACCGCGGTCTCCGCTGAGGGGTCCTGGATCACCGATGCCGACGGGAAGCGGTACCTCGACGGTGCGGGCGGTGCGATCGTCGTCAGCCTCGGTCACGGCGTGCCCGAGATCATCGACGCGATCACGACCCAACTGCACAAGACCCAGTACGTCCACGGCACGATGTTCACGACCGAGGCGCTCGAGGCCTACGCGGACGAGGTCGCCGGCGTGCTTCCGCTCGACGACGCGTGCATCTACCCGGTCAGCGGGGGGAGCGAGGCCGTCGAGACGGCGATCAAGATGGCACGCGCGTACCACATCGCGCGCGGCGATCCGTCGCGGATCACCGTGATCGGACGCCGCAGCTCCTACCACGGGAACACCTTGGGGGCGCTCGACGCGAGCGGCAAGGAACCGCTGCGCAAGCCGTACACGCCCTGGCTCGGCCGGTTCCTTCATACGCATGCGGCCTACGAGTACCGTTGTCCGAGCCCCGCGCATCCCTCGAGTTGCGGAGCGTGGTACGCCTCCGAGCTGGATCGCATGATCACGCAGGCGGATCCCGAGACGGTCGCGGCGTTCATCGCGGAGCCGATCGGCGGTGCGACGCTCGCAGCCGCGGTGCCGAGCGAGGACTACTGGCCGTCGATCGTCGATGTCTGCCGGCGTCACGGCGTCCTCGTGATCGCGGACGAGGTCATGACGGGGCTCGGCAGAACGGGACGCTGGTTCGGTGTCGAGCATTGGGGCGTGCGGCCCGACATCATCACCGCGGGCAAGGGAACGACCAGCGGCTACGTTCCCTTCGGATTCGCGGCGACGACCCGAGAGGTGTTCGACACGGTGGCGGGCGGTGGGTTTGTCCACGGATTCACGTGGTCGCACAACGCGCTCGGCGCTGCGGCCGGCCTCGCCGTCCTCCGGAAGCTTCAAGCAGAACGTCTCGTCGAGCGTAGCCGCGAGATGGGGGAGCAGCTCCGCGGCGACCTGCGTAGCCTCCTGGAGGACGCACCGACCGTCGGCGACATCCGCGGGCTCGGGATGATGACCGGCATCGAGCTCGTCCGTGACCGCGAGACCAAGGAGCCGTTCGCTCGCGCCGATCAGGTCACCGAGCGGGTGCTAGCCGCGGCTCGAGACGACGGCCTCCTGTTGTACTCGTCCACCGGACATGCGGACGGCGTGAACGGCGATCTCATCATGCTCGGCCCGTCGTTCACGTTGTCGGATGCGGACGCCACCACGCTCGTCGAGCGCACGACCGCTGCGATACGTTCCGTGGCGTGAGCGACCGAGTCGGTCTGGTCAGCTGTCCCGAGGCGAGGATCTACGACTTCGGGCCGCAGCACCCCCTCCGTCCCGAACGGGTCCTGCTGACGTGGTCGCTCATCGAGGCGTTCGGGTTGACCCAGGCGCCGAACGTTTCGCTCATCGACTGCACCGCCGCCGATGACGACACGATCGGGCTCGTGCACACACTGGACTTCATCGACGCGACGAAGCGCGCCGGACATGGCGAGGACGGACCCTGGGCTCGGTACGGCTACGGGCCCGGTGACAACCCGGTGTTCGACCGGATGCACGAGGCGGGGGCGCTGGTCGTCGGAGGGTCGGTCGCCGCGGCACGGGCGGTCCTGGCTGGTGAGGTCGAGCACGCGTTCAACGCCGCGGGGGGTCTTCATCACGCGATGCCGAGCCGGGCCTCGGGGTTTTGTGTGTACGACGACCCAGCCGTCGCGATCGCATCGCTTCTGGAAGGAGGCGCCGAGCGTGTCGCCTACGTCGACGTGGATGTACACCACGGTGACGGCGTGCAGTTCGTGTTCTACGACGATCCGCGCGTGCTGACGGTATCGATCCACGAGTACGCGCCCGAGCTCGGCTTCTTCCCGGGTACCGGCGGGCCGACCGAGAGCGGCGGCCCCGGTGCCGCGGGGACCGTCGTGAACATCCCACTTTCACCGGGCACGGGCGACGAGGGCTGGCTCGAGGCGTTCCGCACGGTCGTCCCCGCGGTGGTAACTCGCTTCCGCCCAGACGTGCTGGTCACGCAGCTCGGCTGCGACACGCATCACACGGATCCTCTCGCCCACCTTCGGCTGACGATGAACGCATACCGGGAGGCATCGAAGATCCTGCACGAGCTCGCCCACGATGCGGCGAGCGGTCGTTGGGTCGCGACGGGCGGTGGTGGCTATCAGTGGGCGCGGGTCGTGCCCCGGGCGTGGACCACGTATTTCGCAGAGATGGCCGAAGCCGACATCCCCGACGATCTGCCCGGCGCGTGGATCGAGGACGTGCGGGGTCGGATCGGGGCAGACGTGCCGACCTCGTTGTCGGAGGAGCGCGTGGCGCCGAGCGTCGCCGACTCGCTGCTGGAGGCGCCCTGACCGCGCGGACGAAGCTCGTCTGCACCCTCGGTCCGGCGACTTCGACGCCGAAACTCGTGCGCGGCCTCGTGGCCGCCGGCACCTCGATCTTCCGCATCAACCTCTCGCACGGATCTCCCGAAGAGCACGCGCGGGCGGTGGGGTTGGTCCGCGCGGCCGAGGCCGAGGTCGGCAGCCCGCTCGCGGTGCTGGCAGACCTTCCGGGGCCGAAGGTCCGGCTGCGCACGCTCGACCCGGACCCCTTCGTATTCCGTCCGGGACAACGGTTCTCGCTCCGTCCCGGCGGGCCGGGGAACAGCGAGTCGGCGTCGACGACGTACCCGCAACTGGCAGGCGACCTTCGCCGCGGCGACCGGGTGTTGTTGGCCGACGGAGCGGTCGAGCTGAACGTGGTCGAGATGGAAGGCGACGTCGTTCGGACCGAATGCGTGCGTGGGGGCACGGTTCGCTCGGGACAAGGCGTGAACGTGCCCGCCGAGCGCCTCGGTCTCGGCGCCGTCACCGAACGCGATCGCGAGGGGCTCGCTCGCTCCCTCGACCTAGGCGTCGACCTCGTCGCACAGTCGTTCATCCGGGACCCGAAGGACATCGGCGAGCTCAGACAGCTGATGGGGGACCGCGTCGTCCCGATCGTGGCGAAGATCGAGACGAAACCTGCCGTCGAGAGCATCGAACAGATCCTCGACGTCACGGACGCGCTGATGGTGGCGCGAGGCGATCTCGGCGTGGAGCTGCCGATGGAGGAGATCCCGCTGCTCCAGAAGGACCTCTTGCACGCTGCGCGCGCTGTGGGTCGCCCGGTCATCGTCGCGACGCAGATGTTGGAGTCGATGATCAGGGCGCCGCGGCCCACCCGAGCCGAGGCGACCGACGTCGCCAACGCGGTGCTCGACGGCGCCGACGGCATCATGCTGAGTGGCGAGACGGCGATCGGCGAATATCCGTTCGAGTCGGCTGCCGCCGCCACGAAGATCGCCGAAGCGGTCGAGTCGCGGGGTTCCGTGTATCGGGCTGCTCAGCCGGCCTGCCGGCACACGGGCGAGGCCGCTGCCGTCGCACACGCGGTCGCCTCCGTGGCCATCGAGGATAGGGACGTCGTGGCGATCGGCTGCTACACCGAGACCGGCCGAACCGCACAGCTGCTGAGCGCCGAGCGCCCCGGTTGCCCGATCTACGCGTTCATCCCCGATGAAGGGGTGAGACGAGCGAACGCGATTCTCTGGGGGGTCGTCACGTTGCCCGCGCGACGTCCCGCCGACACCGACGAGATGATCGCGCTCATGGACGAGGGTCTGCAGGCTCACGGGCTGATCGAGAGCGGTCAGTCGGTCGTGCTGGCTGCCGCCTCACCGGCGGGGCGAACGACGACGAACATGCTGAAGATCCATCAAGTGGGAACGCCGATCCGCTGACTGTGAGCTCGGTCAAATATGTAAAGGACCCTTCTCGTTTCGCTGGCTGCGCGGGGTGACGTCCCCTGGCCTGGATGGCTACGTTGCCAGGGGGTGCGTCCCCCAGCCCGCCGGGTCCTCGAAGAAGTTGGCGCCGGCCGTATCCGTGACCTGGATGAGGCCTGTGCCGTCAACGTTGGCGATCCACAGGTCCTCCTGGTGGCCCCCTTGCGTTCCGTGGATCCGCCCGAATAGCAGCTTGGCGCTGTCCGGTGACCACACCGGGTCGAACGAGATGTCCCCGTCCGTAGGCTTCGTTATCCGCCTGCGCCCGCTCCCGTCGGGATGCACCACGTAGATCTGGAGCGAGGCCCTCGGCCCGCTCGGCTGCACCGTATTGTTGAACACGATCAGCCGACCATCCGGGGACCACGAAGGGCCTACCGCGCCGAAGCCATCGGGTGTGAGCTGGCGAAGGCCTGTGCCATCAGCGTTGATGACGAACAGCGCGGTCTGCGATCCCGACCCGGTCGAAGACTTGAAGTCCGCGGCGAACACGACCCGAGTCCCGTCGGGAGACCACCCCTGGCTGCAGCACTCGATCTGGAGGCGGGGTGGGTTCAGCTGCCGGAGACCTGTGCCGTCGACGTTCACGACGAACAAGCCGTTGTTGTTGCCGTCCCCACCCTCCACCGTGCGATCGAAGAGGATCTTCGAGCCGTCGGGCGAATAGCCCTTGGGGTTGTCGTCGCCGCCGGGGTTCGAGGTGACGCGGAAGAGGCCGCCTCCGTCCGCGGCGCGTTCGGTGTAGATGCCGTTCTTTCGGGGTTTCGTGAAGTCGAGACCCTCCATCGAGATGCGCGCCATGTCGGGAGACCAGTTGCCGCATCCCAAGAGCAGGTCGGGGTCCGGGTTGTCCAGCAACTTGAACCCGGTCCCGTCAGGGTTGACCGTGGCTGGCCGTCCCAACCCGTTGCTGCCGGCGGTGTTCTCAAGGACCTTCGTCCCGTCGGGGGACCAGCTGGGACATTCCGCACCCGCGGATAGGGGCGGCAGTTGAACCTCATGCGACCCGTCGGGGTTGGCCGTGAAGACGTGGTCGTCCTCGATCCCAAAGTCGAACCTAATGAAGAGGATCTGACCGTTCCGTGCGGGAGTCTTCGCTTGGGCTGGTCCCGTGACGGCCACGAGCCCTAGCAACGTCATTCCCGCGACCGTCATGAGCGCGATCAGTCGTTTCACGGTCACCACCCCTTCCTTCCTGGAACGCTCGATGGGGTACATGCTGCCCATGGCTTCCTCCTTCCTCTTGGGATCCGGCGCCCCGCTGTGCTCGCAACGGATCGGGCCGTCTGGCCCATGAGGTTGCGTGGGCTGTGTCGTCGGCTACGTGTGACTTGGGCGACAGGGGATGTCATCCGCGCCACCCCAGCACGACCAGATAACCGCGGGGGCTCCAGTCGAAGACACAGGTCGCGTTCGTCGTTATCACTCGGACGGCGCCGGTCGCAACGTCGACGCTCGCGATCGAACTCCGGCTGCTACCCGCGATGCTCTGGCAATAGGCGATCTGTCGGCCGTCGGGCGACCACTTTGGGGAGCTCTCCTCGGGCGGGACGCTGATGACGCCCATCAGGACGTGCGCGTCGGTGCCGTCGGGGTGCATCAGCCAGATCTTTCCGTTGTCGGTTCCCGCCGTCCGTCCCTCGACGGCGATCCAGTTCCCATCCGGTGACCACGCGGGCTCGACAGCACCCGCCCAAAGGGCAGTGGCGTCGCCCGGGCCGGAGATGCGCGACTTCACGCGCGACGTCACGCCCGTCCTGACATCGGTGATACCGATCCCCATTCCCCCACGGCGGTGAAAGGCTTCGAAAGCCAGCCTCGACCCGTCGGGCGACCAGGCGGCGTCCCGTTCGTTGATGTGCTTCGTCCGAGTCACTAGCCGGACAGAGCTGCCGTCCGCATCCATGACGAACAGATCCCCACCGCCGGCGTCCTTGCCCGTGTATGAGATGAATGCGATCAGGTGTCCCGAAGGAGACCACGCCGGCGCATAGGCTCCCAGCGGTTGATGCGTGAGCTGCTGGATACCGCCGCCCTCCGCATCCATGACGAAGATCTGGGTGCCGAAGCGGCCGCTCACCAGACTCGTGAACGCGATCTCGCTCCCATCGGGTGAGATGTCGAGCCCATTCAAGAAGTTTTGACCGATCCTCGCTCGGGATCTCAAAGGGGTGATCATCCCGGTGTCGGGGTTCACCAGCGACAATCCCCTGCCGACCGCCCCCACCTTCGGGGGCGAGACCGGGATCGGCGCATCCCGGTACCGGATCTTCGTTCCGACCGCGATCAAGGCGATCGTGATCGCGAGCGCCACAAGGATGGTCGCGATCGTTTCGTTCCGGCGCTTACGGCTGCGACGCCCCAGGACGCGCTCGTATCCGCCGGGATGCGGTGAGAAGCTCCCGACACCCTGCTCGAGGATCTTCCGCGTGTCGCTCATCGGTCGCCTCCGAGTTGTCGCCGCAGGCTCGACCGCGCCCTGTGGATCCGGACACGGACCGAGTCCGCCCCGATCCCGAGCACGCGCCCGGCCTGCTCAGAGTCCATCGCAAGCCAGTCAACGAGGACGAGCGCTTCTCGCTGTCCCGCCGGCAGCTTCGCGAGCGCTTGCTGGACGTCCCGTTGGTCACCGACCATCTCGCTATGGTCCTCGGACGGGACGGCAGCGAACGCCTTACGAGCACGCACCGCGATCCGGCGGAGCCGCTTGTGGTTCAGGTTCAACGCCATGCGATAGGCGTAGCCAACGGGAGAGTCCATCTCCCTGACCCGCTCCCATCGCTCCAGAACGCGAGTCATGGTCTCTTGCGCGAGGTCTTCGGCTTCGAATGGATCTCTGGTGAGCAGGTACAGCGCCTCGCACAGACGACGGTACTCTGCCCGGAAGAAGGACTCGAAATCGGGGTCATCGAGAAGAGGCGGAACGCTCTCGAGCCTCGCTGTCTCTTCCATGACGGAACATGAACCCCTCGGCCGGGGCCAGCGTTTCAAACTCCCCAGGAACGTACGTCTTCGTTTTGACGGCTTGGCACCAACCTCTTATAGCCCAACGGGACCGGACCGACCGAGGCTGCATCTTCTCGACCCTCTGACAGACAACGCATCGATCCTGGGAACCCATCCGCTGGATACCGTCCGGTCGACTGCTCGTGACCTCGGTTAGACCAAACGGGCCAGCACCAGAACTAGTCGCCCCCGAGCGCCTCGACGAACTCCGCGACGAGCCAGGTGAGGTAGCTGTACAGGCCATAGGCTTGCTCGGCTGCTTCGTCCTCGGCGAAGTCTGCCTCGGTCGACTCCTCCGTGACCCCCAGTCGCGTTCCCATCACCAAGCGCAGATCGTTCGTCGCGCTCAGCCATGCCAGCAGCTGTTCCTCGGTCAAGCGTTTCGCATCGATCGAGCCGGAAACGATGTCGATCGCGGCGAGGCGCTGTGCCAACAGATCGTTGCCGGCGGTTCGCTCGTAATCGAGGTTCTGCAACAGGTCGTCGGGATACGCGGGTGGGAAGAGCCGCGCTACGCCCGGATCCGATGACGGGCTCTCCTTCACGAGCAGCTCACGGAGCTGCTGACAGAGGTCTCGCAGCGCGGCCCGTTCCTCGTCGCCGAGCTTGACCTCGTAGGCCTTGCCCCTGCGCCTGACGGGACCTCGCCCTGCCATCTACCGATCCTTCTGCATCGTCGCCCACAAGCCGTGGGCGTGCAGTCGCGCGACGTCGGACTCGGCCTTCTCGCGCTCTCCTGAGGACACGACCGCCTTGCCTTTCGTGTGGACGTCCATCATCAGCTTCTCGGCCTTGGCGTGGGAGTAGCCGAAGATCTTCTGCAACACCCACGTCACGTACGACATCAGGTTGATCGGGTCGTTCCACACGATCACGATCCACGGGACGTCGGGCTCGACGACCTCTTCTCCTATCGGGCGCTTGAGCTCGACGGGCGCGGTGCTCATCCGCGGAAGGGCATCCACGGTCGCGACCATACTCATGGCGTCGCCCGTGTGGCCCTGTGACCCGCGGCGCGGATCCTCCGGATCCCCCTTCGCGCGCTCGGGGAGCTTAGGCAGAGCTCTTCGCCTCGGCGACGTCGCGGACCGCCTTGACGATGCCGTCGTAGCCGGTGCAGCGACAGAGGTTCCCGGCGAGCGCGATGCGCACCTCCTCGTCCGAGGGGTCGGGGTTCGCTCGTAGTAGCGCGGTGGCCGAGATCAGCATGCCCGGCGTGCAGAAGCCGCATTGGACACCACCGTGTTCGAGGAACGCGCGCTGCAGGGGCGCGAGTCCGTCGCCGCCGGCGAGTCCCTCGATCGTCGTTACCTCGCGACCGTCGGCCTGCAGGGCCAGGTACGAGCAGGAGTTCACCGGCTTCCCGTCGAGCAGCATCATGCAGGCGCCGCACTCGGAATCGTCGCACCCCTCCTTGGAACCCGTTAGCCCGAGCACATCGCGCACCGCCCGGAGCAGGCTCATGTGGGGATCGAGCGACACCGGGTAGGCGGTGCCGTTCACCGTGAGCTCGGCGTCGACCCTCATGACGTGGCTCCGTGGAGCGCCGGACTTGCGGGCATCGGAACGTGCTCGCCCTTGGCGCGCGCGATCGCGGCATTGATGGCTCGGCGGGCGATCACCTCCGCCATCGCGCGGCGGTAGTCGGCGGATCCCCGCACGTCGTCGATCGGTGACGATGCGGAGGCGGTGAGCTTCGCGGCCTGGTTCACATCGCCCGTTCCCACGAGTGCGCGTTCGGCTTCCTCGACGCGGCGGATCGTGGGGGAGAGCGCGGTGATCGCGATGCGCGCGTCGGTGACGTCGTCGCCGCTCAGGGTGACCACCGCCGTAGCGCCTACCACGGCGATCTCCATCTGCCGCCGGTACTCCAAGCGGACGTAGCAGGAACCCATGCCGGCCGCGGGCGCCGGGACGTCGATCGCGACGAGCAGCTCACCGGGTGCCGCGGAGGTCGACCCCGGCCCGGTCCAGAGCTCGTCGAGGTTCAGGGTTCGCTCGCCACCCGTGGAGCGGAGCGTCACCGTCGCATCGAAGCAGAGCAGCGGTCCGCCGGTGTCCATCGCGGGCGAGGCGTTCATCACGTTGCCGCCGATCGTTCCCTGCGCGCGCGTGGCGTGGGAACCGACGATCGCCGACGCGTCAGCGAGCGCGGTGAACCGATCGAGCACGGTCCGATGCGACACGATGTCCTCGTGCGTCGCGAGCGTCCCGAACCGCAGGCCCCCGCCAGGGAGGTCCGAGATCCCGCGGAGCTCGTCGATCCGGTGGATCGCGAGCAGCGCGTCGGGCAGAGGCGCCTTGCCCTGGCGCGCGCCCACGACGAGATCGGTGCCGCCCGCGACGGGCCGCGCGCCGTCAGCCAGCGCGGCGAGCGCCTCGTCGATCGTGGTCGGCGCGACGAACGACCGGGTCATGCGCCGCCGTTCGCTGCGCGCCACACGCGCTCGGGCGTCATGGGGAGTTGCCGCACGTGCGACCCGAGCACCTTCGCGATCCCATTCGCGATCGCGGCGGCGGTGGGCACCTGGGGCGGCTCGCCGACGCCCTTCGAGCCGCGGGGCCCCACCGAGTCGTACTCGATCCATTCGACGTCGATCTGCGGGGCGTCCGCGCTCGTCACGAGCTTGTAGTCCAGGAGGTGCGGGTTCCGCTGGCGCCCCTGATCGTCGAAGATCGTTCCCTCGGAGAGCGCGAGACCGACGCCCATCACGACGCCGCCGTACACCTGACCGTCGGCGCCCATCTTGTTGAGGATCCGTCCGGAATCGTGCGCGGCGGCGATGCGGAGCACGCGTACGACCCCAGTATGACGGTCCACCTTCACGTGCGCGGCCTGCGTGATCAACTGCGGCGCAAGGAACGTCTCGTTGCCGATCCGCCCGACGCATCCTCCCGTGTCGCCGGTCGGAACGTCGGGCACGTCGCCGGATCCCTTGCCGTGCACGGTGCCGATCTCGCCGACGAGGTCGGCGACCGAGATCGAGCGGTCGGGCGAGCCCTTCACGCGCGCAACGCCTTCGGCGAGCTCGAGGTCCTGGCGGTCCGCTTCGAGCTTGTCGGCCGCGGTGTCGAGGAGCTGATCGCGCACCTCCGCGGCGGCCGCGAGGATCGCGCGTCCGCTGTTGAACGTGGTCTGCGAGCCGCACGAGCCCATGTCCCACGCCGCGACGCCGGTGTCTTGGTACACGAGCGAGATGTCCTCCGGATGGATGCCGAGCTCCTGCGCGACGAAGATCGGCATCGCCATCACCGCGCCACTGCCGTTCTCCTGTGCGCCGGTCACGATCGTCGCGCTGCCATCCGCGTTCATCTGGATGTGGGCGGCGGAGGGCGCGGGCGCGCACGGCCACCACCCCACGGCGACGCCGATCGCCTCGTCGTCGGGCAGGTCGCCCGTGTCTCCCATCATCTGAACCGCCTTCTCGAGCGTGTCCTTGACGCCGACGTGCTCGAAGACCTGACGGGTCGGACCCTCCGCGCCCTCCTCGATCAGCGTCTTCCGGCGAAGCTCGATCGGGTCCATGTCGATCGCCGCCGCGACCTCGTCCATATGCTGCTCGAGTCCCCAGCAGACCTGCGGTGCGGTCGGCGCGCGCACCGAGCCCGACGGCTGTTGGTTGGTGTAGTTCAGGTACGCCTCGACGAAGATGTTGTCGATCACATAGGGGCCGCACGCGTGCATCGCCGCCATCTGCCCGAGGAAGCCGCCCTCGCCGCAGTACGCACCCTTGTCGAGGACGAGCCGCGCCTTGCGCGCGACGAGCCGGCCGTCGCGCGTGACGCCGGTCTCGAACTCCATCGCGATGCCTTCGCGGCGCTGCGCGATCGCGCGGAACTCCTCCTCGCGGGTGAACACGAGCTTCACCGGACGCTCAGCCGCACGGGCGAGCGCAGCGACCTGCCCTTCGAAGTGCAGGTCGCACTTCGCGCCGAACCCGCCCCCCAAGAGGGGAACGATGATGCGAACGTCGGTCTCGGGGACCTGCAGCGTCTGGGCGACGCCGGAGCGAGCGGCGTAGGGAACCTGCGTCGAGGACCAGATCGTGACCTCGTCGCCGTGCCAGTGCGCGACGACCGCGCGCGGCTCGATCGGGACACCCTGGGAGGCGTCGGACACGTAGCGGCTTGTCACGACGACGTCGGCGCCCGCCATCGCGGCTTCGGCGTCGCCCTTCACGATCGTGTGGTACGCCATCGTGTTGCCGTTCGACTCGATGTTCTCGTCGCGCTCGTACGAGGCCCAGTCCTCGTGCACCAGCGGCGAACCGGGCTCCATCGCGGCCTCGAAGTCGGTGAAGACAGGCAGCGGCTCGTACTGGACCTCGATCAGGCGCGCAGCCTCGGCGGCGATCTCTTCGGTGAGAGCGGCGACGCCGGCGACGATCTCGCCCTCGAAGCGCACGACGTCTTTGGCGAACAGGTAGCGGTCCTGCACGAAGCCGCCGAACTTGACGTCGGGCAGGTCGGCCTGCGTGACTACGGCCACGACCCCGGGGAGCGCCTTCGCCTTCGAGGTGTCGATCTTGATGATCTTGGCGTGCGAGTGGTCCGCGTATCGGAACTTCGCGTGGGCCATGCCGGTGAAGGTGAGGTCGGCCGTGTACCGACCCGATCCGGTGACCTTCTCCTTGCCGTCGGACCGGATGTAGGGACGAGCTTCGGCCTCGGTTGTCGCCACGCGGACCCTCTCTTGGGCGGGTGGGGCCCTATCCTACGCGGCCCGTCGGGAGGCTTCCCGGGGTTCTCAGCTGATGGCGCGAGTCAAGGAGCGTCGGTGTACGAGCGAGCGATGCGGTCGACCGCCCACCGGTAGAGGGGAGGCGTCAACACTCGGAACGCCTCGAACGGCGCGACCCATCGCGGGATGCTGACCTCTGGCGCGATGCCTTCGCGAACGACCTTGACGATGGTCTCGGCCACGCGCTCAGGTGTGAGGCTCAGGATGCTCGGGCGGTCGATGGCCGGGAACCCTTCCGTTGGCACGAAGCCGGGGTTCACGGCCGTCACCAGAACCCCGTCCCGGCGTGAAGACACATTCAACGACTCACTGAACGCGACGACGGCGTGCTTCGTTGCCGTGTAGACGGATGCCCCCGGTGTCGCATATCGGCCGGCGAGCGACGCGACGTTCACGATGTGCCCGCGTCCCCGGCGGACCATCCCCGGCAGGAACGCGCGCGTGCCGTACATCACGCCGAGCACGTTCACTCGAACGACCCGCTCGATCTGCTCGTAGGAAAGGTCGGTGAACTCGCCTCCACCGGGGATGCCGGCGTTGTTCACCAAGATGTCGCTGGGCCCGAACGCCTCGTTGACGACTGCAGGAAGGGAGGCGAGCTGCTCCGGATCGCCTACATCGCAGGCGAGGGCGAGGGCTGTGCCACCCGCTTCGTTGATCCGCGTGGCGAGCGCCTCGAGAAGTTCGACCCGGCGAGCGGCGAGCACGACCTTCGCGCCTCGCTTGGCGAGGGCGATCGACGTTGCCTCCCCGATGCCCGACGACGCCCCGGTCACGACGGCGACCGAGCCGCTCAGCTGCATGATGTGTCTCCCGTACGATGACCGATGGATGGACGTTATCGGAGCGCATGCCCGCCGTCTGCCGCCGCTCGATGATCGCTGGATCCCGCGGCCGTGCACGCGCGAGGAGTTGGAGCGCGGACTGCTGCACGGGCAGGTCGCCGGCCGGGCGACACATCCCCTCGACAACGTCCGAGGGAACATCCTGATGCTGCTCGACGGTGACCCCGACAAGCAGTTCGGGTTGAGCGGTGTGCCAGGCGACCTGGGACTCGACGAGATCCTCGATCTGGTCGCGCAGGCTGCCGCATCACCGATCGATCACGACGCGCGATACGGCCCGGTGCACATCGAACCCGGTCCGATCGTAGACGCCTGCGAAGACGCGGGGGACCGGCTGGCGGAGGCGTGCGCCTCCGGGGAAACGGTCGTGCTCGCAACGGGACACCCCGTCGGACTCGCGCTCCTCTACAAGGCGATCGACCGACTGCTCACCGAGCGAGGGGCCAAGGTGTTGACCCCCGCGCGCGGCGTGGAATGGCAGGAGCGGCATCTACCCCACAAGTGGTTCGTCGACTACATGGGCGGCGTCGCGATGTTGACGGATGGCTCCGAACCACGGCACACACACTGGCCCGATGCGATGCAACGGATCCTCCAGGAGGCGCGACCCGATCTCGTCGCCGCCGACCACGGCTTCGCCGGCGCCGCGATCGAGGCAGGGATCGAAACGCTCAGCATCGCCGACGTGAACGACGTCGCCTTGATCGTCGCGAAGGCTCAAGGTCGCACCGAGACCGTGATCGTCATGGACGACCACGTCGGTCCCGCGGATTACTGGCCCTGCTTCCAGGCGATCGCCTCGAGGTTCCCACTCGCCTGACCTGCGGTGGAGCATCTGGGGCTATCCCGCGAGGCTGCGGGACCCTACAATCCGGGGACCGTGAGGAGAGAACCCTTCACCGAGGCCCGGCTGTTGACCGTGAATGAGGTCGCTGACCTCTTGCGTGTATCCAGGATGACCGTCTATCGATTGATCAAGACCGGCGAGATGTCCGCCCTTCGGGTGGGCCGGAACTACCGGCTCCGCGAAGAGGACATCCATACCTACCTGACGGAGCGCTATACCGAGGCCGGTTAGACATCGGTCCAAGCGCTCCCGCGCACACACCGACCGCCGCGCCTTTCCGTGATGGGACGGAAGGGACGCGATGAACGAGCACGACCGTCTGGTCGACCGGGCGGCGCATGAAGCGCGCACCGTCATGTTCATCGGCGGGCTTGACGCGGGCAAGAGCACCCTCGCTCGTGCCACGGCCGCGTACGCGCTCCGCATCGGTCGCACCGTCGCCTATCTCGACGCCGACATCGCCCAGAAGACCGTTGGTCCTCCCTGCACCGTGGGTCTCAAACGCATCCACGAGCCCGATGACCTCACCTTCGACCGACTCGCCGAAGCGGACACGCTGGGGTTCGTCGGATCGACGAACGTCCAGGACCATCTGATCCCGCTCGTCGGCGCGCTCGCGCGTTTGGCAGAACGTGCGCACGCAGAGGGTGCCGATCTCGTGGTCGTGGATACGAGCGGGATCGTGAGCGGTATCTGGGGCCAGCTCGTGAAGTACTACAAGGTGGACATGCTGGAGCCGGACCTGGTCGTCGGCCTCCAGCGCGGCGAAGAGCTGGAACCGATCCTCGGCGTCTTGCAGCGGTTCTTCGGGATCGACGTCGCCTCGCTCGGCATCCATCCGAACGTCGTCCCAACCAGCGTTGAGCAGCGGATGGAGCAGCGCCAGCGGATGATGGCGCGGTACTTCTCAGGACCTCTCCAGCGGTTCCGAGTGAAGCCCACGGTGTTCATGCCGACCCTGCCTCCGCTGTTCGATCTCGCCCAGCTCGATCGCCTGCTGGTCGGCTTGTCCGACGGGCACGGTGGATTCAGCGGCATCGGCCACCTGGAGCACGTCCCCGAAGACGGAGGACTTCGGCTGATCTCGCCCGTGGCAGAGGCCCCGAAAGCGCTTAGACTGGGCTCCGTTCGCCTGGAGGGTTCATTCCGCGCGAAGAGAGTCGACCTCCGGAGCCTCTTCGGAACCGAGTGACATGACCGATAGAAAGGCTATGGCTTGCCGTCGCTGATCAAGAAGCGCCGCAAGAAGATGCGCAAGAAGAAGCACAAGAAGCTCCTGAAGCGCACGCGGCACCAGCGGATGAAGCTGGGCAAGTAGGGGTCCGACCGTGCATCCCACGGTCCGCGACCGGTTCGTTCGATCCACCATCGTGGTCGGGGTCGTCGTGCTGGTGTTCGCCGCGACCGCCTGTGACAACCGAGCTGAGATCCGCACGGAAGCGCTGGCCGGCTCCCGAGCCGTCACGTTCACGACGACCGACGGCGTTCAGCTCGCGGGTCGGTTGTTCGGTCCCGCGAACTCCACCGTCGGCGTGGTGTTCTCACACATGCTGCCGTCGGATCAGAGTTCCTGGTACGAGATGGCCTGGCTCGTCGCCGGCAAGGGGTATCGGGCGTTGACGTTCGACTTCCGCGGCTACTGTCCGGGTGAGGACGCCGGCTGCTCGCAGGGATCGCAGGATCCTGCCGCGAACGCGACCGATCTCACCGCCGCGCTCACGTTCTTGCGCGCACAGGGTGTGCGGAGGACGGCGCTGGTGGGAGCAAGCATGGGTGGAACGGCCTCGATCGTCGTCGCGGCACAGGAAGCGCAAGGCGTGCGTGCGGTGATCACGCTGTCGGCGCCCGCGTCGATCGAAGGCCTCGCGGCAGGACCCGATCAGATCCAGGCGATCACGGCGGCGAAACTGTTCATCGCCGGCAACGGTGATGGCGTTGCAGCGGCGGCCGCGCTCGCCTTCTACAACCAGGGTCCCCAGCCCAAGGACGTCAAGATCCTTCCCTCGAACGACCACGGGACCGCTCTGCTCGAGGGCAACCAATCCGAGCAGACGAGAGACCTGATCATCGGTGAGCTCCAGCGGTTCCTTCCGGTCGCATGACGCGCCCGATCGTGTTCCTGTCCGACTACGGCCTGACGGACGAATTCGTCGGGGTGTGCCACGGCGTGATCGCCCGCATCGCCTCAGATGCTCGGGTGATCGACCTGGCGCACGCGGTCCCGCGACAGGACATCTTGCGTGGTGCGCTCATGTTGGGTCGTGCGACCGCATACATGCCTTCGGACGCGGTCTACCTCGCGGTCGTCGATCCGGGCGTCGGCTCGGAGCGTCGCTCGATCGCGGTACGCGCGATGAGCGGAGGACTGCTGGTCGGCCCCGACAACGGCGTGCTATCGATCGGATGGGACGCACTGGGTGGGGTGGACGCGGCCGCCGAGATCACCGCCCATTCGGTCCTGATGCATCCGGTATCCCTGACGTTCCACGGACGGGACATCTTCGCGCCGGCCGCCGCTCATCTCGCTATCGGGATGGCGCTCGAACAACTGGGGCCGGCGCTCGATCCACTCGGGCTCCACACGCTGGAACTGCCGACGCCGATGGTCGCGGTCGGGGCCGTCGGGACACGTGTCGTCGGCGTCGACCGATTCGGCAACGTTCAGCTGAACGCGCAGCCGGCGGATCTCGACGCCGCGGCGCTCGGGGACGTGTTGACCGTGGCGGGACGCCAGATCCCGCGTGTCGGGACGTTCGGCGATGTCCCCGAGGGCCAACTCGCCTTGATCGTCGACTCTCAGGGACAGGTGTCCTTGATCGTGAACGGCGGAAGTGCCGCAGAGGTGCTCGGACTGCGTGACGGGTCCGCCGTCGTCTTGGAGTAGTTGCTACCGAGCGCCGGGAATCCCCTGCCAGATCACGGGGTTGGACCGACGGTCGATGCCGATGGAAGCTGACCGGGTCTCGTCGGTCCCGGAAGACGGGTCGCCGGCGGATCCACAGAGAACTGGAGGATGGCCACCCCGATCAGCAACGCACACAGCACGATCAGCATGATGAGCGTAGGGCGGCGCACGAGCCCGAAGGCTAGCAGGAGGGGAAGCGATGGCTGACGAAACGCCTGCGATCGACACGAACGGCGATGCGACCGCCGCAACGGAACCGGAGATCGAACCGC
The DNA here is from genome assembly GCA_030774035.1 of Actinomycetota bacterium. GTDB lineage: Bacteria > Actinomycetota > UBA4738 > UBA4738 > HRBIN12 > JALYLM01. Next base: position 65,047 of record JALYLV010000006.1, read on the forward strand.
AGGAGATCGGGCACGTCGTCCTGCGCGTTCGCGAGCTCTCCCGTTCCGTGCCGTTCTACGAATTGCTCGGGTTCACGAAGGTCGCCGAGATCCCCGGGATCATGGCGTTCTTCACCGCGACCGGCGCCAACCACCATGACCTCGCGCTTCAGCAGGTGGGCGCCGGCGCGCCTGCACCGTCGCCCTCGATGACCGGGCTCTATCACGTGGCGATCCGGCTTCCCTCGGACGCACATGTTCGTGCCGCCTTCCACCGGTTGGTGAACGCCGGTGTCGAGGTCGTCGGGGCCAGCGACCACGCCGTCTCGCACAGCCTCTACATCAAAGACCCGGACGGGATCGAGCTGGAGCTGTACGCCGACGTGCCTGGATGGCAGGAGCTCGACGACAAGCTGACGACGCGGCACTGGGACCCTCGATAGCGCGAGGGCTCACGCGTCAGGGGCACCTGCGGCGAGCCGCGTCTCACATCGCTCTCGCATCGCGACCATCACCTCGCGCAGCTTCACGTCGTCGGTGAGGTAGCGGCGAAGGTCTACCTCGAGCGCGATGCTCCCTCGGTAGCCGTCGGCTGCGAGATCGTCGAGGAACGGGTCGAGCGGCAACACACCCTCGCCCGGCGGGAGATGAGAGTCCCACCCCCTACCCGCGTTGTCCGAGATGTGAACGTGGCGCACCCGATCACCGAACCGCTGACGCACCTCGACGAGGTCGTGTCCTGCGACCGCTGCGTGGCTCGTGTCGAGCACGAGGTTCGGCAGGTCGTCGAGCTCATCGAGGTCCTGGTTCGCGTGGACGGTCACGCCGCGTTCACCGAGGCGGATCGGGAACATGTTCTCGACCGCCACGGTCACGCCCGTGCCGTCGATCAATGCCGGCAGCCGCTCTTCGAGCCATCGCCGGTAGGCGAACTGCCAGCGGTAAGGGGGGTGCACGACTACCAGGGGTGTCCCGGTGCTCTCGGCGACCTCGATCGCGCGGTAGATCTTGGCGACCGGGTCGGTGCCCCAGACCTTCCGTGTGAGCAACAGGCACGGCGCGTGGATCGCTCCGATCACCAGCTCGTGCTCATCGGCGAGCTGGCGCATCCGGCGCGGATCCTGACTGGCAGGATCCTTCGTCACCATCACCTCGACGCCGCGGTACCCGGTCTCTGCGACCAACCGGAACGTGTCACCCAGGGCCCTCGCGAAGAAGGCGGCAGACGAGAACAACACATCGGGCGCCACGCCTGGATGGTAGCGCGCCGGAGTCACCGCCCCGCCGGTGTGCGGCCCGTATGCTGAGGCCATGTGGCTGTTCCCACTGGTCGCGGCCGTCGTCGCGTTCGTGTTCGCCGCGCTCCTCGTCCGACAGTACGCAGCGCGCCGGCGTCCCTATCAGCTCCTGTGGGCGATCTCCCTCGCCATGTACGGCGCGGCCTCTGTTGCTGCCGTCGTCGGCGTCCTCCACGGCTGGAGCCCATTCGACTACCGCGTCTACTGGTCGCTCGGAGCGGTGCTGAACGTGCCTTTCCTGGCGGCCGGTGAGCTCGAGCTGCTGCTTCGGAACCGCGCGGTTCAGGTCGCGATCGACCTCGTGCTCGTCTTTCTCGTGGCCTACGCGGTCACCGTGTTGCGCAATGCCTCGCTCGATACCGCGTCCGCTGCCAAGGCGCTCGCGGGGCGTCTTCCATCCGGGAAGGACGTATTCGGCAACGGCACGCCCGCCCACCGCCTGCCGCAGCTCATCTCGATCCCCTCGTACGTGATCCTCCTCGCGGGCGCGCTGTGGTCGGCATGGAAGATGCGTGCGAGCCCCGAGCTGAAAGACCGGTTCGTCGGGACGCTGCTCATCGTGCTCGGCGCCTCTGTCGTGGCGGGTGGCGCGACCTTCGCCGCATACGGGAACCTTCCCGGGTTCTGCATCACGCTCGTCGTCGGGATCGTCGCGATGTTCGTCGGGTTCTTGCGGGCGTCGCGTCCGATGCACCCGGCCGCGTCGGTGTCCGAAGCCGCCACGTCCTCCGCCTGAGCCACGCGCGTCTCTTGCCCTGCGGGTGATCCGCCCTTGCGTGACGCGCGAAGCAAGCGTGTACCGCCGCCGACCGTCGAAGGGAGGGATGGATCGGCGGCTCTGATGGAGGGTCCTCGGGGTCGAGTCGGCGGCACGCGCATCTATCTCTGAACGACCGATGGAAGGAGACGTCTTTGTCTCGGAACCGTATCCGCAGCAGGTTCGTTGCGGGGGCGGCCTCGGTAGCGTTGGCAGTCGGGATGTTCGCGGGCCTCGGCCCGGTCGCGAGCACCGCATCCAGTCACCGCGAGGCGCCGCTCACCGCAGCCGATCCCCAGATCGACAACACCGATGTCTATGCGTTCGTGAGCCCTGACCGTCCGAGCACGGTCACGCTCATCAGCTCGTGGATCCCCTTCGAGTATCCGGCGGGAGGACCGAACTTCTTCCTCTGGGCTACGAAGACGAACTACGACATCAACATCGACAACAACGGCGACGCGATACCCGACATCATCTACCGTTGGACCTTCAAGACGCACTATCGGAACGCGAACACGTTCCTCTACAACACGGGTCAGGTCACGTCGCTGTCCGACAACGATCTGAACATCTACCAGACCTATGACCTGCACAAGATCCGGACCAAGAACGACGTCACGACGCGCCTGCTCGACGACGCGCCCGTGGTCCCGAGCGACGTCGGAGATGCCTCGATGCCCGCCTACAACTCGGACCTGTTCGACGCAGGATCCACGGCGTTCGGTCACAAGCCCAACTACAGCTGGGTCGGCCAGTCCGACGACCCGTTCTTCCTCGACCTGCGCGTGTTCGATCTCCTGTACAGCCCGAACCTCACCGAGACGTCGAACGACTCGCTCGCGGGGTTCAACGTCAACACGATGGCGCTGCAGGTGGCCAAGAAAGCCCTGCACGGCACGGATCCCAACGATGCCGTGATCGGCGTCTGGAGCACCGCGTCTCGTCAGAGCATGCGGGTTGAAGGCGGCGGCAAGCAGTCGTTCAGCGGACCGGACGTTCAGGTCTCGCGTCTCGGTAACCCCCTCGTGAACGAGGTCGTCGTCCCGGTGGGATCGAAGGATTACTTCAACTCGACGAAACCGAAGAACGACATCCAGTTCCTGGGGGCGGTCCAGGACCCGGAGTTGCCCCACCTGCTCAATGCGGTGTACGGCACCGACGTTCCTGACTCGGACTCAGGTACGGCCGGCATCCAGAGGGCCGATCTGATCCAGGTCTTCCTGACGGGTGTGCCAACCCTGAACCAGCCGGCGGACGTGAAGCCCTCCGAGGAACTTCGACTGAACATGGCGATCCCGCCGTGCTCGTCGGCGTGTTCCAGGCTGGGCGTCATCAACGGTGACGTGGCCGGGTTCCCGAACGGTCGTCGTCTCTCCGACGACATCATCGACATCTCGCTCCGCGTGGTGCTCGGCGTCCTCCTGACGCCCCACCAGGGCTTGGCGGACACGATCGGCGATGGCGTCAACGCGAACGACGTTTCGTTCAACCCGACGTTCCCTTACGTGGCCTACCCCCACTCGGGGTCGACCACGAACCCGAACGGATAGCGGGGATCGGAGGTCCGGTCGGCTTCGCCGGCCGGACCTCTCTCCTCAAGGCGAGAGGCGGAGTCGGATGCAGAACCGGGTGGCCAGAGCGGCGATGGTCGCGATCCTCGCGGTCGCGCTCTTCACGGCTGGCGGCATCGGAGTCTTCCGGCGCTTGGGCGCCGTGTCACCACCTGCGTCGAGCCCCGCGCCGACGGCCGACACCCTTCTGCAGCCGGTGGTCTCGGGTTCGCTCGATCAGATCATCGGATCGCTGCAGCAGCGGCTCCGCGTTCTCCCGACTGACTGGCACTCGTACGCCTCGCTCGGTCTCGCGTACGTGCAGCAGGCTCGCTTGACCGCCGACCCCAGCTACTACCCGAAGGCAGAGGGCGTGTTGAGCCGCTCTCTCTCGATCGAGTCGAAAGACAACTTCGAAGCGATGGTCGGCATGGCGGCCCTCGCCGCCGGCCGCCACGACTTCGGCGGCGCGCTGCGATGGGGCGAGCGCGCGAAAGCGATCAACCCCTACAACGCGAACGTCTACGGCGTGATCGGTGATGCCCAGGTGGAACTGGGTCGCTACCGGGATGCCGATGCGACGTTCCAGAAGATGGTCGACACGTTGCCCGGCCTGGCTTCGTACGCCCGTGTGTCCTACGCCCGCGAGCTACAGGGCAACGTCGCCGGGGCGATCGTGTCGATGCAGGCGGCGTTCGACGTCGCCGGTATGCCCGCCGACCAGGCGTGGGCGAGCAACCAGCTCGGCGACCTCGAGTTCAACCGGGGACATCTCGTAGCAGCAGAAGCTGACTACCGCCGCGCCGCGGGGCTCGACCCGGCGTTCGTTCCGGCCCAAGCCGGACTCGCGAAGGTGGCCTGGGCCAAGGGCGACCTGCAAGAGGCGATCCGCGGATACACCTCGGTCGTGGCCACGTACCCGCTGCCCGACTATGTGATCGCGCTCGGCGACCTCGAATCAGCAGCAGGCAACCGGGCCGGAGCTACGCGGCAGGCCGGACTCGTCCGCGTCGAGGCCCACCTGTTCAAGGCCAACGGCGTGAACGTGGATCTCGAGCTGGCCTTGTTCGACGCAGATCACGGGAACGCACGGGCCGCACTTTTGGCCGCGAGGGCCGAATGGCAGCGTCGTCACAGCGTTCTCGTCGCTGATGCGCTCGCGTGGGCGCTGCACGCGAACCACCGCGACGCAGAAGCGTGGCGCTACGAGCAACGGGCGATGTCGATCGGCTATCGCAACGCGCTCTTCTTCTTCCACGCGGGCGAGATCAGGCTCGCGCTCGGGGATCGGAGCGGGGCGATCGCTGAGCTTCAGCGCGCGATCGCGACGAACCCGCACTTCTCGATCCGCTGGGCCCCTGTCGCTCAGCGAGACCTGGCACGGCTGGAGACATCGCCATGATCGGTGTTGGACGCTCGCGTTCCCGCAGGACGATCCGATCCCTCTCCGTGCTGACCGCCGTGTCGGCGCTCCTCCTGCTTCCGACGATATCGGCGTGGGCGCACCCGCTCGGCAACTTCACGATCAACCTGTACAGCGGGATCCATGTCGTTCCCGGCGAGATCCGCGTGGACTACGTCGTCGACATGGCGGAGATCCCCACGTTCCAAGCGATGCCTTCGATCGATACGAACGGCGACGCTCAGGCCTCCGATGCCGAGCGCGCGGCATGGGCGAGCACCGAGGCCCCTCAGCTTGTTGCGAACCTCACGCTCGTCGTCGGCGAGACGCCTGTTCACCTCTCGGTTCGCTCGGCGCAGATGACGTTTAGGGACGGACAGGGCGGACTCCCGATCCTGCGGTTCGAGGGATCTTTCGCGGCAGCGGCGCCGCCCCAAGGATCGATCACCTACCGCGACGAGAACTTCCCCGGTCATATCGGATGGCGCGAGATCACCGCGGCTGGCGAAGGCGGCTCAGCGCTCGCTGGATCGACGGTTCCAACGCAGAGCGTCAGCGACGCCTTGCTGTCGTACCCGCAGGACCTGCTGTCGAGCCCACTTAACGTGACCTCGATGTCGGCGTCGTACCAGCCGGGAACGAGTGCGGCCGCCCCCGCAGGTGGTCGAAACACCGATGCCGCCGCGACCTCATCGGCCGGGCGACCGTTGGTCGAAGGAGGCCCCTTCGCTGCCCTCATCGAACAACACGGCGTATGGCTCGCGCTCCTCGGTTTCGTGCTGGCGGTCGCATTCGGCGCGTGGCACGCGTTGCTGCCCGGCCACGGGAAGACGCTCATGGCCGCCTACATGGTCGGCTCGGGCGCGCGTGTTCGTCAGGCTGTTGCCGTCGGGTCGGCCGTGGCCATCATGCACACGGCGTCAGTGCTAGCCCTCGGGATGCTCGTGATCGCCCTGCAGGCAACGTTCCGCCCGGAACAGCTGTATCCCTGGCTCGGGCTCGCATCGGGACTCGTCGCACTCGGCCTGGGTGTGTATCTGCTCATCGCCCGGCTCACGTCGTGGTCGGCCTCGCGCCGCCCGGTCGACGAGCTCGGTGTCGACGAACACGGTCCCATCCACGAGCACCCGCATGCCTCGCATCCGCATCCGCATCCGCATCCGCACCGCAACGAGCTCCCCGATGGGGCGCCGCTGTCGGCGAAAGGCCTGTTCGCTCTGGCCCTCGCCGGCGGCATCCTGCCCGCGCCAAGCGCTCTCGTGGTGCTCCTGGGAGCGATCAACAGCCATCGCGCGGCGTACGGGCTCGGCTTGGTGCTCGCGTTCAGCCTGGGGTTAGCGGTGGCGCTGATCGGCGTGGGCCTCGGTGCCCTGCGCGCCCGCGAGGCGCTCGCTCGCCGCCTGTCGACGTTCTGGGGACGGCTGGTTCCGGTCGTGTCTGCCGGGGCGATCGTCGGCGTCGGTGCGTTCCTCACCGCCCGAGGCGTCGCCGGCATCTGATCGGTCAGACCCTGGGATCGCGGAGCGAGCTGCAGTCTCAGGCGGCGGCCGAACTCCAGGTGACCGCTCCCGGCTGGTTCGGCGTTGAATCCACCGGCTCCACCGTGATGAGGATCTTCGTCACCTGCGACGCATCGAACGTGAGTTGCGCGAACGCGACGCCGTCGTCGATCGCCAGCTCACCGATGTAGGAGGCGGCGCCGCTCGGATCCACCAGCCACACGCGGTAAACGTCGCCCGCCGGTGGTTCGGGCACGCCGCTTCCGTAGAGGTACACCTCCGTCGAGCCGGGCGCGGAGATCTCGGTAGCCGGTCCTACCGGAACGAGGCTCGCGCCGGGGCGCATGGCGGCGTCGATGGCTGCCTGGATGTCGGCCTGCCGCGCCTTGCTCTGGCTCGCCCGCATCCCCTGTGTCACTGCCACTCCGCTGAGGCCGACCACTGCGACAACGCTCGCTGCCACGGCGAACAGCTGAACCGGGCGCCGACGCCGCTCTGTTGGCTCGAGTTGGCGGCGCAGGCGAGGCAGGAGGGTGTCGGGCGGGACCATCGGTGCGGCGTCGAGCGCGAGGTCGGCCGTCAAGGATTGGAAGTCGGCGAGGGTGGTGCGACAGTCGTTGCAGCCCGGGACGTGCTCGTAGAGGAGCCTGTCGGTCTCCGAGGCGTCCTCACCGGAGAGGCTCCGCAGGACGTACCCCGCCAAGAGCTCGTCGATCCTCTCGTGATCGGTCGAGCCGAGACCTGGCCCTTGCGTCATCGTTCCTCCTGGTAGAGCACGCGGCGCAGCTTCTTCATCGCCGCCAGCGTCCTCGTCTTCACGGTTCCGAGGGGGATCTCGAGATCTTCCGCGATCTGCACCTGGGTCAAGCCTCCGAAATACGCCATCTCGAGCACCTGCCGCTGCTCCGCTGGAAGGGTTTCCAGCGCCGCGCGGACCTCTTTGCGGCGCCCCTCGATGAACGAGTCTTCGACCACGCCTTCCGCAACATCTTCGCCATGACTCGCTTCGAGGTTCGAGACACGTTCCTGCCGCTTCCTCAGGCGCTCCTCCCGCCGCACCGTGTCGACGGCTCGGTGATGCACCAGCGACAGGAAGAACGTCCGGAACGGGCCGCGAGCTGGGTCGTATGCCTCGGGGGCACGCCATAGGGCCAGGAACGCGTCGTGGACGACGTCTTGCGCCAACACGTGCTGGGCGGTCAGGCGGTAGGCGAGACCGTACGAAGCGGGTGCGTACCGCCGGTACAGCTCCTCGAACGCCTCGCGGTCACCGACCGTCAAGCGCCGATGCAGTTCCAGGTCGTCCCGGTCGCCGTCGTGCACGGTGTGGTTCTACCAGAGCCCGCAACCATAAGGAGAACCCTCGATGAAGCCGGGCCTGCAGGTAGCATCGCGAACATGCACGTCGTCCTGTATGCGAGAGACGGGTGTCACCTGTGCGACGTCGCTCGCGAAACGATCCTTGCCGAACGCTCCCGCACACCGTTCGACTTCGATGAGGTCGACATCCGCGGCGACGATGACCTCGAACTCGAGTACGGGATCCGCATCCCCGTGGTCGAGGTCGACGGCGAGGAGCGCTTCGAGATCTCCGTGGACGCCCATGTGTTTGCCGATCTGGTGAGGGCCGGCTGACGGTGCCCGGATAGCCATCGACGGAGCGACCTCCGCGCCGCTTGTGAACTTGAGAACGGGGTCGCTCGGGAGCTAGGCTCCCCACCCATGCACCGCTCGGATGCCCGCCCATGGTGAACGGTCGCTCGATCCCGGAAGCGACCGTGGGTCGGCTCCCCGTCTACTTGCGGACCCTCGTCGAGCTCGCGGAGTCAGGCGCCACGACGGTTTCCTCGCAGGCGCTCGCGACGGGCGCGGGGATGAATTCCGCGAAGGTGCGCAAGGACCTGTCACACCTGGGCTCTTACGGCACGCGCGGGGTCGGCTACGACGTCGCGTACCTGATCCATCAGATCCGGCGCGAGCTGGGACTCACGCAGCACTGGTCGATCGCGATCGCCGGCGTCGGCAACCTCGGGCACGCGCTCGCCAACTACAAGGGGTTCTCGGAACGAGGGTTCCAGGTCGCCGCACTCGTCGACGTTGACGACACGAAGGTCGGGGAACGTATCGGGGAGTTGACGGTCCGCCACCTCGACGACCTCGCCGAACTGGTGCGACGCCACGACATCGCGATCGGGGTGATCGCCACGCCCCAAGCCGCGGCACAGGACGTGGCCGACCGGATGGTCGATGCGGGGATCCGCTCGATCTTGAACTTCGCACCGGCAACGATGGCCGTGCCGGCCGGTGTTTCGGTTCGGAAGGTCGACCTGGCCGTCGAGCTGCAGATCCTGGCCTTCTACGAGCAACGGAAGGCAACGCTGGCGGAGGTCAAGCGCCGCGGCCGCGCGGTCGCTTCCCTCGCGCGCGATCCGGCCTGAGCGCTCCGAAGCGCCGAGAGCCGCGTCAGGTGCCGGGAGCGCTCGAGAAGGAGAAGACTTACTTGGCGATCGTGATCCACATGAGCGCGAGCACGGCCAGGATCATCACGCCCAGCAGGATGAACTGGATGCTCCCCTGATCGAGGAGAGGAACCGACTCTCCGATCATCGTTGCCTCCCTCCGTCGAGATCAGTCTTCGTTCGGCTCATGCCGGGCCGTACCAGGCTGGGGCGTTGCCCCCCGTGAGGAACTCCTTGCGCTTCTTTTCGGCGCGATCCAAGAGCGGCACGTGGATGACGAACAGGAGGAGCGATCCCGCGAGGAACATATACGAGTAGCGCGGGATGCTACCGGAGTCGTAGTAGAGAGAGACGGTCCACAGGGGCCCACCGCCATTGAAGTGTGCCTGCGCGACAGCCAGCGGGGTCTTCCCGTCCATCGCGAACCTGACGCTGTCGACGGTGAACTGAGTCGCGGTGTAGGCCGTCGGGTCGGTCGGGAGGATCTTCTTCTCGGTGTTCAGCTCCGTCGAGAGGAACGTCGTCACCGCGCTCGACGCGTCGGTCTCTTTGGCGATCTCGTCCGGATCGCTCTGGTTCGCTTCCTTCCAGGAGGAGCCTGGATACGTGGAGAACGTCGCGTAGGCAGTGGACGTCGCCTGGGGATTCGCCTGAAGGGCGACCCAGGCAGGGAGGGCTCCCCGCGGACCTAGGTTCGTCACGGTGCCCCAGCCCTGAGACCAGAAGCCGAACAACCACATGGACGACAAGATGATCATCCATCCGCTGAACGCGACCGTCAGAACGAGGTAGCCCATCCACCGGCCGAAGATCGCGGTGAGCAGCAAGTAGATGCTGCCGACGAACAGGATGAAGGCCATGATGACGACACCGGTGCCCTTGGCGATCGTCCCGCAGTCGATCGCGAACCCGAGGCAGTGCTTCACCGGCTCCATCTAGGGACGCTCCAAGACTGTGTGTTGCGTGGCCGCAAGATCCTGAGCCTGTTTCACGGCGGCAGGGTTGATGCAGATGTTCTGTGCATAGGGGACGTGCTGCGAGCTCATAGAGACGAGGTAGTTCACGATGTCGTTGATCTGTTGGTCGTCCAGTGCGCCGCCGTACCGGATGCTCCACGACGGCATGATGGGCTTCTCCGGAGGTCGGCCTTGCTCTATCACCTGGTAGATGTCCGCGACCGACGCGATGTTGGCGTGTGCCGGGGTCACGAGGTTGCCTCCGCAGATCGTCTGGAGGTTGGGCGGGTATGCATACGAGTCGCCTGCCTGGATCACGCCGCCAGTCAGCTGCGGGCCGTGGCAACGAACGCACCCAACACCCAATTGGTTGTCTTCGGAGTAGAAGAGCGTTGCGCGGTGGCCTCTGTCGATCGCGGCGGTCTTCAGCTCTCGCTCCTGGCTCAGGTTCGTAGACGGTTCACGCAGCCAGACATACGGGATCCAGATGCCGAAGAAGGCCACGAGCAGCACGCCCCATCCCTGCAGCTTCTGCAGCAGTGGTGTCTCCAGAGCGGGGTCCGACGGCCCAGGACGCATCGCGTTCGGGATATCTGGCCCGGAAGGGCGCCCACGGCCTCGAAGCGTGATCCCCGCGACAGCGGCGACGACGAGGATGCTGCCGATCACGGCCAGGACCACGCCGGCTGAGCTGGTAAGTGCGAGCATGACCGGTCTCGGTCCTCCTTCCGTTACCTAGCCCGGCGCCACGCAGAAGGGCCCCTGCGCGTTCTGGTTGGTGGTGTTCGTGCCGCGAGGTGGACCAAGGATGATCTCCGAGGTGTCCACCGTTACCGCGTCGCCGTTGATCGTGATCTTGAACCTATCCATGCCGCGAGGTGCGGGACCGAGCTTGTACTCGCCCGCCTCGCTGTATTTCGATCCGTGGCATGGACACTCGAACCACTTCGAGCTCGTGCAGAAGGGGACCCGGCACCCGAGGTGGACGCATCGCTGATACAACGGCATGACTCCCTGGGAAGTCACACCGAGTGACTCATAGTCGGCGTCCGGTGTGGGCGATCCCGTGTACGGAACGATGTAGAAGCGTCCCGCACCGAAGTACACCGGTTGCTGTGTGTCCTGCAGCTGCGACTTGATGTCCTTGAGTGATCCGGCGTTGATGAGCGATCCGAAGCCGCCCTTGAGGTTCGGCCACAGGAACGCGAGCGTGGCACCGCCGAACTGCGCGCCGAACACCATGAGGGACACGAGCAGTGAACCTCGGAAGAAGTCGCGGCGAGAGACGGACGGTGCCGGCTTCGAGGGAGCGGGCGGCAAGGGGGCAGCGCCGGCCGCCTGGTGCGCCTTCTGGGCGCGGCGGAACGACAACCCGAACGCGATGGCGAAGATGTCGACGGCGATCAGCGCAACGATGGCCGCGATCAAACCGGAGGAGATGGCGAGCGTCATAGGTCGAAGAACACCCCTTGAGCCCACGGCCAGACCCAGTTGTAACCCGGGCCGCGGAAGAAGGAGCCGATGATCGTCAGCACCGCGCCGAACATGAACAGCATCGTGAACATCGTGATCGCGATCTTGCGATCTCCCGGCTTCGTGCTGGGGTTGCGGTCGATGAACGGCACGGCAGCGAGGCCGACCAAGATGAACGTCGGGACCGTGACGACTCCCCCGATCATCGGATGGAAGTAGCGCAAAAGCTCCTGGAGGCCGAGGAAGTACCACGGGGCCTTCGACGGGTTCGGTGTCAGGTTCGGGTTCGCCAGCTCACGCAGCGGCGCGTTGACGAACGTCGAGAAGATCGTCATCGCCGCGAGCAAGATGAACATCGCCACGAACTCTTCGATGAGCAGGTGCGGCCACACGTTCACGCGGTCGCCCTGCTCTCGCTCGACCCGCTGGATGCCCTCCGGCGGAACCAGGGCGAGCAACCGGTGCTTCTCGGGTGCCCCCTTCTTCGGCGTGGGGAGGTTGCCGGTCGGCAACGGCGCGGTGCGAACCGGAGCGGTTACCGGCATCGCTGCCACGGCTGCAGCGGCGGTCGCTCCGACGGCCACAGGGGCGGTTGCCGCTGCGGCGGCAGGGGCAGCAGCAGCTGCACCTCCTGCCGTGGCGGCAGCGGGCGCGGCTTCCACCGCCGACTCGGGGTGAGCCGCTCGATACGCGCGAACGGCGGCCGAGCGCGCCCGCCCTTCCGCAACGCGCCGGTCGGTTCCCTTCGCGAGCTCCGCCTCGAGCGTCGAGTCGAAGACGGCCTGATCGAGCGGGGTGTCTTCGCGCGCCATCAGTCCCTCCTCATAGGGGTCCCGAGATGCCGCCGTCCTTGCGGATCCGCCAGAAGTGCACCGAAAGGAAGAGCACCGCCACGAATGGAAGCGCGAGCACGTGGAGCACGTACCAGCGCAACAGCGTATTCGGCCCCACGACGGCGCCTCCCAACAAGAGGAAGTTCGCCTGCTTGGCGATGAACGGTGAGTAACCCGCGAGGTTGGTCCCCACCGTGACCGCCCAGATCGACAGCTGGTCCCAAGGCAGCAGGTAGCCGGTGAACGCGAGGCCCATCGTGAGGAAGAGAAGGATCACGCCGACGACCCAGTTGAATTCCCGCGGCGGCTTGTATGCGCCCGTGTAGAAGACTCGCGCCATGTGCAGCGCAACCGAGAACACCATGAGGTGCGCTCCCCATCGGTGAAGGTTGCGAACGAGGTCGCCGAAGAACACCGACGTCCGGATGCTCTGCATGTCCGTGTACGCCCCGGCACCGCCGATGTCGGCCGTCTGCCGGTAGAAGAACATCAGGAAGATGCCGGTGAGGGTGAGCAGGATGAAGAGGAAGAACGAGAGCCCGCCCAGGCAGAATGTGTACGTCAACTTCAGTCCGTGACGCTTCACCTTCACCGGGTGCAGGTGGTAGAGCACGTTGTTCATCGTGGCGAGGGCGCGGTCTCGAGAGGTGTCCTTGTAGCCCTTGCGGAAGATCGAGCCCGGCCGGAACATCGACTTCCAGACCTCGCTGTCGCGCAGGCGTTCGCCCAGTTCGCTCGGCGACGGCGGCTTCAGGTTCACCCGGGCTTCCCCCTACCCTCGCGCCACTATTCTTCGGCCGCCTGCGACAACGGAACCTCAGCCATCGCTCGTCGCCCACCCGCGTCCTCGGGCAGTCGCGCATAGTACAGCGTGTCGGTAGGGCAGCGGTCGACGCACACCGAACAGCGTGTGCACGCGTTGTCGTCGACCACGAAGATCGCACTTGCGTAGTGCACCTCTGCCTCGACGGCGTCTTCGGCCGAATCCTGAACGATCTCCGGGGACATCATGAGGATGCAGTTCCAGGGGCAGACGTCCTCACACGCACGACACAGGATGCAGTTGTCGGGGTCGAGCATGAGGTGCTTCGGCGACTTGACGCCCTGCGACAGCCACGTCGGATCGACCGCTTCCACGACGTAATCGTCGTGGATGTCGACCTCCGTCTTCGTGAAGGGCATCCGGCGCTCCTACCGATACCCGCCGGTCGGACGAGCATCGGACTGCCCGCGCAGCTTGCGACGCCAGTTCTGCATCACCGGCGTCAAGACGAGCACCGTGATGAGCGGACCGCTAGCGATCCCCATCGCGATCGCGTCGCGAAGCTCCTTCAACCAGAAGCCTTTGACGGTGATGAACAGGAGCTTCTGCTGACCGGCACCGTTCCACTTCAGTCTGTTGTCTGCGGTGTACAGCCAGAACGACGGCATCACGGCGGTGGTGAGCACCAAGAAGAACGTGATCGCCACCGAGAACGTGACAGCCTTCGTCCACGTCCACTCGAAGGCCTTCACGCGTCGCTCCACCGGCTCCAAGAGCTCGCGTATCTTCGACTTGCTGGAGGTTTCGACCTGGCTCATCCGCTCGTTCTCTCCGTGGGCGGGGCGATTATAGACATGTGGGATGCCTCACGAGAGTCGTCCGGGTCGTACACCTACACTTGCGCACCCCATCTCCGAGGTGCTACGGGAGCCGGCGTGTTGGCTGACATCGTGAAGACGGGACTCGGCGCGTGGTGGGCGCCTGGCCTCGCGTTCGTCGCCGGCGCCCTGTCGTGCGCCAGCCCCTGCGTGTGGCCCCTGCTCCCCGGATACGTCTCGTTCGTTTCGGGCGGTGTCGCCCGACAGGAGCGGCACCCCATCGTGCCGATCCTGCTGTTCATCCTGGGGTTCACGATCGTGTTCGCGTTGCTCGGCGCGTTCGCCACGACGTTCGTTCGACTCCTTCACGGGGTCGCCGGCCAGAGGGTGGCGGGGGCCGTCGTCGTCGTCATGGGGCTGCTGATGATCGTCTACGCGCTCGGCCGCGGATCCGCGGCGTTGTATGCGGAGCGGCGACCGTTCCTACAGAAGGTGAGACCCGGGACCGCCGGCGCGGTGCCGTTAGGGATGGCGTTCGCCGCGGGATGGACGCCCTGCATCGGTCCGGTGCTCGCCGGGATCCTCGCGATCGCGGCATCCGGGGGCACGGTGCGCGGCGTGTTCTTGCTGATGTTCTACTCGTTCGGGCTGGGATTGCCCTTCCTGCTTGTCGGGCTCGGGGTGACGTGGGCGACAGGCGCGTTCGGGTGGGTCCGCCGGCATTACACGCCGATCGCGGTCGCCTCCGGCGGGATCCTGGTTCTGGTCGGGGTGCTCCTTGCCACCGGAACGCTCACCCAGTGGTTCGAGCGGCTGCAACGCTTCACACCTAGTCTGTAAGCGGCCCATGTCGACCCCTCCTCCTTCGCGGATCACGCTCCGGCAGTCGGTCGCCCTCGTATGGCGAACGCTTCGATCGATGCGGACGGCGCTCGTTCTGCTGCTGATGCTCGCGCTGGCTTCGGTGGCGGGTTCCCTGATCCCTCAGGACCCGAACTCGCCGGACCGGGTCGCTCGATATCAGGTCGACCACCCGCTGGTGGCCCAGATCTACCGCGCGTTCGGGTTCTTCAATGTGTTCGGATCCTGGTGGTTCACGCTCATCACGTTCCTGCTGTTCACCTCGCTCACCGCATGCCTGCTACCGCGTACGCGAGCGATCGTCAGGGCGATGCGTCAGAAGCCAGTGCAGGCTCGCGAGATCGACGGATTCCGTCACTACGCGCAGGTGACCGTTGCTGCAGATCCCGACACGGCGATCGCGCAGTCCAAGAGTGTCTTGCGCCGTCGCTTCTTCCGTGTCGCGCTCGCCGACGGGCAGCCGGCCCTCGCCGCCGACAAGGGCGCGCTTCGCGAGGCGGGAAGCCTCCTCTTCCACTGGGCGTTCATCGTCCTGCTCGTCGGGGCGATCGTGGGCAAGGGCACCGGCTACTCGGGGCGTGCGGCCGTGGTCGAGGGACAGACCTGGGTCGACGCCCGCGCTAACTACGACGGCGAGCTCCGCACGGGCCGGTACTTCACCGGCAACTTCAGCGGCATCGGGGTCCACCTGAGCTCGTTCGAGGACACGTACCACGCCTCGGGGGTGCCGATGGACTTCGTGTCGCACGTCGAGCTGCAGGACCCGAACGGGAACCCGATCCGTTCTCAGGACATCCGCGTGAATCATCCGGCCCAGATCGGTGACCTGCGGATCTTCCAGTACGGATACGGGTGGGCGCCCGTGGTGCAGGTCCGGCAAGACGGACACCTGATCGCCTCCGACCCCATCGTGCTCGGCCAGCAAACCGCGCCGGACGGCGTGCCGCAGCTCGCGATGCCGTGGATCGGAGTGCTGAAACTCCCCTCGACGAACCCCCAGACCGGCATACAGCTCGAGCTATGGCCCGACAGTCGTGCGTTCGTTCAACAGTTGAACACGGGCCAACCTGTCGCGATGACCCAGGCCTTCGAGCCGTTCATCAGGTTCACGGTTTACCGAGGGCGACTCACCGATCCCTCGCCGAGATCCCTCGACACGATCGGGATGCGTCTCGGCGCCAAAGGCATCGTCGGCGCGAGCCAGACCGTCGACCTGGATACGGGAGAACTTGCTACCAAAGGATCGGTCTTCACGATCTCGTTCCCCAAGCTCGACAAATACAGCGTCTTCCAGGTAACCCGGGATAACGGGGTGCCCGTCGTGCTCCTCGCCGCTATCCTCATCTTGCTCGGTCTCCTGCCGGCGCTCTACACATCCCGACGGAAGATCTGGGTGCGTGCAGAGCGTGTCGGCACGAGCACGGTGCTGCAGGTCGGCGGTTTCTCGCTCCAACGCAAGGCCCAGTTCGAAGAGGAGTTCGACAAGCTCGTGAAGGCGCTCGCCACCGCCACAGGAGGAAGAACTCCCGACCCATCGGGTCCGGTGCTGCCACCACCCGCACCGACGGAGACCACGACGCAAGAAAGAGTGGGGTCGTGACCACGCTTGAATGGGCCAGGCTCTCGAGCGATGCCTTCAACGTGGCGCTGTTCGCCTACATCGCCGGGATGGTCGCGTACTTCGCCTATCTCGCCTTCCGAAAGAACCCGATCTGGGTCACGGCGCGAAGCGTGACGATCCTCGGCGTGGCGGCCAACGTCGTCTCGATCGTGGCTCGGGGCCTCGCCGCCCATCGGTTCCCGTGGGGCAACATGCTCGAGTTCTCCACCCTGCTCGCGCTGCTCCTCGTGATCGGCTACCTCGTGTTCGTGGAGGGCTTCTCAAAGATCAAGGCGCTGGGCGGGTTCGTGCTGATGGTCAGCGTGCTCACGATGGCGATCGCGGTGTCCCGCTTCGATGTTGCCCCCGGCCCGTTGATGCCGGCGTTGAACTCCTATTGGAAGCAGATCCACGTGACGGCGATGATCACCGCCTCTTCTCTGCTGGCGTTGGGCTGCATCATCAGCATCCTCTTCCTGTTCAAAGAGGCATCCGAGCGCCGCAGGGCTGCTGCCCACGCTCTTCCAGCGCCTCCTCCGATCATGGGCGGGTCGATCGACCTTGATGCCGCGCCACCCCATTTCGAGGCAGGCGCCGACGACCCCCAGGGTGCGACCGTGAGCCCGAAAGGCATCCTCCCTCCCGCCGCGACCCTCGATCGACTGGCGTATCGGATCATCGCGTTCGGGTTCCCGGTGTGGACGTTCGGCGTGATCGCGGGAGCGATCTGGGCGCAGTCGGCGTGGGGACGGTACTGGGGCTGGGACCCGAAAGAGACCTGGTCGTTCATCACGTGGGTGATCTTCGCGGGATACCTGCACGCCCGGGCCACGTCGGGTTGGAAAGGTCGCCGCGCCGCCGTGATCGCGTGCGTCGGCTTCGTGTCGCTGCTCGTCACGTACTACGCAGTGAACCTCTGGATCGCCGGCCTCCACTCATACGCCAAATGAAAGCGCGGATGAGTAGCGAAGCGGTAGCGCGCCACAAACGACCCGCGCGCTCAAGTAGCGAAGCGGTAGCGCGCCACAAACGACCCGCGCGCTCAAGTAGCGAAGCGGTAGCGCGCCACAAAACTGACCGATGGTACAGTGCGCGCGGTTCGCGGCCCCGGGTCGGCATGAGCGCGCGTCCGGGAGAAAGAGACACGGTGCTGAAGAAGGTTCTGTGGGTCATCGGCCTGCTGGGTCTCGGTCTCCTGCTCGCCTCCTGCGCACCGCACGCGACACAGGACACGCTCAAACCTGCCGGCCCGAATGCCCGCGACATCAAGTCGCTCTTCGTTCCGGTCTTCTGGGTCGCCGTCGCCGTCTTCGTGATCGTCGAGGGCGGGATCGTCCTCATCATGATCAAGTTCCGGCACCGCAAAGGCAGGGACGCGATGCCTGCCCAGATCCACGGGAACACGAAGCTCGAGCTCGGGTGGACGATCGCCCCCGCGCTGGTGCTCGCCTTCGTTATGGTTCCGACCGTCGGCCTCCTGTGGAAGCTCGCGGCTCCGCCGCCCGCAGACGCTCTGCACGTCACCGTCGAAGGCCATCAATGGTGGTGGGGATTCCGGTACACGGACCCCGACATGGCGACGTCGTACGACACGAAGGCGCCGATCACCGTTGCCGATGTGATGGTGGTCCCGGTCGGGAGGCCCGTTTATCTCGATCTCGAGTCGGTCGGCGGACTCATATCGGGCCAGACGCCTGCGGCCGCCGACTACGAGGTGATCCACTCGTTCTGGATCCCCGAGTTGGCCGGCAAGCAGGACGTCGTGCCGCAACGCACGAACCACATCCTCCTGTCGGCCGATCACGCGGGCATGTACACGGGCCAGTGCGCAGAGTTCTGCGGCCTCCAACACGGGCGGATGAAGGTCCGGGTGATCGCACTCGATCAGGCCGACTGGACCGCGTGGGTCGCGAACCAGAAGGGTCCCGCGGCCACGCCCACCGCCGACAATCTCCTCGCGCAGCAGGGGATGCAGCTGTTCATGAACCCGCTCTCCGGTGACCGCGGCACTTGCGTCACGTGTCACGCGATCGGAGGTACCGACGCGAGCAGCCCGGCGGCGCCGAACCTGACACATTTCGCCGATCCGAACCACTCGTGCTTCGCCGGGTGCGACTGGGACACGACCGACGAGGCGGCGCTCGAGGCGTGGCTCCGCGACCCGAACGCGGTGAAGCTCGGGTCCAAGATGCCCAACTACCATCTGAGCCAGGACGAGATCAACGGTTTGGTCGCCTACCTGAACGGCCTGAAATGAGCGAACACATGGACGAGGCGAGCTGAACACATGTCGGGCGTGAGCGTTCAGGCCGGGCGTCGGTGGACATTTCGGCGACCGACGGCCACGACCGGATTCTGGAGCTGGTTCACCACGATCGATCACAAGAAGATCGGTCTGCTCTACGGGCTCACGGCATTCATCTTCTTCGTGATCGGGGGGCTCGAGGCGCTCCTGATCCGAGCTCAGCTCTTCAAGCCCGACTCCACCTTGTTGCGCGCCGACCAGTACAACGAGATCTTCACGATGCACGGCCTGACGATGATCTTCCTGTTCGTCATGCCGATGTCGGCTGCGTTCTTCAACTACTTCATCCCGCTCATGATCGGGGCGCGCGACGTCGCGTTCCCGAGGCTGAACGCGTTCAGCTACTGGGCCTTCTTGCTGGGCGGGCTGTTCCTGTACTCGAGCTGGTTCCTCGGCGGGGCCCCGAACGGAGGCTGGTTCGGGTACGCGCCCAACTCAACGACCGACCCGTCGATCGGCATGACGTTCTACGCGCTGGGGTTGTTGATCACAGGCATCGCCTCGACCGCCGGGGCGGTGAACCTGGCGGTAACGGTGATCAACATGCGTGCCCCTGGCATGAGCTTCTTCCGGCTGCCGGTGTTCGTGTGGATGGGACTCGTGGTCCAGCTGCTGCTGGCGTTCTCGCTGCCGATCATCACCATCGGGCTCTTCGAGCTTCTCTTCGACCGGCGATGGCATACGGCCTTCTTCGATCCGACGCGCGGCGGCGATCCGGTTCTCTGGCAACACCTGTTCTGGCTGTTCGGTCACCCGGAGGTCTACATCCTGATCCTGCCGGCGTTCGGGATCATCTCGGAGATCATCCCCGTCTTCTCGCGCAAGCCGCTGTTCGGCTACCAGTTCGTCGTGTTCAGCGGGATCGCGATCGGGTTCATCGGGTTCGGCGTGTGGGCGCACCACATGTTCGCCGTCGGCCTCGGTCCCGTGGCGAACACCGCGTTCGGCATCTCGACGGCGATCATCGCGATCCCGACCGGCGTGAAGATCTTCAACTGGATGGCCACGATGTACGGAGGTGACCTGCGGTTCAAGGTGCCGATGCTGTTCTCGATCGGCACCGTGACGATGTTCGTGATCGGCGGGTTGTCCGGCGTCACCCACTCCGTCGTGCCCGCCGACTACCAGCAGACCGATACGTACTACATCGTCGCGCACTTCCACTATGTGCTCTTCGGCGGCGCGGTCTTCGGGCTCTTCGGTGGTTTGTATTACTGGTGGCCCAAGGTCTTCGCGAAGCAGCTGTCCGAAGCGCTGGGGAAGGTGCACTTCTGGTTGATGCTCATCGGATTCAACCTGACCTTCGGACCGATGCATATCCTCGGCCTGCAGGGGATGATCCGCCGCGAGTACACCTACCCGGCGTCCCTCGGCCTCACCTTCTGGAACCAGGTCTCGACGGTCGGCGCCTTCACGATCGCGCTGTCGATCGCCGCCTTCATCGCGAACGTCGTCGTGACGTCGGCCAGGGCGAAGGGGCTCGAGACCGACGACCCGTGGGACGCCCGGACGATCGAGTGGATGACCCCGTGCCCGCCGCCGATCTACAACTTTGCCGAGATCCCGACGGTGCATTCGGTCGACGAGTTCTGGCATCGCAAGTACGTCGAGGACGAGAAGACCGGCAAGCTCGTGCCCGCACAGGCGGGCGGCGCGCCCGACGGCGAGCACGACGACGACGGCGACGCCCACGGAGGTCATTCCATCCATCTGCCGAGCCCGTCGTTCTGGCCGCTCGTCGCGTCGGCGGGGCTGCCGATCATGGCCTACGGCGTGCTCTATTCGTGGTGGCTGGTCGGCTTCGGGGCGCTCGTCCTGCTGGTGGGGTTCTTCGGATGGGCGCTCGAGCCCTCGGTGGCGGAGGCCTAGATGGCAGACGTCGCCGTCATGCACGAGGAGACGACCACCGGTCTGCCGCACACGAAGCTCGCGATGTGGTTGTTCCTGTCGTCGGAATGTCTCCTGTTCGGCGCGCTGATCACGACCTACGTGCTGTACCGCGGCGCCAGCCTGGTCGGTCCGTACCCGAGCGACGTCTTCGACATCCCCTACACCTCGGTGTCGTCGTTCGTCTTGCTCGCGAGCTCGCTCACGATGGTGCTCGGGCTCGCGGCGGCGCAGAAGCGCGATTACGGACGGATGCGTCTATGGCTGCTGACCACCGCGATGCTCGGGATGACGTTCGTGGGCGGCCAGGTCTACGAGTTCACGAGCTTCAACCGCGAGGGCCTTTCGCTTACGACGAACCTGTTCGGCACGACGTTCTACGTGCTGACCGGGTTCCACGGCGTGCACGTGACCGTCGGCATCCTGATGCTGTTGACCCTCGTGGTCTTCTCCTACACCGACCGGCTGCCCGACGACGCCGCGTTCCCCGTGGAGATGGTCGGCCTCTACTGGCACTTCGTCGACATCGTGTGGATCGTGATCTTCACCGTCGTGTACCTCATCCCGACCGGGCACAAGTAGGAGCGAGCGTGGCGGAGACCCACATCGAGGAACTCGGGGCGACCGGAACCGCCCACGCCATGCCGCAGGGTGGTCAGTCCCACCATCCCAGCGCCAGGGAGTACGTGCGGATCTTCCTGATCCTGCTGACGTTGACCGCCCTCGAGGTCGGCGCGGTCTACGCGCACATCGGGAGTTGGCTGATCCCCACGCTGTTCCTCCTGGCGATCACCAAGTTCGCGCTCGTCGTTCTCTGGTTCATGCACCTGAAGTTCGACGATCGCAGGTTCAGCCGGTTCTTCCTGATGGGGCTCGCCGGCGCTCTCACGCTCTACCTGGTGGTCCTGATGGCGTTCAAGGTCTTCCTGAGGTAGCGGAACGTGAAGCTCTCCGCGTGGCACGCTCACCCCGACGTCTGGCTCCTCTTCGGCTCGATCGTCGCCGCCTACTTCATCGCCTGCGGCCGGCACCTCAGGGAGACGGGTGAGCCCACCGCGGCGCGCACCAAGCGGTTCTTCGTGCTCGGGGTCGCCGTGCTGTGGGTCGGAGCAGATTGGCCGATCCACGACCTCGCCGAGCGCTATCTCTACAGCATCCACATGGTCCAGCACATCCTGTTCACGCTGATCGCTGCGCCGATCCTGATCGCCGGCATGCCTCCGTGGCTGCTGCGCCGGATCCTGAAGCCGCACGCCGTGCGCTCCGTGTTCCGGTTCTGCACGAGACCCCTCGTGGCACTGATCTTGTTCAACTCGGTGCTGCTGTTCACGCACTGGCCGGCGATAGTGACGGCGTCGGTGCATTCGGAGTGGCTGCACTTCGGGCTCCACGCGCTGCTCACCACGTCGGCTTTGGTGATGTGGTGGCCGGTCATGTCCCCGCTACCGGAGCTGCCCGCGTTGGCCGCCCCCGGCCAGATGATCTACCTGTTCCTTCAGTCGCTGGCGCCGACGATCCCGGCTTCCTTCCTCACCTTCGGTGACCACCCGCTCTACCCGGTGTACGCGACCTTCCCCCGGATCTGGGGGATCGCGCCGCTCACCGACCAGCTGGTCGCAGGGTTGATCATGAAGCTGATCGGCGGCGCGATCCTGTGGGGCTTCATCGCATCGGTCTTCTTCCGCTGGCACGCTCAGGAAGAGCGCGACGGGTTCGACCCACTGAAGTACCGCAACGTCGAACGAGAGATCCGGGCGGGGTTGAGTCGATGAGCGACGACGGGTCACGCGAGAACCTGCTCCTGCCGATCGCGATCCCACTCGGCATCCTCATCGTGATCGCGTTGGTACTCGTCGGCTTCTCGCGTGTGTTGCTCTCGATCAAGTCCCACCATGCGGCGACGTCGATCGCGCTGATCGTTGCCGCGACCATCCTCGGGCTCGCGACCTTCCTGGCCGGGCGTCCGCGTGTCACCGGGTCGCTCCTGTTCTCGATGGTGGCGGCGGTGGCGGGGGTGGCGATGGTCGCCGGCGGCATCGCCGTCGCGGCGATCGGTCCGCCAAAGGAGCCGGCGGTTGCGGAGCCTCCGCAGAAGGTCACGATCGACGCGTCGAACAGCGCGGCGGTGAACGGCTTCGATCAGAAGACGTTGACGTGGCAGGCCGACGCCCCGGTCGACCTCACGTTCGACAACAAGGACGTAACGGCGCACAACTTCTACGTCGCGGCCTCGAAGGACGCGGCCGGATCACCCCTGTTCTCGGGCACGACCGTGAACGGTGGGGTTCAGTTCACGTACAAGCTCCAGCCGCTCGCAGCCGGCGACTACTACTTCTTCTGCAACATCCACCCCGCCACCATGAACGGCACGCTGACGGTGACGGCCGCAGTGGCGGGTGGCGGCTCCAACGAGATCAGCGCACAAGCGCTCGCGTTCTCAACCGACAAGCTCCAGCTGCCGGCGGGACCGACCGAGCTTACGTTCGACAACAAGGACACGCCCGGCACGCAGCACAACGTCGGGATCTTCTCCGATGCGGCATTTGGCACCGAAGTGTTCAAGGGGGATCTCATCAGCGCCCCAAGTTCGACGACATATCACGTGAACCTGCAGCCGGGCACCTACTACTTCAGGTGCGACATCCACGTCACGATGAAGGGGACGCTCGTCGTCACGGGTCCCCCTCCCGGCGGCCGATCGACGTCCGCCACGCCTTCGGCGAGTCCGTAGTCCCGACCTCCGGCGCGTTCCCGACCACTGGTAGCGTGACAAGGGTGCGCAGATCCCTCGCACTCCTCGCATCGGTCGCTCTGTTGGTCGCGTGCACTCATGGGACCGGATCGGGTGCCGGCGTCGTCGAGGAGAACGAGCCGTTCCCACGCCTCAGCGGTCCTACCGTCGCGGGGGGAACGCTCGATACCGATTCGCTCGCGGGGACGGTCTTCGTGCTGAACGTGTGGGCGACCTGGTGCAACCCTTGTCGCCGCGAGCAGCCCGCTCTTCAGCGTCTGCACGAGCGTTACGGCAGCGAGGTCGCCTTCGTCGGGATCGACTACCGGGACGACAACGCCAAGGCGGAGTCGTGGGTCCGCAGTTTCGGCGTCACGTATCCCAGCCTGTCCGATCCGAGCGGACGCTTCGCGAGCGACCTGGCATTCCCGTTCGCACCGGACACCTACGTCGTGGACGCGACGGGGACGATCCGGTTCGTCGTCTACGGCGAGACGGACGAACCGGAGCTCTCGGGGCTTATCGACCGGGTGCTGGCGATGAAGGGTGGTTCGCAGACGCCGTAGGTCAACGCCCGAGCGGAACGAGAGCGTCCAACGCCACCGCCCCGAACAGCGCCCCCAGATACCAGATCGAATACTTGAACAGCATCCATGATCGGTCGGGGTCGCCGTGTCGCCACAAGATGAGCGCCCGATAGACGAACACTCCGCCCAAGACCACGGCCGCCGATGTGTAGATCGACCCCATGTGCGCGACGGGTACCAGCAGCAAGGTCACACCGAACAAGACGAGGGAATAGAGGAAGATCTGACGCCTCGTTTCGTCGTCGCCCTTCACGACGGGGAGCATCGGGATACCCGCTGCCGCGTAGTCGCTGCTGAACCGCGTGGCCAGCGCCCAGAAGTGCGGCGGGGTCCACACGAACACGATCGCGAACAAGATCCACGCCGGCGCCGCGAGCCCACCGGTTACGGCGGCCCAACCCACGAGGGCCGGCACCGCTCCGGCGGCACCACCGATCACGATGTTTTGGGTGGTCGATCGCTTCAGCCACATCGTGTAGACGAAGACGTAGAAGGCGATCGCGGAGAGCGCCAGCGACGCTGCGACGACGTTCACGACGATGGAGAGAAAGAAGAACGAGATCGCGCCCAGGGTGAAGCCGAACGCAAGCGCGTGCTCGGGTGTGATCGCGCCCGCCGGCAGGGCGCGACTCCTCGTCCGACGCATCACTTCGTCGATGTCGCGGTCGAGGTACATGTTGATCGAGTTGGCGGATCCGGCGGCCACGGTGCCGCCGGCGAGGGTCGCGAGGATCAGCCGCAGCGACGGCATCCCATGCTGTGCAAGGATCATCGCGGGGACCGTCGTGATCAGCAGCAGGACGATGATCCGCGGTTTCGTGAGGCTGATGTAGGCGCTGAGCGTGTCCTTCACTGAGCGGCTGAGCGTCGGCTCCGTGTCGTCTGACCCCGTGTGCTGGGTGGCCGTGTCGGTCTCTCCGTGGGCCGTGAGCCTCCGGGAGACGGTCGCGAGCGCGACGGCCGTCGCCCAGATCAGCACCGAGAGCGCGACGTGCAGGACGACCGCCCACGGTTTCAATCCGCTCCAGACCTGCGCAGCACCCACGACGATCTGCGCCACGAACAGGACGAGCCCGAGCATCGAGAGAACGACGAGGTCCTTCGAACGGCTGGCCATCGTGCTCGCGCGGATGGCGACCCACAGGACGACGAGGAACACGAGCGCCGCGAGCACGCGGTGGGCGAACATGGCGGTCGCCGCCCCACCGAGCGCCGGGACGAGCTTGCCCTTCATCAACGGCCAGTCGGTGAACGCGAGGCCCGCGCTTCGTGCCCGCACCCACGTGCCGACGACCAGGAGGGAACCGGTGAGGATCATCGAGATGAGCGTGAGGCCAGCGAACGACGGGTCCGAACCGCGGACCACTGGACCCTTCTGGGGGAGCTTCACGGCGCAGAACGAGTTCGCCGCCAGATAGACGACGTCGGCGACGAGGACCATGCCGGTGATGAAGTGGGCGGTCACTGCCGTCTGCGCGTTCAGATCGGTCTTGACGACGATGGCGCCGAGCACGGCCTGGACGAGGGCCAGAGGGAACGAGATCGCGCCGGGCCAGAACAGGGTGCGGACCCCTCGATAGCTGCGCCAGGCAGTGAACGAACAGATGGCTGTCAACACGAGGACGACCGTCGCCATCACACGGTGCGAGAACTCGATGAGCGAGTGCAGGGTGCCGCTCGGGAAGAGGTGCCCGGGCGTGCACAGAGGAACGGTCGAGCAGCCGAGCCCCGAACCGCTACCGCGGACGAGCCCACCGATCGCGAACAGCACGATAGACGCACCGGCTGTGGCGAGCGTGAGCCTCTGGAACCGCGTCATTCGGATGGCCATGGCGGGGACGGCTCATGATAGCCGTCAACGAACATCTGCATCTTTCGTTCCCCCTAAGAGGCGGGCAGCCGGGTTTCCGGTGCCGGTGGCATAGTGACTGGATGAGCGATCCCTTCCCCGGTGCGCCCCCCGAGTTCCGGGTTCTCCGCGATCGGTTCGACGAGGCCTTGCGTGACTTCCTAGGAGCTCGCCACGAGGAGTTCGAATGGTCCGAGCCGGATGCGACCCTGCTCGTGGACGAGATGGTTCGGCTGCTCGACGCGGGTGGCAAGCGGCTTCGGCCCGCCTTCTGTTACTGGGGGTATCGCGCCGTGGGCGGGGAGGACGACGATCACATCGTCCGCGCGGCATCCGCGCTCGAATTGCTCCACACGATGGCGATCGTTCACGACGATCTGATGGACGAAGCCAAAGAACGACGAGGTGTCGAGTCCAGCCGCGTCCATCTCGCGGGCGAGGCGGGCCGGCGTGGCCTCGTTGGTGCGCCCGACCTGTTCGGCTGGTCGGTCGCGATCCTCGTAGGCGACCTGTCCGCGGTGTTCGCTGACAAGCTGTTCCTGGAGGCCGGGTTCCAACCCGCGGCGACCCTGCGCGCACTCGAGCGCTACCACCGGATGCGCATCGACATGGGCGTCGGGCAGTACCTGGACATCGCCGGACTTGCAGGTGAGGCGGGAACCGCGCGTCGAGCGGCCGCGCTGAAAGGGGGCGCCTACACGGTCGAGGGACCGCTCATGGTCGGTGCAACCCTCGGCGGCGGATCCATGCATGCGCTCGCCCAGCTGAGCCGCTTCGGAGCTCCGTTGGGCGAAGCCTTCCAGCTTCGCGATGATCTCGAAGACGGAGAGGGAAGCCACGGCGCAACCCCCGCCACGGTGAACGATCTCGTCGATCAGGCGATCGCCTCGTTCGAGGGGACAGAGCTGGCTCCCGATGCGGTCGAGGCACTTCGGACCCTCGCGCGCCTGGTCGCGATGCGGTGACCGACGATCTGGAGGTGATCCGGCGCGCCTTCCGCGACGTGCCCGCCTGCCGGATCGCGACCGTCAGGCCGGACGGAGGCCCACACGTTGCAACCAGGTGGTTCGTGTGGCGCGAGGACGGCGTGTGGGTGTCCACCCGGATCGGCGACACCACCTGGGGGCATGCGACTCGGGATCCGCGGGTCGCGATCGTGATCGACCGGGGCGTCGATTGGTCGGAGCTGTCGGGGCTTCGGGTGGAAGGGGTCGCCGAGGCGATGCCGGCCGAGCATCCCGACCTGCGGGCTCCGATGTCGGGCTGGCATGAGAAGTACCGAACGTTCCTGTCGGGCGACGGTTTCGAGCGGTTCTCGACCGCGATCCCCGCGCTCGGATTCCTGCGGGTCGTGCCGGGGCGTGTGGACGCGTGGGACCACCACTGAGACACGGGAGGTCCGGCGTTGGGATGTGTCCCTGCCCGCGCTTCCTCGCCGTGGATTGCCGGCCAGCGAGGGCGAGCGTAGGCTCGCAGCCGTTTCCGAGGGTGGGGTAGGCTGTCCCTTGTGAAAGTTTTCACAAGGGCGAGGGGAGCGCCTGGGTGAGCACGCAAGGCGACATCGAGACCGACGTGCTCGTCGTGGGCGGCGGCCCTGGTGGGTCGGCGGCGGCCTACCACCTGGCTCGTCACGGGATCGACGTCACCGTCCTCGAGCGAGCCACGTTCCCGCGCGAGAAGGTCTGTGGCGACGGCATCACCCCGCGTGGGGTCGCCGCGATGCTGAAGATGGGCGTCGATCCGGACGACCCTGGTTTCGAGCGGGTCAACGGACTGCGGGTCCACTCGCGCTCCGCAACGATCGATCTTCCTTGGCCCGAGCTCTCGAGCTGGCCGGGTTATGGGCTCGTGCGCACACGGGAGGACTTCGATGCCCTCCTCATGCAGCGGGCGCAGAAAGCCGGCGCGCGCCTGCTGGAACGCACCGAGGCGGTCGCACCGTTGATCCAACGGGGATGGGTGCAGGGAAGCACGATCCGGCCGGCGCGCTCGAGCAACGGAGCCGAACCTCGGACGACCGATGATCGCGACGGCGAGCAAACCCGGATCCGCGCTCGGTTCGTCATCGCGGCCGACGGCGCCGCGAGCCGTTTCGCGAAGCCCGCCGGCGTTCGGCTGGACACGTCCAAACCGCTCGGGATCGCGGCGCGCCGCTATTACCGGACGAGCTACCACCCGGGTCCCTGGTTCGAATCCTGGCTCGACCTGTGGGAGGGCGACCTCCTCCTCCCCGGCTACGGCTGGCTCTTCCCGGTGGCCGGAGGCCGCATCAACCTGGGTGCTGGGTTGCTCAACACGTTCAAGGACTTCAAGCAGGTCTCGGCGCAACGGCTGTTCGACGCGTTCGCATCCATGCTTCCGACCGGATGGGGGATCAGCGAAGACAGCGCCGACGGCCGCGTGTTGTCCGGCCCGCTCCCGATGAGCATCAACCGAACGCCGCAGGCCGTCCCGGGGCTCTTGCTGGTCGGCGACGCGGCCGGGATCGTGAACCCGTTCAACGGCGAGGGCATCGGCTACGCGATGGAGTCGGCCGAGATGGCCGCCGAGCTCGTCCACGAGGCGCTGGTGAAGGATCGTCCGGGCATCGCGATGATGTACCCGACGCTCCTGAACGAGCGCTACGGCGACTACTTCAAGATCGGCCGCGGCTTCGCCAAGGTGATCGGCAAGCCGCGGATCATGGGCCTCGCGACGAGATACCTGTTGCCTCACCCAGGTGTGATGGCGTTCGCGATGCGGGTGATGGCCAACCTCACGGATGGGCGCGACGGGGACGCGCAGGACCGTCTGATGTATCTGCTGGAGCGCCTGGCGAGGGCGGCATGATCTCGGGATCCGGCCGGTGCTGACCGACTATCTGCCGATCGTCATGATGACCGCCCTGGCGGTGGTGTTCGCGGTCGGCTCGCTCCTCGTCTCGCACGCGTTCCGCCCCAACAAGCCGAACCCGGTCAAGCTGTCGGCCTACGAATGCGGCAACGACCCCGTGCGGCTGCCTCGAGGCGAACGCTTCAGCGTGAAGTTCTACGTCGTGGCGATGCTGTTCATCATCTTCGACATCGAAACCATCTTCTTGTTCCCCTGGGCACTCACGTTCCGTCAGCTGGGGCTGTTCGGACTCGGCGAGATGGGTGTGTTCATCGGGCTGGTCTTCGTCGCTTACGTCTACGTCTGGAAGAAGGGTGGTCTCGACTGGGCGTCGACCATCACGCCGATCGAAACGGAGACGCTGGACGCCGAGGCGCCCGTGCGCGTTCGGGAGGCCGTCGATGCCCGTTGAACGGATCGAGGGCATCCACCTCGGCAAAACCCCGGAAGAGGTCGAGGACGAGGTCGAACGCGGGATCCTGCTGACCTCGCTCGATCGAGCGGTGGGATGGGCCCGCAAGCAATCGATGTGGCCGGCGACGTTCGGCCTCGCCTGCTGCGCGATCGAGATGATGTCGGCCGGCGCCGGGCGGTACGACCTGTCGCGGTGGGGGATGGAGCTGTTCAGAGCATCGCCGCGCCAGGCCGACCTGATGATCGTCGCCGGCCGCGTCTCTCAGAAGATGGCGCCCGTGCTCCGTCGCATCTACGACCAGATGCCGGAACCGAAATGGGTCATCTCGATGGGCGTGTGTGCGTCCGCCGGCGGCATGTTCACGAACTACGCGATCGTCCAAGGTGTCGACACGATCGTCCCGGTCGACATCTATGTCCCGGGGTGCCCGCCGAAGCCCGAGATGCTGATGTTCGGCATCCTGAAGCTCCAAGAGAAGGTCCGCACGACGGAGCCGTTCAAGTGAACCCAGCCGAGCTGGCGTTGCGGATGGAGGAGCGGTTCCCCGATACGGTCGTCGCACGCGGCGAGACGACCGCGATCGCGGAGCGCGAGGAGCTGATCGACGGGCTGGCGTGGCTCCGCGACGCTCCCGACCTCTCCCTCGGGTTCCTGTCGTCCGTCACCGCGACCGATTGGCCGGGGCGGGGCCCGAGGTTCTGGGTTATCTACGAGCTGCGGTCGATGCAACACATGCACCGCGCGCGCATCAAGGTCGGCCTGGGCGAGCACGACGCCCACCTGCCGAGCGTGACGGGCATGTACCCAACCGCGAACTGGCACGAGCGCGAGGTGTTCGACTTCTTCGGGATCTCGTTCGACGGACACCCGGATCTCACGCGGATCCTCCTGCCCGACGATTGGGAAGGCCACCCGTTGCTGAAGACCGAGGAACTCGGCGGCGTGAACACTCGATATCACGGCGCGTTCATCCCGCCGGTCGACAAGCGGACGACGCCGTGACGAGCGACCTGCGCGATCCCACTTCCGGCGAGATCCGCCAGGAGACGATGATCATCAACATGGGGCCCCAGCACCCCTCGACCCACGGGGTGCTCCGGCTCCTGTTGGAGCTCGACGGTGAGATGGTCGTCGGCTGCAAGCCGATCATCGGCTACCTGCACACCGGCATCGAGAAGAACACCGAGTACCGGACGTGGGGTCAGGGCATCACCTACGTGACGCGCGCCGACTACCTGGCGCCGTTCTTCAACGAGCTCGGGTACTGCTTGGCCGTCGAGCGGCTGCTGGGGGTCGAGGCCCCTGCGCGGGCACAGGTGATCCGCGTACTTTTCAACGAGCTGAACCGGATCTCCTCGCATCTCGTGTGGCTCGCGACGAGCGGCCTGGAGCTCGGCGCCGTCAGCGTGATGCTGTACGGATTCCGAGAGCGTGAGGTCGTGCTCGACATCTTCGAGACCGTCACCGGGCTGCGGATGAACCACAACTACATCCGGATCGGCGGCGTGATCATGGACGTTCCGGCCGAAGGGGTCCGGATGATCCGGGACTTCCTCGCCGTGATGCCCGGCCGGATTGACGAATACGAAACGCTCCTGAACGAGAACCCGATCTGGCGGGAGCGGAACATCGGTGTCGGCACGCTGTCCGCCGAGGACGCACTGGCGCTCGGCGTGACGGGACCGATGCTGCGCGCGGCCGGCGTCGCGGCCGATCTCCGCAAGGACGCTCCGTACTGCGGTTACGAGACCTACGACTTCGACGTGCCGACCCGGACCGAAGCCGACGCATATTCCCGATACGTCTTGCGACTCGCCGAGATGCGCGAGTCGATGAGGATCGTCGCGCAGTGTCTGGACCGTCTCGAGGAACCGGGCCCGATCATGATCGACGACCCGAAGATCGCGTGGCCGGCGAAGCTCTCGGTGATGGATGACGGGATCGGGAACGATCCCGAGTACCTGCACCACATCATGGAGGAGTCGATGGAGGCGTTGATCCATCACTTCAAGATGGTGACGCAGGGCGTTCGCGTGCCTGCCGGCGAGGTGTATCAAGCCATCGAGTCCCCGCGCGGCGAGCTCGGCTTCTACGTCGTGTCCGACGGCGAGCACCGGCCGTACCGTGTCAAGATCCGCGATCCCTCGTTCGTGAACCTTCAGGCGACGCCGAAGATGGTCGAGGGCTCGTTGATCGCCGACACGATCGCCGCCATTGCCTCGATCGACCCGGTGTTGGGCGGGGTGGATCGCTGATGGCGGTCTTCGAGGGTGCCGTGATGGACGAGGCACGCACGATCGTCGCCCGCTATCCGGCTGGGCGGGAGCGCTCGGCGATCATGCCGTTGCTCTACCTCGCTCAGTCCGTGGAGGGGCTGATATCGCGTCAAGGTCTGCGCGATGTCGCCGAGCTTCTCGGGATCACCACCGCTGAGGTCGAGGCGGTTGCGAGCTTCTACACGATGTACCGGCTTCGGCCCACGGGGGAGCACCTCGTGAACGTCTGCACGAACCTCGCGTGCATGCTGCGAGGAGGGAAAGAGGTGTATGAGGCCGCGCGCGAGGCGGCCGGACTGACACACGGGCAGGAGGTCAGCGACGACGGCGTGATCACGCTGCACGAAGAGGAGTGCCTCGGCGTGTGCGACTTCGCCCCCGCCGTACAGATCGATTTCGCGAATCACGACAACGTCTCGACCGGGCGGATCCGGGAGCTGATCGCAGCGCTGCGCGTGGGCGAGGTGCCCGAGCCGTCTCGCGGCCCGGCGATGCGAAGCTTCGCGCACGCCTCGCGTGTGCTCGCCGGCCTCGACGCGGAAGGGGTGCAGGCGTGAGCCTCGATTTCGAACCCCGGCTAACGCGCAACTGGGCCGACCCCGGCGTCGTCTCGCTGGCGGGCTACGAGGCGAAGGGCGGCTATGACGGCTTCCGCAGGGCGCTCGAGATCCCGGGCGCCGACGTGATCCAGGTCGTGAAGGACTCCGGGCTGCGGGGCCGCGGCGGCGCCGGGTTCCCGGCCGGAGTGAAGTGGTCCTTCGTCCCGCAGGACACCGGCAAGCCCACCTACGTCGCCGTGAATTTCGATGAGTCCGAGCCCGGGACCTGCAACAACCGCGAGCTCGTCGAGCGGGAACCGCACCGGTTGCTGGAGGGGACCGCCATCGCCGCGCGCGCGATCGGGTGCAACCTCGCATTCATCTACGTCCGGGGCGAGTACCTGTGGCAGGGCGTCGTGTTGCAGCTTGCTCTGGACGAGGCATACGCGGCCGGTTACCTGGGCAACGGCGTCTGTGGCAGCGACTACGACCTCGACATCGTGCTGCACCGAGGGGCAGGAGCCTACATCTGCGGCGAAGAGACCGCGCTGCTGAATTCACTCGAAGGGCTGCGCGGCCAACCGCGGCTGCGTCCGCCGTTCCCCGCGGTCGAAGGGTTGTACGCGTCACCCACGGTGATCAACAACGTCGAGACCCTGATGAACGTCCCCGACATCGTCGTGAACGGCGCCGACTGGTTCCGCTCGCTCGGCACGGAGAAGTCGCCCGGCACGAAGATGTTCACGGTCAGCGGAAAGGTCGAGCGTCCCGGCAACTACGAGATCCCGCTCGGTACACCGTTCCGCATCCTGTTGGAAGAGCTCGCGGGCGGCGTTTTGGATGGCAGGCAGCTGAAGGCGTTCACGCCGGGTGGGTCCTCGACACCGATGCTGACCGCCGATCACCTCGATGTCGCGCTCGATTACGAGTCGGTCGCGGCGGCGGGGTCCCTGCTCGGTACCGGCGCCGTGATGGTGATGGACGAGACCGACTGCGTGGTTGAGGCCTGTGAACGCATGGTCGCGTTCTACGCCCACGAATCCTGCGGCAAATGCACACCGTGTCGCGAGGGGAGTTGGTGGGCGACGCGCACCTTCGGTCGGATCGAAGCCGGTTACGGACGCGAAGGAGACGTCGGTCTGATCCGAGACATGGGTCACAACATCATGTTCCGGGCGTTCTGCGCGCTCGCCGACGGAACCGCCTCGGTCATCAACTCGGGGCTGCAGCATTTCGAAGCCGAGTTCGAAGCGCACGTTCGGGAGGGGCGATGCCCGATCAACGGGACCGGCCCCGGACACATGGCCGTCGAGGAGGTCATGGCGTGAGGCTGCTCCGATGAGCGACGGCGTCACGCTGACGATCGACGGCAAGGAGCTCACCGTGCCGAAGGGCACGCTGATCATCCGCGCCGCCGAGCAGTTGGGGATCGAGATCCCGCGGTTCTGTGACCACCCGCTTCTGGAGCCGGCCGGCGCGTGTCGCCAGTGCTACGTGCAGATCGAGGGCCAACCCAAGCTCGCCACGTCCTGCACCGTTCCCGTGGCTCCGGGGATGGTCGTGAACACCCAGAACACCAGCGAGGCGGCACAGCAGGCGCAGGTGGCGAACCTCGAGTTCCTGCTGCTGAATCACCCCCTCGACTGCCCGGTCTGCGACCGCGGGGGGGAGTGTCCACTCCAGGATCAGGCGCTCGCGTTCGGCCCCGGGGAGAGCCGTTTCACCGAGGCCAAGCGGACGTTCCCGAAGCCGGTGCCGCTGTCGCCGCTCGTGAACCTCGATCGCGAGCGCTGCGTGCTCTGCGCGAGGTGCACGAGGTTCTGCGACGAGATCTCCGGCGATCGATTCATCGAGCTGTTCGCGCGTGGGGCGGGCGAGCGCGTGTCGATCGCGGCCGGCGAGGACTTCCGTTCGCCATTCAGCGGCAACACGGTGCAGATCTGTCCCGTTGGGGCGCTCACGTCCACCCCGTACCGGTTCGTCGCACGGCCGTTCGACCTGTCCTCGGTCGACACCGTGTGCCCGCACTGCAGCTCGGGCTGCAACGTGCGCTTGGACGTCCGCCGAGGCGAGGTCGTGCGGGTGCTCGCGCGTGACAACCTCGACGTGAACGACGCGTGGATCTGCGACAAGGGACGGTACGCGTTCCGCTTCGCCGACTCACCGGATCGGATCACGACTCCGCTGATCCGCGACCGCGGTCTCGAACCGGCATCGTTCGGCGAGGTGTTGACCCGCATCGCTGAGTGGTGCGAGGGCAAGCGCGTGGCGATCCTCACCGGCGGGCGCCTGATGGACGAGGATTACTACGCGCTCTCGAAGCTCGCCCGCACCGTCTTCGGCACGAACGACCTGGATCATCGGCGGCACGGAGGCATCGATGCCGCCGGGGCCGTTGCCGCTGAAGGGCGGATCGCTGCGAGTCCGATGAGCGTCACGTACAAGGACGTCGAAGAGGCGCCGACCATCCTCGTCGCCGGCCTGGACGCCGAGCAGGAATCGCCGATCCTTCACCTTCGGTTGCGCAAGGCGGCGCGCCGAGGCGCGAAGATCTTCGTGCTCCACCCCCGGAGGACTCGCCTGTGGGATGTGGCTGAACACATCGTCTGCCGCCCAGGCGATGAGGCATCGCTCCTCGGGCCGGGAGACGCATCCCGACCCGAGATGGAGGATGCGATCGCGGCCCTGCGGGAGGCTGGCGCCGGGGGCGTCGTTCTGGCCGGCCCCAGGCTGGCGGAGCACGGAAGCGGTATCGCGAATGCCTCGGCCTTCGCCGCGCGACTGGGGTCGCGGTTCGCTTGGGTGACCCGGCGCGCGAACGACCGCGGTGCCCTCGTCGCCGGTGTGCACCCATCCTTGCTGCCGGGTGGCCGGCAGCTACAACGACCGGAGGAGCTCGCCGAAGTCGAATCGGTGTGGGGCCCGATCATGGTGCGTGAGCCCGGACGTGGCTGGCGGGCGATCCTCGAGGCGTGCGCCAAGCGAGAGGTCGATGTGTTGTTCCTGATCGGTGTCGATCCGCTCCGAGACTATCCGGACGCCGCGTTGGTGCGCAGAGCGCTCGAGAACGTGCCCGTCAAGGTCGTGCAGTCCCTCGAGCTTGGTGCGCTAGAGCCGTATGCCGACGCGTTCCTGCCGGCCGCCGCGTTCCTGGAGAAGGACGGGCACGTGACGACATGGGAGGGCCGGGCGCAACGACTGCGGCCGGTCCGCGGGCCGCTGGGGATCTCGCTGCCCGACTGGGAGATCTTCGCGAGTCTCGCGCTCGCGGCCGGAGGTGACCTGGGGTTCGAGACGCTGGATGAGCTCCATGAGGAGATGGGGCGGCTCCTTGCTCCGCGCACACCCGCTTCGCCACAGGACGTCGATCTCGCGCAACAGCTTGATCCTGGACCCGAGGCGGGGCCCGATGGGTCGATGGTGCTGTTCACCTACCCGCTCTTGATCGACGAGGGACGGCTCTCCGGGCGAGCGGACGAGCTGAAGGCGGCGCTGCAGGACGAGCCGTTCATCGAGGTTCATCCCCAAGACGCCGCCGCAGCCGAACTCGAGGACGGTGGGCGTGCCCTCGTCCGCTCGCCCGCCGGCGAAGCCGAGCTCGACGTCCACGTCACCCCGCACATCGCGCAGGGGTCCGCCTTCGTTCCGTACAACCAATCCGGGTTGGCCGCGAACGAGTTGCTCTCGGGCTCGTTCACAACGAGCGCGACGCTCGAGCCAGTCGAGGGCCGCCTCACAGGGTCCGACGAAGAGCCGGCGACGGCTGGGAGCCAGTCGTGAACTGGCTCGACTGGGTCCTGCTGGTCGCGCGGGTCGTGATCGTGTTCTTCGCGCTACTGATCTCCGTGCTGCTCTACATCTGGATGGAGCGCAAGGTCGTCGCCGACATGCAGACGCGAGTGGGACCGATGCGCGCCGGCCCGCACGGGATCCTCGTCACGCTGGCCGACGGCATCAAGCTCTTCTTCAAGGAAGGCATCAGCCCGACGAACGCCGACAGAGCGGTGTACGGGGTCGCCCCCGTCCTGGCGATGTTCCCGGGGTTCCTCGCGTTCTGCGCGATCCCCTTCGGGACGTCGGTCTCGCTGTTCGGCCGGACACTCCCGTTCCAACTCGCCGACCTCAACATCGGGATCCTGTGGATCTTGGCGATGACGTCGATCGCCGTCTACGGGGTCGCGTTGGCCGGGTGGTCGAGCGGGTCCAACTACCCGTTGCTCGGCGCGATCCGCTCGAGCGCGCAGATGATCTCTTACGAGGTCGGCATGAGCCTCGCGCTCGTATCGGTCGTCATGTTCAGCGGCCACCTGAAGCTCTCAGAGATCGTTGCAGCGCAAGACAAGGTCTGGAACGTGATCCCGATGTTCCCGGCGTTCTGCGTCTACATGATCTGCGGGCTCGCCGAGACGAACCGCCCTCCGTTCGACCTGGCCGAGGCCGAGACGGAGCTCGTCGCGGGCTTCCACACGGAGTACTCCGGGATCAAGTTCGCGATGTTCTACCTGGGGGAGTACGTCAACACGGTGACGGTGGCGGCCGTCGCGACGACCCTGTTCCTCGGAGGCTGGCGCGGCCCCGCTCCGCACGTGGTGGCGTGGCTCTGGCCGCTGTTGTGGTTCCTGTTCAAGGTCACGGCGGTCGTCTACTTCTACATCCTGGTCCGAGCCACACTGCCGCGGATGCGCTACGACCGCCTGATGAACTTCGGCTGGAAGGTGCTCATCCCGTTCGGCCTGCTATGGGTGCTCGCCACCGGTGCCGTCGTGGTCCTGCCGGAGCACTACGGGCGTCGCCAGGTGTTCCTGGTCGCCGCGGTCGTGCTCGGTGTCGTCATCTTGCTGTCGTTGCTCGCCCCGTTGTTCGCCACCCCTCGGCGGAAGGAGGTCGCGTCGTGACCGACGAGGAACAGGTGCAGCGCGGATTCCTTGACGACGCGTGGGCGGTCGCGAAGGGGATGGGCACCGTCTTTAAGCAGACGTTCCGCCGCGACACCACCGAGCAGTACCCCAAGGAGATCGCGCCGATACCGGAGCGGTCCCACGCCGGCCGACATCGCCTGAACCGTCACGAGAACGGACTCGAGAAGTGCATCGGATGCGAGCTCTGCGCCTTCGCGTGCCCGGCGGACGCCATCTGGGTCGAGGGCGCCGACAACGACCCCGAAGACCCGGTCTCGCCGGGCGAGCGGTACGCGAAGGACTACCAGATCAACTACCTGCGCTGCATCATGTGCGGCCTGTGCGTGGAGGCCTGCCCGACGCGCGCCTTGACCCTGACGACCTTCTTCGAGCTCGGCTTCACGTCGCGGGAAGAGGCGATCTGGACGAAAGAGCAGCTCTTGGAAGCGCCCCCCGCGCTCGGTACCGACCCCATCGACGAGGAGGGTCGGTAGGTGCCGCTCGACAACCTGGTGTTCTGGGTCTTCGCGCCGATCTCGGTTGCCAGCGCGATCGGCCTTCTCGTCATGCGGAACGCCGTGCACTCGGCGCTCTTCCTGATCGTGAATTTCTTCACGCTCGCGGTGTTCTACCTGTTGCTCGGCGCGCCGTTCCTGTTCGCGGTGCAGATCATCGTGTACGCGGGAGCGATCATGGTGCTGTTCCTGTTCGTGATCATGCTGCTCGGGGTGGAAGGCTCGGAGCCGGCTCGAGACCGCCTGCGCGTCCAAAAGCCGGTCGCGATCGCGCTCGGAGTGGCCTTCGCCGCCGAGATCGCCGCGGCGGTCCGCGCGGGGGTCGGGTTCGCAACGAAGGCCCCGGGAGGCTTCGACAAGGTGAACGCGGGCGGCAACCCGCAGGCGGTCGCCAAGGTCCTCTTCGAGCGCTACTTCTTCCCGTTCGAGGTGACGTCGATCCTGCTGATCGTGGCGGCGATCGCCGCCATGGTGCTGGCGCAGAGGAAGTCTCGCGTGATCACGCAGGCGGAGTTGGAGACGCGCGCCGCGATGACCTCACCTGCGCCCGAGGACTCCGGGGCGGCGCTCTCGTGAGGACGCCCATCGCGTACTTCCTCGTGCTGTCGGGGATCCTGTTCTCGATCGGAACGGTCGGCGTGTTGATCCGCAAGAACGCGCTCGTCATCTTCATGTCGGTCGAGCTTCAACTGAACGCGGTCAACCTGGCCCTCGTGACGTTCTCCCGGATGCACGGGAACCTCGACGGCCAGGTGCTGGCGTTCTTCTCGATGGTGGTGGCCGCGGCCGAAGTCGTCGTGGGTCTCGCGATCATCGTGTCGGTCTATCGCAGGCGTCAGAGCGTGAACGTCGACGAGGTGAGCTCGCTCCGATGGTGAGCGACGCGATCGCGACGGTGGCTCCGACGTCTGCGATGAAGCTGATCTGGCTCGTTCCCACCTTGCCGCTCGCCGGAGCGATCGTGAACCTGTTGGTCGGCAGGCGCCTCGGCAAGTACGCGGGATGGCTCGCGGCGGGCTTGCTCGGGGCTTCGGCGTTGCTCGCGGGCTTCGCCATCCGAGACCTCCTCGCGTTGCCGGCCGAGTCGCGCGTGTACGTCCTTCACCTGTTCGATTGGGTCCAGAGCGGCTCGTTCCACGTCGGCGCCGATCTGCGGCTCGACGCGCTGTCGGCAACGATGATCGGTGTCGTCACCGGCGTCGGTGCCTTGATCCACTTCTACGCCATCGGGTATATGCAGGGCGACGCGCGGTTCGGCAGGTTCTTCGCGTACATGAACCTGTTCGTCTTCTTCATGCTGATGCTCGTGCTCGGCGAGAACCTGCTCATCCTGTACCTCGGGTGGGAGGGCGTCGGCCTCTGCTCGTACCTGCTGATCGGTTTCTGGTTCGACAAGACCGAGAACGCGAACGCGGCGAAGAAGGCTTTCATCACGACCCGGATCGGCGACACCGCGATGCTGGTCGGTCTCGCCCTGATCGTCGCGAAGTTCGGCACGTTGGACTACACCGCGATCTTCGGCTCGACCGGCACCGTCCTGACGAAAGGCGTGGCCACCGCGATCGCGCTGCTGCTGTTCGCCGGCGCGGTGGGCAAGTCGGCCCAGCTTCCGTTGCACGTGTGGTTGCCCGACGCGATGGTCGGCCCGACGCCCGTCTCGGCGCTTATCCACGCAGCGACGATGGTGACGGCCGGTGTGTACCTCGTGGTCCGCATGCATCCGATCTTCGAGGTTTCGGGTGTCGCGCTCGTCGTGGTGACGGTGGTCGGGCTCGCCACGGCGTTGTTCGCCGGAACGTGCGCGCTCGGCCAGGACGACCTCAAGCGCGTGCTCGCGTATTCCACGATGAGCCAGCTCGGCTACATGTTCGTCGCCGTCGGTCTTCGCGCGTACGCCGCGGCGATGTTCCTCCTGGTCGCACACGCGTTCTTCAAGGCGTTGATGTTCCTCGGCGCGGGCTCGGTGATGCACGGGACTCACGACCGGACCGACATGAAGCAGATGGGCGGCCTGATCCGAAAGATGCCGGTCACCGCTGTCACCTTCGTCATCGGAGCGCTCGCGCTCTCGGGATTGCCGCCGCTCGCCGGCTTCTTCGCCAAAGACCAGATCCTCGAGGTCGCGAACCACACCGGACACGAGTGGGTGTACGTGCTGGGAACGCTCGGGGCGGTGCTCTCGGCGCTATATATCGGTCGGCTCGTGTTCCTCACGTTCCTCGGCTCCCCCCGCTCGCAGGAGGCCGAACAGGCCCATGAGTCTGCCCTGGTCATGACCGTCCCGCTCCTCGCGCTGGCGGTCGGCGCGGCGACCGCGGGCCTGCTCAACCCCGGGCCCGAGGGGCCGTTCGCCCGGTGGCTCGAGCCGATCGTCGGCGTTGTGCCTCACGGCGATCGCGGCCTGCCGGTGGGAACCCTCGGTGCGCTCGCCGCGCTCCTCACGGCGGCGACGCTCGGGATCGCGTGGCTCGTCTACGCCTCGGGCAAGGTCGATTGGCTCGCGCTGCGGACCCGTCTCCAGCCGCTCCCGCGCCTGTTCTTGAACGGTTGGTACGTCGACCACGCGTATTCGGCGCTGCTGGTTACGCCGGGAAAGGCCGCCGCAGCGTTCACCGCGTACGTCGTGGACGCCCGAGGGATCGACGGCATCGTGAACGGCATCGGCGGCGCCACGCGCCGGTTGGCGGGGGTCGGGCGCCAGACCCAAACGGGCTTCGTCCGCTCGTACGCGCTCGCGCTGTTCGTCGGCGCGGTGGGGATCTTCGTGTACGTGGGGATCCGGCTGTGAGCACGCATCTCCTGTCGCTCACGACGTTCCTCCCGCTCGTCGGAGTGATCGCGCTGCTCGTCGGGGGGCGCGAGCTTCACGACGACGCCGCCAAGAGCGTTGCCTTGATCACGGCACTGATCACGTTCATCGTGTCGCTCGCCGTGCTGGGCAGGTTCGATGGATCGTTCAGCGGGTTCCAGATGATCGAGCAGGCAGCCTGGGTGAAGAGCGCAGGCTTGAGCTATCTGGTTGGGATCGACGGCATCAGCTTGTGGCTGGTGCTGCTGACCACGTTCTTGTTCCCGATCGCGATCCTCGCCTCGTGGAAGATCGAGAAGGACGTCAGGCTCTACATGGCCTCCAT
The DNA here is from genome assembly GCA_030774035.1 of Actinomycetota bacterium. Taxonomy (GTDB): domain Bacteria; phylum Actinomycetota; class UBA4738; order UBA4738; family HRBIN12; genus JALYLM01. The sequence continues at coordinate 105,305 of JALYLV010000006.1, forward strand.
CCTCGTGCTCGAGACCGCGGTCCTGGGCTCGTTCGTTGCCCTCGATCTGCTGCTGTTCTTCCTGTTCTTCGAAGCGATCCTCGTTCCGATGTACCTGATCATCGGCGGATGGGGTGGCACACGCCGGATCTACGCCGCCGTGAAGTTCTTCCTGTTCACGATGGCGGGCTCGGCGTTCCTCTTGGTGGCGATCCTGTTCCTTTACGCGCGGGCCGGCCACGAGCTCGGTGCCGGCACGTTCGACATGCGGGTGCTCGGGGCGATCGCGGCCTCGCTGCCCGTCGCCACCGCCCGTTGGCTGTTCCTTGCGTTCTTCATCGCGTTCGCGGTGAAGGTGCCGTTGTTCCCGCTACACACGTGGCTCCCCGATGCTCACACCGAGGCACCGACCGCCGGCTCCGTCCTGCTCGCGGCCGTGCTGCTGAAGGTCGGTACCTACGGACTGCTGCGATTCAACCTCGCGCTCTTCCCCGATGCCGCGAAGTTTTTCGCGACGGCCGTTTCCGTCCTGGCGGTGATCGGCATCATCTACGGCGCGGTCTGTGCGCTGATCCAAACGGACATCAAGCGGCTCGTCGCCTACTCATCCGTGTCACACCTCGGGTTCGTCGTCCTGGGCGTTTTCGCGTTCACCACGCAGGGCGTCACCGGTGGCGTGCTTCAGATGGTCAACCACGGCCTCGCCACCGGCGCGCTCTTCCTGCTGGTGGGGATGGTCTACGAGCGCACCCACACGCGAGACCTGTCGGAGCTGGGCGGTCTCGCGAACGTGATGCCGTGGCTCACCGGCATGTTCCTGTTCACCGCATTGGCATCGATCGGACTGCCGGGGCTGAGCAGCTTCATCGGCGAGTTCCTCGTGATCGTGGGGACGTTCGCCGTGAGCCACTGGTTCGGAGCGCTCGCGTCGACGGCGGTCGTCCTGGCCGCGATCTACCTGCTCTGGTCGTTCCAGCGCATGGCCTACGGCCCGATCCACGAGGAGCACCGAGGGCTCCCGGACGTCAGCCTGCGTGAAGTCGCCGTGCTCGTTCCGGTCCTGTCCCTGCTGCTCGTCTTCGGCGTGTACCCGAAGCTGCTGACCGATCGGATCGATCCGACGACGAAGGCGGCCGTCGAGCGGGTGCACCCGGAACACACCGTCGATGTCGGTGTCGTTCCCACGGGGCAGGGTGTCGTGGTCCAAGCGAGGAGCTCGCCGTGATCGCGACGCCTACCCTCGATTTCATCCCGATCGCTCCTGAGCTCGTCCTCGCCTCTGCTGCGATCCTCGGCCTGCTCTACGAGGCGTTCGCCTCACGGTCGAACCGCACCGTCCACCTCATGCTCGGGATCGCGGGCCTCCTCGGCGCCGCCGGGTGGACGCTCGTGCTCTGGAACTGGAACGGGGGCGCGACGGTGATGGGCGGGATGGTGGCGGTCGACCGCTTCTCCGTCGTTTCGCGGATCCTGCTGCTCTCGATCGCCGCGATGGGGCTCGTGCTGGGCTCGCACTACTTCGCCCGGATCTCGGGGTCCGACGAGCACGGTGAGTTCGTGCCGCTCGTGCTGTTCGCCACCGTCGGCATGACATTGATCACGGCGGCCGCCGATCTGATCACGGTGTTCCTCGCCCTCGAGATCCTCTCCCTGTCGCTCTACGTGTTGACCGGCATCACCGGACGTCCGGGTTCGAACGAAGCAGCGATGAAGTACTTCCTGTTGGGCGCATTCTCGTCGGCGTTCTTCCTGTACGGGGTGGCGATGGCCTACGGGGCCGCGAACTCGACCAACATCGTGGCGATCGCGAACGCGCTCTCGGGACGAACGGGAAGCCAGGCGCTCGCACTGCTCGCCTTCGGCTTCCTCGCCGTCGGGTTCGGGTTCAAGGTCTCCGCCGCGCCGTTCCACATGTGGACGCCGGACGTGTATCAGGGAGCACCGACACCGGTCACGGCATTCATGTCGGCCGCGACGAAGGCTGCGGCCTTCTTCGCGCTCGTGCGTGTGCTCGACGTGGCGTTCCAACCGCTCGTATGGGATTGGACACCGGTGATCTGGGTGGTCGCCGCGCTCTCGATCGTCGTCGGCAGCGTGCTGGCGATCGCGCAGACGGACATCAAGCGGATGCTCGCGTACTCGAGCGTCGCCCACGCGGGATTCATCCTTACGGGCCTCACCGCGGCGAACAGCGTCGGCATCCGGGCGGCCATGTTCTACCTGATCGCGTACGCAGCGATGACGGTGGGCGCCTTCGGGATCGTCATGCTCGTCTCGGTGCGAGGGGAGGAACGAACCTCGCTCGCCTCCTACACGGGACTGTTCAAGACCAGCCCGTTCCTCGCGGCGCTCATGACGATCTTCCTGCTGTCTCTCGCTGGGATCCCCCCGACGGCAGGGTTCATCGCCAAGGTGAACGTGTTCACGGCCGCGATCAGCGCGGGTCACTGGCCGCTCGTCCTGATCGGCGTGCTTTCGAGCGTCGCCGCGGCCTTCTTCTACCTGCGGGTCATCGTGCTGATGTACATGCGCGACCCCGAGGACATGCAGGCTGAGGATCGCTCCATCCTGCCCCGCATCGCCATCGCGGTGCCCGCCGTGCTCACGCTCGCGTTCGGTGTCTTCCCCGGCCTCATCGCCGGGATCATCGAGAAGGCCTCGGTTCTGCGATGGTGAAGGGTATGAAAGCGCTCAAGCTGCGAAGCGGTAGGGCAAGGAAATGAATCGCCGTGTGATCCCAGGACTGGAGGCGCCGGAACCGCGTCTGGAGGCCGACGTCCGTACGCGCCTCGACCGTGTCGAAGAGGCGCTGGAGAAGGCGGTCGGCGCGGACTCCGAGCTGCTCGCCGCGACCGCCCGTTACCTCTTGACCGCGGGCGGGAAACGGTTCCGCCCCATGCTCGTTCTGCTCTCGGGGCATTTCGGCGACCCGAGCGATCCGAGGCTCATCACCGGCTCGGTCTCGATCGAGCTCGTCCACCTCGCCACCCTGTATCACGACGACGTGATCGACGAGGCGGATTCTCGCCGTGGGATCCCGAGCGTGAACGCGCGGTGGGACAACACGGTCGCGATCCTCACCGGCGATTACCTGTTCGCCCGCGCGTCGGAGATCGCCGCGGACCTGGGCCCCGATGTTTGCCGGCTGCTCGCTCGAACGATCGCGGTGCTCTGTGACGGCCAGATCCGTGAGGTCGACAGCGCCGGGAAGGTCGAGCAGACCGAGGAGAACTACCTCGAGATCATCCGGCGAAAGACCGGGTCGCTGATCGCGACGTCGTGCCGCCTGGGGGCGATGATGTCGGACGCCGCCGAGGAGCACATCGAGACGCTAGAGGCGTTCGGCGAATCGCTCGGCCTGGCCTTCCAGCTCTCCGACGACATCATGGACATCACCTCGAGCCAGCTCGAGCTGGGCAAAGAGCCGGGCGTGGATATGAAGGAGGGCGTGTTCACGCTTCCCGTGCTCCGCGCCCTCAACGCGGGGCCGGATCGCGAGGAGCTGGCGCACCTGTTGGAGCGAGGAGCTCCCGACGGGAAGACCCTGGACCGCGCGCTCGAGCTCGTTCGCTCGAGCGATGCGATCGAGCACTCGCGTCGAGCCGTCGCGAGCGAAGTCGCCCGCGCGACCGGCCTGGCGGGTCGCCTGCCTGAAGGGCCGGCCCGGCATGCATTGACCCAGCTCGCAGCCTTCCTCGCCGTGCGTTGCGGGGCACGGTCCGCATGACGGCTGCTGCTAGAATCCGCGCCGGAACAGCCCGGGAAGGCGTTCACAAGCGTGCCTGATTACTACTCGTCCTACGGTGTGGTTCTCGCGGTCGTCGTTGCCGGAGGCCTCTTGGTCGCGGTGGCGTTCGGAACCGCTCGACTGGTCGCGCCCCGGCATCCCAGCAAGAGCAAGATGAGCACCTACGAATGCGGCATCGATCCCGTGGGGGAGAACTGGTCCCAGAGCCAGATCCGCTACTACGTGTTCGGGTTCCTGTTCGTGATCTTCGACGTCGAGAGCGTCTTCTTGTTCCCCTGGGCGCGGGTCTTCGAAAAGCTCGGGTACGCCGCCGTCGTCGAGATGGCGATCTTCATCGGGATCTTGGCGGTGGGCCTGCTCTACGCCTGGAAGAAGGGGGTCCTCACGTGGGCCTGATCACCGAGAAGACCGCGCTGCCAAGGGTCCAACCGGTGAAGTTCATCCTGAACTGGGGCCGCCGCTATTCGCTGTGGGTCATGAACTTCGGGCTCGCGTGCTGTGCGATCGAGTTCATCGCCGCCTCCACCTCGAAGAACGACTTCATCCGCCTGGGCGTGATCCCCTTCGCGCACGGCCCGCGGCAGGCCGACCTCTTGGTCGTGGCCGGCACCCTCACGGACAAGATGGCCCCCGCGCTGAAGCGGGTCTACGACCAGATGCCGGAGCCGAAGTACGTCATCTCGTTCGGCTCCTGCTCGAACTGCGGCGGACCGTATTGGGATTCGTACTCAGTGACCAAGGGAGTCGACCAGATCGTCCCGATCGACGTGTACGTTCCCGGGTGCCCACCCCGGCCAGAGGCGCTCCTGCACGGCATCATCCGGCTGCAGGAGAAGATCCGCGACGAGGACATCCAGGAGAAGTTCAGTGGCAAGCACGTCACGCCGGCTCGATCCTGAGGAGGTCGGAGCCCGGCTGCGCGCGCAGTTCGGCGACGACATCACCGACTTCTCCGACCAGCACGGCCACGCGGTCGCCACGGTCACGGTCGGGCGGTACCGCGAGCTCATCACGTTCCTTCGAGACGAGCCCGAGCTCGCCTGCGACTACTGCGACTTCACGGGCGGTGTCGACTGGGGCGAGGAGTCGGGGTTCGAGGTCATCACACATCTGTTCTCCACAACGCACCACCACAACATCCGGGTGAAGGTGAAGCTGCCGCACGAGAACCCGGTCTGCCCCACCGTCTCGGACCTGTTCCCGACGTCGAACTGGCACGAGCGCGAGACCGCCGAGATGTTCGGCATCACGTTCGAGGGTCATCCCCAGCCCGTGAAGCTGCTGCTTTCCGAACCCTTCGAAGGCCACCCCCTCCGCAAGGACTTCCCCTTGATGAGCCGTGAGGCCAAGCCGTGGCCCGGCGCCGTCGAGGGTGAAGAGGAGGAAGAGGAGTGATCGCGGGAACCGGGACCTCCATCGTCGACTCGTGGTCCCAGAACCTGTGGATCGTGCTGCTCATCAAGACGGTTGCAGTGATGCTCTTCTTCCTCATCGTCCCGCTGGGGATCGGCTACATGGAGCACAAGGTGCTCGCCCATATGCAGTCGCGCCTGGGTCCCATGGAGGCCGGTTCGTTCCACGGGTGGGCGCAACTCGTCGCCGACGGCGTGAAGTTCATCCAGAAGGAAGACATCGTGCCGGCCGCCGCGGACAGCAGCGTGTTCTCTCTGGCGCCGGCGGTCGCGATGATCCCCTACATCGCGATCCTCGTGGTTCTGCCGTTCGGCGGCACCGTGTTCGCGCTGAACCTCGACGTCGGCATCTTCTTCGTCGTTGCGATGTCGAGCGTCTCGGTGATCGGGGTGCTGATGGCGGGCTGGTCGAGCGCGAACAAGTTCTCGCTGATCGGAGCCCTGCGGGCGGCAGCCCAGCTGATCGCGTATGAGCTGCCGCTGATCCTGGCCGCCGCCGCGATCGTGATGCAGGCCGGGACGCTGTCGCTCGTCGGCATCGCCGAGGCGCAGCAGCATTACTGGTTCGTCGGGCCCCAGATCATCGGGTTCCTGATCTTCATGGTGGCCTCGCTCGCCGAGCTCACCCGGCCGCCGTTCGATATGCCGGTCGCCGACTCGGAGATCATCTTCGGCGCTTATACCGAGTACACGGGGCTCAAGTTCGCGTTCTTCCTACTGGCGGAGTACGGGGGCATCGTGGCGCTCTCCGGCATCGCGGCGACCCTGTATCTGGGCGGCTACCAGCCCCTGCCGTGGTTGGCATTCATCCCGGGCCCCCTGATGGCGCTCGGCAAGATCGGCGCGTTATCGTTCGTCATCGTGTGGCTGCGGGCGACCTTCCCGCGGATGCGTGAGGATCAGCTCCAGCGCTTCTCGTGGCTCCTGCTGATCCCGCTCGCGCTCGTGCAGATCCTGGTGGTCGGATTCGTCAAGGTCGCGGTCAAGTAGAGGGGGACAGGACGTTGGCGAAGAACAAGGCGGAGAAGAAGGACCAGCCGGAGACAGGCGTGGGCCAGGGGCTGGTCAAGGGCCTCGCCGTCACGATGCAGGCGATGCTGAAGCCGGCGATAACGCAGCAGTATCCGCACGTCAAGCCCGACCTTCCCGCTCGTACACGCGGCGTCATCGCGCTCAAGGAAGCGAACTGCACCGTCTGCTACAAGTGCTCGCGCGAGTGCCCGGATTGGTGCATCTACATCGACGCCCACAAGGAGTCGCACGACCCGGCCGCAGGTGGCAAGGCCCGCTCCGCGAAGATCCTCGACCGGTTCGCGATCGACTACGCGCTCTGCATGTACTGCGGCATCTGCGTCGAGGTCTGTCCCTTCGATGCGCTCTTCTGGAGCCCGGAGTTCGAGTACGCCGAGTACGAGATCGATCTGCTCACCCACGAGAAGGAGAAACTCGAGGACTGGACGTACACGGTCTTGCCTCCACCGGCGATCGAAGCCGGTGCCGAACCGATCGCGGAGGCCTCGTGACGGCACAGGAGTACGCGTTCGCCGTCATGGCGTTCGTCGGATCGGTCAGTGCGATCGCCGTGGTTACCGCGCGCAACGTCGTCCACGCGGCCCTGTACCTGGTGATCACCCTCGCTTCGGTCGGCGGTGTCTACCTGGTGCTGGGCGCCGAGTTCACCGCGTGGGTCCAGATCATCATCTACGTCGGTGCGATCGTGATCTTGTTCCTGTTCGGGCTGATGCTCACGAAAGCGCCGATCGGTCGCGAGCTGCTCGACAATCGCCAGCGCCCCCTGGCCGCTGTCGTCGGAGCCGGCATCTTCGTCGGTTTGGTCTACCTCGTGCAGAACGCGTTCCCGTTGGGAGACGCCGAGCACGTCGCAACCTTCCAGGGAACGACCGGCATCGTCGGGGACGCGATCTTCCACGACTACATCCTGCCCTTCGAGGCCATCTCGTTCCTGCTGCTCGCGGCGCTGATCGGCGCGATCGTGCTCGCGAGGAAGGACGCGTCGCCGTGATCCGCCTGCCGCTCGTCCTGTTCTTCTCGGCCGTCCTGTTCTCGGCGGGCGTCTACGGCGTCCTCGCCCGCCGCAACGCCGTCATGGTACTCATGGCGATCGAGTTGATGCTGAACGCCGTGAACGTCAACCTGGTCGGGTTCTCCGCCGCACTGAGGGACGTGAACGGACAGGTCTTCGCGTTGTTCGTGATCGCGGTGGCGGCCGCGGAGGTCGGCATCGGCCTGGCGATCGTGATCCTGCTCTTCCGCAACCGGGGCAACATCAACGTCGACGAGGTGAACCTCCTCAAGTGGTAGCCGCGGCCGGGGTGCTCCGATACGCGTGGATCATCGCTCTGCTGCCGTTCGTTGCCGCCGTGCTGATCCTGTTCTTCGGGAGCCGCACCCCGGGGAAGGGAGCCGTCTACGGCATCGCCGCGATCGGGGCGGGCTTCGTTCTCTCCCTGGGCACGCTGTGGCACTTCGTGCAGGGCGGCGGGGTCTACACCAGTCAGGTCTCGTGGTTCACGGTCGGCCCGCTTCGCGTGGAAGCGGGCCAATACATCGACGGGCTGGCCGCGGTCATGCTCGTCGTCGTCACGACCGTTTCGCTCTGCGTGCAGGTGTATTCGCTCGGCTACATGGAAGGCGACAAGCGGTTCACCTGGTTCTACGTGGTGCTCTCACTGTTCACGGGGGCAATGCTGGACGTCATCATCGCCCCCAACCTCATCCAGCTCCTCGTCGGGTGGGAGATCATGGGCGTCTGCTCCTACCTGTTGATCGGTCACTGGTGGGAGGAGAAGGAGAACTCGAACGCCGCGATCAAGGCGTTCATCACCACGCGGATCGGTGACGTGCCGTTCATGTTCGGCATCTTCGCGCTGATCGCCGCAACAGGGTTCACGACGTCGAACATCTCGCACGTGTCCGAGCTGGTGAAGAACCACGAGCTCTCGAGCGCCCTGGTCGCGGGCGCGGCGTTGCTGATCTTCGGCGGCGCGATCGGCAAGTCGGCGCAGTTCCCGCTGCATGTGTGGCTCCCCGACGCGATGGCGGGGCCGACACCCGTGTCGGCCCTGATCCACGCGGCCACGATGGTTGCCGCCGGCGTCTATCTCGTGGGGCGGATGTACACGATCTTCATCAACGCAGATCCGTGGGTCCTGCAGTTCGTGGCGATCATCGGGACGATCACGATGTTGGGAGCCGCTGTGCTCGCGCTGGTTCAGAACGACATCAAGCGCGTGCTCGCGTACTCGACGTTGAGCCAGCTCGCCTACATGGTGGCGGCGATGGGGACCGGTCCCGCGGGGCGCAACGGCGCCTTCTTCCACCTGTTCACGCACGCGTTCTTCAAGGCCCTGCTCTTCCTGGGTGCGGGCTCGGTCATCCACGCGATCCACTCGAACAACATGAGCGACATGGGCGGGCTGAAGAAGTACATGCCCACCACGTTCTGGACGTTCCTCATCGGATCCCTCGCGCTTGCCGGCGTGGTGCCGCTCGCCGGGTTCTGGTCGAAGGACGAGCTCCTGGTCGCCGCGTATCACGAGCACGTGTGGCTATTCGCCGCGATGCTCGTGACTGCCGCCCTGACCGCTTTCTATACGGCGCGTATGGTGCGGCTCACGTTCTTCGGCGCGTACGAGGGACACGGCCACCCGCACGAGTCCCCGCCGACCATGACCGGACCGCTCGTGGCCCTTGCCGGTGCGACCGTAGTCGTGGGGTTCCTCGGCGCAGCGCCGGTGCTTCACGCACCGTTCTTCAAATGGGTGTTCTTCGAGGCACCGGAGACGATCACGTTCGTGCCCTGGATCGCGCTCGTCGGCACGATCGCCGCTTTGGGCGGGATCTATCTGGCCCTGGTCACCTACCGCGAGCGCACCGCGACCGACCCCTTGCAGCCAGCCCTCGGGCCGATGTGGAACGTCTTGCAGAACCGCTTCTTCATCGACTCCTTCTATATGACCGCGATCATCTACCCCGTGCGCGACCAGCTGTCCGCGGGGGTCAACTGGTTCAACCAGAACGTCCTCGACGGAGCCGTGAACGGGACCGCCGCCTTGGCGCGCGGCCTGTCGCGCGTGGTCGCGTGGATCGATCGCATGATCATCGACGGCTTCGTGAACGGGGTGGGGGAGACAGCCGGGGAGGCTGGCGGCCTACTGAAGTACATCCAATCCGGCAACGTGCAGTGGTACGCGGTCGGCCTCTTCGTCGGCGTCATCGCGCTGACCATCGTCTTCATCAAGGTTTCGTGAGAGGGAGAGTGAGGGCTCGATGACCTGGCAGAACTCGGCAATCACGATCGCCACGCTGCTGCCGATCCTTGGCGCGCTCGTGATCGTCTTCATGCCGAAGGAGAAGGAGCTCCTGATCCGCGGCCTCGGCATCGTGTTCACCGGCGCGGCGCTCGTGGTCGCCATCGCCATCGCCATCGGATTCGACTACGGGCCGCACGACGGTCTCCAGTTCCAGCTCGACGTCAGCTGGATCACGGCGCTCGGCGCTCGCTACCACGTGGGGATCGACGGCATCTCGCTCCCGCTGTACGTCCTCACGTTCCTGCTCTCGTTCCTATGCGCGATCTACACGTGGCGATACGTGCCGAGCCCCGGCCGAACGAAGGCGTTCCTGGCGTTGATGCTGCTGCTCGAGACGGGCATGGCGGGGACGTTCATCGCCTTCGACCTCATCCTGTTCTTCGTGTTCTGGGAGATGGTCCTAGTCCCGATGTACTTCCTGATCGGGATCTGGGGCTCGTCGAACCGCGAGTACGCCTCGATCAAGTTCTTCCTGTACACGCTGTTCGGGTCGGTGTTCATGTTGCTGGGCTTCCTCGCCATGTACTTCCGAGGACCGGAGCCGCACACGTTCGACATGGTCGTGTTGCAGAGCTTCGGTTCGGCGGGCGGGTTCGGCCATTCGTTCCAGCTGCTCGCCTTCGGGGCGGTCGCGCTCGGGTTCGCGATCAAGGTTCCGATGTGGCCGTTCCACACGTGGCTCCCCGACGCCCACACGGAAGCCCCCACGATCGGCTCGGTCCTGCTGGCCGGCGTCATGTTGAAGATGGGCACCTACGGGTTCATCAGGATCGCGCTGCCGATGCTGCCGGATGCTGCCCGCGTCTACGCGCCGTGGATCGGCTTGCTCGCCGTGATCGGCATCGTCTACGCCGCGCTCGCGTGCCTCGCCCAGAAGGACCTGAAACGGTTGATCGCCTTCTCCTCGGTGGGGCACATGGGCTTCGTGATGCTCGGTATCGCGACGCTGACGACGATCGGGATCCAGGCGGCGATCTTCGGCATGGTCGCGCACGGTGTCATCACCGGCATGCTCTTCTTCTGCGTCGGCTCGATCTACGACCGCTACCACACGCGCGAGATCGCCGAGATCGGCGGCGGCATGCTCCAGAAGCTTCCGAAGCTCGCCGGCATCTTCATCTTCGTATCGATCGCATCGCTCGGCTTGCCGGGGCTCGCGGGCTTCTGGGGGGAGGTCATGGCGCTGCTGTCCTCCTACAGCCCCGGCGCGGGCCTCAACGTCGCGCTCTTCCGCGGGTTCATGGTCGCCGGCGGCGTGGGCACGATCCTGACCGCCGGCTACTTCCTGTGGATGATCCAACGGGTGAACATGGGTGTGCTGCCCGACAAGTGGAGAGATTCGACGCTCGGCGACACGATGGCGGTCGAGTGGGTTGCCTGGGTGCCGCTGCTCGTCATCGTGGTCGCGCTCGGCGTGTTCCCGCGGCTCGTGTTCGGCGTCACCGACAACGCGGTGCAGACCCTGACGCACTTGTTCGGAGCGTGATGAGTCAAGCGATAGACCTGCACGCGATCCTGCCCGAGATGATCCTGTCGGGCACCATCGTTCTCGTGCTGATCGTCGACGTCTTCCTGCCCGGCAAGCGGAAGTGGCTGGCGATGCCGGTCGGACTGCTCGGCGTGATCGCGGCGTTGATCGCCACCCTCACGCTGATCGGCGGCCCCTCGCGCTCGACGTTCGGCGGCGTGTTCGTGGTCGACAACTTCGCGCTGCTGTTCAAGGTGTTCTTCCTGGTCGTCGCGATGGTCGTGCTCGCGGTCTCGCTCCGATATTTCCGCGAGGGCGGCTTCTACCAGGGCGAGTACTACTTCTTGCTCTTGACGTCCTTCCTCGGATGCCTGCTGATGCCGTCGTCACGCGACATCCTGATGCTGTTCATCTCGCTCGAGCTGGTGTCTGCGCCCGGGTTCTTGATGGCAGCGTTCCGAAAGTCCGATGTTCGTTCGAACGAGGCGGGCTTGAAGTTCTTCCTCATCGGCGTGCTCTCGACCGCGGTCATGTTGTACGGGATGAGCATGATCTACGGCCTGACCGGCACCACCCGGTTGGCCGGTATCGCGACGAGCCTGGCTGCGTTGACCGGTGGGAAGGAAACGCTCGCGCTGGCATCGATCCTGTTCGTGGTCGCGGGGTTCGCGTTCAAGGTGTCGGCGTTCCCGTTCCAGTTCTGGGCGCCGGACACGTACGAGGGCTCGCCGGTGCCGGTGGCCGCCTTCCTGGCGACGGCGTCCAACGCCGCCGGGTTCGCCGGGCTGCTGCAGCTGATGTTCGTCGCGTTCATCCACCAGTCGGCGTTCTGGGTGCCGCTCTTCGCGCTGATGTCGATCGTGACGATGTCGCTCGGCAACCTGATCGCGCTCAAACAGACCCAGGTCGTCCGACTGCTCGCGTACTCGGGGATCGCGCAGGCCGGATACATCCTGCTGCCGTTCGCGCTCGTGACGAGCAACGCCACCGCGAATCAGTCCGCGTTCTCGGCGGCCGTTGCCTACATCCTGATCTACGGAATCATGAATCTCGGTGCCTACGCGGTGACGATTGCGGTCGCTCGGCGCTCACCTGGTCTGCGGATCGCCGACTTCGCCGGACTCGTGCGTCGAGCGCCGCTGCTTGGTGTCGGGATGACGCTGTTCATGATCTCGCTGGCCGGTGTGCCGCCCACCGGTGGGTTCTGGGCGAAGATCCTGATCTTCCGCGCGGCGATCGATCGCGGGGGCTCGCTCGGCGTCTGGCTCGCGGTCGCGATGTTGATCAACTCGGTCGTGAGCGTGGGGTACTACTTCGCGATACCGAAGCAGATGGTCTTCCAGCCTGCCGCCGACGAATCGGCGCTTCGATCGCCGTGGCTCGTCACGGCGGTCGTGGCGATCGCGATGGTAGCGTTGCTCGCGATCTTCATCCTCCCGAACCCGTTCGCGAGGGTCGCGCAGCTCTCGACCCTCCTCGGGGGCTAACCCGGAAAGAAGCCGGAAAGAAGGAAGTTCCCCGTGCACCTCGATATCCAATGGGCGATCGTCATCGCGGGCGCCCTGGTCGGGTTCACGGTCGGTCTGACCGGCATGGGCGGTGGCGCGCTCATGACACCGATCCTCGTCATCTTCTTCCACATCATCCCGTCGACGGCTGTCTCCAGCGACCTGATCGCGGCGATGGTGATGAAGCCGGTCGGAGGCGGTGTTCACGTCCGGCGGCGCACGGTTCGATGGGAGCTTGTCCGATGGCTCTGCATGGGTTCGATCCCCACGGCGTTCGCGGCAGTGTTCCTGCTCAACGCTACCGGCAACCAGGACGCGATCCAGAACACGACGAAGAACCTGCTCGGCGCGACACTGATGCTGGCCGCCGCAGCCATGGTGTTCAAGTCATGGTTGCAGGGCAAACGTTCGGCCGAGCGCCGGGCGAAAGGGGAGGCGGTCCACACGCCGGGCATTCGCATCGCCGTCAAGATCATCCCGACGATCCTCATCGGCGCTATCGGCGGAACGCTCGTCGGTCTTACCTCGGTGGGGTCGGGCTCGATCATCATCATCTTGCTGATGCTGTCCTACCCTGAATTGCGGGGCGCCGAGCTCGTGGGCACCGACCTCGTGCAGGCGATCCCGCTGGTCACCTCCGCTGCGCTCGCCCACATCATCGTCGGCGACTTCAAGCTCGGCCTCACGGCCTCGATCCTCATCGGTGCGGTGCCGGCCGTGTACCTCGGAGCCCGGATGTCGTCGAAGGCACCAGACGGAGTTATCCGGCCCGCGCTCGTGTTCGTGTTGCTCGCCTCGGGCCTGAAGTTGGTCGGCTGGCCCGAGTCGTCCACGGCACTCGGGGTAATCCTCGTGGTGTTCGTGATCGTCGCGTTCCCCATCTGGGGTGCGATCGACGCCGCGAGTCATCCGGTCTCGACGTGGGAGGCCGCGGGTCAGCCCCGCCAGACATGGATCCGGTGGCAGGCGTGGCTTGCTCCTGTAGGGATCGGGTTCGGCGTCGCGGTGGCATACTTCGCGAAGATCAGGCCCCAGCTGGTCGCGGCTGCGCGGCCGGCAGTCCAGGCCGATCCTGTCATCGTCTGAGACGGAGTCCGATGTTCGAACACATCTTGGTGGCGGTGGACGGTTCAGCTCAGGGCGGGAAGGCCGTGCCCGTCGCCGTGGACCTGGCGGGCAGATACGGGTCCTCGGTCACCGTCGTTCACGTCCGCGAGCACGGCCGGTTCGAAGGGAGCGACGTGGACCTGGGGCCGGCGACATCGGCCGATGAGCTGGTGAACGGCGTGCTCGAGATCTTCCGCAAGGCCGGGGTCGAGGCAGCCGGCGAGATCCGGCGGGTCAGCCCCGGCGACACGCCCGAGCAGATCGTCGATGTCGCGAACGTCTCACACGCCGACCTGATCGTGATGGGCACTCGGGGGATGACCGAGTGGAAGAGCCTGGTGCTGGGTGGCGTGGCGAACAAGGTCGTCCATCACGCGACGTGCCCGGTGCTCTTGGTCCGCTGAGCTCGACCTCTTCCCTCACGCCATCGTGCCGAGGATCGCGCGCACGTGGTCGATGGTCGTTCTCGGATTCAGGAAACACAGCCGCGCGACTTTCTCGCCTTCCCACGACGTCGGTTGCACGAAGCCGATCTGCGCGTCCAGGAGACGCTTCCACCAGGTCTCGTAATCATCGGGTTCCCAACCGAGCCGCCGGAAGAGCACGACCGAGAGCTCGGGTTCCATGATGAGCTCGAGCTCATCGCGGCGCCGGACCTCGCTGGCCGCCTCGCGGGTGAGGGACAAGACCTGCTCGACGGCGGCCGTATACGCCTCGGTTCCGTAGGTCGCGAGCGAGAACCACAGCGGCAGGCCACGCGCCCGCCGAGTCAGGTGATGGGCGTAGTCGCTCGCGTTCCAATCCGATCCCGCGTTCAGCGCTTCGAGGTAGGAGGCTTCCTGTCGATGGGCCTCCCGCGCGATCGCGGGATCTCGATAGATAAGGGCGCAGGCGTCGAACGGCGCGAAGAGCCACTTGTGCGGGTCGACGATGAACGAATCCGCTCGATCGATGCCCTGGAAGCGGTGACGGGCAGAGGGAGCCAAGAGCGCGGCGCCGCCGTACGCGCCGTCGACGTGCAACCAGATACCGCGCCCTTCACACACATCGGCCACCGCGGCTAGGTCGTCCACGACGCCCGCGTTTGTCGATCCCGCGCTCGCCACGACCGCGAAGAGGCCGGCGACGTCCGTGGCGTCGAGCGTCTCGGCCAATCGGTCGCCCGTCAGCCGTCCCCGTTCATCGTGTGGGACCTCGATCAGATCTGCATCCATAACGGCCGCCGCTGAGGCCACCGAGGAGTGAGCGGCATCCGAGGCCGCTAACTTCCACCGGGCAGGGCGATCCGCTCGAAGGGACGAAGCTCGGTGGCGGGCGGCGACGAGCGCGGACAGGTTCCCAGCCGTCCCACCCGAGACGAAGCATCCACCGGCGGTTGTGGGAAGCCCCACGAGATCGGCGAGCCACCGGAGGGTCTGGTTCTCAGCCCATACGGCGCCCGCCCCTTCGAGCCAGCTTCCGCCGTATGTCGACGAGGCGCTGAGCACCAGGTCGAACAGGATGCTTGCCCTTGTTGGTGCGCCCGGAACGAACGCTAGGAACGCAGGATGGTCCGTCGAGATCGTGGCCGGGGCGAGGACATCGGACCAGATCCGCAGGGCTTCCTCCCAGCCGATGCCGTCGGGTGTGATCGTCGCCCCGACCCGCTCGTTGAGCTGCGCCGCGGGGACCGGCCGATCCAGCGGTTGCGGGCTCGCAATCCGGGTCCGGGCGTACGCCACGACCGCCCGCGCGAGGTCCTCGGTGTCATCGTTGAACTCGTGCATCAGCTGCATGGGTGGGACCTCCAACGTTGTGCGGGGC